>NZ_FMAH01000047.1 GCF_900094545.1 Martinezella miluonensis
CACCATAAACATAACATCAAAACCCGCATAGACCCAGAAACCAAAAGAGGCCCCGGTCAAACCGGAGCCTCCAAACGTTTCCACACAGGCTGCAACGGGCCGCCCTTTGTTGTTTGTCCACTATGCGAAACTCAGATCTGCGCGGTGCGCGCCTTCGAGGTGGCATCCAGCGCCCGCTGCGTGGCAGCGTCACGATCATAAACATCGTTGAAATACTGAACCACGCCGTCCTTGTTCGGCCATGCGGTGAAGTAAGCGATGTAGATCGGGAACCTCTGCGGCACGGCGACAGCCTTGTTTTGGCCGGCTGCAATTTGCTTGGCGATATCGTCAGGCGTCGTGTTCAACACGGCCGCAGCCATTGCGCGCGGATCGGCAAGGCGGACGCAGCCATGGCTAAGCGCACGCATATCCTTCTTGAAGAAGCTCTTCTGCGGCGTGTCGTGCATGTAGATCGCATGCGAGTTCGGGAAGAGGATCTTCAGCTCTCCCAGAGCATTGTCGCTGCTCGGCGGCTGGCGCACGGAGATGCTCTTAGTCGAGCCATACCAGTCGACGCTGGAGGACGCGACGGCATGACCGCCGACTTCGACCTGATAGCCCATGCGATCCAGATAGTTCGGGTCGGCACGCAGCTTCGGCAGCATCTCGTTGATGATGATCGACTGCGGAACGCCCCAGAACGGATTGAACTCGACCGTCTGCACCTGGTTTTCGAAGAAGAAAGTCTGGTGCTGCTTGCTGCCGACGACAACCCGCATCGACAGCTGTTCCTGGTTGTTGTTGTAGTAGTAAACCATGAACGCCGGCTGATTGATGAAAACGTAGCGCGATCCGAGCTCGACCGGCAGCCAACGCAGCTGCTCCATCGCAATGATCAGCTTCTGGATCTTCACGTCATTATTCTCGCCGACCATGGCGCGAACCGAGGACGCGCCAATGACGCCGTCAGCCGTCAGACCCTTCTCCCGCTGGAAGTCCTCAACCAGCGACACGAGTTCGGGGGTGTAGTCCGGCGTGCCCAGATAAGCGGAGAAGAGATCGGCATGTGCTTTCTTCAGCGCATCGGAGCCACGGTGCTCAATCGCCTTGACGATGTTGGCCATTTCCGGCGAGCTGCCGCCCGGCTTCAGCGTACCCGTCAGGGAAACCGAAATATGGGTACCATCGGAGCCGGATTCGGCACGCAGCTTCGCAAGCTCGGCCTTAAGCAGCGTGAATTGCTGGTTGGACGGGTTGCGGCTGTTGATATAGGCGGCAACATCGGGGCTCGCACGCAGCACGTCGAGCGCGGCGGTCAGGTTGACGTCCTTGCGCTTGAAATCGTGATAGCCGGAGAGCTTGTTCGGGTCGATGCGGCCACGGACCGTATCCTGGACGAACATCAGCACCTTGGTGGAAAGCGCCAGCTCGAATTGCATGAGGGCGCGATCGCGCATCACAGGATCGGCGCCGGTCGCATCCGCATTCGGTAGCGTCACCGCATAATCCGCCGGGTCGAGACCGACAGAGCCCGCATCGGCAAAAACTGCCATGGCCGCCTTCGCCTTCTCGTTGACGGCGTGATCGGCAACCCAGAGGATCGGCTTGCTCTGATCGGCATAATAGGTCTCGATCGCCTTGGCGACGTCATTGGTCGCCATCACGCGTGCATCCGCCAGATAGCGGCGCTGCGAGATCTCGGTATCGACTGCGCTCGGCGTCGGCGACGCATCGGCAACGGCGCCGGTCACCACCGGATCGGCAAAATGCACCGTCGACACCAGACGCATCGAGTCGGCCTTATAGGTATAGTATTTCGGCGCACTGACGGTCGGCAACGCCTGCTTGGGCTGCCCTGGCTGGTTCGGGTTCAGCATCGTCTGCGCCGGGTTGTTCGGAACAGGAGCCGAAACCTGCGTGCTTTGCTGACGTCCTTGACCGCCACGGATGAAATCCATGAGGGTCATAGCGCTCGCCGACGTCGCGCCGATGGAGGAAAGGCAACAGGAAAGAGCCAGGACGGATGCTGTGGCTTTGGCTGCAAGTTTCATTCTCTAATCAGTCCCTGTATCGTGCGGTAGGTTCGAGCCAGACGGTGCTGCTTCGGTTGGGCCGCGATGTCGAAAACATCGTATACTCACTACTATAAAAACAGCGAGACCCCGCCTTTTGTTCAATGCCTCAACTTCACGTTACGAAGCAGAGACGTTCTCAGCGATTCAATTCACACAAAATTATGAAATTATTGGTTAATCTTTTATTGAAATCGCCCAAAGTTTTTACGCGGATGAAAATTTCGCGTTCACGAATATATGAGGAGCGTGTTAAAAAGAGCACGCTCGGCAAAGCGCACTAAAAACATGATTATTCCAATCACGTAAATGCGCTTCGGTGTTTTCATAAGCACCGTTCGGGCCTATATGGCTGCTATCTATTTCCATAGAAAGCAGGATCAGGAACATGACTTCCACCCGCACCGAAACCGATACCTTTGGCCCGATCGAAGTCGCCAGCGACCGATATTGGGGCGCGCAGGCGCAACGTTCGCTCGGCAACTTCAAAATCGGCTGGGAAAAGCAGCCACTATCGGTCGTCCGCGCCCTCGGCATCGTCAAGCAGGCAGCCGCCCGCGCCAACATGGAGCTCGGCCAACTCGACCCCGCGCTCGGCAAGACAATCGTCGAAGCGGCGCAGGAAGTCATCGACGGCAAGCTCAACGACCACTTCCCGCTGGTGGTCTGGCAGACCGGCTCAGGCACGCAGTCCAACATGAACGCCAATGAAGTGATCTCGAACCGCGCAATCGAGATGCTCGGCGGCATCATGGGCTCGAAGAAGCCGGTGCACCCGAACGATCACGTCAACATGAGCCAGTCGTCGAACGACACCTATCCGACGGCCATGCACATCGCCTGCGCCGAGCAGATTGTCCATCATCTGCTGCCGGCCCTGCGGCACCTGCACGCAGCGCTGGAAAAGAAGGTCGCGGACTTCGCTCATATCATCAAGATCGGCCGCACCCATACACAGGACGCCACGCCGCTGACGCTCGGCCAGGAATTTTCCGGCTATGCCGCGCAGGTCGCCTCCTCGATCAAGCGCATCGAACTGACGTTGCCGGGCCTTTGCGAACTCGCCCAGGGCGGCACCGCAGTCGGAACCGGCCTCAATGCGCCGATCGGCTTTGCCGAGAAGGTCGCGGACGAGATCGCCAAGATCACCGGCCTGCCCTTCGTCACGGCCCCGAACAAGTTCGAAGCGCTGGCTGCCCATGATTCCATGGTCTTCAGCCATGGCGCGATCAATGCCGCCGCCGCCGCACTCTTCAAGATCGCCAACGATATCCGCCTGCTCGGCTCTGGCCCACGCTCCGGTCTCGGGGAGCTGGCGCTGCCGGAAAACGAGCCGGGCTCGTCGATCATGCCGGGCAAGGTCAATCCGACCCAGTGCGAGGCGCTGACGCAGGTCTGCATCCATATTTTCGGCAACAATGCCGCCCTGACCTTTGCCGGTAGCCAAGGTCATTTCGAGCTCAACGTCTATAATCCGATGATGGCCTATAATTTCCTGCAGTCGGTACAGTTGCTCGGCGATGCTGCCGTCTCCTTCACAGACAACTGCGTCGCCGGTATCGAGGCCCGCGAGGACAACATCAAGGCCGGCCTCGAGCGCTCTCTGATGCTGGTAACCGCACTGGCGCCGAAGATCGGCTACGACAACGCCGCCAAGATCGCCAAGACGGCCCACAAGAACGGGACGACGCTGAAGGAAGAAGCTCTGGCGAGCGGATTGGTATCCTCGGAAGAATATGACGCCATCGTCCGTCCGGAAACAATGATCGGCCCGAAGTAAGCCAAAGCAGAGACTCGTTAATACGGGCAGGCATCTCCGAATATTGGCGGGATGCCTGTCTGTTCAGCCAAGGCTAGCGAACGCTTGCTGTCTCCGCCTTGTCTTGCCTTGGGAGCACAGCCCTTCTCTCCGGCATCCGCGAAACCATGTCTGTGGCCGTGATGACGGTCGCGGGATCGATGCTGGCAAGAATTTCCTTGTGAAAGGCGTGCTTCAAGTAGCCGCCGTGGACCACAGCAAATAGGCCGACAGCGGCAACGAGCGCCGCGATAGCCAGCGGCGAAATGTGGTGGTGATTGTGGGAGATATCCATGATCTCAATCCCTTGGCTTCGGGCCTTTAGTCTTCAGGACAGCGAGCTTGTCTGCCCTACCCGTGTTGAGATCTATTTGCGCCTTTCCCACCCGTCTTTGAAGTCGGCAATTTCGACACCGATCGTCTACGCCGCATTGACAATCTACCTATCGAAATCGCGAGGCGCTTTGCAGCCGATTGCATTTGGCGCGAGCCGGATTTAGACCACCTCCAAACATTTTCCTCCGCCATCCGGCTTGAAAGGTTCCCCATATGGCTGACGATCTATTTCCCCTCGGCGACGACAAGACCCCCTATCGCAAGATTTCGGGCGACTATGTTTCCGTCGACACCTTCAAGGGCCAGGAAATCCTGACCGTCGATCCTGAGGGCATTCGCCTGCTCGCTGAGACGGCTTTCGCCAACATCAATCATCTGCTGCGCCCCGGCCATCTGAATCAGCTCGCCTCGATTCTGGAAGATCCGGAAGCCACCGACAACGATCGCTTCGTCGCCTACGATCTGCTGAAGAACGCCAATATCGCCGCCGGCGGCGTGCTTCCGATGTGTCAGGACACCGGCACCGCCATCATCATGGCCAAGAAGGGCCGCCGCGTCTGGACCGAAGGCGGCGACAGCGGTGCGATGGCCAAAGGCGTGCTCGACGCCTACGAGAAGAAGAACCTGCGCTACTCGCAGCTTGCGCCGATCAAGATGTTCGAAGAAAAGAACACCAAGAACAACCTCCCGGCCCAGATCGACATTTACGAGGAAGGCACCGACGCCTACGAATTCCTCTTTGTCGCCAAGGGCGGCGGCTCGGCCAACAAGACCTTCCTCTATCAGGGCACGCCATCGCTGCTCACGCACGACCGCATGATCGATTTCCTCAAGGAGAAGATCCTTACGCTCGGCACCGCAGCCTGCCCCCCCTATCATCTCGCCATCGTCATCGGTGGCACCTCGGCCGAGATGAACCTCAAGACGGTCAAGCTCGCCTCGACGCGATATCTCGACTGTCTTCCCACGGAGGGCTCCGAAAGCGGGCATGCCTTCCGGGATATCGAAATGGAGAAGGAAATCCACAAGCTCACACAGGGCCTTGGCGTCGGCGCGCAGTTCGGCGGCAAATATTTCTGCCACGATGTCCGGGTTATCCGCCTGCCCCGTCATGGTGCCTCGCTGCCGATCGGTCTTGGCGTCTCCTGCTCTGCCGACCGCCAGGCCAAGGGCAAGATCACCCGCGACGGCATCTTCATCGAGCAGCTCGAGACCGATCCGTCCAAGTACATGCCTGAGATCGACGAGGCGAAACTCTCCGAATCGATGGTTCGCATCGATCTCAACCGGCCGATGGCCGACATCCTGGCCGAGCTGTCGCAGCATCCGGTCAAGACGCGCCTGTCGCTCACCGGCACCATCATCGTCGCGCGCGACCTAGCGCATGCCAAGATCCGCGAACGCCTGGAAAAGGGCGAAGGCATGCCGGAATATCTGAAGAACCATCCGGTCTACTATGCCGGCCCGGCAAAGACGCCGGCCGGCTACGCCTCCGGTTCCTTCGGCCCGACGACGGCAGGCCGTATGGACAGCTATGTCGACCAGTTCCAGTCGTTCGGCGGCTCCATGGTCATGCTGGCGAAGGGCAATCGCTCGCGCGCCGTGCGCGAAGCCTGCAAGACCCATGGCGGCTTCTATCTCGGCTCGATCGGCGGCCCGGCAGCCCGGCTTGCTCAGGACTGCATCAAGAAGGTCGAAGTATTGGAATATCCAGAACTTGGCATGGAAGCCGTCTGGAAGATCGAGGTCGAAGATTTCCCTGCCTTCATCGTCATCGACGACAAGGGCAATGACTTCTTCCAAGAGCTCAATCTGGGATAAAGACTAGCCGTATCTATATGTTCCATCCAAAGAGGGCGCCAATAGCGCCCTCTTCTGTAAAACCAGTTTCAATTCTATTTATTTTTGAATAAAGCTGTAGTGACGGGGGATTTTTCATAACCATCTCCTTAATATTTTTTCAAAGAATCTCTGCATAAGTAAAAATAGGAATTAACCAATACATGTACGGAGCTCACCGATGAGTACGGCGATTGCGCCCAAGGCGCAAATTCCCGACGTGGCAGGGCAGATTACCTACGCCATGCGATCCATGGGGGTCGCACCGATTCCGCGGAATTACGAACTTTTCTATGAAGCCTATATCGGCTCCAATTCCGCGCTAACCCGTGAATTGGCAGCTCTTGGCAACAGCGCGACGCAGGAAGAATTGGACGATATCGGCGCCAAATACTTTCCACGCCATGCGGGCCGCATTTTCGACGACGCTCACGCCCGCCTGTCTGTCGAACTGGATGCCGTTCTGCGCGCGTTGAAACAGGAGCAGCTGACACTCGATAGCTACAACCGGCTTCTCGGCGAGACCTGCGAGCGCATCACCTCGAGGAACCACAACGGCGCAGATCTGCTGCGCAGCGCCATAGACATACTGACTGCCGCCACCGGCGATACGATGGCCCAGGGCGAAAAGGTCGTTGAGAACGTCGCCCAGCGCAGCCAGGAAATGGATCAGGTGCGCAAGGAGCTGGACGAATATAAGCGCATAGCCAACACGGATGCCCTGACGCGGCTCTCCAATCGCCGCGCGTTCGAGGATCGGCTGATCTCGATTTTCGACAACCAGCTGACCCGCCCGACGACGGCGCTCGTTCTGGCCGATGTCGATCATTTCAAAAGGATCAACGACACCTACGGTCACCCGGTCGGCGACAAGATCCTTGCGACCGTAGCCTCAGTCATTCGCGCCAATGTCCGGCGGGAAGTCTTCGTCGCTCGTGTCGGCGGCGAGGAATTTGCTTTGATCGTGGAAGGCACTACGGCGGAAGAAGCCATGACGATGTGCGAGCGCATCCGCCGCGCGCTGGAAACGACGCCCTTCAAGAATTCCCGGACGAAGGTCGATTACGGTCCGATCACCATATCGCTCGGAATCTGCATGGCTTCGGAAGCGGCCAATTCCGGCGAACTCTACAACAAGGCAGACCTCGCGCTCTATTGCGCCAAGAACGCCGGTCGCAACTGCTGCAATGTCTATCAGGACGGCATGCAGAAGGACTTCACGAAAAGTTGGCTCATTTACAAGAACTAAAAGTGAAGCCAACCAACCGCCGGCGCAGCTTTCCCAGGCAGCCCGGCGGTTTTGTTTACCAGAGTGTCTTCGCCGCCCGCGCCGGCCATTCCCGATCGTAGGTTTCCTGATCGAAGTCGCCCTTTGCCGCCTTGAGCATCACGCCAGGGCTCGGCAGGCTCGCGGGATCGGCGAAGCGCTCCGCATTCCAGAGCTCCGCCCGCATCACCGCCCGCGCGCACTGGAAATAAACCTCATCGATCGTGATCACGACGACGCAGCGCGGATGTTTGCCATCCATCGCGAAGCTCTCGAGCAGGCCTGGCTCGATGGAGATGACGGCGCGGCCGTTGAGCCGCATCGTCGTGTTCGACCCAGGAACCAGGAACATCATCGCCACCCGCGGGTCGCGCACAATGTTCTCGAGGGAATCGACGCGATTGTTGCCTCGCCAATCCGGAAGAAGAAGCGTCCGCTCGTCCTCTACACGGACGACGCCGCCAAGGTCACCGCGCGGTGAACAATCCAGCCCTTCCGGCCCGACGGTTGCCAGCGCCATGAAGGGCGAAGCTTCGATCATCCGTCGGTAAGGCGGCGTCAGTACCTGCGTTACCTTGGTGATCGATGCCTCGCCAACGCCGCCATAAAGCGCTCTCAACTGCTCGACGGACGTAACGATACCCATGCTGCCTCGCATTCTTTTCCGCGGTGATCTGCCAAAAAATCCGGTGCAGCGCGCGCCTTGCTACGAGGAGCGCCGAACCGGGGTCCGGTAAATGGATAGCACTGTCCCATCGTCGCTTTCGAGAGATTTTTCCGTTTTGACCACTTCCGAAAGGAAGCCGTCGATCGCCTCGAACACGGGAGCAGCGCTGACGATGCGCCGGTGCCCGAAGCCATTGGCCCAGAAGAGGCGAACATGCTCTCCTTGGGCGGCATAGGCGCGGGCGTGATCGGCACTCACCTCCTTGTCGTCCTCGGCATGGATGACCAGCACGGGCCGGCTTGGATCGAGTACGCCGTGTGGTTCGTCATAGGCGGTAAGCGCCCTGCCCGTAATCCGCCCGACTTCCGCCTCCAGTTCCGTCTGCACCTGCGGGCGAAGTCTCATGAAGCGACCGAAATCCCTGAACAGCCATCGCATGGCGCTCGGCGCTCCGATGAGCACCAGCTTCTTCGTCTCGATAGCATCTATACGAGGCAGGAAACCCGCGGAGGCCAGTGCCAGGCACGCGCCGCCAAAAGAATGCCCGATCGCGGCGTCGAAGGCGCCGAAGCGTATGGACGCGGCCGATATGGCCGATATGGCGAGGTGCACATTGAGAAAGCGACCTGCCGAGCGGCCATGCCCCGGAAGATCGAGCGAAATCACTTCCGCTCCGGTACTTGCAAGGAAAGCCGTCAGCTCCGACATGTATTCGCTGCTGGAGCCCCAGCCATGCACAACGAGGTAGCGCTTGCGCGGCCCCTTGGCTCCGCCGTTGAAACGATAGGCCATGGCGCGGCCGCCCGGGAAAGGCAGCATGAACTCCTCTGCCACGACCAGCCGCTCTCGGCCCTCCCTATGAGCGGTTTTCGCCTTGGAACCGCGCGGTCTGCGTGAGGGCGTAAGGCAGAACAGCCTGAATGCGACCTTGCCGGCGAGCTTCGGTGAAAACCTGCCGAGACCGGACAATCCCGACCGGGTGACCTTGAGTGCAAAGGATGGCATAGTGGGAATCCAAGAAAAATGTTCAACTATGAACAATAAAGTACAACGATGAACAAAAATCAATCCCTTCCTTGGGACCATCCGCGTTTTCGAAGCTGGATCGCCGTGGCGCGCGCCTGCCAGTTGATGCAGCAATCGCTGGCGCGGGCATTGGCACATCTCGACATCAAGCCGCCGCACCTCGACATTCTGGTCAACCTGTTTCGCTTCGAAGGCATCTCGCAGCAGGAACTCGCCCGCAAGCTGCTGGTCGGCCGCTCAAATATGAGCATGCTTTTACCGCAGATGGAAAAGCGCGGGCTGATCGAACGCCGCGGAGACAAGCAGGACAAGCGTGTGCTGCGCCTCTATCTGACGGCGGAGGGCCGCCGCGTCACGGAAGAAGCCATGACCATTCAGACCGCCCTCATCGACCGCATGATGTCACATGCGCCAGTCGAAGAGTGTGAAATCATGACCGCACACATGGAGCGGGTCGTTACACTGTTGATGCAGGACGAACGCGAGCCGCTGGAGACGGTGGGCGATCAGTGACCGCCCGTCGAGCGCGACGATGGGACAACCCGCGACAGTGACGCGAACTCCCATATCGCTACGACGACCAGCACTGCTGTGGCGAGAATGCCGAGCTGGTAGACCACGACCATCGGCAATGTGAGGAGCAGCAGCGCCAGCCCGCCAAGACCCACCATATGCGACAGCGGCGGCCGGCCAGTAGTCACACCCTTGAACCAGAGGTTTCCTAGCAGGAAGACCGCCGGGCCACCGAGAAGAGCCGCTGCAGTACGCATATCTGCGGCGCCGTGCGGATGGGCAAACAGGAACTCGTCACCGACGACGCTCAGCATGATGCCGGCGAGAATCGGAATGTGAGCATAGGTGAACGCCTGTCGTGCCAGGCTTCCCGGCGTGTCGTCATGCTCGATACGGTGGACGGCCCGTTCGTGGCCGAACTGGAAATAGATCCACCAGAGAGCGACCGTGCCGACGAAAGCAGTGATGAACACGGCGACGATCAGCGGCGTCACCGGCTGCTCGGCAAAGGTCTTGCCGGCCTGCAGAACGGCTTCGCCAAGGCAGATGATGATGAACAGCGCGCAGCGTTCCGCGAGATGCGCGCCCGAGACGTTCCAGTCCGCCGTCGTCGACTTGCCAAGGCCGGGCACGCGGAAGCCGAGCGCAGGCGCCGAATACTCGATCACGAGGGCGATCAGCCAAAACATGACCCGCGTCTCGCCTTCCATCAGCGCCCCTGCGATCCAGAAGATGGCGGAAAAGACAAGCCAGCTGGTGATACGCAGGAAATTGCGATGATTGGCCTTGCTGGCGTTCTTGAGCGCGTAGACGGTGAACAACGACCGGCCGACCTGCATGAAGACATAGGCGCCGGCGAAATAGATCCCCTTCTCGCCAAAAGCTTCGGGGATCGAGGCGGAGAGAATGAGCCCGGCAAACATCAGCGTGAACAGCATGATGCGCACGGGCATTCGATCCGGGTCCAGCCAGTTCGTCACCCAGGCGGTAAAGACCCAAACCCACCATACCGCGAAAATCAGCATGATGGCTTCCAGCCCGCCCAATGGCGTGAAATGTTCCGCTAGGGTATGGGCAAGCTGCGAAATCGAGAAAACGAAGACGAGATCGAAAAACAGCTCGACGAAAGAGACCTTGCTCTCGTTCTTGCTGCCCTTGGCGCGAAGCCAGTTTTCCCTACCCCCAAGGATCATGCCTGCGCCCTTCTTTCCGTTGATGGCGATTGTGCTAGTGCGGCCTTCCGCTCGGGTCGCGACTGAGACCCTTTTCCTTCAATTCGGCTTCATAAGCCGCGAAAAGCGCACCGCCCTTCTCGCCGAGTTCGCGCAGATAGGACCATGTGAAAATGCCCGTATCATGCATGTCGTCGAACCCGATGCGCACAGCGTAGTTGCCAGTGGGCGTCATCGACATGATGCCTACATTGCGCTTGCCCGGCACGGTAACCTTCTGGCCCGGTCCATGCCCCTGCACCTCGGCCGAAGGCGATAGCACCCGCAGCATTTCCGCCGGCAAATCGAAGCTTGCGCCATTGTCGAATGTCACTATGAGGTGATGGCGGTCCTTCGATACCCGCAATTCGGTCGGCCAAACGTCGCTCATCGGTTTTCCCATGCCTTTCAGTGTCTTTCCGAGAATTATGCCGCTGCTCGTTCACACGCAAGTGTATTCGAAAAGCATTTTCCTTGACGCAACAATCGCCTATGCCCACATTAGCAGTATATGGAGGCATGAGTGAACAGCATCGTCGGCAACATAGGCAACGCATCGCAGCTTCGGTCGGATGCGGGCCCCATGATGGACCCTTTCGGGCGCGCCGTTACCTATTTGCGTGTTTCAGTCACTGATCGCTGCGACTTCCGCTGCACATACTGCATGGCCGAGCACATGACCTTCCTGCCGAAGAAGGATCTGCTGACGCTCGAAGAGCTCAACCGGCTCTGTTCCGCCTTCATAACCAAGGGCGTTCGCAAGATCAGGTTGACCGGTGGCGAACCTCTGGTGCGCAAGAACATCATGTTTCTGGTTCGCGAGCTCGGCAAGCAGGTGCAGGACGGCGCGCTCGATGAACTGACGCTGACGACAAACGGCTCGCAGCTTGCCCGCTATGCCGACGAACTCTACGATTGCGGTGTGCGGCGCATCAACGTCTCGCTTGATACGCTCGATCCGGATAAGTTCCGCACCATCACCCGCTGGGGCGATTTCACCAAGGTGATGGAAGGTATCGACGCAGCGCAGAAGGCCGGCTTGAAGATCAAGCTCAATGCCGTGGCCTTGAAGGACTTCAACGAGACGGAAATTCCCGACCTGATGCGTTTTGCTCACCGCCGGGGCATGGACCTGACCGTCATCGAGACGATGCCGATGGGCGAGATCGAGGAAGATCGTACCGACCAGTACCTGCCGCTCTCGCAGTTGCGCGCCGATCTCGAGCGTCAGTTTACGCTAACCGATACCGCCTATCAGACCGGCGGCCCTGCCCGCTATGTTGAAGTTGCCGAAACCGGCGGACGGCTCGGCTTCATCACGCCGATGACCCATAATTTCTGCGAGAGCTGCAATCGCGTGCGGCTCACCTGCACCGGCACGCTCTACATGTGTCTCGGTCAGAACGACGCGGCCGACCTGCGCACGGCGCTGCGCGCGACGGAAGACGATGCGCTCCTTCACGCTGCAATCGACGAAGCCATCACCCGCAAGCCGAAGGGCCACGACTTCATCATCGATCGCACCCATAACCGCCCCGCAGTCGCGCGCCATATGAGCGTCACCGGCGGCTAGCCAACATCGAGAAAATCAATGCGGCTTGAGCTCCTTCGCAATGCGACGCTGAAGATCAACTATGGCGGCCATGTGCTGCTGATCGATCCCCATTTCGCGCCGCGCCACAGCCTTCCCTCGTTCACCGGTCGCTCTCCCAATCCGATGACAGAATTGCCGCGCTCGATCGACGATATCCTCCAAGGCGTCGATCTGGTGATCGTCTCGCATCTGCATACCGATCACTTCGATTCGGTGGCGAAGGAGCGGGTCCCGAAATCGCTGCCGATCCTCTGCCAACCCGGCGATGAAGGAAGCATTCGAGATGCCGGTTTCACCGGCGTCACGCCCCTATATGAAGCGACCACCTGGAATGGCTTGACGATCACACCGCGGCAAGGCAGCCATGGCCTCGGGCAGGTTGTCGAGAAAATGGGACGGGTCATCGGCTTCACGCTGGAGGCAGCCGGCGAGCCCACCGTCTATTGGGCAGGCGATACCGTGTTTTATCCGCCCGTTGCCGAGACGATCCAACAGGTTTCCCCGGATATCATCGTCACCCACTCCTGCGGCGCGCGCTGGGATGGCGATCTCATCGTCATGGATGCGGAGCAGACCGTCGCAGTCAGCCGCCTCGCGCCGCATGCAATCGTCATCGCAACCCACATGGAAGCGCTCGACCACGCCACGATTACGCGGCAGGACCTTCGCCAGGCTGCGAATGCGGCAGGTATCAATCCCTCGCGCCTGCTGATCCCCGCCGATGGCGAAACACTCCAGCTGGACAGATAGTCCGAGCGAACGTCGTCAGACGCGATGAGCACACCCAATTGAAAAGCGCCGGACCATTGGCCCGGCGCATTTCTGTTGCATAGGTCTCTCTATCGATCTGCCGGCTTATGCAGCACGATAGCGTGCGTCCGGACCATTGTAGTCTTCATAGCCCACTTCGCCTTCGCCAGTCCGGAAGCGATCGATCTTCTCGGATAGCATGTCGACGCGCTGGCGCAGACCATGGATTTCGGCGTTGTTTTCCTCGACCATGGCCGCGTTGCGCTGGGTAATCAGCTCGACTTCGGCGACGGCGCGCGTCACTTCCTCAATACTGGTCGACTGCTCCGTGGTCGCAGACGAAATATCGGCGACGAGCTTCTGGACGCCGGTGACGTGGCTGATGATCTCAGCCAGTGCCGCACCGGTCTGCTCGACCAGATGAACACCGTTCTGCACCTGCGCCGAGCTTGCAGAAATCAGGCCCTTGATTTCCTTCGCCGCATTGGCGCAGCGCTGCGCCAGCTCGCGAACTTCCTGGGCCACTACGGCAAAGCCACGGCCCGCCTCGCCGGCGCGGGCAGCCTCGACGCCGGCGTTCAGCGCGAGAAGATTGGTCTGGAAGGCGATTTCGTCGATGACGCCGATGATCGTGGCGATCTTCTCGGAGGAACGATTGATCTCGCTCATGGCGCCCACAGCCTTGGCGACCACCTCACCCGACTGCGTCGCATAGGCCTGCGTTTCATTGACGGAGCTTGCCGTTTGCCGCGCGCGATCGGCGGTCGACCGCACCACGTCGCTGAGGCGATGCAGCGCCCGCGAGCTTTCCTCGAGCGCCGCCGCCTGCTGTTCGGTGCGCCGCGCCAGATCGTCGGCCGACATGGCAAGATTGCCGGTGCCGCCTTTGATTTCTTCGGCGGTATAGCGAACGTCCGTCAGCGTCTCGCGCAGAGCTTCGATGGCGTGATTGTAGGTGAAGGCCATTTCGACGAAGTCCGCAGACAGGTCTTCGCGCATGCTTTCTTCCAGATTGCCGTCGGCAAGCTTGGCCAGAACATCGGCCAGCGCGTTGAGGGCCTGCTTCTGCTCGGCCTCGATGCGGGCGCGCTCGGCAGCCCGACGCGAAGCCTCTTCCGCTGAAAGCGCTCGCGCACTCTCCGCCTCCCGCTCCAGCCGCACGTTTTCAAGCGCCGCATCACGGAAGACGCTAACCGAACGGACCATATCGCCGATCTCGTCGCCACGGTTGCGTCCGTCGATCGCCACATCCAGATCGCCGCTTGCAAGCCGCGTCATGATCTCGGTGACGCGCTTCAGCGGTGCGCGCAGGGTTTCCACCAGCATCAGGCCGCCAACGATGGCAAGCAAGGTGCCGAGGATCATCGCGATCACGGAAACGTTGGCGGAACGCTCGCTGTCTTCCTTGCCAAGCTCCTGCGCCTGGGCGACGAAGCTGCGCAGCGAGGTCATGGCATCAGCCAGCAGACTGTTGGACTGGATACGTGTCGTCTTCCAGTCGATCGAGGTCTGCAGCAGATCCGCCGATCCATTGGTGAGGCTATCGATCAACGGCTGCACATGAGCGGCAAAATCACGCATGGTGGCGTTGGTCTGCCCCAACCCGGAAATCTTGGTCGCCGCAGCCTTCAGATCCCTTAGATCCGTCATCACAGGGTCACGCGAAACCGCATCGCGAACCGTCTCCATGCGCGATGCATGCAGCGTCAGGCGATCGACGATGCCAAGCACCTCGTCGACGCGATCCAGAAGCTCTTTCTGACCGGCGATGATCTTGTCCAGGCTGACGAAACGATCGGCGGCAGTATCGCTGTTCTTGGCCGACTGCAGCGTCATCTCGCCTTCGATCTTCACGAAGCTCTGCAGGATCGGACCCATGGCCTCGACCTTCTGGTCGGGCGTGCCGGAGCCCTTCAATACCGCATCGAGTTTGTCGGCGGCATCGGAGGCATTCGCAACGAGGCTGGCGCCGCGCTTGGAAACCAGCGCCTTGGAAACCGTCACCTGCTTCAGAATGGCATCGGCGTAAGTGCGCGCGTCCGAAATTTCTTCGGTGGAATCGGCGGCCATCTGCACCTGAATGCGCAGATTGCTCATCTTCTCCGACAGCCCCTTATAGGCCGCTGCATCATAGAGCAGCTCCTTGGCGAAGGTTTCCTTGTCGTTGAAATCCTTGCGGATGATATCGATCTGCTTGCCCGCTGCCTTGGCGGCGACTTCGACGCCCTGCACGGACTTGCGGATCGCCTCGACATCGCTGTCCTGCTTCTGCCGGATGGACCAGAGCGTTGCCTGCTGAGTGCGCATCTTGGCCGCAAGCTCGCTGACCGGCACGATCTTGGCGCGCTGATCGTCGCTCAGCAGCCCGCTCAGCCGATGCACGCCCTGCTCCTGCGCATCGATCTTGCCGCTCAGCGCCTGACGCGTATCGTCGGAAGGAGCCGCTGTGAATTCCAAGAGAGCAGCCTGCAGGTTTTCGAAATCGCTGATATTTTCAATCGTGGCCCGCGTCACGGTCATATGACCGTTCAGGATATTGGCCGTGTGATAGCCGACCAGGCCAACGCCGGCGATGAGAACCACCAGCGGCACAACGAAAATGAGAACCTTGGTGACAATCCTGCGGCCTTGCAAAAGTCGATCAATGAAAAACATGCGGCGCCTCAACTGGATTATAAAAATCTCCAGCGAAAGCGGGATCGTCATTCCTGCTGCGCTGCGGTAGGGCTTCTGCCTCATGCAAAACCGTAAGTAGCCTCGAGAAATAAGATTGAATAAGAATTAATCGCCCGCCTAAAAGCGGCCATATCGGGAAAAATCTACAACCTACGGATCATTTTACGACTATTGCGCGAGAAGAGCACCTCCCGCGCGACGACTCTACCGCAGTGCACAATCGAATTTAGCCGCAGCCGAAGGACAAATGATTCCAATTTGCGTCAAACGGCGCTAATCCGGATGGATATATTAGGGGACTCATTTTTCTCATGCGAATGACCAGGAATATGCAGGGCGCGCTCTTCATGGCCGTATCCATGGCCAGCTTTTCCAGTAGCGACGCACTGTCCAAGACGGTCATCGCTTCCATGAATGCGGGCCAAATCATCTTCATCCGCGGCTTGTTCACGACCTTTTTCGTCTATCTCGTCGCGCGCAGGATGGGTGCCTTGCGCTCGTGGAGGGTCGCCTTGCAACCGATGATCGCGCTGCGCATCGCCTGCGAAGCGATAGCGGCGGCAACCTACATTACCGCCCTCGGGATGATGCCCCTCGCCAATGCCTCGGCCATCCAGCAAGCCGTGCCGCTCGCGGTGACGCTTGGCGCGATGATCTTTCTGAAGGAACCTGTAGGATGGCGGCGGTGGACGGCGATTGTCGTCGGCTTCGTCGGCGTGCTCATCATCATCCGGCCCGGCCCTGCGGGTTTCAATACGGCCGCTCTCCTCGTCATCGCCTGCATGTTCGCGACCGCCGCCCGCGACCTGGCGACGCGCTGTATCGACAAGGACGTGCCGTCGCTGATGGTGACCGTATGCACCGCAATTTCCATATCCGTTTTCGGAGGCCTTTGCATCGTTCCCTTCGGCGGCTGGCAGCCGGTAGCCATGATATCGCTGCTCCAGCTTCTGCTTGCCTCCATTCTCGTGCTGATCGGCTATCAGACCGTGATATCGTCAATGCGCACGGGCGAGATCTCCTTCGTCGCGCCGTTCCGCTATCTGAGCCTCATCTGGTCCGCCCTGCTGGGCCTGATCGTCTTCGGTGAAATGCCGGACGGCTGGTCCATCTTCGGCGCCGCGATTGTCATCGTCTCTGGAATCTATACATTCTACCGGGAACACAAACGTCGCGCTGCCGAGCTCATTGCGCGGCAGGCTGACCAGCGCGTTCCCGCTTGAGGTCGCTGCCATGTCGGGCGCCATTGCCAATGCCGACGATATTCCCGTCGTCCTGCTTGCAGGCGGCCGATCAAGCCGCATGGGGGCGAACAAGGCTTTCGCGACCCTCGGTGGCCAGAGCCTCTTTGTCCGTATCGCTGCACGCATCGCTAAAACGCAGGTAAGGCCGGTAGCGCTCAACGCCGATGCGGATTGGCCAGATCCAAAGGGCCTGACGCTGGTCCCCGATGGGATCGCCGGCAAGCTCGGCCCGCTCGCCGGTGTGCTCGCGGCCATCCAGTATGCGGCACAGCACTATCCGCAGGCCTCGCATGTCGCCACGGTGCCGATAGACAGCCCCTTTTTCCCAGACGATCTTCTCGTGCGGCTGGCCGAAGCCATCGGTGCCAGCGATGAAATCGCAATCGCTGCATCGTTCAATCGAGACCATCCCGTTTTCGGTCTCTGGCCTGTTTCCGCCGCCGGCGATCTCGAAACATGGATCCTCACCGACCCAAAGCGGCGGGTCAGGGATTTCCTCGCACGCCATACGGTCCAGCGCGTGGAGTTTCCCGCCGTCCAGACCCCGATCGGCCCTCTCGATCCTTTTTTCAACGTCAATACGCCCGACGATCTTATCGACGCCCAGAATTGGCTTGCAGCACTGGAAGACATGTCATGACGATATCCCGACCGAAGATCTTCGGCATTGCCGGCTGGAAGAATTCAGGCAAGACCGGACTTGCGGTGCGTCTGGTCACCGAGTTCACGCGGCGCGGCTATTGCATTTCGACGATCAAGCATGCGCATCATGATTTCGATATCGACAAGGTCGGCGCCGACAGCTTCCGTCATCGCGAGGCCGGAGCGTATGAGGTTACCATCGTTTCCGGCACGCGCTATGCCATCATGCACGAATTGCGCGGCGCACCCGAACCGAGTTTTGAGGAAATATTGGCGCGCCTAGCCCCTTGCGACCTCGTACTGATCGAGGGCTACAAACGCGAGCCTATCCCGAAGATCGAGGCTCGTCGCCTGGAAGCGGCCCAACGCGAGCCGCTCGCCCCACACGACCCGCATATCGTCGCCATCGCCGCCGACCATGCCGTCGAAGAGGCCGGTTCGCTTGCCGTCTTCGATCTCGATGACACGATTGCAATCGCCGATTTCATCGCCGCGACCACGGAACTCGGCGAGCCGGCAAAATAAAAGGCCGCCAGTTTCCCGGCGGCCCCTTTTCATGTGTCAGCAGACGCTTACTGCTTCGATGCGACCGGACGGACCAGCGGCGTGATGCGCCGGATGGTGACGCGGCGATTTTCCTGCGACGGTCCCGTCGTATTCACCTTGAGATACTGCTCGCCATAGCCCTGAGTTACCAGGTTTTCGGCCGGGATGCCGTAGACATCGGTCAGCACGTTGGCGACCGATTCCGCGCGGCGGTCCGACAGGATCAGATTGCTCTGTGCCGAACCCACGGCATCCGTATGGCCTTCGATAAGGAAGGTCTCGGTCGGATCGCGCTGGATGACCTTCGACATGCCGTCTGCGACACCGCGCAGCGTGCTGGCCTGCGACATCGGAATGTCGGCGCTGCCCGTTGCGAAGGTGATCGTATCGAGGTCGATACGGCGGATCTTGTCACGAATACGGGCCGAATAACGCACTTCGTTGACCGAATAGATTCGCTCGACCGGCTCGACCGGCGGCTCCCGCAGGAAGTCGTAGTAGTTCGCATTGCGGTTGGACGCCGTGTCGATGATGTACTGGCTCAGCGGAATGAGCAGGCGCATCGGCGGCAGGTCGTCGCCCGGATCGCGGAAATAGTCGTCATGATCCGGCCGGTCTTCGAGCTCAGGCGAATAGAACAGCACATATTCCCGACCTCGGGCATCGACACGCGAGCGCTGGATGATGTCACCATAGCGGTTGCGGATGGTGATGATCTGATCGCCGTTCGGCTGGTCGATGGTCTCGCGGTAGCGATCCCGTGGCAGCTGCTCGTAGGTAGGCCGCTCGCCGCCGCGAACGAAGCGGTCGGTATCGTCATGGCGAACGACATAGGTGTTGTCGACATTCACGATGGTGCGATTGTCCTGATTGATGATGGTCTGGATAGACGTGCCCTGCGGCGGGGCGAAATCCGGACGGCGGTCTATCCGGCGGCCCTGCTCGCTGGTCACGGCCTCGATCTTGACGGGCGGTTGCGCCTGGGCGCCGGCGGCGGCGCGTTGTGCCTCGGCATCGGAGGTCGGCGGCTTGGTGTAAGCCGGTGGCGGCTGCTGGGCCGGGTTGGTTTGCGCCTGGCCGCTCTGAACTTGACCGGCCTGCCCGCGACCACCTTGTGCACCAGGAGCGACCGGGTTCTGGCCGCCATTCAGATGTTCTCCGCGACGGACGGAATCCTTCTGGCTGTCGAGCACGGCGCTGCCGTTCTCAACCGGCAGGATGACAGGACCATTTGCCGAAGCCGGATTTTCCGCGATCTTCTTGCGGCGTTCCAGCTCCTGCGGCGAAACCTGTTCTGCCGGAGGCACCTGAATTTCGCCGGCCTGCTGGCCGCTGCCATTGGCCGCTGGAGGCGTTGCACTGCCTTGAGCGGGCGCCACTGCCCCATTGGCGGGCGGCTTGCCAGGCTGCGGGGTGGCTGCCTGATTTCCGGGCTGAGCGGGCTGTGCCTGCGGCTCGCCCTTCTGGGCCGGCTGCTGTGGATTGGCGGCAGGCTGTTCGCCCTGCTGCTGCGTCTGCGGCTGCTTGCCATGCGTCTTGTCGCCGGGCTTCTGTCCCTGCTCGGTGCCGGGTGCCACCTGAGTTCCAGGCTGGGCTTCAGGTTGTGCCTGCGTCGCGGGCTGCTGAGTCTTTTGCCCCTTGGGCGGCTGAGCGGCAGGCGTCTGCGGCTGTTCGGCCGGCTGTTGCGCCGGAGCCTCCGGCTGAGCCTGCTTCTTCGGATGGGCATTCTGGTCAGGTTGGGCCTGCTTCGCCGGCTCCTGCTGAGTTTGCGGCGCGGCGGTCGCCGGAGCTTCCTTCTGGACAGGAGCTTCCTTCGGAGCCTGCGCGGGCTGTTGTGCCTTCGGCTCGGGCTTGGCCTTGGGTTCAGGCTTTGCCTCCGGCTGCGTTTCAGCGGCAGGCTGCTGCTGTTCTACCTTGGGCTGCGGTGCTTCCGCAGGCTGCTTGCCCTTCTGCTTGGGTTGCGGCGCCTCGGGCTGGGCCTCGGGAGCGACGGCCTTCGGCTGCGACTTGGCTTCAGGCTGGGCCTGCGGCTCTTCGGCCGGCTGCTGATGCTGCTTCTTCGGCTCGGGCGGAGCCTCTGCGGCCGGCTGCTGCTTCTGCGGCTTCGGCTGCTCCTGCTCTGCGGGCTGCTGATGCTCGGCCTTCGGCGGCTGGGCTTCCGGTTGCTGCTGCTTCTGCGGCTTTGGCTGCGGCGCCGCTTCGGGCTCGGCCTGCTTGTGCTGCGGCTCTGCACCGCCCTGAGACTTCTGGCCTTCGTGCTTCTGGCCCTGCTCACCCTCGGCGGGCTTCTTGTGCTTGAGCTGCTCTTCGTCCGGCTGGGCGGCCGGTGCCTCCTGCTGAGCCACTTCGAAGCTTCCAGCGACACCCTTCGTTCCGGCGATGCCATTACTCAATGGCGTGATGGCCTGCCCGCTCAACGCTGCAGCGGCTGCCGGCTCGAACGCGAGCGATAGGGACAGCAGCGGAAATGCGGCGCTGGCAAATAGTCTGGATCGCTTTCCCATATGGGATCTCCTCTTATGATCTTTGTCCGCCGAATTGCGAATCTCAGCGGGCAAGGCGATGCCTCACGATCCCGGCCAATTTTCGGTTCTCATGAGGCTGAATCACGGCAAGCCGCTATTAGGTTCCGAACTATTAGGTTGCAGCAATTAACCTCGGCTGAACGTAGCGGATGGCTTTCGTTCAGATTTCCCTTTGGCGCGTTTCCATTGCAGCGGAATTGCGCAATGGCGATTGCCTTCGTGATTCCAGTTGCATTTTCCGGAAAAAAAGTACGAATATCGGCGCAAGGCGGGCCACCGACCCGCTCCACTCGAGCCGTCTGCCAAGAAATAATAATGAGCTGCCGGCCACCACCAGAGAGGACCAATATGCGCATCTCCACTCGTCTTTTTGCCGCCGCATCCTTCGCCGCGATGTCACTCTTCGCTGGCGCCGCGCTTGCCGACGGCGATTCGATCGTGTTCGGCACCGACGCGACCTACCCGCCCTTCGAATCGCTGGAAGCAGGCGGCAAGTTCGTCGGCTTCGACATCGATATAACCAACGCGCTTTGCGATCATATGAAGGTCAAGTGCACCTTCGTGAACCAGGATTTCGACGGCATCATTCCGGCCCTGCAAGCCAAGAAGTTCGACGCCATCATCTCGTCCATGTCGATCACACCGGAACGCCAGAAGATCGTCGACTTCACCAACAAGATCTACAACACGCCGCCGGCGATCGCCGTGCCGAAGGACTCCACCATCAAGGAGGCCACCAACGAAGGTCTGAAGGGCAAGTCGATCGGTGCCCAGTCCTCCACGACGCATGCCAATTACGCTTCCGCCCACCTGAAGGACGCGCAGTTGAAGCTCTATCCCTCAGCTGACGAATACAAGCTCGACCTCGGCAATGGCCGTATCGATGCCGCCATCGACGACGTCGTCGTCCTGTCAGAATGGGTAAAGTCGGACGCCGGCAGCTGCTGCAAGATGCTCGGCACGCTGAAGAACGACCCGGTCATCAACGGTGCTGGCGCAGGCATTGCCATCCGAAAGGGCGACACGGCTCTCCGTGACAAGCTCAACGCGGCCATCGATGCGATCCGTGCGGACGGCACCTATAAGAAGATTCAGGACAAGTACTTCGATTTCGACGTTTACGGCGGCTGATCGCCCGTCGATTCCTTGGGAAAAGACGACGGCGGAAGCTTGCTCTTCCGCCGTTTTTGTTTGACAACGAGAAGAATATAAGCAGAAACGCGGCAAAAGCCGCTAGGGGAAATACAGCATGAGCGGATTGTTTTCCGCCGTCGGTTCCTTGTGGACCTGGTTGAGTACGATTTTCGACCCGTTGTGTGGTCCGGCCGGACTATTCACCGTGTTTACCATGTTCAGCCCGCACACGATGCTCGCCTGTGGCGATGCGGGCTGGGGAGATGAGCTGGCCGGTGGCCTGAAGATTACCATCGCCGTCTCTCTCGCGACGCTGCCACTCGGGATCGTCATCGGTTTCTTCGTCGCACTTGCTCAGCAATCGGAAGAGAGGTCGCTGCGGCTTGCCGCCGGCGTCTTCACCACGATTTTCCGCGGCCTGCCGGAGCTGCTGACGCTCTTCATCATTTACTACGGCCTGCAGATCCTGCTGCAAACGCTGCTTGCCAAATTCGGCTATAACGGTCCCATCGAGATCAATGCCTTCGCTGCGGGCATGGTCGCGCTGGCAATCGTCTTTTCGGCCTATTGCTCGGAAGTGCTGGTATCTGCTTTCAAGGCTATTCCGAAAGGCCAGTATGAGGCAGGCGATGCCTTGGGCTTCCATCGCGCACGCACCATGCGGCTGATCATTGTGCCGCAGCTCGTCCGCATCTCGCTGCCAAATCTCGGAAACCTCTGGATGAACCTGTTGAAGGACACATCCTACGTGTCGATCATCGGTCTTGCAGACATCATCAGGCAGACGGGGATCGCCGTGCGCGTCACCAAGGCGCCCTTCACCTTCTATTCGATCGCCTGCCTGTTCTATCTGACCTTGGCCGTCATTTCGTCGATCGGTCTCTTCTATCTCGACCGATGGGCCAAGCAAGCGGAGGTCCGTCGATGAGCCATGCCGAAATTCTGATCGCGGCGCAGCCGGCTCCGCCGCAAACGGCAAGAAAGCTATCCAAGGCCCGCATCGCTGGCTATTTCTTTCTAGGCTTATGGGCCGTTCTCGGCATTTCGCTGCTGGCGATGATCGTGTTCGGCTGGGATCTCGATAAGGTCGTGACATATGGACCCAGGCTTCGCAACGGTCTCTGGATCACCGTCAAGCTGGTCACCATATCCTTTGTGCTCGGCGCGATCCTGTCGCTACCGCTGGCCTTCGCCCGCATGTCGAGCAACAAGATCCTGAGCACGCTGACCTATTGCTATGTCTATCTGTTCCGCGGCACGCCGCTCCTGGCGCAGATATTCATGGTTTACTACGGGTTCCCGAGTTTCCGCTGGTTCTTCGAGGACATCGGCATGTGGTGGTTCTTCAAGGACCCATTCTATTGCGGCGTCTTCGCCATGACGCTCAATACGGCCGCTTATCAGGCGGAAATCGTTCGAGCTGCCATCCAGAGCGTGCCGAAGGGCCAGAGCGAAGCGGCCAACGCCCTCGGCTTCCATACATGGATCGCCTTCCGCAAGATCATCATTCCCCAGGCGCTCATCGTTGCCCTGCGCCCCTACGGCAATGAAATCATCCTGCTGATAAAAAGTTCGGCGACGGTTTCCATCATCACGGTCTATGACCTCATGGGCGAAACACGCTACGCGTTTTCGCGGACTTACGACTACCAGATCTATCTCTGGGCAGCGATCTTCTATCTGGTGATCGTCGAGTTCATGAGAAACGGCTGGGCTTGGATGGAAGGCCGGCTGACGCGCCACCTCAAGCGCTGATCGGATAAAGGCGGCGCAAGCCGCCTTTATTGGCAGCACTCGCTTGATATCGCTGCTAACGCATTGATTATTTAATTGAAATTCCCTTTGCGACACTTTTGTAAAGCTTGAGTTTACCTTGAGCTGTTTCCATATCTTAGTGACCATGAGTCACGAACAAGAATGGGAACGGAAAGAGAAAGCTCATGCACGACGACATGCAAAAGCAGTTGCAAGGCTATGGGTTGACGACGGCGCAGATCCTCTATCACCTGCCCGACCATCCGCAATTTCTCCAGACCTATATCTGGCAGGACTATGACCTTGCCCCGAACTTCCCCGAAATGCGCGGCTTCCTGAAATTCTGGCAGGAGAAGCTGGACGGACCGCTGCATTCGGTACACTACGTTCACCGCAAGCTCATATCGGCAACCGAGTGGCGGGCCGTGAAAGGCGAATTCATCCTGCACTGAGGCAATCAGGCCGAATGTGCGGCGTTTCTCTTACGGCGACGCTGCCGCCGTCAGACATGCGCTTCGCCATGGACAAAGTCCCCTTCATCCGACCCGCGATGGAGCGTGCCATAGACAACAGCAGCGTAGAAAACCGCGACAAGAACGATGACAACTACGCCGGGGATCGGCCCGAGTGCTGCATTGTCGGTGATGTAGCTCCATGAATGCGCCATCTCTTGCGCGGCGGGATCAGTCTGAAGTCTTGGCGTCGAAATCTTCAGGACCCACGCCAGCAGCAGGATCGCATACATCCAGCAATAATTGCGCCGCAAGCGCCGCTGCGCCGCTTCGGCATAACTGAGCAGCAGCCGCGGAGCGCGCAGACTGGACGCAATCGCCAGCGCCCAATCATTGTTGAGTTCGGCTTGCGGCGCCAGGATTTGCGCAAAATAGTTCCGCTCCAGCTGCCGCACGCGCGAGCGGTAGACATCGAAGAAGCGATATCGCCGCGCTTCGATCATCAGTAGCAGCGTGATCAGCATCATGCCGAAGAGCAGCACGCCGTGATGAGACGAGGGCGTCGATAGCGACACGGAAAGCAGAGCCGCAACCACCGTGATCGCCCAGTTCGACGTCCGGTCGATGCGATCGCGCCAGCTTGTCATCCTCGCCAGTTCGCCCCGGTAGTAATGGGTCAATGTGTTGGTGACTTCAGCCGATGACGACGGCATGGAGGGACGACCGCGCTCAACTGGGCTGTTTGTTGGGTTCGGTGCGGTCAGTTCGGTATCCATGGTTGTTCCTCCCTTGTTTTTTATTCGGATAGCGTCCTCAATTCGCCTTTACCGAAAGCGATATTCTGCACCTGCAAGGCAAGCATTGCAAAAGCTGATCAAGCGCCTTAATGCCTGCGTGACAAAAGGAAGGGCCGGCATCCATGGCAAAGAAGAAGATCGACGAAGACGCGCTGGCGGAAGCCTACAACCGGGCATTGGCACTGGAGAAGGCGGGCGATATCGACGCCGCGGTCAAAGCCTACGAAGAGGTTTTGGCTCTCGATCCGGAAGACCATGGCGGCGCTGCCGTGCGCATCGCCTCGATGGGGCGCGGCGAGATACCGGTGAAAGCGCCGGATGCCTATGTCGAGACGCTGTTCGATCAGCACGCCGAGGTTTTCGAGGATGTGCTCGTCGAACAGCTCGGCTATCACGTTCCCGTCCTCGTTCGCCAGCGCCTGCAGACACTTGGCCTGGGACCGTTCAAGCGCATGCTCGATCTCGGCTGCGGTACGGGCCTGACCGGGAGCACCCTGCGCGACATCGTCGATGACATCACCGGCATCGATATCTCGGAAAACATGGTCGAAGTAGCCCACGAGAAGGACGTTTACGAGACCCTCTTCGTCGCCGAGGTCGAGGACTTCCTCGACGACAACGATGAGGATGCCTTCGATCTGATTACCGCTACCGATGTCCTGCCCTATCTCGGTGCGCTGGAACCCCTGTTCTTCGGCGCAGCCGAAAACATGACAGCGGGCGGCCTCTTCATCTTCTCTTCCGAGACCCTGCCGGAAGCGACAATGGCCGGACGCCCATATATGGTCGGCCCGCATCAGCGTTTCGCCCATTCCGAGGCCTATGTGCGCGAACGGCTGACGGCGACCGGCTTCGAGCTCATCGAAATCACCGACATCAACGTCCGCATGCAGGATGGCCAGCCGACGCCGGGCCATCTGATCATCGCCCGCCGCCGCGCAGACTGAGACCATCGACATCAAGTGGAAAATAGTTATCCAAATGGATAACTATTTTCTTGCTCCGCGGCGATCGAGCTGATACTTAGCCATTCAGATAAGTTTCAGCTCGAACCTTGGACTTGGAAAGGTCGTCGCATGTCCCTCACTCTCTACCAGCATCCGCTCGCCTCCTTCTGCCACAAGGTGCTGATGGCGCTTTATGAAAACGGCACGCCGTTCGAGAGCCGGATCATCGATCTCGGCAATGAGGAATCACGCGCCTCATTGGTGCGCCTCTGGCCGCTCGCCAAGTTCCCGGTGCTTCGCGACGAAGCGCTCGACAGCACCGTGCCTGAAACCAGCATCATCATCGAATATCTCGACCGGCACTATACCGGAGCAGCGCCGCTATTGCCGACAGATCCGTCGGATGCTCTGTGCGTCCGGCTTTGGGATCGATTCTTCGATCAATATGTTCAGGACCCGATGCAAAGAATAGTCGCGGACGTCCGCCGGGCAGACGGGGATCGAAGCCCGCAAGGCGTTTCCGAAGCCCAGGCACTGCTGCGCACCGCCTATGGGATGATCGAAAAGCAGCTGGATGGGAAAACCTGGATCACCGGCAACAGCCTGACCATGGCAGACTGTGCCGCTGCACCTGCGCTTTTCTATGCCGAAACCGTCGTTCCCTTTGGAGAGGGGCATACCCGGCTGAAGGCCTATTATCAGCGCCTCCTCGACCGTCCGTCCTTTGCCCGCGTCCTTAAGGAAGCCATGCCTTATTTCCACATGTATCCCTATAGCGAGAAATTGCCGTCGCCGCTCCGGCCGGAAAAGCCGAATGCTTGAAGACGCGCAAGCGCTCGACCGCATGTTCCATGCCCTGTCCGACCAAAGCCGGCGCGGCATGATCGACCGGCTCGGGCTAGGGCCTGCTTCCGTCACGGAACTGGCCCAGCCCCTGGACATGGCGCTGCCGACCGTGATGAAACATCTGCAGGTGCTGGAAACCAGCGGGCTCGTTCTCTCGGAAAAAGCCGGCCGGGTGCGAACCTATCATCTTCGCAAGGAGGCGCTGGCATCCGTGGAGCGATGGATTGCCGAACGCAAGGCATCCTGGAACAGGACCTTCGACCGGCTCGACATATTTCTGGCAGATACATCGACGGAGACGACGGGCGAATGAACGAAAGATCGACAGACCATACGACCATCACCATCGAGCGCCACTTCAAGGCGCCGCTGCCGCGGGTCTTCAATGCCTGGGCAATCCCCGAGCAGAAACAGCGATGGTTTGCCTGCAGTGGTGACTGGACGCAGCTGGATTTCCAGCTCGATTTCCGCACCGGCGGCAGCGAAAGCAATCGGACCGCCTCGACCAACGGCGTCGTGCACGCCTATCAGGCCCGCTATGTCGACGTCGTCCCGAACGAGCGCTTCATCTATGCTTTCGACATGATGCTCGACGACATCAGAATTTCCGTGTCGCTGGCGACGGTCAGCTTTGAACCGGAACCCGGCGGTACGAAGATGACCTTCGTCGAACAGGTCGTGTTCCTCGACGGCTATGGCGACAATGGTTCGCGGTTAATGGGCACCGAAATCGGCTTCGACAATCTAAGACTCTTTGTCGAGGCGGACGATACGAGAGCGAATTAGCCCCGAATCTCGCCAAGGATGGCAGCCAAAAGCCGCCCTTCGAGTTCGGCGAGCGCCGGATTGCCGTGGCGGCGCGGATGCGCATGAGGAATGGCGAGATCGAGCACGATCCTACCCTCGTCCAGCACCACGACCCGATCGGCCAGATGCACCGCTTCGCTGACGTCGTGCGTAACCAGCACCGCGGTAAAGCCGAGCTCGCGCCAGACGAGGTTTAGCAGCTCCTGCATGCTGACGCGCGTCAGGGCATCCAGCGCACCGAGCGGCTCATCGAGCGCAAGGATACCGGGCTTGCTGACGAGTGCGCGGGCGAGTGCCACGCGCTGCTTCTGTCCGCCGGAAAGGCTGGAAGGCCATTCGCCTGCCTTTTCGGCAAGCTGCACCTCGGAAAGAACGGACGCAGTCTCCTTCCGCAACACATCCTGCGGCACGCCCTCGCCCAGACCGACGGCGGCATTGTCTGCCACGGAAAGCCAGGGCAGCAGCCGCGGCTCCTGAAAGACGATGCGCGTGTTGGGTTGCGCCTCGCTGCCATCGGTCGCTTCGAAGCGCAGATGCCCAGCGCTCGGCTCTTCCAGTCCCATCAGGATGCGCAGTAGCGTACTCTTGCCGCAGCCGCTCTTGCCGATGACGGCAACGAACTGGCCGGCGGGAATATCGAGATCGATGCCACGCAGAACGCGGTTGTTTCCGAAGCTCTTCTCCAGCCCCTTGATATGGATGGCCGCGGCCTGCGGAGCCGCATGTTCAGCTTCAGCCCGTGGGCGATCGAGTACGTTGACGCTCATGGCAGGTTCCTCAATTCTGATAGGCCGGGTTCCAGCGCAACGCCCGGCGCTCGATCGTCCGCGCAACCACATCGGCGAGCTTGCCGAGAATGGCGTAGATGACCAGCGTCAGGACGACGACATCGGTCATGCCGAATTCACGGGCATTGTTGGCCATGTAACCGATGCCTGACGACGCCGCGATCGATTCAGCAACGATGAGCGTCAGCCACATGATGCCGAGGGCAAAGCGCAGTCCGACGAGAATGGATGGCAAGGCGCCGGGAAAGATGACCTTCCGGAACAGCGTCCAGTTGCTCATACCATAGACCCGTCCCATTTCGATCAGTCCGCGGTCGACATTGCGCACACCGTGATAGGTGTTGAGGTAGATCGGGAAGAGCACGCCAAGTGCCGTCAGGAACAGCTTCGATTCCTCGCCGATCCCGAACCAGAGAATGACGAGCGGCACCATGGCGAGGTGCGGGATGGTGCGCAGCATTTGCAGCGTCGTATCGGTCAATTGCTCCGAAAGCCTGGATACGCCGTTGGCTATACCGAACAGGAAGCCGATCGAGCCGCCGACCAGCAAGCCCGCAAACGCGCGACCGGCGCTGACGAGGATGTTGTTCGGCAGCTGCCCCGAGATCGTGGTCTGCCAGAAAGCGACCACGACTGCCGCCGGCGACGGCATGATGCGGGTGGAGATCCATCCGAACGACGATCCGAGCTGCCATGCCGCGATGACGACGATTGGCAGCAGGAAGGGCAGAAACCTCTGAAACGAGATGGCCTGCCGTGCGGCCCTGGCCGGGCGCGTGCGGCGTTCCGAACCCACGCGTACGAAAGACGTGTCGAATGCCGTCATGGGGATCTCCCTTCAAAGGTGGCGTTACGAGCCGGAAACCACCTTCAGATTGCCGCCGTGGCTGCCGCCCGCAAAGATCTGTTTGGCGCCGAACTCGTTGCGGAATCCCGCGCGCTGTTCCTCGCGGCTCAAGCCGAGTTCGGGGAACAGAAGCTCAGCGACACGATAGGCTTCCTCCAGATGCGGATAGCCGGAGCCGATCACGGTTTCGATGCCGAGCTCCTGATATTCGCGTAGCCTTGCCGCCACCGTTTTCGGCGACCCCACAAGTGCCGTGCCGGCACCGGCGCGAACCAGTCCGACACCGGCCCAGAGGTTCGGCGACACTTCGAGCTTGTCGCGACGACCGCCATGCAAAGCCGCCATGCGCTTCTGCCCCACGGAGTCCGACTGCGTGACGAATTGCTCCTGCGCCTCGCGGATCGTCTCGTCATCGAGCTTGGAAATCAGCTTCTCAGCGGCGGCCCATGCCTCTTCGTCCGTCTCGCGAACGATAAAGTGCAGGCGGATGCCGAAGCTCACCTCGCGTCCGCGCTTGGCGGCCGCAGCCCGCACCTTCTCGATCTTTTCAGCCACCTGCGCCGGCGGCTCACCCCAGGTCAGATATTTGTCGACGCGACCGACGGAGAAGTCGATACCGGCATCGGAAGAGCCACCGAAATAGAGCGGCGGCCGCGGCGCCTGTACCGGCGGCAGGCCCAGCCGCGCATTGATCGCCTTGATATACTTGCCTTCGAAGGTGGACGAGCCCGTCTCCAGCAACTCCTCCCAGACGTGGAAAAATTCATCGGCATGGGCATAGCGCTCGTCATGTTCCAGATGAATGCCGTCGCCCGCCAGCTCGGCCGGGCTGCCGCCAACGACGATGTTGAGCAGAACGCGGCCATTCGAGACACGATCGAGCGTCGAGGCGAGACGCGCATAGTAGACTGGCGACGCCGTACCCGGGCGGATCGCGACGAGGAACTTCAACTTCTGCGTATGGGCGGAAAGAGCAGCTGCGGTAACGAAGGATTCCTCGCAGGAGACGCCCGTCGGCAGCAATACGCCGGAATAGCCAAGGCGATCGACCGCCTGCGCGATCTGCTGGAGGTATCCGATCTCCGGCCCCCGATTGAGATCGGAGGTGCCGAGATAGGTGCCGTCGCCGGAAGTCGGAATGAACCAGAGAAAATCGATGGGTTTTGCGGTCGCGGTCATGACGTTTTCCTGCCTTCTGGATGCGCGTGATCGGAAGCCACTTCCCGATGTTCGATCTGGATAGTGACATAGACTATGGATTATATCGACAATGCAGATTTTCTATTGCCAGGCATTGGACGGAATATTTTTGCTGAAGCGACCCACATCCGTAGTGTTTCGGATGTGGGTTGCCGCAGCGGCAGTGGCCGCTCCTCAGCTCGCCTTCGGTCGCCAGACGATATCCGTGACGGTCAGTTTCTTCGGCACGATCCCGAGATTGTAGAATTCATCGGCCAAGCCCTGCTGATAGGCAATTGCGGCATCCGTGATGGTCGAGACACCGCCGAGATCGGCGCCGGGACGCGTCAGTGTCACTCGGGTCACCGCTGCCGGAACGCCGGTAATTTCGGTTAGCGCTGCAACGCTTTCATCCAGATGGGACTGTGCCGCTGCGCCGACCTTGGCAAGCTCATCAATGATGTCGGCGACGACCTGCGGGTTATCCTTGGTGAAATCAGTGTTGGAGAGGAAGTAGCTGAAGGAGTCGACGATCCCACGCGCTGTCGTCAGGATGCGGGTATCCGGGTCTGCCTCGGCGATGGCGAGATACGGATCCCAGATCGACCAGGCGTCGATCGCGCCGGTCTTGAACGCTGCTGAAGCATCCGGCGGCGCAAGATCCAGTGCCTGAATGTCGTTGACCGTGAGCCCTCCTTTGCGCAGCGCCTTAACCGTGACGTTGTGGGCGCTGGAACCGCGCTTGAAAGCGACTTTCTTGCCCTTGAGATCGGCGAGCGTCTGGATCGGCGAATCCTTGCGAACCAGAATGGCCGAGCTTTCGGGACTGCCGGTGTAGAGGCCGACATAGAGCAGGTTGCCGTTGGCGGCCTGTGCAAAGAGCGGCGGCACGTCACCGGTAGCGCCGAAATCGAGAGCGCCCGCACCAAGCGCTTCGAGCAGCGGCGGACCTGAGGTGAACTCCGACCATTCGACCGAGATCCCGCGATCGGAAAGCCGCCTTTCCAGCGCGCCCTTGCGTTTGGCGAGCGCCAGCACACCGTTCTTCTGCCAGCCGATCCGAAGCGTCGTTGCTGCGGCCGCTCGCGCCGACCGGATCGAAGGCAAAGCAAAGGCGGCCGCCGTGGCGCCGAGGAGGCCGAGTGTCTGTCTGCGCGAAATCATCGAGGATCCCTTTTCATGAGGCCCTGGCGCTTCCGCGGCCATCGGCTCGTTGTCGATAGCTAAGGATCGCAAATCCATAGATTATATCGACAAAGGATATTATGAAGTTTTGGGCACAAATCGAAATTTAATTCCCGAAAATGGAAAAATCAGAAATGTGATTTCAAATGCTGTGCTACGGTGACAAGTTGCCCGATAGATCGGCCTTCCGTCCCTTCGGGCTTTCCGCTAAGCCTTCGAGTCGAATTCGGACAGGGAGTTATAAGAATGGCAAAGGTCGCGTTCATTGGCATGGGCGTAATGGGTTACCCGATGGCAGGGCATCTCAAGGTCAAGGGCGGGCATGACGTTACCGTCTACAACCGCACCATCGCCAAAGCCGAGGCATGGGCCAAGCAATATGACGGCAAATTCGCCCCTACCCCGGCCAAAGCCGCCGAAGACGCCGACTTCGTCTTCACCTGCGTCGGCAATGATGATGACCTGCGCTCGGTGACTACAGGTGAAAACGGCGTCTTTTCAAGCATGAAGGCGGGCGCAGTCCTCATCGACAATACGACCGCCAGCGCCGAAGTTGCCCGCGAGCTCTATGCGGCAGCCAAGGAAAAGGGCGTGGAGTTCATCGACGCGCCGGTTTCCGGCGGGCAGGCTGGCGCCGAAAACGGCGTGCTGACTGTGATGTGCGGCGGCCACGAAGCCGCGTTCGAGAAGGCCCGTCCCGTCATCGACGCTTATGCCCGCATGGTTGGCCTGATGGGGTCGGCCGGCGCGGGGCAGCTGACCAAGATGATCAACCAGATCTGCATCGCCGGCATCGTGCAGGGCTTGGCCGAAGGCATTCATTTCGGCAAGCAGGCCGGGCTCGATATCGAAAAGGTCGTGGACGTCATTTCCAAGGGTGCCGCCGGCTCATGGCAGATGGAAAACCGCCACAAGACCATGAATGCCGGCAAGTACGATTTCGGCTTCGCCGTCGATTGGATGCGCAAGGATCTCGGCATCGTCCTTGAGGAAGCCCGCCGTAACCAAGCCAAATTACCGCTGACGGCGCTCGTCGACCAGTTCTACGGCGATGTCCAGGCGATGGGAGGCAATCGCTGGGATACCTCCTCGCTGCTCGCGCGCCTGGACAGGAAATAGGAAGACCGCCCCAATTGGCGACATCGGCTGAGCGCCTCAAGACAGGGGCGCTCAGTCTAGATCAATCCTCGTTGGACTTGGCATTCTCAAGCAGCATGTAATCGAGCGGCAGTTCCGTCGAATACTTGATCTGCTCCATAGCAAAAGCGGAGGAGACGTCGCGGATTTCGATCTTGGCGATCATGCGCTTGTAGAAGGCGTCATAGGCGGCGATATCGGGAACGACGACGCGCAGCAGATAGTCGACGTCACCGCTCATGCGATAGAACTCGACCACTTCCGGAAAATCGGCGATGACTTCGGAGAAGCGCTTCAGCCATTCGATGGAGTGGCTGTTGGTGCGGATGGAAACGAAAACGGTAACCTTCGTGTTAACCTTTTCAGGGTCAAGAAGAGCCACGCGACGGCGAATGACGCCATCCTCTTCCATCTTCTGGATGCGGCGCCAGCAGGGTGTCGTCGACAATCCGACCTTCTTGGCAAGGTCGGCCACGGCCAGAGTGGAGTCCTCCTGCAACAGGCGCAGAATTTTGCGATCAAGGCGGTCCATTTTAAGCATCCCTTCGAATTATATTCTCTCTATAGCCTATTTCAGGGACGAGAAAAGAAACTTTTTTCAGGAAACCAGGAATCTCACACGTTCTTGTAATACGGGAAGCAGTTCCTCCTCAAACCAGGGATGGCGCTTCGGCCAGCCGCTATTGCGCCAGCTTGGGTGCGGTAACGGCAGTATGGCCGGCGAACGGTTGGTCAGGAGATAGCGCCGCCATTCGGCGACCGTCTCGGTCATGGACGCCATCCGCTCAGTGCCCATATGCCATGTCTGGGCATATTGACCGATGGTCAGGATCAGCTCGATCTGCGGCATTGCCTCCATGGCTCTCCGGCGCCACAACGGCGCGCATTCCTTGCGTGGCGGCAAGTCGCTGCCGGCCGCATCATAGCCCGGGAAACAGAAGCCCATCGGCAGAATGGCAAAATGATCGGGGTTGTAGAAACTCTCGCGATCGACGTTCAGCCACTGCCGCAGGCGATCACCGGAAGCGTCGTTGAACGGCAGGCCGCTCTCGTGGACGCGCAGGCCCGGCGCCTGCCCGGCAATCAGGATGCGCGCAGTCGAGGAAAGAGTGGCAACCGGCCGCGGCTCGTGCGGCAGCCGATACGCCTCACCCTTGGCCGGCTTATCCCGACAGACGCGGCAGGCGGCAATCGCCTGGCTCAGCTTCTGCAATTCTGCTTCATTCATCATGCGAGCCCCTGCCGACGAGCTGCCTTATATAGTCTATCAGACCCTTCATCGGATCATCCGCTGCGGATTGTTGCATTCGCTCCTCGCGCCGGTAATCGCCGGGCCGTTCGAAATCGCCAGCCCATACGCCCGCCTTCGCTTGCCGTGCCGCCCGCTCTTCGGCGGCATAGCCGCCATAGGAAAGCGCCATGCCTTTGCGAACCATCGCGGCATTAATATCGACATCGCCAACCACGCAAGTCACCAGGAGGCGACCATAGCGATCCCTCTCCTGCCCGCGGCATTCCGGCTTGCCGGTCTTAACGATTGTGGCGAGAGCCTTGCGCGCTTCTTCGCCGCATGCCCAATCGGCGCCATCGCGCCGACACCGTTGCCGATATTCCGGCGCATCGATGCCCTTCAATCGCAGACGGTCTCCGTCAGAGGAAAGCGTATCACCGTCGATAACATAAAAGTCGCCTGTGTGAACGAGTTCCGGCCGATTATTCATTTTCAACGCGAGCAAAGCGAGAATGGCGAGCAAAGCAAATGTGGCCGCGCCGTCTCGAAAAAGGCGGCCTGACCGCATCACGTTCCTGCCTCCTTTAACAACAAATCCTTGGCGAAGATGGCAAACAAATCATTTCAGCGCAGCATCTTCTTAAGATTTGGCAGCTAGTCTGTAATCTCACGCAGACCAAGTTTCAACGAAACCATGAGAACCGGCGTCAGCACATCGACAGATAAAAACATCGTCGACCGATCGCGCAGCCACCACAACCGGGCTGTGTCGAAGGCCGTGCGGGAGACGCGCGAGCGCCTGCAGACGGGGCACAGCAGCAATTTCGACAGCGAACTCATGGCCATGCACATCGACACGCTGCTGCAGGGCGCTGCTATCGTGCCGATCTTTGTCGTCGTCGTCGCCGCGCTCGGGGTGTACCTGACCCGCGACGCGGGGATCTTCCTGTGGACCATTCCGATCCTGACGGCGCACGCCGTCAACATGCTGCTCGGCAGACGCGCCAAGAAGCAGGAAATGACACTTGAAAGTGCCAGGAAGTGGCGGCAGATCCTGTTGCTGGGGCAGCTGCTGACGGGCCTCTGCTGGGCAATGTTCGCGATGCAGAACTGCTCGACTTGCGGCGGAGACAGTTTCAGCCTGTACAAGGGCACGACCTTGCTGGTGGCGATCTGCATCACGGCAATGGCAAGCTTCATGCTGCCGCGCGCCGTGCCTTTCGCGTTTGCGCCGGCAACCGTGGTGCTGGTCGTGACCGCGATCCTGACCCGAAAACCCTCGGACATTGCGCTGACCGCCGCCGTCTCGGTTGCCGTGATCTTCTTCACCTTCATCACCAACAGGATGTTTCAATCCAATCTGAAGATCCTCTCCTTCCAATCGGAGAAGGACGACCTGATCGCGGAACTCGAGGTCGCAAACTCCATGTCCGACGAGGCGCGCCGGCGCGCGGAAGAGGCAAACCTCGCCAAGTCGCGATTCCTGGCCTCCATGTCGCATGAGCTCAGGACGCCGCTGAACGCTATTCTCGGCTTCTCCGAGGTCATGTCGGCCGAAGTCATGGGACCGCTGAACAATCCGACCTACCGGGAATACACCACCGATATCCATCGATCCGGGCAGCACCTGCTCAACCTGATCAACGAAATCCTCGACCTGTCGCGCATCGAAGCCGGCAAATATGAGCTGAACGAGGAAGCCATCTCTCTGCTCGATATTACGGAAGACTGCATCGGCATGGTGCAGCTACGCGCCCGCGCCAAGAATATTTCCATCTCCTCGCAGATCGAGCCGCAGCTCCCGTCCGTCTGGGCCGATGAAAAGTCCATGCGGCAGGTCATCCTCAATCTGCTGTCGAATGCCGTGAAGTTCACGCCGCAGGGCGGCGAGATCACCGTCAAGGTCGGCTGGACGGCGGGCGGCGGGGAGTATGTGGCGATCAAGGACAATGGGCCTGGCATTCCCGAAGAGGAAATTCCGGTGGTGCTCTCCGCCTTCGGTCAGGGCTCGATCGCCATCAAGAGTGCTGAGCAAGGCACTGGCCTTGGTCTGCCGATCGTGCAAGCCATTCTTGCCAAGCATGATGGTCAGTTCCTGCTGAAATCCAGGCTGCGGGAAGGCACCGAGGTCATAGCGATCCTGCCGGCCAAGCGGGTGCTGCAAAGCCTGCCGGCGGTGGAAGACGCTCCGCTTGCCGGGCGGCGCAAGAAGAGCTTCGCCTGAAGTTCAGATTCCGCGGCCTAGCGGAAAAGCAAATGGCTGCCGATGACGTAAAGCAGATAAAGACCGGAGGCGACCAGCATGCAGAGCACCGCGAAGGAGCCGAGATCCTTGGCATGCTTGCCGACGTTGGAAATCTCTGGAGATATCCGGTCGATAACCTCTTCGACGGCCGTATTCATTGCCTCTACGGCGAAAACGCCGAGGAAAAGCACCACGGCGATAATGATCTCGCCGACACTTGCGCCCACGACAATCAGCAGGATCAGCGAAATTCCCGCGAACAGAAGCTCCTGACGGAAGGCAGCTTCCTGAAGCAGCCGCTGAAAACCGCCCCACGAATAGCTGGCAGCGGCGAAGAAATGCCGGATTCCGGTTTCCTTGGTCACTGCAGGTTTCGAAAACTCAGCCATTCCCGCTCCGCCCGTAATGTTCCGATTGCGATTTAGGCGCCTTGCGAATACCGCCTCGCTCTCGCCGAGGCAAGGCGACACTTCCGAGCGCCCTCAGAATTCATTACAGATTTATGACGCGAACCGATAGTTCCACAGGAAAATCGGCGGCGAAATACCCTTCGAGCATCTCGCCGCAAGATCCCATCAATGTTTGTTGGCGACGCCTGCACTTTCGAAGGTCGCCATACCGGAATGACAGGCAGCGGCCGCCTTGACGATCCCGGCTGCGAGCGCAGCACCTGTGCCTTCGCCGAGCCGCATGCCGAGCGCCAGAAGCGGCGTCTTGCCGAGCTTTTCGATCGACTTCAGATGCCCCGGCTCGCCGGAGACATGGCCGATCAGGCAATGATCGAGCGCCGACGGATTGGCAGCCTTGAGAATAGAGGCTGCGGCCGTCGCGACATAGCCGTCGATGATGACAGGGATGCGTTCCATGCGCGCCGCAAGAATAGCGCCAGCCATAGCGGCGATCTCACGGCCACCGAGGCGACGCAGGATTTCGAGCGGATCGGAAAGATGATCACGGTGCAGCGCGACCGCCTTCTCGACGGCGGCGATCTTGCGCTTCAGCATCTCACCCTCAGAGCCGGTTCCGGGACCGACCCAGTCCTCCGCCTTGCCGCCGTAAAGCGCATAATGGATGGCGGCGGCGATCGTGGTATTGCCGATACCCATCTCGCCGACGCAGAGCAGATCCGTGCCGCCGGCAATCGCTTCCATACCGAAGGCCATGGTGGCAGCGCAATCGCGTTCGCTGAGCGCCGGCTCCTCGGTGATATCGGCGGTCGGAAAATCGAGCGCCAGATCGAAGATCTTGAGGCCGAGGTCGTAAGCGACGCAGATCTGGTTGATCGCCGCGCCGCCGGCAGCGAAATTCTCCACCATCTGCTGCGTGACGGAAGGCGGGAACGGCGTAATCCCCTGCTTGGTGACGCCATGATTGCCGGCGAAAATCGCGACCAGCGGCCGGGTCACGGCAGGCGGGCGGCCGGTCCAGGCGGCCAGCCAGAAGGCGATCTCCTCGAGACGGCCGAGCGCGCCTGGCGGTTTGGTGAGCTGCGCGTCGCGCTCGCGCGCTGCCACGAGCGCGCGTGCATCCGGGCCTGGAAGGTCGCGCAGCAGCGTGCGGAAATCGTCGAATGGCAAGCCGGTTACGCTCATGAATGCCGTTCCTTGTCTTTTGGTCTCAAATCAGGTTCTTTGCGTGCGACTCTATTAGTCTTAGGAAACGGCGCGAACAACTCCAAAAGCGTTCGATGCAGCCGTGCAAATAGCAGGGAGCGGAAGAAATGCGGGAATATATGCGCGACACCGCGCGCGCCGTCGCTTTCCTAAGCCGCATCCCCGTTTCGACATCCTTCTTTGCAGCTTATGACGGCAAGCTCGCGTCGGTTTCAAGGGCCTTTCCCTTGGCCGGCCTGCTGGTCGTGTTCCCCGCCGCCGCTGCCTTCGGCTTACTGCTTGCTTTGCATGCCGATCCGCTGATGGCAGCGCTTCTCGCTCTCACGGTGCAAACGATCACGACGGGGGCTTTGCACGAAGACGGTCTCAGCGACACCGCCGATGGACTGGGCGGCGGTACGGATCGCGATCGCATCCTGTCCATCATGAAGGACAGCCGCATCGGCACCTATGGCGCGGCCGCGCTGATCCTGTCCTTTGGGCTGCGTGCAGCGGCGTTGGCCGCCATTGCCCGTCACGCCACGCCGTCGGGCGCAGCCATCGCACTTCTCGCCGCGGCCGTACTCAGCCGCGGAGCAATGGTATGGCATTGGCATGTGCTCCCTTCGGCAAAACCGGACGGAGTCGCGGCTTCTGCCGGCCAGCCGGATGGCGACGCCATGCAGCTGGCGCTGATCACGACGCTTGGCCTTGCCGCGCTATTGATCTGGCCGAGCCTCGGCATTCCCGCGCTTATCTCCTGCCTTCTGGTCGTCGCCATCGCGACGTTTTTGTTGAATAGGCATGTGCGCCGAAGACTGTCCGGCCATACCGGTGACACCATCGGAGCGACGCAGCAGATTTGCGAGATCGCCTCGCTCTGTACCCTTGCCATGTGCGTTTGAAGCCTCGATATATGATCTCATGCTAACACCCTGCATCCTTGTCTGTTCTCTCGACGCGAACACCGGTTATTGCCTCGGCTGCGGCCGCACGGCTGCGGAAATCGGCGCATGGATGAGCTATGGCGACGACGAACGTCTGGAGATCATGGAGCTTCTTCCGGCGCGCCTGGCAAGGCTCGAGCGCCAGTCGCAGGAGGAAGCTCGCCGGCCTCAGCCGATACGGGAGCGCAGCGCCGTATGAACCGCCTGAACATCGTTCTCGCCATTCTCGGCATCGGCCTCGCCCTGCTCGTCTTCAACAGCAACACCGGCACGACCTTCGGCATGCACAATGACGACTTTGCTCGGATCGTCTATCTCTTGCCGATCGCCCTGATGATGAGTGCCGCTGTCTGGGGCAGTCGCCATACCGTCAGCCAGTCGCTGCGCAATCTGCTGATCTGGTTTGTGGTCATCATGGCCCTGGCGACGGCCTATATCTATCGCTACGACGCAGAGCGCGTCGGAAATCGCCTCTTCGCCGGCCTGATTCCCGGCCACGCCGTGGTCGTCACCACCAGCGAAGGCGGCCAGGAGGTGATCCTCCACAAGCGCTCCAGCGGGCATTTCGAAGCAGTGGTCAAGATCAACGGGCAGCCGATCGACATGCTCATCGACACCGGTGCCAGCACCATTGCGCTATCGCAAGAAGATGCCGCTCGCGTCGGCATCATTCCGGAAAACCTTACCTACTCCATGAGCGTAATGACCGCGAACGGCCGCGCAAGTGCTGCTCCCGTCGAGCTTGGCTCGGTCTCGATTGGGCCTATCAAGCGGCGCGACGTCAAGGCAAGCGTGGCGGAAGCCGGCAAGCTGGACCAGAGCCTGCTCGGCATGAGCTTCCTCGAGACCCTGGGATCCATGCAGATGCAGACCGACGAGCTGCGGCTTCGGGATTGAGCGGCAAAGGTAGAAATCAATAGTTCGGCGGGGATCGAAGCATTCAGCTGTCTCTTCACTCTAAAAGACGACATATCTGAACGGCTTGGAAAGAGAGACACCCATGGCGCCCGCTAAGACGAATATAACCACAGAACTGCTGCTGCTTCTGACGCTCGCGACCTGCTGGGGCGCGTCCTACAGCTTTATCCGCGTCGGCGTGACGACCATCCCGCCGATCACGCTGATTGCCGCCCGCACCTTGATCGCCGGCCTCGTCCTGCTCGCCGTTATTCGCTGGCGCGGCCTCAGCCTACCGAAGGATGCTGCCACATGGCGGCGTTTTCTCATTCAATCCTGCCTCAATAGCGCCATTCCCTTCACGCTGATCGCCTGGGCCGAACAGACCCTCGACGCCGGCCTGGCGACCATATTGAATTCCACCACACCAATCTTCGCATTCCTGATTGCCGCAATCCTTCTGCGCACCGAACGGCTGACCGGCCGCAAACTCTTCGGCGTGATCGCAGGCATGGCGGGTATTTGCCTGATCATCGGTTTTGATGCCCTGCACGGGGTAGGCCGGCAGCTGCCTGCACAGCTCGCCGTCGTCGCCGCGTCCATCTGCTATGCGAGCGCCGCATTGTTCGGGCGCAACTTCAAAGGGTTGGATCCGATGATGCCTGCGGCCGGCTCCCTGCTATGCGGGGCGGCTCTCCTGGTCCCTGCCAGCGTGGTCTTCGAACATCCCTGGCAGCTCGCTCCGTCCGCGGCCTCGATCCTGTCGCTTCTCGGCCTGTCGGTCATCTCGACCGCCCTTGCCTTCAGCATCTATTTCCGGCTTATCCAGACCCTCGGTTCCGTGGCCACCACCTCGCAGGCCTACTTGCGCGTTCCAATCGGGGTCGGCATCGGCGTCATCTTCTTGGGCGAACCCGTATCCTCGATGGCAGCCATCGGCCTGGTCTGCGTCGTGGCCGGCGTCATGGCCATGACCATCGCCCCGCGCAAAAAGGTCGTCGCTGGGTGACCTTTAAGGAAAGCAGCTCGGGAGATCAGCTCAGCAACGAGAGATCGTCCCAGACGAAAATCAGATTGTCGGAACGCCAGATCGGCCCAGGGTCGGTATATCGGCCGATCATCCGGCCTCCGAGCGACCGGTAGAAAGCGATCGCCGGTTCATTACCGGCCACGACGCCAAGCGCCGCACCGGAATAGCCAAAGGCGGCAAGCTGCGCCGCCAACTCCCGCATGAGGCGACGCCCGAGCCCCCGCCGCTTCACTGAAGGGTCGATGTAGAGCGAACGTATTTCCCCTCGTCCCTCGAAAGCCGATTCCGATGGCGCACCGATCGCGCCGATGCCGACAAGCCGGTTTTCCTGCTCCGCGAGCAGCGCACCTTGATGCCGGCGCGGATTAGCAAGCATATCGCTCCACCGCGCCCGGCGAAAATCTTCGTCGAGCGTATGATAGACATTGGCCGGCGCGAGATCGCGATAGGTTTCGCACCAGACCGCTCGATGCAGCCTGGCAATATCGGCAGCATCGTCGATCGTAGCCGGCCTGATCTCGATCTGTGCCGGCAATTCCACCATCAGTTCCTCAGCCGATAGCCCGTCTTGAAGATCCACCCGAGAGTGGCCAGGCAAGCGGCCAGAAAGAGCGTGATAATGGTAAGGCTCAGCACCGGATTGACGTCGGCAATGCCGTAGAAGCTCCAGCGGAAGCCGCTAACGAGGTAGAGGACCGGATTGAGATGGCTGACCGCCTGCCAGAAGGGCGGCAGCATGTTGATCGAATAGAAGCTGCCGCCAAGGAAGGTCAGCGGCGGCACGACCAGCATCGGGATGAGGTTCAGCTGCTCGAAATTCCCCGCCCATATGCCGATCATGAAACCGAACAGGCTAAAGGTCACGGCCGTTAAGACGAAGAACAGGATCATCATGAAGGGATGCTCAATCCTGATCTCAACGAAGAAGCTTGCCGTCATGAGGATGATCAAACCGATCAACATGCCCTTGGTCGCCGCTGCCCCCACATAACCGAGTACGATTTCGGTCATGGCGACGGGCGCCGACAGCACCTCATAGATCGTGCCGGTGAACTTTGGAAAGTAGATGCCGAAGGAGCCGTTGCTGATGCACTGGCCAAGTAGCGTCAGCATGATCAGGCCGGGCGTGATGAAGGCTCCATAGGAAACGCCTTCGACGAGATTGATGCGCGATCCGATCGCGGCGCCGAAGACGATGAAGTAGAGCGAGGTGGAAATGACCGGCGAGACGACGCTCTGCAGCAAGGTGCGGCGCGTGCGGGCCATCTCGAACATATAGATGGATTTGATCGCCTCGAAGTTCATTTGCCTGCTCCTACCAGCGATACGAAAATATCCTCGAGTGAGCTCTGGCGCGTCGAGAGATCCTTGAAGTGAATTCCCTCCGCAGCCAGCTTCGACAGCAGCGCCGCAATGCTGGATTGTTCATTGTGGGCGTCGAAATCATAGATCAGCGTCAGTCCGTTCGGGCCGAGCGAAAGCCCGTTGCCGTCAAGGCGGTTGGGAACTTCCTCAAGCGGTTCGTTCAGATCGAGGATGAGCTGCTTGCGGCCGAGCTTGGCCATCAGCACCTTCTTGTCTTCCACCAACAACAGCCGGCCGCCATTGATGACGCCGACGCGATCGGCGATCTCTTCGGCTTCTTCGATATAGTGCGTCGTCAGGATAATGGTGACGCCGGAAGCCCGCAGGCGCTCGACGACGTGCCACATGTCCTTGCGCAGCGTGACATCCACGCCCGCGGTCGGCTCGTCGAGGAAGAGGATCTCCGGCTCGTGCGACAAAGCCTTGGCGATTAGGACGCGACGCTTCATACCGCCCGAAAGCTGACGAAGCATATTATCCTTCTTGTCCCACAGCGAGAGATCGCGCAGCACCTTCTCTATATGCGCAGGATTCGGCTTCTTGCCGTGCAGGCCGCGCGAAAAGCTCACCGTGTTCCATACGGTTTCGAACTGATCAGTCGTCAGCTCCTGCGGCACGAGGCCGATCATGCTGCGCGTGGCGCGAAAATCGCGCACCACGTCATTGCCGCCGACCGTCACCGAGCCGCTGCTCGGATTGGCAATCCCGCAGACGATGGAGATCAGCGTCGTCTTGCCCGCACCGTTCGGCCCGAGCAAAGCAAGGATTTCTCCTTGTTCGATATCAAGATCGACACCTTTCAGTGCCTGGAACCCATTACTATAGGTTTTGGTAAGACTGCGGATAGAAATGATCGGAGCCATGATGCGGGCAAGTCCGGCCTTAAGCTGTGATGAGTTTGTCGGCGTTTGCCCGCTATATAGTCGGTTTCAGGCTTTTACCATCCCACAGGGCCTAAACACAGCGTTCGCTTAAGACAAATAAGCTGTCATCAAATCGTGACCTTAGTCGGGCATATACATCCTTAGGTGAGCAACGTTTGTCGCAACTCCGCCCAACGCCTCTTGGCGACATCGTCAGCGCCTATCGTACTCGACGATTTATTGCCCTCGCATTCATATTGCGTGCCTCATTGCTACATGAAGTTTTTTTCTGGAGCAGGCAGGGATACCCCGTCGTTGTCATGCACCACTCAAGCCGGCTCTGCCGGCTTTTTCTTTTTAACGGCTTGCAACCGACAAAACGACGGCTACCAGCGGCCGTTCACGCCGCAACCGGCCGGCGGCAGCGTTTTCTGCTCGAAGCGCGCCTTCAGCATCGCGCAGCCCTTGTCCCTAATAGGGCCTGGCATCATCGAGTTCAGGCCGATGCCAACCTCATCGAAGGGATCATCGGCATAAGCGACATAGACGTACCAACGCCCGCCGATGACGACAACGATGGCAATCAAAGCCGCGACAAGCGCTCTTCCCAGGCTTCTCTTTCGTCTCGGTACGTCTTCCATGAAACCCTCGCCTGCTCTCCGTCGCCGCACTTAACCGCGTTTCCAAAGCTAGGTAAATCAACTTTCGCTTTCGGCAAGTGCAGATGTGTCTCCGGCAAAATGCCAATCAAAGGCTGCAATAACGCCGGCCGCCCTTGCGATCCCTGAGGTCGAAGTGGAAATGGTTCCAGTGCTCCGGATTGCTGCCTGGCCCAAGCACCGTATCGAAATAGCGGCAGCTATCGGAGCGAACGGCTTTCAGCAATCCACCCTCTCGGAAAGAGAACAGGCCTTTCTTCCGCACGTCGATCACATGACCGTTCTTCAGCACGAAAGTACCGACATCGATTGCATTGCCATGCGCATGTTCCGACATCGGATTATAACGTTGCCGGCTATTGTTCATCCGCCGGCAGGAATAGCCGCCGAGCGGGACGATCGTGCCGATGCCGGACCAGTAGCGGGTGCGCGCCGCCGGCGCCAATTCGTTCTTCACCCATTTCGCAAAGGCCAGAGTGACCTGGCAATTCAAGGTGACGGCCGGACGGACGGCGATATTGCCGGAGAGCCCGCTCAACGACACAGGATAGGGCACCTGGCACGCGGGTCCGTTCGAAATAGCCGGCTTGTCGGTATAGATGACGCCCATGCGGCGCAGTTCCTGCCGGCAGGCGATTTCGGAAGGCGGCATCATGCCCGGAGGCGATTGCGGCGCCTCGAACTGCCGGTCGAGGCGCGGCATGGGATTGTCGACGCGCGGAAGCATGGCAAGCTGAGTTCCCGGCTGCCGTCGCGGCATCGGCGACTGATTGAGTTCTGCCTGTATGGCCGATCTCTGAAGGACGGAGCGATTGGTCTGGACCGGCGCGTCCGAACCAATACCGTCGACCACGGGCTGATCGGTTTGACCCTCGGCGATATTTTGTTCTTCCTCCTGCACCAATCCGACGACGGATGCGGATTGCGCCTCCTCGGCAGGCCCGACACCGAGCTCGGCATCCATGTTGACGCCCTGGGACGGAATGTTCGATTGCTGCGCCAAGCCTGCTTCGACATCCGTCGTCGTCACCGCTTCGTCCGTTCCGGTGGAGCGTTTACCGCTGCTGTAATTGCTTGACGTGGAAACGACGGGGTCCTGCGCGCCCGGATAGGCGAATTGCCTTTGCGACACGCTGCGGTGCGGCTTGATCGAGCCGACGCGCGAGGAGCTGTCGACACTTGACGGCGGCACGAGGCTGTCTGCCGTGCAGGCGACCAGCGCCGACGACAACAGCAACGGCAACAGAGCACGTCGTACAATGGATAAATAGGCCATAGTCCTGATCCGTTGCCCCAGCCACGGTCGGTAACACTTACAAAGCCTAAACGGGAACAGTGAACGAATGCTTACCGTGGTGAATTGGGACACATCCAAGGAAGTTTAGTCAGCCTGATAAAGTGTGCCTGCAGGCCGAAATTTCGCGAAAGTCCGATGTGCGAAGCAGCAGTGCGGTCTTTCCCATCGGAACCGGATTGCATAGGCTGGATACCGGAATCAGTATTTGGCGATAGGAGCGAACGAATGAATGACAGCATCAAACCGAAAGGCGAGCTGACATTGCGCACGCTGGCGATGCCTGCCGACGCCAATCCTGCGGGCGATATCTTCGGCGGCTGGGTCATGGCGCAGATGGACTTGGCAAGCGGTATTCGCGCTGCCGAGCGCGCGCGCGGCCGCGTGGTGACGGCTGCGGTGAAGGAAATGGCTTTCGAGCTGCCGGTCAAGATCGGCGACACGCTGAGCGTCTTCACCGACATCGAGCGCGTCGGCCGCACCTCGATCACCCTGAGCGTCGAAGCATGGGCGCACCGCTCACGCTACAACCAGATGGAAAAAGTCACTGCGGCGACCTTCATCATGGTCGCTCTCGACGAGAACGGCGCCCCCAAGCCCATACCCATGGAGAGCTGACATCATGGGTTCGGCACACGCGCCGGAGGTTTACGTCTACATACGGACGGTCATGAGCATGGTGATCGGCCTTTCGCTCGCCCAGCTTCTGACGCGACTTGCCGGTTTCGTGCAGGCGCCCGGCAAGAACAGGATCTACTTCGTCCACATCGGCTGGGTGCTGTCGATGTTCCTCTACATCATCCATTTCTGGTGGTGGGAATATCGGCTGCAGTCGGTGCAAGTCATCACCTTCGCCGTTTATCTTTTCCTGATCTGTTTCTGCTGCCTCTTCTATTTCCTCTGCGTGCTGCTCAATCCGCCCTCCATCGACGAATATGGCGGCTTCGAAGAGTATTTCATTTCCCGCCGGGGCTGGTTTTTCGGCCTGCTCGCCGTCACCTACGCCGTCGACCTCATCGACACCTTGCTCAAAGGGGAAGCCTATTTTCAGTCTCTCGGCTGGGAATATCCGACCCGCAACATCGTCTATATCGTCCTTTGCATCATCGCTGCGATCACCGCCAACCGACGCTTCCAGGCGGCATTCGTGATCCTTGGGCTGATCTACCAGATCACATGGATCTTCCGTCTCTACGACGTGCTCCCGGGATAGGCAGGCATTTCGCTGCGTAAAACGGCTGCCATTTCGATGCTCTACAATTCTTGACCAGGACATCGCGATATTGTTCGGATCGAGTGTCCTCCGGATGTGGGTGGGAGACCGAGCCTTGAAAGCAAAGGGCTATGCATTGGGATTGGCGCTTGCTCTTTCGTTGCCTTGGTTTGCTTATGCAGAAGATCCCGCACCGGGCCAGGCCAACATCACCATCGCCCTGAAATACTGGGTGGAATTCGCAAAACAGGGCAATGCCGCCGCGCAATACGGCCTCGGCTATAGCCTCGCCAACGGCGATGGTGTGGAGCAGGACGACGCCCAGGCTGTCGCTTGGTACCGGAAATCGGCAGAACAGGATAATTCGCAAGGGCAATATGCCCTCGCCTATCTCTATTATCACGGCGATGGCGTTGCGAAGGATTATGGTCAGGCGGCCAAGCTCTTTCGCAAAGCGGCGGGACAACGCGACGCACGCGCCGAATATGGCCTTGGATATCTCTATTATAACGGATACGGAGTACCCAAAGATGCCGGGATCGCTGCCGACTGGTTCAACAAGGCGGCGGCGAAGGGATTGCAGGAAGCGCAGCACGGCCTCAGCTACATGGAAGCCAACGGCGAAGGTCCGATCAAGGATCTCGGTCCGCTGGGCGAAGGGCGAACCACCGGCAAAGACACCGGAGAGACGCCAGGCTGGGTCGTCTTTCAGCTGCTGATGGCGCTTCTGCCTTAGCGGCCGCAAAACGGCATATCGATAACGAACGGATCATCGACTGAGGGGTAAATCGTGAATTGGAAGAAGGGGGCCATAGGATTGCTCGTCATGCTGGCGGCCGTGGGAACCGCCCATGCCGACGTCGGGCGGAACACCTATGATCGCGGAGATTTCAGATCGGCCGTCGACTATTTGCGCCCCCTGGCAAACAAGGGAAATGTCGCAGCGCAGATAAAGCTCGGCCACATGTATGAAGAGGGCGATGGCGTCGAGAAAAATCTCGCGCAGGCCCTCCACTGGTACAGGAAGGCGGCCGAACAGGGAAATGCCGAGGCGCAGTTCAACGTCGGCACCATGTACGACCAGGGCGAAGGCGTCGCAGTCGACAAGAACCAGGCCATCCTGTGGTACGGCAAGGCGGCGGCGCAGGGCCATGCCAATGCGCAATACAATCTCGGTGTCATGTACGACACGGGCGAAAGCATCTCGCAGGACAAGGCGCAGGCCTTCATCTGGTATCGCAAGGCGGCGGAACAGGGAGATGTGGACGCGCAATACAATGTCGGCGTCATGTACGATCAGGGCGACGGCACCGGCAAGGACAAGAGCCAGGCGGTCATCTGGTATCTGAAGGCGGCCGACCAGGGCAAGATCGCGGCGCAATACAATCTCGGTATCATGTATCGCGATGGCGACGGCGTCGCCAAGGATGGGGCTCAAGCCCTCTCCTGGTTCCGCAAGGCGGCCGACCAGGGGGATGCCGATGCCAAGTACAATATCGGCGCGATGTATGCCGACGGCGACGGGATAAAGCAGGACGATAAAGAAGCGATCGCCTGGTTCCTGAAGGCTGCCGGGCAAGAGGATGTCGAGGCGGAATACAATCTTGGCGTCATGTTCCGCGATGGCGAAGGCGTCGCCAAGAATGGCAAGCAGGCCGTCTTCTGGTTCGAGAGAGCAGCCGGGCATCGCTATGCCGACGCGGCCTACAATCTCGGCATCATGTATCGCGATGGCGACGGCGTGCCGGTCGATCCGGTCAAGGCGCTGGAATGGTTCCGCAAGGCAAAGAACCTGGGCCATCAAGGCGGGACCGATGACGAGCAAGACCAGCCTTCCGACGCAAAGAGCATCCCGATCTGAGACGATCGGACCAATCCGCCGCTACAGCCTGTGTGGAAACGTTTGGAGGCTCCGGTTTGACCGGGGCCTCTTTTGGTTTCTGGGTCTATGCGGGTTTTGATGTTATGTTTATGGTG
>NZ_FMAH01000098.1 GCF_900094545.1 Martinezella miluonensis
TCGAAGTGGCGGCCGCTGAACATCACAAACTCCCCTGAAAACCAGAGGGCTTAATGCCGGAGATACCTTGCCATTCCGTTTGCGACAGAACCATTCCGCGCTGGGCACAGTTCCAGCCGATGGCTGAGAGACGCCGTTCTATGGTGGAGACTGTGTTCGGCTTCATGCCGCGTTCGGCCGTACCAGACGCGAGAGCCGTGATGTACAGCCCGACCACCTGCGGGTCCGGGGGCAGGAGCGTCAGGGTCTGCCGCCGACACCACGCGGAAAAATGCTTCCAGTCGGAGGCATAGGCTTTGCGCGTGTTGGCCGAGCTGGCGGCCTCGACATACCCCCTTGCTCGATCGGTGAGATCTTGCAGATGCGCCGGCACAACCAATGCAGCTTGCAGGACAGGGGAGGGGACCTCGTCGGAAGGCAAGGTGACGTCCGACGTCTCGTCTGTCACTGCTTGGTCGCTCATTCTAAGCTTCCCACGGATTGATGACGGCCGCGCCTGTGTCTTCGAAATCCTTGACGTTGCGCGTGACGAGGATCAGATCATGGACGATCGCCGTGGCGGCAATCAGCCCGTCGATATCGCCACGCGGCCTTATCGCGGCAAGACGACCCCATTCGACGGCGATCTCGTCGGTCACTGGCAATATGCGGTCGGCATGGTCGTGACGCAACTTGCGCAGCCATTCGGCCAGATGCCCCGCAGCCCTCGGATCCGACTTCTGTTTCAGGGCAACGCCGCGCATGATCTCGCCGAGCGTCAGGGCACTGAGATGGACGCTCAGTGGGTCGACCGACCTCAGCCATGAGACCGCCTGCGGCGTGCCGCGCCGCGCTTCCGAAACGATGTTGGTGTCGACGAGGTACATCAGAAGGCCACGTCGCGACTTGACGTCTTGGCGCGTGTGTCGACCGCCTCGGCGAGCACGTCGTCCCAGGCCGGACCGCCGAGCAGATCGTCAACCAGTGTGGGCCGGCCGGCCCTTAAGGCATCATAGTCGCGGGCGGACAAGACGACGGCAGTGCGTTCTCCGCGCACGGTTATCTCCTGGGGGCCCTCGTAGCGGGCCTTTTGTACAACTTTCGAGAATTGGTTCTTGGCGTCCTGTAGCTGCCATTCCATCTTTTGCTCCAATCTAGCTAGCCAGTCTAGCCATTATATGGCACATCCTTTTGGCAAATTGAAGGGAGAGCGCGCTAGGCAATCCAGATTTTCTCAGCGAATCCGCTTGATTCGCGAACCATGATACCTTTCGGTTTTCCTCAATCACCGGATTCTATCCCATTGAACTTCAATGAAAAACCATTTCCTGATTGAGCGGATTCTGCCTGGATCGACGGATAAATTGTCTACATGTCCCGCGGCTTTCGGATGCGCCAAACTGCTGATTTCATATGTTGAATGCAATAGGTACCGCTTCGGACAGCCCCCTATTGGCTCGTCGGCTTGGAACGCTTCATGGTGTCTCATATCTGTAGACGCTTGCAATCATCCTGTGTCGTGCTCGCAAACGGAGCAGATTCTTGTTCAGATTGTCTGGCAATTCCTCCGTTTTTCGTGAAATTTATACAGATAAGGAATGCTGACACAGGCAGGAAAAATGGCAAACGGTGGACGACTATTGAGCTTGGGATTGCTACTCGCAGGGCTTCTACCGGCGAATGTGCTTGCGGGACCAGAAGCTTGTACCGCGATACGGGATGCGGCTTCTCATACAATGGAGGCCGCGCGCGTTCGGATGAGGCAGGTATTGCAGTTGAGCAGCGGTACGCAGGTACAGCGCGAATGGCGGCTGATTGGCGATCGCCGGTACAGGAAGCAGGGCCACGATTCTTGGGTCAAGGATGAACGGCCCAGTGATTGGATGCAGATGCGCGGGATGAAAATCTCGAGCTGCAAACGTGCTGACCACGAGGTGATCAATGGGGCTCCGGCGACGGTCTGGGCATATTCTCGCGACCTCGAAGGTGAGCGTGGCACGGTGAAGATGTGGATTGACGAAACATCGTCGCGAATTTTGCGAACCTATATCGAATTTGAACCAAGCAAATCCCCATATCGGCAATCTGATAGTCGGTTCGACTATAGCAACGACATAGAACGTCCAGAATAGGCAAGTCGAGATATCGACCGTGGAAACACGAAACGTATCCGATCAGATTTTGGGCTGGAGGAAACAGACTTGCCTGCACAGCTTCCGCCATCAATTTTGCGGTCCGTTTTTCCACGGCGTTTGTACAGATAACGAAGGCGTGAGAAAAGGGTCCTTTGCAAGCGTATTTTATGATCTAAATCGAGAGCCATAGAGCGCGATTTCCGGCAAGGGATAGGCGCTGATCCCTCGCGACCGCCAAATGCGCGGGTTCTGTCGCAAACGGTATCGAGGTCACGGATGTGGAGCATGCACTGGGGCTCAAGCGGCAGTAAGTTCGAATTGCTCGGCGATTGACGGGCGT
>NZ_FMAH01000048.1 GCF_900094545.1 Martinezella miluonensis
CCGGCATTCACGCTCCAGTCGCCGGGAGGAGCGCACCTCGTTGAAATAGCCGTAGATGTAGAGCTTCAGCAGATCACGCGGATCGTAGGGGGGACGACCTGTCGAGGCCTCAACCGCTCGCCTGAATCCGAGCTGCGCAACATCAAGCCCATCGACAAAGGCATCGATCACCCGCACCGCAGCATCTGCCGCAACGTAATCCTCGATCCGGGCTGGCAACAGCGACGTCTGACCCCGATCAGTCCCTGAAATGTATCCCATGAAAATGGCCGCATCGTTTCCAATGCGGCCACCTTAATTGATTTGCCGGACTTCTCACACAGGCTGGCTAGCCCCCCTTTTTTGGCCGCGCCATATCCGCGACCATCCAGCGAATCGCCGCAAACAGTGATATATCCTGCAACTTGAAGTACATCATGTCGCACATTGCCGCAAAGCGCGCAGAAGGTGGGGGCCTATGAGTTTTGCTGCTTCGGATCATCAAACGGCGTCCTTGCCGCCGCGCCATTTCTGGCGCCGGCTTGGCGCATGTTTGATCGACATCATCATCTTCCGGATCGCTCTCATCATCATATTCCTCGCAATATCGGCCGTGACGTCATGGGATGTGGCGCTGCCTTATCTCCGCAATCAGCGATGCGAGGCGATCACATCGGGGCCACTCATTCCGAAGGTAGAAACCGATTGGCCGCTGCAGCCCGGCGAGACCCGAACCAACAAGCTGTGCCAAGTTTCCTGGCTCGGCAGCAAGGGATACAAGATCTTTGTTTCATCGGTCGCTTCGCAGCAGGGAACGACAAACTGGACGCATAGTGTGTACTTGCCGGTCGATGACAATGGAAATCCGCTCGATACGGACGTAGCCGATAGGCCGTCATCCAACGTCGCACTTCTTATTCTGCCATTCGCATTTGCCTATCTATCGGCCAATGGCAGGCGCACGCTTGGGAAGCGCCTCTTGTCGCTAAGAGTGAAAACGACCGATAACGGGACCCTTCCCTTGGGATTGGCCATAAAACGCGAGCTATTCAAGTTTCTGCCGGTGATATTGCCGGCGATCCTCGGTTTGATCAGTCTCGTTCTTCCGCCATCCATGCCCACGATCGAGCAGCTGATCCAGCAGGTTCGCGACCCCAACCTCTTTACCGCCGGCGGTATGCTAAGCCTGATCGGCGTCCTGACGCCGCTCCTGTTCGTCTTCGCTGCTATCTGGTGGCTCTATCCGCTGATCGTATGGCACGGCCAGACTTTCTACGACCGTTTCTGCGACACAAAAGTCGTCAAGGATTGAGGCAATGCCCCTGGGAAACCGGGGATTTCCTTGGTGGCGAAAGGCATGAAAGATTGCCACAGGGCCGGGCCATGTCTTGCTGCTGCTTCTCCAGAGAGGTTCGATCGCTGTGAATCCGAAATATGCCGCACTTCCGTCGTCACTTCGCTTGACCTTGTTGGCAGCAGCTGTCGCTCTGCCACTACCGATGGCGGCGACGCCGGCCAAGGCCGCACCAGGCACATGCTGGTCGTTGCTGCAGGGAAAATTCGGTCCGCAGATCGAAAAATCGGTGAACGAAGTCGACCCTTGCAAGAAGCTGCCGGGTGTCGACCACAAGGAAAAATTCGAGGTCAAATCGCTCGATGTCTGCGATGGCCCGAACGGCGGTGTCCAGATCAACGCTCACGCCGAAATGGCCTGCAAGTCACATGGCGTGCTGAAGGCAACGATCAAAGGCGAGCTCGACGCATCCATGACGGTCGATGTCGGCGCATGCCATATCACCGACATGCATCTTGGCATCAACGGTCCGATCGGCGAGCTGATATCCTCCGTCGGCGGGCTGCAGGATCTCGCTCGCGGCTTCGCGCAGACGAAGATTTCGGAGATCTGTGGCAAATAAAAGCGAGGCCGGCGAAGCCACCGACCCCATCGAGCAAGATAACGAGACGGTTCAGGTTTGCATGGCACGATCCGCCTCGTCGGCACTTTTGTCGCCGAAACGGACGCCCTTCTTTTCGAAACCGAAGCCGGCAAACAGAGCTACGACGACGGCGACAATGCAGGCCACGGCCAGCAGCGCAAGGGCATAATCGCCACCCCATCTCTTCGCCAATCCAGCCTGGATCGAAGCATTCCCCGAAGCCAGCAGATTGCCGAGCTGATAGGCAAATCCAGGGAATGTGCCGCGCACCTCGTCCGGCGACAATTCGTTGAGATGCACGGGCACAATACCCCAGGCGCCCTGTACGAAAAGCTGCATCAGGAAAGCGCCAAGCGCCAGCATGACCGGCCCTTGCCCGTAAACCCAGAGCGGCGCGGCAGGGATGGCCAAGAGGGCAGCAATGACGATGGTGCGACGCCTGCCGATACGCTCGGACAGTGCGCCGAAGGACAGACCGCCGACGATCGCGCCGATGTTATAGACGATGGCAATGGCCCCGACCGTATAGGAATCATACTGCTTCTGGGTTTCGAGGAAGGTCGGATAGAGGTCCTGCGTGCCGTGGCTGAGGAAGTTGAAGGCCGTCATCAAGAGCACCGCCCAGATGAACAACGGAATGTTTTCACGCAGCACGGTGAGGAATGGTCGCTGCGGCTTGGATTGCCGCTGCACGAAGGCCGGCGATTCCTGCACGTTGCGTCTGATATAGAGCACCAGCAGCGCCGGCACCGCGCCGACGATGAACATGCCGCGCCAGCCGATGATCGGAAACAACAGGAAAAAGACGATCGAAGCAATCAGATAGCCGGAAGGATAGCCCGCCTGCAGGATGCCCGAGACGAGACCGCGTGACTCCTCGGGAATGGTCTCCATCGTCAATGATGCGCCGACACCCCATTCGCCGCCCATGGCCACCCCGAAGAGTGCCCGAAGAACGAGAAACATTGTCAGGCCCGTCGAAAAGCCGGTCAGAAACTCGAAGACTGAATAGAGCAGCACATCAACCATCAGTGTGACACGCCGGCCGTAACGGTCGGCGGCAAGGCCGAAGATCAGCGCGCCGAGCGGCCGCATGGCCAAAGTAAGGAAGATGGCGACGGCAACCGCCGGGACATCCGTGTGAAATTCCTCGGCTATATGCTTGAGAACGAAAACCAATATGAAGAAATCGAAAGCGTCCAGCGTCCAGCCCAGATAGGCCGCGATGATGGTGTTTCGTTGCTGGGGCGACAAGGAGCGTAAGCTATCCAATGCGGTCATCATGATCCTCCGACCGGATGGCGGCGGCGAGGCGGGCAATACCGGATGCCGTCGAAGCTGGGGGAACCCGGCACTGGCCGGGCATGTCGACGTTGCGGCCTGCTCCTCATTCGGCGCCTGCGAGGATCGCGCTATGCGGACTTTCAGATCAGCGACAACGCATCGGCCGCCCTCAGGTTGTAGCATATTTGACATGTCCGACGAACGGAAAAATCTACCATTCCGTTTCCCTTTTGTACCCTTTGCCTCTTCACATCCACGCGTTCTATCGCCATATTCGCCGCATGGCCAGATCACCGAAAAAACCCTCCGCCCCGTCCGGTTTCGAAGAGGCGCCGCAGACGCCGTTTGAAGGCGCGCCGCTGAGCGGCAGCGTCGCCGACTGGGTAAAGCAGCTCGAGGCCGATGCCGAAATGTCCGGCATCGAGACGCAACGCGAGATTGCCTCGAAGGCCGGCAAGCATCGCAAGAAGGTGGAAATCGCCGCTTCAAAGTCTGGACGCGGTACATCGATGGGCGGATCGACAGACCCGAAGACGCGTGCCGCCGCGGGCCTGAACCCGGTATCCGGCATGGACACATCGTTGGAAAACGCCGTCAATGCCGGTACTGCCGTGACGGCAACGGTCGAGGCGCTGTCGAAGCTGATCGAGAGCGGCAATCCGCTGTTCAAGGACGGCAAGCTCTGGACGCCGCACCGCCCTGCCCGGCCGGCGAAATCCGAAGGCGGCATCCAGATCCGCATGGCCTCGGAATACCAGCCCGCCGGCGACCAGCCGACGGCAATCCGGGATCTCGTCGAAGGATTGGAGAATGGCGACCGCAGCCAGGTACTGCTCGGCGTCACCGGCTCCGGCAAGACCTTCACCATGGCCAAGGTGATCGAGGCGACGCAGCGCCCCGCCGTCATTCTCGCGCCGAACAAGACGCTGGCAGCACAGCTCTATTCCGAATTCAAGAACTTCTTCCCGGACAATGCGGTCGAGTATTTCGTCTCCTACTACGATTATTACCAGCCGGAAGCCTATGTTCCCCGCTCGGATACCTTCATCGAGAAGGAAAGCTCGATCAACGAACAGATCGACCGCATGCGCCACTCGGCGACCCGCTCGCTGCTGGAACGCGACGATTGCATCATTGTCGCCTCGGTCTCCTGCATCTACGGTATCGGCTCGGTCGAAACCTATACGGCGATGACCTTCCAGATGAATGTCGGCGACCGGCTGGATCAGCGCCAGCTTCTCGCCGACCTCGTGGCGCAGCAATACAAGCGCCGCGACATGGATTTCATCCGCGGCTCCTTCCGCGTTCGCGGCGACACGATCGAGATCTTCCCGGCCCACTTGGAAGATGCTGCCTGGCGTATCTCCATGTTCGGCGACGAGATCGATTCCATCACCGAATTCGATCCGCTCACCGGCCAGAAAACCGGCGACCTGAAATCGGTGAAGATCTACGCCAATTCGCACTACGTCACGCCGCGCCCCACGCTGAACGGCGCCATCAAGGCGATCAAGGAAGAGCTGAAAATCCGGCTCGCCGAGCTGGAGAAGGCAGGCCGCTTGCTTGAGGCGCAGCGACTGGAGCAGCGCACCCGCTATGACGTCGAAATGCTTGAGGCTACTGGCTCTTGCGCCGGCATCGAGAACTATTCGCGTTATCTCACTGGCCGCAATCCCGGCGAACCGCCGCCGACTTTGTTCGAATATATTCCCGACAATGCCCTGCTGTTCATCGACGAAAGCCACGTCTCTGTCAGCCAGATCGGCGGCATGTATCGCGGCGACTTCCGGCGCAAGGCGACGCTCGCCGAATACGGCTTCCGCCTGCCCTCCTGCATGGACAACCGGCCGCTGCGTTTCGAGGAGTGGGATGCCATGCGCCCGGACACGATCGCGGTTTCCGCAACGCCCGGCAGCTGGGAAATGGAGCAATCCGGCGGCGTCTTCGCTGAACAGGTCATCCGCCCCACGGGCCTGATCGACCCGCCGGTCGAGGTCCGCTCGGCCCGCACGCAGGTCGACGACGTGCTCGGCGAGATCCGCGAGACCGCCGCCAAGGGTTATCGCACGCTTTGCACCGTGCTCACCAAGCGCATGGCCGAGGATCTGACGGAATATTTGCACGAACAAGGCGTGCGCGTGCGCTATATGCACTCCGACATCGACACGCTGGAGCGCATCGAGATCATCCGCGATCTTCGCCTGGGCGCCTTCGACGTGCTCGTCGGCATTAACCTCTTGCGCGAAGGCCTCGACATTCCCGAATGCGGCTTCGTCGCCATCCTCGATGCCGACAAGGAAGGCTTCCTGCGCTCGGAAACATCGCTTGTCCAGACCATCGGCCGTGCCGCGCGTAACGTCGACGGCAAGGTCATTCTCTATGCCGATACCGTCACCGGCTCGATGCAGCGGGCGATGGACGAAACCAGCCGCCGCCGTGAGAAGCAGATGGCCTTCAACCTCGAGCACGGCATTACGCCAGAATCGGTGAAGGCGAAAATTTCCGACATTCTCGACAGCGTCTACGAAAGGGACCATGTGCGCGCCGATATCGGCGGCGCCTCCGGCAAGGGCTTCGCCGATGGCGGCCACCTCGTCGGCAACAACCTGCAGGCCCATCTCAACGCCCTGGAAAAATCCATGCGCGATGCCGCCGCCGACCTCGACTTCGAAAAGGCAGCAAGACTGCGCGACGAGATCAAGCGCCTCAAGGCCGTCGAGCTCGCAGCCATGGACGATCCGATGGCCCGCGAGGAGGCCCGGAGCCTCGAAAGCCGCAGCGCGTCGGGCAAGCGCGCCGCCCCCGAACCCGAGGCATCACGCTCCTATTTCGCCAAGCCGAACCTCGATGAAATGGGGCCTGGCAGCGATGCCGGCACACCGCTTTTCCGCAAGAATACGCTGGACGAAATGACTGTCGGCCGCACGGAGAAGCCGGTGACCGGCAAGATGCCGGACAAGCCGATCACCCGCGCCAAGCCCGGCGTCGGCTCCTACGAGGATCCGGTGGACGAGAAGCAGCGCAAGGGGCGGACGAAGGGCAAGACGGGTCGACCCGGGCGATAAGATTGATGTCGCCGGCGAAAATCCGCCGGTCTGAGCTGCCGATTTGTGATAAGCAATGCCTGCGAGCATCGAGAGATATCTTGCTGGCCGTGCATCAGCACCTACATATCATTCTATAAGGAGGCCCACGGAGGGACGGAAGACGCTCGATCGCGGACCGTGCCGTGGGAAAGCGACAGCAACCACGGGAGAGAGACCGATGCCAGAGCCCTTCGTCGTCCGCCGCGAGACCCGCGTCCCGGCGCCGCCTGCCGCCATATTCGCGCTGCTGACCGATCCGGAGAAGATCCTGCGCTGGATGGGTACGGAAGCCCAGACCGAGCCTCAACCCGGCGGCATCTATCTCGTCAACGTCACCGGAGCCCGCGTCGCGCGCGGCTCTTTCCGAGAGGTCGTGCCGGTCCATCGCCTCGCCTATAGTTTTGGCTGGGAAGGCAGTGAAGAAGTGCCTCCGGGGTCGAGCCTGGTGGAAATCGACCTGATCGAACAGCCGGAGGGAACCTTGGTCCGCCTCACCCATACCGGCCTGCCGACATCCGAACAATGTGAAGCCCATGCAAAAGGCTGGGCGCATTATTTCGATCGCATGGCCGAAGTGGCGGCCGGGCGGGATCCTGGCCCGGACCCCATGCGTGGTCACGACCGCAAGAGCTGACGATGTCTCGAGCGTGGCGCCATCGGGCTAGATGGCCTGATATTCACAAGATATCACCGATCGGCGACAGTAGTCTTGCTCATGGCATATGAAGGTCTATGCGCCACCGGGAAGGTTGCGCCGGCAAGGATGACAGCCTGCAGCCGCCATGGCATGATCCCAGCATGGATTTGCCCGCCCCTCTTGCCTGGCTGGTTGACGAAGCCGGCACCTCGCCCAGCCCCGAACGCTTTCTGGCCGATCTGGGAGGACACCTGCTGGCCGCCGGGCTGCCTCTCGCCGGCGGCGCTCTGACGCTTGCAGCGCCGCATCCGATCATCACGCAGCACACCTGGCTCTGGCGCGCCGAGACCGGCGCAGTCGTCGAGGCCCTCGGCTTCGCCGGCACGGCGCTCGGGCAGGCCGGCCGAGACTGGCTCGGCGAACTCGGCCCGGCATGCGAGGAAACGATCGGGACTGCGCCCGGCAATTCCTTGCTGGCCTGGGCCGGCACCAGACCCTTCAGCTCTTCCGAAACGGATAGTTTGCGTCAGGTCACGCGCTTTGCCGCAGCCCCCTTGGCGGGCTTGGCCGCCCGCGCCACTCTATCAACCCTGCTCGAAGCCTATCTCGGCCGCAGAAGCGCCGCCAGGGTCCAGGCCGGCGCGCTCAGCCGCAGCACCGGCGAGACCATCCGCGCAGCACTGCTCTGCGCCGACCTCCGGGATTTCACCGCCCTGTCCGAAGCAACGGAACCGACCGTCATCATCGCGGCCCTCGACGCTTGGTTCGATCGCGTCGCCGGCGCGGTCCATGCCTTCGGCGGCGAAGTGCTGAAATTCATTGGCGATGGAGTGCTGGCGATCTTTCCCGTCACCGGGACACCGACGGAAGCCTGCGAGGCAGCATTGCGCGCCGTCACCGCCATCCGCGCCGGCATGGCCCATCTCGACGCGACACGGGCAAACCAGGGCCTGCCGCCGCTCCCCTTCGGCGCCGCCCTGCATTTCGGCGACATGCTATGGGGCAATATCGGCGCCGCCGACCGCCTGGACTTCACCGCCATCGGCCCCGCCGTCAATCTCGTCAGCCGCCTCGAGGGCCTCTGCAAGCCGCTCGGGCGCAATATCCTCGTTTCAGGATCGGTCGCGGCGGAAACGACGATGCCGTTGTTGTCTCTGGGAGACTATGAGCTGCGCGGGATTGCCGAACCTTGCGCGGTGTTTACGCTGGCGGAAAACTAGGATCGCGAACGACTTGAACTCTCATGCGCATTGCCAGCCGTGCCGCATATCTACCGATTGGCTCTAACGGCGGCTTGAAAATGTGAGGCTCCACCCGTCAACCAAAATTCCTCAGTCGTCGTATCGAGAAATGCGGCAAAGAGCGCGCTAGCCTCCTGTCGGCGAACGCCTCCGACGATTTCTACTGCTCTCGAAAGGTGCCTGGGTGGAGAATTTTCCAGCTTAACGTGAGCACATCCGCCGTAAGCATCTGGCATGGCGAATACAAGGCGCGTTATCGGCAAGTGCAGCATAGTGCCGAAACACATGATGCAAGGCTCCAGCGTTGTATAAAGCGTAATGTCGTCGTTTCGCGAGAAGATATAGTCGCCTCTAAACACCTGGTGAAAAAGGTTCATTTCCGCATGGTTCAAATGATTTGAAACCATGGTTTTATGCGAGCGCCCCAAAATTCGGCTTCCTGCGGATAGAACCGCGCCTACCGGGAATACGCCTTGTTCCAAAGCAGTCTTTGCCTCGGCCAATGCGAGGCCCATCATGTCGTCATCATTCGATTGAACCATGTAAGCTCCGCACGTTCGATTATCAAAAGTTGCGCAATCGCAGACTAGCGACTTTTACGATGGACACAATGATGTCGTCCCCGGCGACGGATTCTTGATCGATGCTGCACTAATAGAAAGCAAGCTTATTATGTGATTTGAAAATAATAGATTCGTCGATCAATCGAATTTGGGAGTTATCAACCTATTGGTTTTTCTGTCATTCTACCCTGCCGTTAAAACGCCTCTTGCCTTTTTCACAAAACCCTGTCACCCATATGCATGCTCGGGCATTTGCATGCCGGTGACTGGACTGATTTGGTGATCCGCTGACGGCAGGCAGCGGTTGGGTCTAAAGGACCCGCGCAGACGTTCTTTCCCCGTACGTGACTTCTCGACTAGCTTTCGCATGGCGCGGAGGCAAAGCCGTCCGGATTTTCCGGATTAATTAAGACTGATGGGTAAAGGACTATCCCCCATGGCCACCAAGGGCACCGTAAAATTCTTCAACCAGGACAAGGGTTTTGGTTTCATCACTCCTGACGGCGGCGCAAAGGACGTTTTCGTCCATATCTCCGCTCTTCAGGCTTCTGGCATCCAGTCGCTGCGCGAAGGCCAGCAGGTCACGTTCGACACCGAGCCGGATCGCATGGGCAAGGGCCCGAAGGCTGTCAACATCCAGGCTAACTAAGCCTCTGGTGACTGCCTGAGTGAGGTTTCGGACGGCGCGGCGAAAACCGCGCCGTTTTTCGTTTGTGAAGTGTTTGCGGGGCTGAGGCCCCCCTCGTCCTTCGAGGCTGCAGTCCTTGGCTTCCGCGCCTCAGGATGAGGGGGACTTAGCTCCGCGCGGCGCCATTCAAAGCGGTTTTCCGGTCAGACCCGGTCCCAGCCGATCGCAGTTAGCCCTCGTCAAGCGCTCACCCGTTCCCCCTCGCCAGCAAAATCCACCGCGGCGAAGGCGGCGGCGATCACTTCAGGCCCTGCACCCGGCTTGTTGGCATCGGTCGAGAGGATCTGGCGGTAGCGGCGCGAGCCGGGCAAGCCGCTGAACAGGCCGACCATATGGCGCGCGACATGCTGAAGACGGCCGCCCTCGGCAATATGCCGTTCTGTATAGGCCATCATCCGGTCGCGCAGAGCGTTCCAGTCCGATTCGACAGCTTGCGCCCCATAGAATCGATGATCGACATCGGCAAGAATGGCGGCGTTCTGGTAAGCGGCGCGGCCAAGCATGACGCCATCGACATGAGCGAGATGCGCCTCGGCCTGGTCAAGCGTCTGGATGCCGCCATTGATGCCGATGAAGACATCGGGCCAACGCTGCTTCATGCGGTAGACGATCTCATAGTCCAGCGGCGGGATCTCGCGATTTTCCTTCGGCGACAGACCCTTCAACCAGGCTTTGCGCGCATGGATCCAGATTGCGTCGGCGCCGGCATCGAGCACCCGCGTCATCAGCTCGGGCAACGCCTCTTCCGGCTCCTGATCGTCGACACCAATGCGGCATTTCACCGTCACGGGCGCCTTCGACACTGCTTTCATCGCCGCAACGCAGGAGGCCACCGTCTCCGGCGTCAGCATCAGGCAGGCACCGAAGGTACCGGATTGCACGCGGTCCGACGGGCAGCCGACATTGAGATTGATCTCATCATAACCATGGGCTTCCGCGATCCGCAGCGCCTGTGAAAGCTTGGCCGGATCCGAACCGCCAAGCTGCAGCGCAACCGGATGCTCTGCCGCATCATATCCCAGCAGCCGGTCGCGCGGTCCATGGATGATCGCGTCGGCCACCACCATTTCCGTATAGAGCAGCGCATGCCGGCTGATCTGCCGATGCAGGTACCTGCAATGGCGATCCGTCCAGTCGATCATAGGGGCAACCGCAAAGATCTTGCGGCCAGTTTTCAGCGCTTCACTATACATGGGATACCTTTCTGCCCCGCGCTCTACACCAAATCCTTCAAAAAGGCCAGTTTTCGCGGCAGTAACAATGATGCTAGTTTGCAAAATGGAGTCGGAGGGCAGCGGCCTTTCCGAGATCAATGAGAGTTTCGAACGATCCCCATGAACGCCCCACTCATGACAGTCATTCCATCCCCCGCCCCGGTCCTGCTGCCGATCGAGGGCGAAACCGAGTTCTTTCCCGTGCGCCGGGTCTATTGCGTCGGCCGCAACTATGCCGACCACGCCATAGAAATGGGTCATGACCCCAGCCGCGAGCCGCCCTTTTTCTTCCAGAAGAACGCCGACAATCTGCTGGTATCAGGCGATTTCCCCTACCCGCCGCTGTCATCCGACGTGCATCACGAGGTGGAGCTTGTCGTGGCGCTGCGCAGCGGCGGCGCCGATATTCTGGTCGAGCAGGCGCTCGACTGCGTTTATGGTTATGGCGTCGGCATCGACTTCACCCGCCGCGATCTGCAGGGCGAAGCCAAGAAGCTCGGCCGGCCCTGGGAGATCGGCAAGGCGTTCGAGCATTCCGCGCCCGTCTCCGCGCTGGTGCCCGCCACCCGCGTCGGCCATCCCGACAAGGGCGGCATCTGGCTGCTGCGCAACGGCGAGGCTGCCCAGCGAGGCGACCTCTCGCAGATGATCTGGAAAGTGCCTGAAATCATCGCCGAGCTGTCCAAGCTCTTCACGCTCGCGCCGGGCGATGTCATCATGACCGGCACGCCCGCAGGCGTCGGCCCGGTTGCGCGCGGTGACCGGATCAGCTGTGCCGTCGACGGCGTCGCGACGCTGGTATTGAACGTAATCTGATCGAGGAGGATCATCCATGCCGCTCTACGCCCTTGCCGGCCTGACACCGAAAACGCCCGGTCCGAGCCGATACTGGATCGCCCCGGATGCCAGCGTCATCGGCCAGGTCGAGATCGGCGAAGATGTCGGCATCTGGTTCGGCTCGGTGCTGCGCGGCGACAACGAGCCGATCATCATCGGCAAGGGCACCAACATCCAGGAAGGCACGATGGTGCATACGGACCCGACCTTCGCCGTGATGATCGGCGAAGGCTGCACCATCGGGCATCATGCCATCATCCATGGCTGCACCATCGGCAATAATTCGCTGATCGGCATGGGCGCCACCGTGCTGAACGGCGCGAAGATCGGCAATAATTGCCTCGTCGGCGCCAATGCGCTTGTCACGGAAGGCAAGGAATTTCCGGATGGCTCGCTGATCGTCGGCTCGCCGGCGAGAGCGATCCGCACGCTGGACGAAGCCGCGATCGAACGCCTGCGTCGCTCGGCCCAGCATTACATCGCCAATTGGCAGCGCTTCGCCCGCGATCTGAAGAGATTAGATTAGAAAACGATCATAAATAGTTGCCGGAGCGTGAGATAAGGCTCCGGCAAAAGCTCACGCTGCGCAATTGGCGCAATGGCCGCGGATTTCGATGGTCGACTTTTCCGCCTTGAATTTCTGCGACTTCAGCCAATCCGTCAGGCGGTGATCCACCTCGTGATCGTGGAATTCGATCACCTGGCCGCAGCTTTCGCAGATCGCGAAGGCAACCAGGCCGTGACTATGGCAATCCTCATTGGGATGCGCGCAGGCGACGAAGGAATTGATGCTCTCGAGCCGGTGGACGACGCCATATTCCAGAAGCTTGTCGAGCGCGCGGTAGACCTGCAGCGGGGCGCGAAAGCCTTGATCGCGCAGTTTGTCGAGAATGGTATAGGCGCTGAGTGGCGCCTCCGCCTTGGTCAGAACATCGAAAACGAGGGACTGGTTCTTGGTGAGCATCGGAGTGGTCATGATGACTGTCCTCTCTGTTGCGCCGCTGGCGTGCCGCTCCTGCGCACAAGCGGCAGCAGACTGATGATAAACAGAACGAGCGCCGCGACGACGATGGAGGGCCCGGACGGCGTATCGTAGCGTAGCGATCCGAAGAGCCCGCCGACGACGGCGACCGCGCCGAGCAGCGAGGCGAAAATCGCCATCGTCTCCGGTGTACCGGCAAAGCGGCGCGCAGTAGCGGCGGGAATGATCAGCAGCGCCGTGATGAGCAGAATGCCGACGATCTTCATGGCGATGGCGATCACCACGGCCATGAGCAGCATGAAGAACAGCCTGGCGCGTTCCGGCCGCAACCCTTCGGCCTCGGCCAGCTCAGGATTGACCGTCGATGCGAGCAGCGGCCGCCAGAGCCAGATGAGCGCTGCCAGCACGAGAATGCCGCCGCCCCAGATCACCGCGATGTCGGACTGGCTGACGGCCAGAATATCGCCGAAGAGGAAGGCGATGAGATCGATTCTCACCCAGCTCATGAAGGCGACGATAACCAGACCGATCGCCAGCGTCGCATGCGAGAGAATGCCGAGCAGCGCATCCGCCGACAGCGCCTGCCGCCGCTGCAGGAAGAGCAGCAGGATCGATACGAGCGCGGCGACCGCAAAAACGGAAAGGGTGAGATTAAGCTGGAAAAGCAGCGAGAGCGCCACGCCAAGCAGCGCCGAATGCGAGATCGTATCGCCGAAATAAGCCATGCGCCGCCAGATGATGAAGCAGCCGAGCGGCCCTGTCGTCAGCGCCAGCCCGACGCCGGCAACAATGGCGCGGAGGAAGAAATCGTCAAACATGGCGTCCTCCCCCGGCATGGTCATGCCCATGGTGATCATCGTGATGATCGTCATGGTCATGATGGTGGTGGCCATCCTCGGCATGGCAATGATCGGTGATCGAGCCGTCTTCATGCTGCACGCGACCGTCGGGCAGATGCGTATGATCGTGATGGTGGCTGTAGATCGCCAGCGACTGCGCCGCACGCGTACCGAACAGTTTTACATATTCCGGGCTCTGGCTGACCGTCTGCGGCGTGCCGCGGCAGCAGACATGGCCGTTCAGGCAAACCACCGTATCGGTGGCTGCCATGACAACATGCAAATCATGCGAAATCAGCAGGATACCGCAGCCTTCGGAATTGCGGATCGACTTGATGAGGTCGTAGAGCGCGATCTCACCGTTGAAATCAACCCCCTGCACGGGCTCGTCGAGCACCAGCAGATCGGGCTTGCGGGCAATGGCACGCGCCAGCAGCGTCCGTTGAAATTCGCCGCCGGAAAGATGCTGCACCTCGGCCTTGGCAAGATGCGCGATGCCGACGGCTTCCAACGCTGTCATCAGCTCACGTTCCGGCAAGGGACCCGTGAGGGTCATCAGGCGCTGAACGCTAAGCGGCAGCGTCCAGTCGATGGCAAGCTTCTGCGGGACATAGCCGACCTTCAGCCCGCTGATGCGATCGACACGCCCTTCGTCCGGCTTCAGCACGCCGATCGCTGCCTTGGCGCTGGTGGATTTGCCTGAGCCGTTCGGGCCGATCAGGGTGACGATTTCGCCGCGGTTGACGGAAAAATCCACGCCACGCACCAGCCAGCGACCACCACGGCGGACGCCGACATCATGGAGCGACACGAGAGGCCGGCTCTTGCTGTCGATGGAAGAAAGCATGGAAATTCCAATTGCACTATTGCGCCATGCTATTGCACACGTTATAGCATAACGCAATTGATGTAATAACATAACATATCCGTTCAAGGGCATTTATCGCATGAATGTAGCAAAAGCTCTCATTCCCCTCGCAGCCTCTCTCCTGCTCTCCGGCTTGCTGGTCGGCACCGCCGCTACCGCGGCCGATGCCCCGAAGGTCGTCGTTTCCATCAAGCCGATCCACTCGCTTGTCGCTGCCGTCATGCAGGGAGTAGGCACGCCGGATCTGATCGTCGACAGCGCAGCCTCACCGCATACCTATGCGCTCAAGCCATCGAATGCGCGCAGCCTCCAGCAGGCGCAGGTGGTTTTCTGGGTCGGCCCGGGCATGGAAGTCTTCCTGCAGAAACCCCTCGATTCTCTCGGCTCCAATGCTACTGTTGTTGAGCTGGATCAGGCGCCCGGCATCACCAAGCTCAAGTTCCGCGAAGGCGGCGCCTTCGAGCCGCATGACGATGGCGACGAGCCGGCCGCCGGCGAGAATCATGCCCACAATCATGATGACCACGGTGAATTCGACACCCACCTCTGGCTCGATCCGCACAATGCCAAGGCGATGGTGGCGGAGATCACCACGTCGCTGGTCGCAGCCGATCCCGCCAATGCGCTGACCTACGAAGCCAACCAGAAGGCGTTGAACGACAAGCTCGATGCCCTCGATACTGAGATCGCCTCAACGGTCGCACCGGTGAAGGAAAAGCCCTTCATCGTCTTCCACGACGCCTATCAGTATTTCGAGCATCGCTATGGCGTGCGTGTTTCCGGCTCGATCACGGTCAGCCCGGAAACCATTCCCGGCGCACAGCGCGTTGCCGAAATCCACAGCAAGGTTGCCGATCTCGGCGCAACCTGCGTTTTTGCCGAGCCGCAATTCGAACCGAAGCTGGTCAAGGTGGTGCTGGAAGGCACATCTGCGAAATCAGGCGTCCTCGATCCTGAAGCCGCGACGCTGCCGCAGGGGCCAAATCTCTACTTCGATCTGATGCGCGGTATCGCGAGCTCCCTGAAAAACTGCCTTTCAGCGCAAGGCTGAAGATCGCCGAAGGAAGCGAGCCCATTGCTCGCTTTTTTCAGAACATATTATGTAATGATATTACATTACAGTGAGGTTGCCATGAACAAGAAGCTCCCGGTTACCGTCCTCTCCGGTTTCCTCGGCGCCGGCAAGACGACGCTGCTCAATCACATCCTCAACAATCGTGAGGGTCTGCGCGTCGCCGTGATCGTCAACGACATGAGCGAAGTGAATATCGATGCGGCCCTGGTACGCGACGGCGGCGCCAATCTCTCCCGCACGGAAGAACAGCTGGTCGAGATGACCAATGGCTGCATCTGTTGCACGCTACGCGACGATCTGCTGAAGGAAGTCCGGCAACTCGCCGAGCAGGATCGCTTCGACTACCTGCTGATCGAATCGACCGGTATTGCCGAGCCCCTGCCCGTTGCCACCACCTTCGAGTTCCGCGACGAAGACGGTGGCAGCCTTTCCGATATCGCCCGGCTCGATACCATGGTGACCGTCGTCGATGCGGCCAACCTTCTCACCGACTACGGATCCACGGACTTCCTTGCCGATCGCGGCGAAACCGCCGGCGATGGTGACAACCGCACCATCGTCGACCTGCTGGTCGAACAGATCGAATTTGCCGATGTCGTCATTCTCAATAAGGTCGGTTCCGCAACAGCCGAGCAGCGCGACGCCGCCCGCAAGATCATCGTCGGCCTCAATCCGGATGCGCGGCAAATCGAAGCCGATTTCGGCGCCGTGGAGCCAGCGGAAGTTCTGGGCACCGGTCGTTTCGACATCGACCGCGCCGAGACACACCCGCTCTGGTACAAGGAATTGCACGGCTTCAAGGATCATGTTCCGGAAACGGAGGAATACGGCATCCGCTCCTTCGTCTATCGCGCGAGGAAACCCTTCGATCCCCTGATGTTTCAAGCATTTCTTAACCATTCCTGGCCGGGCGTGGTGCGCGCAAAGGGCTTATTCTGGCTCGCGACGCGTCCTTATTATGTCGGCGAAATGAGCCAGGCAGGCGCGCTGGTCCGTACGAGCAAGATGGGCCTGTGGTGGGCCGCGGTGCCGCAGGACCAATGGCCGCACGATCCCTCGTTCAAGCGCGCTCTTTCGCCCTATCTCGACCCCGTATGGGGCGACCGTCGCCAGGAACTGGTGTTCATCGGCGCCGATCCGATGAACCAGCAGCAGATCGTTGCGGAGCTGGATGCTTGCCTGATCGAAGCGGACCGCTTCACGCCTGAGCGCTGGCGCGACCTGCCGGATCCCTTCGCAAGCTGGAGCCGGCCAACGACATGAAGACGCCGAAGGTGATCCGATTTCGCTGCTATTGCCTGGAATGCGGCAATGATGACAAGCCGAAAGACAACGCTTTGCAGCACGCGATGGCGGCATCAGAACCAGGCGATGTCAGAGAGAATGAGCCGAACCCGTTGCTGATAGAGGATTCGGTCGAAAAACTGTTGTTCGGGGCCTGAACGGGAGTTCAGGCGACCTGCATGCTAGCAGGAACGACGCTAGCTTCGTGCACGACAAGCAATGCACCAATCACCTCAGCCTTGGCGCGAAGCGGCGTCATACTGCAGTGAAGGATCTTGCCTGGCTCGGTCTGGCGATAGGACGGATAGATGCATTCGACCTTTTCGCCGGCAAAGCAGGCATCAAGCTTCACCTTCACATTGCTTTCGAAATATTCGGAGCCGACGAATTCGGATATATGCCGCCCGACGAGCTCCATCTGCTTCGATTTCAGAAATTCCGAATTCGCCGCATTGCTGTAGAGATAGCGATAGTCGCGCGTAACGACGGCAACGCGATCCGGCAGGCTGTTGAGGATGACGTCGTTCAAGACGCTGCCTTCGTCGAAGCCGAAAAGCTCGTCGTGTTCCTCTCTCTTGGTCGAAAATGCCATCAAGACGTCGGTCGCCGATTCATTCGCGCCGCCGAAATAACGATCGATCAGCACGGATAGCGATGCCGAATTGCGCACGACGCGCGCGCGATCATCCGACTCTTCTCGGATGAGATTGTTCATGAATTGCAGCTGCATGTAGATTTCAAGCAGACTGGTGGCCTTATAGGCCAGAATAGCCGCAATAAGTGGCTCCAACTCGCTATCAAGCGCGTCTACAAGCTCGTCGTCACCAAGTTTTATTGCACGCTGAATCTGACTGCATTTCGTGGAGAAGGCATGAAAGAGTGCCAGCAAATTGCCCTCCTGTCCTTGACCATAGTCAAACACCGAGGCCTCGTTTCCCGGCGTTGCCATGCCCAAGGATATTCAGTTTGGTGTCCGCAATCTCACCAAACTTTCTAGCATATGAATTATCATGACTTACCCTGCGTTTCAATCCGGTGGACCGAACTTCTCCGCAAAGCAGTATTTCCAAAATGAAGGGTATACGGAAGGCAATCGTCGCGAAGAGGCAGAAGAAGGCGCCCCCGCCTTCCACCACCTAGGAGCGAAACTGGAAGCTTAGAAAACCGCGTCCTTGATGTTCCAGCGATCGTGATACCAGAGCCATTGCTCGGGATGTTCCCTCACCCAGCTCTCGACTTTGTCGTTCAGCATTTGCGCGGTTGCCGTCAGATCCAGATTGCCCTGCTCGTTGTAAGGCAATTCCAGCCTCGGCTCGATCTCCAGCCTGTAGCGATTGCCAGGCAGGCGGATGCACCGGGCCGGATAGACCTCGCAGTTGAACTGGCGCACGAGCTTCGGCAGGAGCGGATTCGTCTTGACGTCGCGGCCGAAGAACAACGTCTTCAATCCCTTGCGGAATTTCTGGTCGACCAGCACGCCGACGCCGCGCCCCGCTTCCAGCTCCCGGGCAAGGCTGAAGGACGAGCCGGCATGCGACGGCACCAGCTTGCCCATACGTTTTGCCCGGAAGTCGAAAACTTTCTCGGCTACATAAGGATTGTTCGGCGGGCGAAAGAGCACCGTCACCGTCAGACCGAAGGCCGCGCCCGCGACAGGCAGCAGCTCGAAATTGCCGGTATGGCCGGTAAAGACAATGAACGGCCGCGGATTGTCCCTGAGATCGAGAAAGATCGGAATGCCCGAAACCTCGACACGGCCCGGCTTGTCGCTCTCGGGATCGAAATCGAACAGCCGGTCGAGAAAGACATATTCCGCCGCCAGCCGCCCCATATTGCCCCAGCTCGCGAGCGCGACCTCACCGATCTCCGCCTCGCTCTTTTCCGGAAAGGCGTTGCGCAGGTTGGTCAGCATCAGCTTGTGCCTGCGCAAGCGCGGACCGATCTTGCGGGTCAGCCAATCGGCAAATTTGATGCCTCCGTCAGCCGGAAACAGCTTCAGGAAATTCAGGAATCCGAAAATGACCTGCGCCACCAGCCATTGCCGGAAATTTCTAAGCGCAAGGACGATCCGGGTGATGAAGAGCTTCACGCGGCTCAATCCATTTTCAGGATGATCTTGCCGAAGATCTGACGCGATTCCATCCGCTCCAGTGCCCGGTCGATATCGCCGAAGCTCACTTCGGTATCGATCACCGGATGGACCAGCCCGCGCGCCATCTTCTGCATGGCGTTGGCCATGTTCTCCATGCGGCAGCCGAAGGAGCCGAGCAGCTTCAACTGCTGCTGGAACAGCATCATCAGGTTCATTTCGGTGGAAACGCCCGAGGTCGAGCCGCAGGTGACGAGGCGGCCACCGCGCTTCATGCAGAGCATCGAACCCGCCCAGGTATCCTTGCCGACATGCTCGAACACAACGTCGACGCCCTTCTTCTTCGTCAGCTTGCGCACGACGCCCTCGAAACGGTCGGTGCGATAGTTGATGACGTGATCGGCGCCCAGCGCCTTTGCCTTCTCGATCTTGTCGTCGGAGCCTACCGTCGTGATGACGGTGCAGCCGATCTTCTTGGCAAGCTGAATGGCCGCCGTGCCGATGCCCGAGCCGCCGGCATGAACGAGGATGGTTTCACCCGGTTCCAGCTTGGCATTGTCGAATAGCATGTGCTCGACGGTGCCAAAGGTGACGGGCGCAAGTGCCGCGCCGACCGCATCGACGCCGGGAGGAGCCGGAACGAGCAGGCGAGCAGGCAGATTGACCTTCTCCTGCGCGAAACCGTCGAGATGGAAGCCATGCACGCCGCCGACATGTTCGCAGAGATTGTCGCGGCCTTCGCGGCAATGGCGGCAAAGGCCGCAGGTGCGCGCGCCGTAGATCGACACGAGCTGGCCCGGCAGCACGTTGGCAACGCCCGGTCCGATCGCTTCGACCACGCCGGCAGCCTCCGCACCGATGACGAGCGGCATCTTTCGCTTGGCAAAGGCCATGCCGCGCCAGCCCCAGACATCGATATGGTTGAGGGCGACGGCTTTGACACGCAGGGTCACTTCACCTGCGCCCGGCGCCTCTGGCTCCGGCAGATCGGTGATCTCAAGTTTGCGGTCGTCGATCAGTTGCAAAGCACGCATGGCAAAGTCCTTCGCCCCTCGGGCGCAGTTATCATTTATTATTCAAAGGTCCGATTAAGCCGGTTCAAGCGCCATGACAAGGCTGGCGTTCTGACCGCCGAACCCGAAAGAGTTCGAAAGAACGGCATTCACCTGCTTTTCACGCTTCTTGTTCGGCACCACATCGAGGACGATCGACGGATCCGGGTTGTTGTAGTTGATGGTCGGCGGCAGCGTACCCGTCAGCATGGTCTGCAGCGAGAACACCGCCTCGACGGCACCTGCCGCAGTCAGCGTATGGCCGATCATCGACTTGTTCGATGACACCGGAATGGCCGGAAGCCGCTCGCCGAAGACGGCGGACATCGCGCCATATTCCATCTTGTCATTCTCCGGCGTCGAGGTGCCGTGAGCGTTGATGTAGCCGATATCGGCCTCTGCCATGCCGGCATCTGCCAGTGCGGCGCGGATCGTCGCGATCGCCGGACCGCCGTCAGGCGAGGACCGCGTGCGATGGAAGGAGTCGGCCTTGTCGCCTGCGCCCTTCATGATGCCGAGGATCTTGGCGCCGCGGGCAACCGCTGCCTCTAGCGATTCCAGCACCAGCGTCGCCGCCCCTTCCGCGATGACGAAGCCGTCGCGGTCCTTGCTGAACGGCTTGGAAGCCTTGGTCGGCGGGTCGTTCTGGGTCGAGAGAGCCGACAGCAGCGAGAAACGAATGAGCGCTTCGGCGCTGAGCGAACCATCGGTCGCTACGGTCAGCGCGCGCGTCGTGCGGCCCTGACGAATAGCCTCTATGCCGAGCTGGATCGCCGTCACGCCCGATGCACAGGCCGTCGACAGCGTCACCGGAAGGCCGCGCGTGCCGAAGCGGTCGGCAAGACGCTCAGAAATGGCGCCGAAGAGCGCCGCCTCATGGAAAGCCGGATCCGGGCGCTCACGCATGGCAGCCAGGAAACGCTCGTAGGCGTCGCCCTGATGAGCCGCCGGCGGCGAGCGATCGGCCAGTTCGAAGCGAGCATTCCACTCCGGCTCGATCGGAGGCGCAGCCAGAAACAGCGGCGCGTCGAAATCGCCGGAGAAGCCGGCCTGAGCCAAAGCCTCAATCGTCGTTTCGCGCGCAAAAGCATAGGAACGCTCGACGGCATTCGGCACCGGGATATCGATGAAATCCACCGTGCCGGCGATACGCGTCGAAAGACCGTCGGTCGGAAAGCGCGTGATGTTGTGAATGCCCGAAACGCCCGAGGAAAGCGCGTTCCAATTGTCCTCAAGACCCTGGCCGAGCGAGGTGATGATACCCATGCCAGTGACGGCGACGATCGGGCGTCCGAGATGGTCCTTATAGGCGGATGCGGTCATGATGCTGGTCCTCACGCTTCAGCTGATAGTACGGCGATGCCTTCGCCGCGTACATGGCCAACAGTCGTTACAACAGCATTACGTGTACCGGCCGCCATCGGTTTTTCGTGCGCCGCATCGAATGGCGGCACCTTGGCCTGATTGGCCACGGCAAGCGCGGCGAAAGCGATCCCGAGCGTAAACTGGCTCTCGAGCCCATGGCCGGAAATGCCGGAATAGGCGCGAATGGCAGAGCCCGGAAGCTGCGCCTCCAGCACGGCCTTTTCGCGCTGGGCAAGATCATGAATCGCCGTCGTGCCGGAAAAAACGATGCTCACCTCGCCCGCCGCTTGCTTGGCAGACGCAAGCATGCGTTCGAGCCGTGCCTCGAACTTGCCTTCATCGCGCCGGCCACGATCGCCTTCGACCGAATCGATGGTTGCGTAGATGCGGGCGCCTCGGCCCTCGGCATGGGCACGCGATTCGAGCACCAGGAAGGCGCTCATGGAACCCATGATCATGCCGCCGCCGTCTTCCGGCTTGCGCGACCAGAGGGGATGCCAATCACCGATCGCATGTGCGTTGATCGACTCGATCAGCAGGATCATGTCCAACCGTTCTGCCGAGAACGCGGCACCTACCAGCGCATGGCTCGATTCGCCCGACTTGATGCGGTGAAAAGCAGTCTCGACGGCCGAAACGCCGGAGGCTTCTTCCCCCATGAAAGTCCGCGAGGAACCTGTAACCTTGTGGACGATCGAGATATTGCCGGCGAGCAGGTTCGAAAGCTGCGCCAGGAAGAGGGTCGGCCGCAGCTCGGTCGTCAGCTTCTCGTTCAGCAGGAGTTCGCGGTCGTTGCGCTTCAGACCCTCGTTGACGATCAGCGTATCGACGTTGGTATCACGTTCGCCACCGCCAGCCGCGACGATCATATCCATGGTGCCGCAGGCTTCCAGATCATCCTTGAAACCGGCATCGTCGAGCGCCAGACCGGCGGTGAAGACGCCGATGCGCTGCCAGTTTTCCATCTGGCGCTGATCGCCGCGCTTCGGGATCTGCTGCGACCAGTCGATCTCAGGCAGCGGATGTACCGGGTAGGGCTTGAATTTTTCGGTTTCGACGACGGTCGGCGGCGCCTTGTCTGCGGTCAGCAGTGCGACATGCGCATCCTTGCCGACACCCTGACAGGTGACGATGCCGATACCCGTGATCACCACATCATTCTGAGCCTTGCTCATTCATCAATCCTCTTCGAATGCGGCACCCGCAAAGCCGGCAGCGTCAACCGTTGGCGGCGATGGCGTCGAGAAGCCCGACCTCGCCTGCCCGCTTACGCACGATATCGGCGAGCGGCACCTCATTAAACGGCATGGTGCGCAGCTTCAACTGCGCATCGCAGATCTTCTTTCCGGCAATGGTGATCCGCGCCTTGGTCACCGCAAAACCAGACCCATCGTGCTCCAGCTCGGCTTCGATATCCAGCTCCGCTTCCGGCTCGACGAAGGTGCGCATCTTGGCGCCATCGACCGACATCAGGAACGGCATATAGGCAAATTTCGTCGCGGCAAGCACCAGCATGCCCGAAGCCTGCGCCATCGTCTCGATCAGGAGGACGCCGGGAACGAGCGGCATGCCGGGGAAATGGCCTTCGAAAACCGGGCTCTTCGCCGGAACGACGGAATGCGCCTTCAACAGGCCCTTGGACAGATCGACGGACTCGACCTTGTCGATCATCTGGAAATATTCCAGCAGCATCAATGCCTCCGCTCCGACCCGGCAAGGCACCATGCGCCGGGCGGGATACGCTATTTAAGAATGAAACCGCCCGGCCGCCAGATTCAAGGGCGGCTGGGCGTCAAAAAAGTGCAAGGATGTCGCTCAGCCCTTGGCGGCGCGCAACTCGTCGATCTTGGCACAGAGGTTCTTCAGCACGAAGTACTCTTCGGTCGAAACCTTGCCTTCGTTGACTTCCTGCGTCCACTTTTCCAGCGGGATCTTGATCCCGAATTCCTTGTCGATAGCGAAGACGATATCCAGGAAGTCGAGGCTGTCGATGCCAAGGTCGTCGATCGTGTGGCTATCCGGAGTGATCGTCTCGCGGTCGATTTCGCTGGTTTCAGCGATGATGTCGGCAACTTTGTCAAATGTAGCAGTCACTGCCCATACCTCTTGAAATAATAATTCAATCCCCCTCATAGGGAAATCCATTCCAAAAGCCAATGGCTTCCACCAGAAACCCCGGCAATTTGGCGAAACACTGTTGCGCAAACAGCAAAGCGACGCTTGCACTGCAACTACAGGGATCGGGGCCGACATGCGTGCAAGATGCGGCAGCATTACGGCCGATTGCATCTGCAAAGACGCTTGCACAACTATGATCGATCAGTCGCTGATGACGATCCGGGTATTGTGAAGCCCGACATCCGACGCCAACGAGAAGAAGGTTGCAGCATTTCGGGTCTCCAACCGCACGCAACCGTGCGACGCCGGCCTGCCGAGTTGCCTCACCTCGTAAGTACCGTGAACGGCATAACCGCCGTTGAAAAACACGGCATAGGGCATTGGCGCATCATCATATTTCTTCGAACGATGATCTTTGGAAAGCCATTTGGCGGTATAAGAACCGATTGGCGTGACGTAGCCCCTGCGAGCCGTCGACACTTTCCAGCGATATTTGAAAACACCATCCTCGGAAACGGTCATTGTCTGCGAGCGAAGGTCGACGGTTGCAAGCACAGTCCCTGCATTCGCCGAGCCTACGTGAAGTTGCGTACAGATGCATGCGGCAACCGCCGCCATTACATACTTCATCTTATCCCCTCCGACTGTTTGCTTCTTCGTGAAGCAATTCAGACGATGGGAAAGCTTAACAGCAGGCCAATTATACCAAATTAATACGTATAGTGAGCAATATATTAATGGAGATGGCCGCTCACAATAAGATCAGGAACCCCAAAAGGGCGAGAAGCGTCAGCATCGAACATGCCGAGTAGAAGATCGTGATACCTGCTTCGATATCGCTGACGGTCGCCGTATCGCGGCCGGCGCCGTTGATCATCGGTTCGCGCACCAGCTCGCCGCCATAGATGCGCGGTCCTGCGAGCTGTATGTCGAGAGCGCCGGCCATCGCCGCTTCCGGCCTCCCGGAATTCGGCGACCGGTGCAGGCCGCCATCCCTCACCGCGACGCGAATGGTATTTCCGAGCGCCGAAATCCCGCGCTTGGCGAGCGCGCCGACAGCGATCAGCAGAACCGACAGCCGTGCGGCCGGCCAGTTTGCGATATCGTCCAATCGGGCGGCTGCCCGACCGAAATCGATATAGGTCTCCGATTTATGGCCGATCATCGAATCAGCCGTGTTGAGCATCTTGTAGAAGAACAGGCCCGGCAGGCCGAAAATGCCGTACCAGAGCGCCGGCGCCACCACGCCATCCGAGAAGTTTTCGGCAAGGCTCTCGATCGCCGCCCGGCAGACGCCAGGCTCATCCAAGGTCTCCGGATCACGGCCGACGATGCGCGAAACGGCTAAGCGGCCACCCTCTACCCCGTCACTCCGCAACGCCCGCGATACCTCGCCGACATGATCGGCTAGGCTCTTCTGCGCCAGGAATACGGCCACAAGCGCCGCTTCCACCAATATGCCGAGCCAGCCGAAGAAAGCGAGCAGCCCATGAACAGCCCAGCCGACGATGGCCGCTCCCATGAGCAAGGCAATGATCGACATGACGCCGTTGCGGCGGCGAAGCACGCCGGAGAGGTGTTTTCCGTTGAAGCGGCGATCGAAGAACGAAATCGCCTTGCCGAACACGACGACAGGATGTGGCAGGCGCTGCCACAGCCAATCGGGATCCCCGACGATACGATCCAGCAGCAATGCAAGGACGAGAATGAGCAGATGTTCGTCGGCGGTCATGTCGAATAGCCCTCTAGAGCATGATGCCGAAAAAGTGTGAGCGGTCTTCGGACGACATCATGCTCTATTTATTTGTTTCTGGAGCAGATTCAGATTTTAGGTCGAACAGACCTAAAATCATCCGACTCCAGTGCCCCGGCGAGTTTTCGGTCCGCTTCTTCATCTGGAGCAAGGCCGAAGCGCAGCCAATTGCGCGCATAATCGAACTTGCGGACCAGAATATGGTGGCGGCAGAGATGCGTATATATGCCTTCCGTGCGCTCGTCGGCAACCAGCGCGAACAATGCCGTGCCCCCTGCGACGTGCAGACCCGAGTGACGGAGAATCCTCTCCAGCGCAAGGCGTCGTTGAAGAATGCGGTCGCGAATGGCGCTCGTGTCGCTCTCCATCAGAGACGTCGCGATCGAAAGCGCCGGACCGGACACCGCCCAGGGGCCGAGCCAATCCTCGAAGCGAGCCATGATCGAAGCCTCGGCAATCACGAAACCGAGCCGCAAGCCGGCCATGCCGAAGAACTTGCCGAATGACCGGAAAATGATGAGGCCCGGCATGGAGGCGGCATATGGCGCAACGCTCGCTTCCGGCTCGACATCGCCGAATGCCTCGTCGACCAGAAGAATGCCGCCCAATTGACGTTGCCTGTCGTGCAAATCGTGCAAGCGGTCGACCGGCAGCATCCGCCCGTCCGGATTATTGGGGTTGACGACGACGACGAGCCTGTCGTCTGAAGTCAGATCGGCAATCGTCGAGACTTGACGGACCTTCAGGCCTGCAAGCGTGAAAGCGCGAGCATATTCGCCATAGGTCGGCGACAGGATGGCAATGCTTCCACCGATCACGAGCCTGGGAAGCAGCTGGATGACCGATTGCGTACCCGGTACGGGCAAGGGCAGGATATCACCGCTGCGATAATATCCCCTCGCCGCCTCGCGTGCCCGCTCCTGCAAATGCTGGTCCGGCAGCCGATGCCAGGCCGAAACGGGCACCTCCGGTAGGGCGACGGGGTTGGGGTTGATGCCGGTCGACAGATCCAGCCAGTCTTCCGGCCGCCCGCCATACTGACGAGCTGCCTCTGTGATGCCGCCGCCATGCACGATCTTGTCCGTCATGCCGTATCACCGGCAATGTCGATCAGGTGCATATAGGAGCCCGCGACATTGGCGCGCTGCAGGCCGGCCGCACCCAGATCGGTGCCGAGCGCATCCTTGACGGCAAACAGCCGATCCGCCTCGCCTTCCGAAACGATAGTCGAATAGTGAAACTCATGCGCCGACATCGGCTTTTCGAAGAAAGAACCGCCAAGCGGCGTCACGCGCCGATAGCCCAGATGGCGCTGGCGATTCTCATAGCTGGTCACGACCGGCAAAAGACCGAGCATGCCGTGACGCATCCCCGCAGCATCCACCAGCCCATCGCCAAGAACCATATAGCCGCCGCATTCGCCGTAAATTCGCACCCTGCGCGCCGCTGCCTCCCTCATGGCCGACTGAAACTGATGGGCCTCCGCAAGCTTTCCCGCATGCAGTTCGGGATAGCCGCCAGGCAGATAGATTGCATCCGCATCGGCCGCCGGCCCCTCGTCCGCCAAGGGGGAAAAGAAGGAGATTTCGGCACCGCGCCGCCGCCAGCCGAGCAGCATGTGCTCATAGCAGAAGGCGAAGGCTATATCGCGCGCCACCGCGATGCGCTGGCCAAACGGCATGAGACGCGCGATGTTGGCAGCCGATGGATGCACGACATTCTGTTGTGCGGCCCTGAGCAGCATCTCGAAATTGCAGGCCTTGGATACGATGCCGGCCGCAGATTCGATGAAATGCTCCAGCGCGGCATGCTCTCCGGCCTGAACAAGCCCGAGGTGCCTTTCCGGCAGCGCCAGGCTCTTGTCGTTGCCGATGGTAGCGAGAATAGGCATCCGCACCGCGTCCAGCGCCCGGCGCAGCATTCCCTCGTGTCTCTCGCTGGCGACACGATTGAGCACGACGCCTGCAATACGGATATCAGCGCGGAAATTGGCGAAACCGCTGACGACGGCCGCAACCGAATGCGACATGCGCGAAACATCGACAACGAGGACGACGGGCAGATTGAGCAGGGCCGCAAGATCAGCGGGCGTGCCGGAGCCGTCGGCGGCCCCATCGAACAGGCCCATCATCGCTTCGATGACGAGCATCCGGCCACCGGCGCGATGAAGCGCCGAGTTGGCGGATATGAGCTCCGCGCGCATGGCCCAGGGATCGAAATTGAGGCAGGGCGAACCTGCAGCCGCCGCATGAAAGGCAGGATCGATATAATCGGGACCGGCCTTGCCCGATGCGACGGCGACGCCCCTTTGCCGCAGCGCTCTCAGCAGGCCGAGCGTGAATGTGGTTTTGCCGGAACCCGATGCCGGTGCGGCAATCAGCAAGCCGCTCATGCCGACACCTTATGCCCGCTTCCCGTCCGCCCCTCCGTCACCGGCAGCAGCTTGCGGCCGGAAAGAGCACCGAGCCAATCGAGGGAGGGCCGCAGTTTCACGACGTTACCGACGACGACGATGGCGGGAGGTTGGAGGCCAGAGGCCTCGATGTCGGCCGGCGCGCATCCGAGCGTCGTTTCCAGCACTCGTTGAGAAGGAGTTGCGGCATCGCAGACGAAGGCCACCGGCTCATCCGGCGAACGGCCTGCTGCAATGAGATTGGCACTGATCTGGGCGATATGTTTCATCGCCATATACATCACGATAACGGGCGATCCCTTGCCGATCGCATCCCAGTTGATCGCGTCGGGCACGAGGCCAGACGAATCATGGCCGGTCAGGAAGGTAACGGCATGATTGACGTCACGATGGGTAACCGGGATGCCGGCATAGGCAAGACCGCCGATGCCCGCAGTAATCCCCGGAACAATCCGGAAGGGAATACCATGTTCGACCAGGGTCAGCGCTTCCTCGCCGCCACGCCCAAAGACAAATGGATCGCCGCCCTTAAGGCGCAGAACGCGTTTGCCCGCGCGCGCAAGCTCCACGAGGCGCAGGGAAATATCCCGCTGCTTGGCCGAAGGCTTGCCGCCACGCTTGCCGGCATACTCGAACACGGCACCCGGCCGGGCGAGCTTCAGGCAATCTTCATTCACCAGCGCGTCATGCACGACGATATCCGCCTCGGCCAACCCCTTGGCGGCCAGGAGGGTCAGCAGTCCTGCGTCCCCCGGCCCGGCGCCCACAAGCCAAACGGTGCCCGGTTCTAACGCTGGCAGATTGGAAAATACGGTATCGCTCATCCACCTGTCCTATGCCCGGATGGTCGAAATTGCAATGTTGAGAACGGGATAAGGCAGTGGCGAGAGGCCGAATGACGTGTCGCCACACCGCGCTGCTTTCCGGCCCTGTCATATCCGGAAACGCAAGCAACGATATGGCAAGCTCGAATAATGACGGCTCCCCAGAGGGGGAGAGTGCGAAGAGGACCCAAGCGCCCTCTTCGCCTCAGACTCAGTGCTTGACCTTGCCCAAAATCACGTCGCGGATCAGATCGAGAACCTGCTGAGAGCGAATGCCCGTGCAGGCGATCTGGCTCGGCAGATTATCCCAATCGCCCGGCGGAAAGCGACGGCCGTCCTGCTTGATGATCGTCTGACCATCGGCAATGCCGCCGCAGACGACGCGAATCGATCCCTCGATCGTGTCGAACAGCTCTGGCGCCACGACATAGACGCAGGCGCAGCTGTCATGAACCATCATGCCGTCATCGACGGCGTGCTCGTAGAAATCGATATAGGATTGCGACAGGTCGGCGAGCAGCTGAACTGACGGGCCGCCAGCCTTTGCCATGTCGGCCAGATAGCTGCGGCTCATGGTCGTCACCGACGTCACATCGAGACCAACCACGACAACCTTCCAGGCGCCCGTCATGACGAAATCGGCAGCTTCCGGATCGCCATGAATATTGGCCTCGGCGACCGGGGACACGTTGCCCGGCACATAGAAATTTCCGCCCATGATGACGACGCCCTTCACGAGCGAAGCGATCTCGGGATCATGCTTCAACGCCAGCGCCAGATTGGTCATGCGACCGACGGCGACCAGGGTCACCTCGCCCGGATTGGCGCGAACGGTGTCGATGATGAACTGATAGGCTGGCCGCGGATCGGTCGGCAGATCGATCGCTTCAGGCACGTCGATATCGCCAAGGCCGTTATGGCCATGAACCATCGTCGGCCAAGGGCGTTCATGCCGCGAAGGATCGAAAGTGACGCTGGCGCCGCGTGCCACCGGGCACGGAATATTCCATTCGCGCTTAAGGAACAGCGCGTTGCGTGTCGTCGTATCGACGGAGGCGTTGCCGAAAACCGTCGTCACGCCCAAAAGGTCGATATTCGGGTGACGATGCAGGAAGAGAAGCGCCATGGCGTCATCGACGCCCGGATCCGTATCATAAATGACCTTATGCATGATTTTTCCTTACCAACATACTGAATAAGCTTGATCTTCCGGAAAATTCCTCCCGTCGCGGATCATGCTTGAACTACTGGAATACACGAGTTCCTCCGGCGGCGAAATGCCGCCGCGAAGCCACACGGATCATTTGCGGGAATTGCGACGCGATTTTGGTGTTCAGTCAATCCTGGCGATCGCAGCCGTGGCAAAACCGGACTTTATCTTGGGAAGCACGAGTTCCGCATCCGGACCAGCAGCCGCCAACGCAGCCGCCTCGGCAACGCCGTGACAACCGACACGGGCGAAGACGAGCTCAGAGGGGTTCTTCAGGCGAGGCGTCTCCCGCTCGAGCTCCGCGGCTTCGAAGAAGCGCAGGGGCAGACGAAAATGAGCGGCAACCTCGATTATGGCCGGCTCCTCCATGCGCGTATCGATGGAAACTACTGCCAGAACCTGCTCGCTTCCAATTCCAACCTCATGGAAGGCTCGCTCCGCTAGCGCGCGCACTTCGTTCCAGTCCGCACCGCGCTCACAGCCCAGACCGAGAATGTAGCGTCGAGTCAAATTGGCATAGGTCGTCATAGTCACTCCCCGGCGGCGAAGGCAGGCATCAAAGCTCTAACGCATGTCGCGCAAAAGTGTGCAGCGGTTTTGCGGCAACGACATGCGCAAAATCAAGGGCCTAAAGCGCAGGAAGCGAATCTGAAAGATCGCGATGCGCTTTAGCCATCCATCCCCGCCTCGTCAATTTTGGCAGCTGTGTCCCGCAGGCAATTGCCTTGACGTTGCCGGAGTGCAAGAAGGCGTTTCATTTCACGCCTCAGAGTTCCTGCCTTGCACGATGTTACCCTTCAGATCCTGCTTCTGCTCTTTGCCGCCGCTTTCTTTGCCGGCTTCGTCGATTCCATCGCAGGCGGCGGCGGCCTGGTGACCGTGCCCGCCATGCTGCTCGCGGGCATACCGCCGCTGCAGACCCTTGGCACCAATAAAGTGCAATCGATCTTCGGCTCGGCCTCAGCAACCATCGCCTATGCGCGGCAGGGGCATGTACAGCTTCGCGAACAGCTGCCAATGGCGCTGATGGCCGTTATCGGCGGCATGTTCGGCGCAATGCTGGCGACGGTGATGCCGAGCGAGGTGCTGCGCATCATCCTGCCTTTCCTGCTGATCGCCATCGCACTCTATTTTGCCGTGAAGCCCAATTTGGGCGACGTCGAGAAACACCGGCGCATGACCGCCGGGCTCTTCGGCGTGACGTTCGTGCCCCTGATCGGCTTCTACGATGGGGCATTCGGGCCTGGTACGGGCTCGTTCCTGATGCTGGCTTTCGTGACGCTCGCCGGCTTCGGCCTTTTGAAGGCGACGGCGCATACGAAACTGCTCAACTTCGGTTCGAACCTCGGCAGCTTGATCGTGTTCATCTTCTCCGGCGCCATTCTCTGGAAAGTCGGGCTGATCATGGGCGTCGGTCAATTTCTCGGTGCCCAGGTCGGCTCGCGGCTCGCCATGCGCATCGGTGCGAAACTGATCAAGCCGCTGCTGGTGGTCGTCTGCATCGCCTTCGCAGTCAAGCTCTTGTCGGACCCCGCCCATCCCGTCCGCATCTGGCTCGGGCTCTAACAAACGGGCCTTTGATTACCTCTGACGTAATTGATACTGCTTCGGTACGCGCCGATGATCGCCCTGCCTGAACGGTTCAGGCGATCCAAAGGAGTTGACCGATGACTGATGCGAACATCATTGCAGAACGCTATATCGCCATCTGGAACGAGGCCGATGCCGAACGCCGGCGGGCGCTCATTGCCGAGGCTTGGACGGAAGCCTGCAGCTACATTGACCCGATGATGCGTGCTGACAATCAGGAGCAGATCCACGCGCTGGTCACGGCCGCGCACGACCGCTTCCCCGGATTCCGCTTCACCCTGATCACCGACGGCGACCGCCATGGCGACAACCTCCGCTTCTCCTGGGGCTTCGGTCCGACCGGTGCCGAGCCGCTGATCAAGGGCACGGATTTCGCCATACTGGAAGGCGAGCGGCTGAAGTCCGTTCACGGCTTCATCGATCAGCTGCCGGCTGCCGCATGATGAACCCGGCCCGCTCTTTCGGCGATCATCTGCGCGAATGGCGGCAGCGACGCCGCCTGAGCCGGCTCGAATTCGCCCTTGAAGCCGATATATCGCAACGACATCTGAGCTTCATCGAGAGCGGGCGCGCGCTTCCAAGCCGCGAGATGCTGATGCATCTCGCCGAACGGCTCGGCGTGCCGTTGCGCGAGCGCAACCCGATGCTTCTGGCGGCGGGATTTGCCCCGGTCTTTCCCGAACGCAAGCTGGATGATCCGGCGCTTGCGCCGGCACGACGAGCAATCGACATGCTCCTGAAGGGGCACGAACCCTGCCCGGCCCTGGCAGTCGACCGGCACTGGACGCTGGTCGCCGCCAATGCCGCCGTCACGCCGCTTCTCGCCGGTGTCGTCGATACCTCGCTGACCGAGGGGCCGATCAACGTCCTGCGGCTCAGTCTGCATCCACATGGCCTGGCGCCTCGGATCGCCAATCTGGCCGAATGGCGCGCGCATCTGCTGGAGCGCCTGCGCCAGCAGATCACCGCCACCGGCGATCCTGTCCTGTCGAAACTGTTGGACGAATTGTCGGTCTATCCTGCACCGGCAATACAGAAATCACCTGCCCCGGAGCGAGATTTCGCCGGAATTGCGGTGCCGCTTGAGCTCATCAGCGAGGCGGGATACCTTTCCTTCCTCTCGACAACGACCGTCTTCGGAACACCTGTCGATATCACGCTATCGGAACTCGCGATCGAATCCTTCTTCCCCGCAAACCAGCAGACTGCGGAAACGCTGAGGACGATGCTACCGGGCTCTTGAAAGCCCGGCCAGCGATCAGAACTCGACGCCTGGCTGCCCCTTGATGCCCGAGCGGAAGGGATGCTTGACCAATTCCATCTCTGTGACGAGATCGGCAATCTCGATCAGCTCTTCCTTGGCGTTACGGCCCGTCAAGACGACATGGGTCATGTAGGGCTTCTCGGTCTTCAGGAATTCGAGCACTTCGTTGATGTCGAGATAGTCGTAGCGCAGCGCGATATTGATTTCATCAAGCAGTACCATCGAGTTCCGCTCGTCTCGGATCAGCTCCTTGGCTTTTTCCCAGGCTGCCGAGGCGGCCGCCACGTCGCGGGCGCGATCCTGCGTCTCCCAGGTAAAGCCCTCGCCCATCGTGTGGAACTGGCAGATATCGGAGAAATGCTTCTCGATCAGGTCGCGCTCGCCGGTCCACATGGCGCCCTTGATGAACTGCACCACGGCGCTGGGCTTCCCATGGGCGATATGGCGGAAGATCATGCCGAAAGCGGAGGAGGATTTTCCCTTGCCCTTGCCGGTATGGACGATGATCAGGCCCTTCTCATCGGTCTTGGTCGCCATGATCTTATCGCGCGCGGCCTTCTTCTTGGCCATCTTGTCGGCGTGACGAGCATAGTCGCTCTTCGGTGCGTCCGCGCCGGTTTCGGCCAGTTCATCGCTCATTGCATGCTCCCTGATATGATCGATTTTTGTGCCAGCGGCCCGCCACGCCAGAGATAGAGCGCGACGAGCGGCTCATCTTCCGTGCGCATGGCATGGCGGATGTTCGAGGGGTGATGGATGATCTCGCCCGACCAACGCGGCAGGAACGGCTGGCCATCCTTGCTCCACAGCGAGCCGTCGGTCAGAGGGATATAGATTTCCTCGGCCGTATGGTGATGGTCCGGATAATGCACCCCGGGGCCAAGCAACAAAAAGCCGCCGGCCATCTCCTCGCTTGCGAAATGTCCTCGCGTGCCGAAAAGCTCGACCCAGCCATATCGCTGCAGAAAATCTCCGCCGAAATCGGTGATGCTGTAGGTCTGGGCCCAATGCAGCGTATCCGCTGCATTCGCGAGCCGGTCGAACAGGGCTCCTTCCGCCCCATTGCCCGGTCGCTCGAGGTCGCGAAGATAGGCGACGACAGGCAGGTCGCGCGGCGCGAGCGACCGCTCCGTCATTGACCAGTCAAAGCCCTCAATGAAATGGTGCAACACCGGATCGCTGCGCGACACGAGATAGTCCCGAAAGGCCGCGAAAAGCTCGTCGACCGCGCTCATGCCATCACCTCTTTGCCGTCTTTCAGGCTTTCCAGATCGAATCTCGCCGAATTGCTTCTCGGCGTCCAGAGCTTCCGATCGATTGCCTCCAGCAAACGCTCCCGCATGTCCCTCAGCGCGGCCGGGTTCTTCTCCGCCATGAAGTCGCGCACGCGCTGATCGACGACGAAAGCCTGATAGACGGCTTCGAAATGATGATTGCGCACCGCGCCGGTCGTCGCGGCAAAGGCGAAGAGATAGTCTACCGTTGCGGCGATCTCGAACGCACCCTTGTAGCCATGGCGCATGATGCCCTCGATCCACTTGGGATTGACGACGCGCCCGCGCACGACCCGGCCGATCTCCTCTTCGAGGGAGCGGATCACAGGCTTTTCCGGCCTTGAATGGTCGTTGTGATAGATCGAGGGACGCGCACCACCAAGCTGCTCGGCCGCCGCCGCCATGCCGCCCTCGAACTGATAATAGTCGTCGCTATCAAGCAGATCGTGCTCGCGATTGTCCTGGTTCTGCACGACCGCCTGGATAGAGCGCAATCTTTCCTCGAAGACGCCACGCTCGGCCCTTCCCTCCTCGCCGGCGCCATAGGCATAGCTGCCCCAGACGAGATAAGCCTCGGCCAGATCCGCACGCCGCTCCCAGCCCTTCTCATCGATGAGCGCCTGCAGACCGGCGCCGTAAGCCCCGGGCTTGGAGCCGAAGATACGATAACCGGCCCTGCGGCTGGCAGAGACTTTGTCGAGACCGGCTGCTTCAAGCCGCGCGATCTCGCCGCGCATGCGCGCCGCAATTGGATTGTCAGCCGCATCCTCATCAAGCGCGCCAACGGCCCGGATCGCCTTGTCGAACAAGGCGATCTGCTCGGGAAAGGCGTCACGGAAAAAGCCGGAGATACGCAGCGTGACGTCAACACGCGGCCGCCGCAGCATGGCGGGCGGAATGATCTCATAGCCGGTAACGCGGCGCGAGGTCATGTCCCAGACCGGCTTAACGCCGATCAGCGCCAGAGCCTGTGCGACATCGTCGCCGCCCGTGCGCATGTTCGATGTGCCCCAGGCCGTCAGGCCGAAGGAAACCGGCCATTCGCCATGGTCCTGAACGTAGCGGCGGATCAGCAGTTCGGCTGATTTCTTGCCAAGCTCGTAAGCGGCCGGCGTCGGCACGGCACGGCTGTCGACCGAATAGAAGTTCCGCCCTGTCGGCAGAACATCCGGCCGACCCCGCGTCGGCGCGCCGGAGGGGCCGGGCGGGACAAAACGGCCGTCGAGGCCTTTGAGCAGAGCTGCGATCTCTGCGTCGCCGCAAGCGAGGATAGAAGGCTGGAGCTGCGAAGTGATCTCGCCGAGGACCGTGTGGGTGTTTGGCCAGCTGTCGGGGCAGGCCGTTTCGCCCGAGACGAGTTGTGCGGCCAGGAGTTCGATGCGTTCGACGGTATCGCCTTGCGTGCGCCAGGGGGTATCCGAGACATCTTGGAGAATTGAGGGGCGTGGGCCGCTCCATTCGGCGGCCATATCACAGTCTAACGGGTCGAACGGTTTGCTCCGATAAATACCCCCCTCTGTCAGCTTCGCTGACATCTCCCCCACAAGGGGGGAGATTGGGGGGAGTATGCCGCTCTGCTTTCCTGCCCATTCACCAACAGTGTCAGCCGATGCGATCTCAGTTTGATGGTAGGAAGCGCCACGAGCAACCAATCTCCCCCCTTGTGGGGGAGATGTCGCGAAAGCGACAGAGGGGGGTATAGCACCCTCCAAGCTCTCAAACGCATCCCGCGCAATCGCCCGTTGCAAGCTCTGATCGCCACCCTCTCCCAGCCCGCGCGGAACCCGCGCCAGCGCCACCGTCAGGTCCGTCAGCAGTCGTCCGGAAGGCGAAACGCCGAAGATGTGCAGGCCGTCACGGATCTGCATTTCCTTGAGGTCGCAGAGATACGCGTCGAGCTTGCGCAATACCTCGTCTTCGCCCTCGCCCTTGGCGATGCCGGCATCCTGATCGAGACCGATATCGGCGACGAGATCGAGGATTTGCTTGCGCAGGAGACGGATGCGGCGTGGATCGCCACCCGACGCCTCGTAATATTCATCGACTAATGCCTCCAGATCCTTCAGAGGGCCGTAGCTTTCGGCGCGCGTCAGTGGCGGCGTCAGATGATCAATGATGACGGCGCTCGTCCGGCGCTTGGCCTGCGTGCCTTCGCCGGGATCGTTGACGATGAAGGGATAGAGGTTCGGCAGCGGCCCGAGGATCGCTTCCGGATAGCAGTTTTCCGACAGGGCCAGCGCCTTGCCCGGCAACCATTCGAGATTGCCATGCTTGCCCATGTGGATGACCGCATGCGCATCGAAGGAGCGGCGCAGGAACGCATAGAAGGCGAGATAGCCGTGCGGCGGCACGAGATCAGGAGAGTGGTAGCTCTCCTTCGGATCGATGTTGTAACCCCGCGCCGGCTGGATGCCGACAAGCACATCGCCGAAGCGGGCGAACGGCAGGGCAAAGCCGCCATTCAGCGCGTAAGGATCCGCCTCCGGATTGCCCCAACGGCCGGTAATCTCATCTTGAATCTGTTTTGGAAGAGACCAGAAGAAATCCTTGTAGTCGCTGAAGGAAAGCGTCTCGCGAACCAAGCGGCCGTCATGACCCGAATTTGTGGGACCTTCCGCCAGATGCCGCATCAGCGCATCGCCATCGGCGGGCAGATCGGCAACGCCATAGCCTGCCGCCCGCATCGCCTTCAGCACCTCGATCGTGCCGGCAGGCGTGTCGAGCCCGACACCATTGCCCAGACGCCCATCCCGGTTGGGATAGTTCGCCATGACAAGCGCGACGCGGCGGCCACCGGGCAGCATATTGCGCAGCCGCGCCCAATTGGCTGCGAGCCTCGCCGTATAGCGCATGCGATCCTCAAGCGGTTCGCTGGCAACGATATTGGCCTCGACCCGTTCGTCGTAACGAGCGGCAGCCTTGAAGGACACGGCACGCGCGAGAACGCGCCCGTCGACTTCAGGCAGCGCCACATTCATGCCGAGATCGCGCGCCGAAAGCCCCTGCGAGGATGCCTCCCAAGCCTCTTTGGACGAAGCAGAAAAGATTGCCTGAAGAACGATGGCTTCACCCGTCTCCAGGACCGTCGGCTGACGATCCGCACCCGGTGCCGAAACGGCAAAACCCGTGGAATTGATGACCACACCGGGCTTCAATTCGGTAAAGACGCTTTCAAGGATGCCGACGGAGACCGGATCCTTGAGACTATAGGCAAAGACCGGAAGAGGCCGCATGCCTTCGACGATAAGCGCCTGCATCATGGCTTCGACAGGCTTCGTCTCGCCGCTTTGAACCAGCGCGCGATAGAAGGAAATCGCGATCGTCGGGGGGGCAAATCCCTCCACCGCTGCCACATCGGCTTTGGAAACTCGCTTCCACTCGTCGACGCCGATCACGCCCCGCCCCGGCCACCAGATGCCGGCCTTCATCAGAGGCACGGCGGGCATGGGCTTCTCGGCGCCTGATAGTATCGCCTCTGCATAAGCGAGAAATGCTCTGGAATTCGTCTCGCCGCCCTCGATCAGATAGGACCAGAGCGCATTGAGATCATCGAGAGCCACATTAGAGAATGGCGTCAGTCCGGGATCGGGCTTCGAATCCCCCGGCAACACTGCAATCAAGGCACCCTGGCGCGCCGCACAGGCATGCAGCGCCTCCAGTGCATAATGGAAGTAGCTCGCGCCTCCTAACGCCCGGACGATGATGAGCTTCGCATGCCGCGCGGTCCGGTCGATATAGGTATCGACGGACATCGGATGTTTGAGGCTCATCAGGCTTGCAAGCCGAAGGGAACGGCCGCCCTCACCGTGGGCTGCGGCAATCGCCGCAAGCTCGGTGTCGGCTGCCGACAGAAAGAGGATATCAGCAGGCGATTGGCCAAGATCGATCGCCTCTTCGCCGTCGCTGATGGTTCCCTTCTGGGCTAGGAGAAGATGCATGGACTGACCTTAGACCAGCGCCTCGATCGCCTTACGCACGATCGTCTCGTCCATCTCGTGCAGGCCGATCACCACAAACCGGGTCGCCCGTGCTTCGCCCGGTGTCCAGGCGCGATCGAAATAGGTGTCGATGCGGCTGCCGACAGCCTGCACCTGCAGGCGCATAGGCTTGCCGGGCACATCGACGAAGCCCTTGAGGCGCAAGACGTCATGCTCCACAATCACGCCCTTCAAGGCGTCGATGAAGGCGGCCGGGTCTGCTATCGGGCCAAGCTCGACCACAAAGCTGTCAAATTCGTCGTGATCGTGCGGCGTGCCGTCCTCATGCTCGAGTTCATGATGGGATTTACGGTTGACGATATCGCCCTCGGTACCGATGCCGAGACCAAGCAGGATAGCGGCCGGCACGTCGCCATTCTTCGCTTCGATGATCGTCGGCTTGCGGGCGGTGCGCGAGGCGACCTCGGCGCGGACACGGCCAAGACCATCGACATCGATCAAATCGGTCTTGTTGAGCACGATCAGATCGGCGCAGGTCAGCTGATCTTCGAACAATTCTTCGATCGGGCTTTCGTGATCGAGCGAGTCATCCTCGACGCGGCGGGCCTCGACTGCGTCATGATCGTCAGCGAAACGCCCAGCCGCAACGGCGGCGCTGTCGACCACCGTGATGACGCCATCGACGGTGACGTGGGTGCGAATGTCAGGCCAGTTAAAGGCGGCGACTAGCGGCTGCGGCAACGCAAGGCCCGAGGTTTCGATGACGATGTGATCCGGGCGCGAGTCGCGCTCCAAAAGCTTCGTCATTGTCGGGATGAAATCGTCAGCGACGGTGCAGCAGATACACCCGTTGGTCAGCTCGATGATATCGTCTTCCGTGCAGTTCTCCGCGCCGCAGCCCTTGAGCACGTCGCCGTCGACGCCGAGATCACCGAATTCGTTGATGATCAGCGCGATCTTCTTGCCGCCGGCATTCTGCAGGAGGTTGCGGATCATCGTCGTCTTGCCGGCTCCCAGGAAGCCGGTGATGACGGTGGCGGGAATCTTTTCCTGATTCATATGGATCAACCCTTCATTTTCAGCGGCAAGCCCGCTGCGATAAAATAAACTTCGGCACTCGCCGCCGCGACCATCTGGTGCAGCCGGCCGGCATGATCGCGAAATTCGCGCGCCATGCGATTTTCCGGCACGATTCCAAGACCGACCTCGTTGGACACGAGAACGAGCCGCGCCCGCGCCCTCGGCAGGAATTCCGTGAGAGCGGCAAACTCCGCCGCCATGTCTCGTTCCGCCATCATTAGATTGGTCACCCAGAGCGTCAGGCAGTCCACGAGCACGGCACGCCCGTCGGCGTCGATCGCGGCAAGACGCGCCAAGAGATCGATCGGCTCCTCATGTGTCTGCCAAAGGTCGCCGCGATCGGCACGGTGCTGCGCAATGCGCGCGCGCATCTCATCGTCCCACGCCTGACCTGTCGCCACGTAGTGACGCTCGAGACCCGTGTCCGAAATCAGGGATTCGGCGAATCTGGATTTGCCGGAACGCGCGCCACCGAGGACGAAAATGGCTCGGGAAGTCGAAGAGGACATGCGCTATGCCCGCTCCCGCGCAACAGCGAGGGTCGGCGGCATAAAGCCGATACCGGAAAAGAGGCGTCTACACGCCGAAAACTCGTCTTGCGCCATGACAACCTCCGTGCTGGCAGCGGAACTGACGTCCCAGAACAGGCTCTGCGCCCGGCACGCATGGCAGGTCTCCTGGCTCGCGGATAAGGCGCCGCGACGGGGGCGGACCGAAACCGGTCGCCCCCGATCGTGCGCCAGCGGATCTTTCTCGCCTTCCCGGCAATGCATCATGAAAAGGCGGACGATTCGTAGAATAAGAGGCGTCCAGCCCCGGTAGATCATGATGCCATACCAGTGGCTTTTTCGGTTTGCGGCTGTCCCGCCTGTTCGCCCCATGCGAACCAACGGCGGAATACCCTTCAAACCGAACGAAAGACCCTGACCGCTCTACAGTCGCGGGGTCGGCTGTGATGAGAACGCCCGGCTTGGGTCCGTCCCTTCACATTCCCTTTTCATCCCATGCGGCAGATCGCCGCTTAGGAACCATTCGTTATGCCGATAGTGATTAGGCTTTCGCCTAGTTTAAGTCAATCAAGGGCATCATTGCGACATTCTGCGTTCCACTCGCGAAATCGCTGCAAATTCCCGGGAGAACGCCGGTCTTTTTGCCGTATTTCTTTGATGTTAGGAGTTTATAGAGGTCAAACCCCCACATTCGAATAGAATATATCGTTCGCTCCCCATGTTACAGAAATTCCAACCTCGCCGTCTCGGCGTCTTCTCGGCCCTATTCGATCTTGGTCGATTCAGGGCATTGCTGCGCCGTGGCGAATTAGGGCTTGTGTTTGCCGGTGCGCTGGCGGGCATAGCGTCCGGTTGCGCCGTGACATCGATGAGCTTCATCTCGCGCAAGCTTCACAGCCTTATCTTCGGCATAACCGACTATGAGCGCCTGAGTTCAGCGGCAATGGCGATCCCGGAAAAATCGATACTTCTGATCGCACCGATCGCCGGCGGCATCCTCATGGGGATATTGCTTTATGTGCTGTCGCGCACGCGCAAGAAGCCGATGGTCGACCCGATCGAGGCCAATGCCCTGCATGGCGGCCGCATGTCGCTCACCGACAGTATCCTCGTCGCGGTACAGAACCTGATCTCGAACGGCTTCGGCGCCTCGGTCGGGCTTGAGGCAGGCTATACGCAGCTTGCAGCCGGCATCGCCTCGAAATTCGGCTATAAGATGCAGATGCGCCGCTCAGACCTGCGCATGCTCGTCGGCTGCGGCGCGGCCGGCGCAATCGCCGCTGCGTTCAATGCGCCTTTAACCGGCGCCTTCTACGCCTTCGAGCTCATCATCGGCACCTATTCCATCCTGACACTGACGCCCGTTGTCGTTTCGGCGCTGATCTCGACGATGATCGCAAGGCTGCTTGCCGGCGACGATTTCGCCATCGACATCGATCATTTCGGCGCGATCGTTCCTGCGGATTATCTTCCGGCCGTTTTGCTCGGCGCCTTCTGCGCCGGTATCGGCATCCTGATCATGCAGGGCGTCGCCTGGGTCGAGGAATTGGCGCGCAAGAGTTCCATCGCTCCGCCCTTCCGTCCTGCGCTCGGTGGTCTCGTCATCGGCTTGCTGGCGCTGATCTCGCCGCAGGTCCTGTCCGCCGGACACGGCGCACTGCATCTCAATCTATCCAGCGAGGTGACCCTGGGGGCTCTCGTCGGATTGTTCATCCTGAAATCGCTTGCCTCGGCCGTGTCGATCGGTTCCGGATTCAGAGGCGGCCTGTTCTTCGCCTCGCTGTTCATGGGCGCGCTGCTCGGCAAGATCTTTGCCTATTGTGCACCCTATCTCGATCATGCCACGCTGACACCGGCCGTCTATGCCGTGGTCGGCATGAGCTCGCTTGCCGTTGCCATCATCGGCGGCCCGCTGACCATGACGTTCCTCGCGCTTGAGATCACCGGCGATTTTCCGATCACCGCTTTGGTGCTGGCAGCGGTCATCACCTCATCGCTCGTTGTGCGCACGACCTTCGGCTACTCCTTCGCCACATGGCGCTTCCATCTGCGCGGCGAAAGCATCCGCAGCGCTCATGACGTCGGCTGGATCCGCAATCTTACCGTTGCCCGCATGATGCGCCCCGACGTGCACACGGGAAGCATCGACATGAGCATTGAGGAGTTTCGCAAGAATTTTCCGATCGGCTCGGCCCAGCGCGTCATCCTGGTCGACAAGCACGAGAAGTATTCCGGAATGGTTCTCGTGCCAGACGTCTATGCGAGCCCGATCGAGAAGGACGACGAGGAGCACGGACTTTCCGATTTCATCCTTCTACGCAACGAGTTCCTGCAGCCGCAGATGAACGCCAAGCAGGCCGCCGCCATGTTCGACCAGACCAAGAGCGAAGCGCTGGTCGTGGTCAACGACCTGATCGAACGCAAGGTGATCGGTCTGCTGACGGAGAGCTACACACTGCGTCGCTACAGCGAAGAACTCGATCGTCGCCGCCGCGAAGTATCGGGCGAACTCTAACGAGCATCGCGATCTTTCAGAGTGGCATCTTCCGCTTCAGGTCTTTGATCTCTAGCTGCCGTTGTCGCGCAAAGCCGCTGCACGGCTTTGCGCGACATGTCTTACCGGACGAGGCGGTCGAGCCAGGCGGGATCGAGCACGCTTTCCAGCTCTCTGGCAATGTCGTCCAGCGCCACATCGACGCTGGCACGATAATCCGTGGGCTCGCCTGTAAGGCCAAAGCTTGCGAGCAGCTTCGCCCGATAGGCGTCACTGCCGAAGAGGCCGTGCAAATAGGTACCCATGACACGACCGTCGGGCGATATCGCCCCATCGGGCCGGCCGTCGATCATTGTCGAGGGCCGCTCGCAGTCGGCGCCGCTCGTCACGCCGAGATGGATTTCGTAGCCTGACAGCGACACGTCATATTCCTTCGAGACGGCAAGACTGTTGCGCACCGTCTTCTCCGGCGCCATTTCCGTCTCGATATCCAACAGACCCAGTCCCGCCGTCTCGGTAACCGATCCATCGATACCGAGCGGATCATAGACCGTATGACCGAGCATCTGATAGCCGCCGCAAATGCCGATGACGCGACCGCCGCGGCGGACATGCGCGGCAATATCGCGATCCCATCCCTGCTCGCGCAGATCGAGGAGGTCACCGATCGTAGACTTGGAGCCCGGCAGCACGATAAGTCCAGCGTCGGCAGGCAAACGCTCGCCAGCGCGGATAAAGACGAGATCGACGTCGGGCTCGGCCCGAAGCGGATCGAGATCGTCGAAATTGGCGATACGTGAAAGCACGGGCACAGCAACCTTCAGCGCGCCGGAGGAACCGCGTGCAAGCCGCTCCAATACGACGGAATCCTCTGCCGGCAGGCGCGCCGCCGCCTTGAGCCAAGGCACGACCCCATGGCAACGCCAGCCGGTAAAGCCATTGATCGCCTCTATGCCTTCCCCAAACAGCGAGACATCTCCGCGGAACTTATTGATAAGGTAGCCACGGATCATGCGCCTGTCTTCGTCCGGCAGAATATGATGAGTGCCGACCAGCGACGCGATGACGCCGCCGCGATCGATATCGCCGACCAGTACGACAGGCACGTTGGCGCGCGTCGCAAAACCCATATTGGCGATGTCGCCGCGCCGCAGATTGATCTCGGCAGGCGAGCCCGCCCCTTCCACGATGACGAGATCGGTTCCCGCCCGCATCGTGGCAAAGCTCTCCAGCACCGCGCCGAGCAGCTGCGGCTTCAGCGCCTGGTAGTCCCTGCCCTTGGCATGGCCCCATACCTTGCCCTGCACGATGATCTGGCTGCCCGTTTCCGATTGCGGCTTCAACAGCACCGGATTCATATGCACGGATGACGGCACGCGCGCTGCCAGCGATTGCAGCCATTGAGCGCGCCCGATCTCTCCTCCATCTTCGGCGACGGCCGCATTGTTGGACATGTTCTGCGGCTTGAATGGACGAACCCTCACGCCCCTGTTGGCGAACAGGCGACACAGACCGGCGACCAATACCGTTTTTCCGACATCGGAGCCGGTTCCCTGCAGCATGATCGCCTTTGTCATTCCCCACCACCTCGATATGCCGCAGCCGCTGAAAACACGGAGTTTTGCCTTGATTTTGCCGCGATCTTTAACCCTCGGAAACGGCAGTTGCGATACAAAAATACATCACTTTCAAGTATATTCTGTTTGCGACACAGGATGACGATTCCATCCATTGTTAGTTAGGCTGAAGAGGATTATCTCCACCGCGAAAACACACAACGAGGCGAGCCGATCGGGCTCGGAGGATACCCCAATGCTCTTCATCTTCAACAGACAGAATTCCATCCAGATCGCCTGGAATGGCAAGCTGCCGGCACGCCGCCCCGAGAGCCGCCTGCAGCAGCTCGACACGCGCTTCGGCACGATCGGCTTCATTCGCACCTATAACGTCGGCTGACACCCGGTCAAGCCGCAGCCCTGCCACGACGCGCCGCCATGCGACTGCATTGGCGGCTTTTCTTTTACCTTCCCGCAAAGGGATGAAATGGGGTCAGCCGAGGGTTAGCGCCGGGCCTCGCAAAAGCCTGCGCCAGAAACGCGAAAACCGCGCGATCCGGAGATCAACGCGGTTTGCCAAAAACGCCGGCTTCCTTGCATATACGCCACAAGGTTCGCTCCCCCCGGTACGCTTTACCTGATCCGGAGAAGCAGCGGTGTCCCCCGCCACGCACCGATTGATAAACCGACATCGTTACCGGACAGTTATTAAGTGCTTAACTAAGAATGAATCCGAAAAATTTTTGAAAATTTTCTTATTTGCGTTGTGAAGCCGCAAACGACGCAAATGGAATACAAAAAGTCTTTTAGGGACACGATATTTTAGGCGTATTTAACTTCACCGTGCTGAAAGGCTTCGGGCGAGCCTCACATTGCCCATTTTGCAGCCGTGAATAGTAGAAAATAGGCTAATTCAGGCGCTTATATCAGCTTCTCCAACAGGCACGATAACTCCAATTACCGGCCAGGCTGTTGATTTCTTCACTCAAATCCTTACGCTGCCTGTTGTCGATGCAAAGAATGCCCGGCCGCGACAGAATTCCGCGGTCGCAAAAAGACCAAATGCACGACAGCAGCAAAGGGGACCGTACGGGCGTCGTCAGCGGCGTATGAACGGTTGTGGTTGAACCACCGCTGACAGGGATCGACAGACATCACGCTTGCTTTCGGTCGATTTCCGTAACGTAACGAAAAATTGGGAGACATCATCAAATGAAGAAGCTTCTCGCTTCCGCCATCTTTGCCTTCGGCGCCTATGCTTTGGCTGGCTCGGCGCATGCAGCATCATGTGGCGACGTATCGATCGCCGAGATGAACTGGGCTTCGGCCGGCGTCGCGGCTCAGGTCGACAAGATCATCCTTCAGAACGGCTACGGCTGTAACGTCACCCTGGTGACCGGCGACACGCAGCCGACCTTCACCTCCATGAACGAAAAAGGCCAGCCTGACGTCGCGCCCGAGCTTTGGGTCAACGCCGTGCGCACGGCACTCGACAAGGCCGTATCCGAAGGCAGCCTGATCGAGGCAGCACCGCTCCTCAGCGACGGCGGCGTCGAAGGTTGGTGGATTCCGAAATTCCTTGCCGACGCCCATCCCGACATCAAGACCGTTCAGGACGCGCTGAAGCATCCGGAACTCTTCCCTGCCCCTGAAGATTCCTCCAAGGGCGCGGTCTATAACTGCCCTGCAGGCTGGAACTGCCAGATCTCCACCGCCAACCTCTATAAGGCACTCGGCGCCGACAAGCTTGGCTTTACGCTGGTAGACACCGGTTCCGCTGCAGGCCTCGACGGTTCGATCGCCAACGCCTTCGAAAAGAAGAGCGGCTGGCTCGGCTACTACTGGGCACCGACGGCCATTCTCGGCAAGTACGAGATGGTGCGTCTGAGCTTCGGTGTGCAGCATGACAAGAAGGAATGGGACGCCTGCACTGCGATCCAGGATTGCGCCAATCCGAAGGTAAACTCCTATCCCGTCTCTGACGTCTATACGGTCGTGACCAAGGCTTTCGCATCGAAGGCCGGCATCGCCATGGATTACATGAAGACACGCAAGTGGGATAACGCCACCGTCGGCAAGGTTCTGGCCTGGATGACCGACAACCAGGGTACCAATGAGGACGGCGCCAAGTACTTCCTCAAGACCTATCCCGACATGTGGACCAAGTGGGTTGCGGCTGATGTCGCCACCAAGATCAAGGCTTCGCTCTGATCAGCACGAAAGCATCGGCGACGGGCCTGCGCCTGTCGCCGATTTCATATTCGCTGGAGGCGACGACCGACGGACAGACGCGGTCGCAGGTCGCAACGAGCACAGATTGGCGCCGGCAAATGTAGTAGGAATAGAAAAGCAGCCTGCAGAACCGGTCGCAGCGCTGCAATACCGTTCGAACATGAAAGGCCACATGCGCGGACTGGACAGAACCGGATCAAGAAGGGGAAATACATGGCTATTCAGTGTACGATCCTGCCGGACGTGCTTTGCAATTTTCCGGCAATAGACGAGTCGCTCATACGTATTGCACGCAAGAATATCGACGATGGGTTCAGGGCATCTGTGCGAGCCTATGCAAATCTCATCGATGCGGTTGTGCAGCCGCTGCAATGGTTTCTGAACTATCTGGAATGGCTCTTCACCAACACGCCTTGGTTCATCGTGCTTCTCGTCATGATGTTCGTCGTCTATGCCGCCAGCCGAAACCTCAAGATCGTTATCGGTACGGCGATATCAATGACGCTCATCGGCGTCTGCGGCCTTTGGGGCGACACGATGGTGACGCTTGCGATGGTGACTGTCTGCACGCTCATCGCCATCGTCATCGGCCTGCCGATCGGCATATTGATGGCGCGCTCCGACAGGCTGCAATCGATCATCAACCCGATCCTCGACATCATGCAAACCATGCCGAGCTTCGTCTATCTTATCCCCGTCGTTGTGATTTTCGGCATCGGCAAGGTGCCCGGCCTCATCGCCGTCGTCATCTACGCCATTCCGCCCATGATCCGCTTGACCAATCTCGGCATTCGCCTGGTGGACAAGGAGGTCCTGGAAGCGGCCGATGCCTTCGGTTCGTCGCATCGTCAGAAGCTGTTCAACGTGCAGATTCCGCTCGCACTGCCGACCATCATGGCCGGGATCAACCAGACCATCATGATGTCGCTCGCCATGGTCGTGGTCGCATCGATGGTCGGCGTCGGCGGCCTCGGCAAGAACACGCTTCAGGCGATCAACAACCAGTTCTTCACCGTCGGCTTCCTCAATGGCTTCGCGCTGGTCGCAATCGCCATCATTTTCGACCGCACGAGCCAGGCCTATGGCAGACGGCTCCAGAAGCACTCGGAGGTCATCCATGGCTAGTCACGCGATACAGATCAAAAGCCTCTACAAAATCTTCGGCCCTCGCGGGTGTGACTTTGTAGACATGGTGAAGAATGGCACGGGCAAGACCGAACTCAATGAGGAACACGGCCATGTGCTCGGGCTGCAGGACATCAACATCGATATGCCAGCCGGCGCCATCACCGTCGTCATGGGCCTCTCCGGCTCCGGTAAGTCGACGCTGATCCGCCACATCAACCGGCTGATCGAACCGACGGCCGGCGAAGTGCTCTATGACGGCGTCGACGTCTGCAAGATGAATGAAAACGCCCTGCGCGAGTTCCGCCGCCATAAGACGGCGATGGTATTCCAGAAGTTCGCCCTGCTGCCGCACCGCACGGTGATCGAAAATACCATCTACGGCCTGGACATTCAGGGCGTGCCGCGTGCCGAAAGCGAAAAGAAGGGGCAATACTGGATCGAACGCGTCGGCCTTAAGGGTTTCGAGCGGCACTTTCCGAACCAGCTCTCGGGCGGCATGCAGCAGCGCGTGGGCCTCGCCCGCGCCCTGACCAATGACGCCGACATCCTGCTGATGGACGAGGCCTATTCGGCACTCGACCCGTTGATCCGCGTCGACATGCAGAGCGTGCTGCTCGATCTGCAGAAGGAGTTGAAGAAGACCGTCGTCTTCATCACCCACGATCTCGACGAGGCGCTGCGCCTGGGCGACAAGATCGCGATCCTGCGGGACGGCAAGGTCGTACAGCAGGGAAGCGGACAGCAGATCGTGCTGCAGCCGGCCGACGACTACATCACCGCCTTCGTCAAGGAAGTGAACCGCGGTCGCGTCATCCAGGCTCAGACCATCATGAAGCCTTCTGTGGGCGAACTCAGCGGCATGCGCGTCACCGGCGACATGACGCTGGAAATCGTCGCCAAGCAGATAACCGACGCGGGGCAGACGGGTGCCGTCGTCACCGACGCTGGTGGCAAGCCCGTCGGCACGATCGATCTGCAAAGCATCATTGCCGCCATGGTCACACCGACGACTCATGAAGCAGCACAGATGGCAGCCGCGTAGAGCCATCTTTCTCCGACATCAGCGAGCGCCCGCAAGGGCGCTCAGACCGCTGACAAACCCCGTCATTTTTTGGCGGGGTTTTATTTTGTGTTGAGTTTCGAGGTTGACTGGATGTTTTGAACGGGCCGTTCAGATTCCCTCTGCTTATGCGGGGCTCGGTTGGCTGGCCTTGGTGAGGGCCATTGCGATCTTCTTGATGTTCTGGGCGGCTGCGGCCATCAGGCACTGGCATTGGACCCGGATGAGACTTCGGAACCGCGCGTAGCGATGACCATGCAACTGTTTGGCGTCGGCAAACGAGCGCTCGACCGTCTCTTTCCGTCGTTTGTAGATGGCCTTGCCCCAGGGCTTGAGCCGGTTGGCATCGG
>NZ_FMAH01000049.1 GCF_900094545.1 Martinezella miluonensis
CCCCTCATGGCGGCCTCAACAATTGTCGTCGCCCCTCTCATCGTCGCATTCCTCTCCGCTCAAAGATGGTTCGTCGAAGGAATGACCGGAGGGGCGGTAAAATGACATCGCATCCTGCCATTGCTCCGGCGTCAGCTGCGACCTTCGCACCGGCTCCGTCAGGAGAGCCGCGTTTTGCGATCTATTATACGACCCCGGCAGACCACCCTCTGACCAGAGCAGCCGAGGCTTGGCTCGGTCGTAGTGCCTTCGAACGCAAGTCGCAGCCAGCCAGTTCGATCGCAGGCTCATCCCGAGGTCAGGGGAATAATCGCAATACACTCGTGGGTGAACCGAGGCGCTACGGTTTCCACGCGACGCTGAAGGCTCCTTTCCGGCTCGCTGATGGCGTTACAGTCGAGGAACTAGAGCGGGCGCTTTCAAAGTTCGCAAACTCGACCCGCCCGTGCCCTCTTGGTCCGCTGCACGTCGGCATGCTGGGCGGCTTTCTCGCACTCGTTCCGGTCCAACCGATGCTCCGGGTCCGGTCGCTTTGCGCGGATGTCGTTGAGGCATTCGACAGCTTCCGGGCTCCTTTCAATACCGCGGAACTCAAACGGCGAAGGATCGAGTGCCTCGACGACGGTGAGGCGGAGCACCTTGTGCGCTGGGGCTATCCTTATGTGTTCGACCGGTTCCGCTTCCACATGACGTTAACGAACCGTATTCAGCCAGAAGAGCGCTCTCGCGTCGAAGCGGAACTCGAGCTTCGCCTCGGCCACTTGCTCGACGAGGATTTTGCGATCGACGCAGTGACGCTGTTCGATCAGGAAAGCCCGGATGCGGATTTCGTCGTCCGACGCCGCTTCCCACTCAATCCGGAGGCGTTGCTGTGAAGACCGCACCTTCGATCCCAGGCCGCCTCGTGCTGATCGTCGGCCCTAGCGGCGCCGGCAAGGATACGTTGATCGATCTTGCGCGCCGCGAGCTTGTGGACAATCCGCGTATCCGCTTCGTCCAGCGGACCATCACCCGTCCTGCATCGGTGGGGGAAGACCATAACCCGATGGATGTGGCGAGCTTCGAGCAGGCGATCGGGCAGGGGGCCTTCGCGCTTCACTGGGAAGCCCATGGCCTGCAATACGGTTTGCCCATCGTCATCGATCAGTGGCTTGCCGCCGGCGACGTCGTCGTCGCGAACGGATCTCGCGCCATGCTACACGAGGCGCGTTATCGTTATCCGCAGCTGACGATCGTCAATATTACCGCTCCGGTGGATATTCTCGCCAGGCGTCTGGTCGAGCGCGGACGCGAGAGTATCGGAAGCGTGTGCCAGCGTCTGACGCGTGCTGAAACACATCTCGTCGATGGCGCAGATGTCGTTCACATCGATAATTCCGACCTGCCGGAGATCGCCGCCGGCAAGCTGACCGCGCTGCTCGCAACTGAGCCAAACCATTCCTCCCAGCAGATGGAGCAAGCCATGCCGTCAACCTTTGATCTTGATATCGACTTGAACCGGGATGGCCGCCAGAATGGCTACCTGCGGGTGAAAGCCTCGAGCGAACATTCTCCGTTCGGCTCCATCATGGTGCCGATAAGCTCAATCAGGCGTGGTTCCGGTCCCTGTGTTGTCGTCATGGGCGGATGCCACGGCGACGAATACGAAGGGCAGATCATCGCACGATTGCTCCTCGCATCGCTTGATCCGGCGAAAGTGACGGGGCAGATCATCATCCTGCCAGCAGCCAACCCGGCGGCCGTGAGAGCGGGGCGGCGGTTTTCTCCAGCCGACAATGGGAATCTGAACACGGCATTTCCTGGAAAGGCCGACGGCACGGCGACCCAGCGCATTGCCCATTTCATCGAATCCGTGCTGCTGCCGCGTAGCAATCTTGTAGTTGATATCCATTCAGGTGGCCTGCCTGTCGAATATTGCACCTCGGCTATGATGTCGGGCGCCGTCAGCGGCGCGCGGCGCGAAAAACTGATTTCTCTAGCCAAAGCGTTCGGTCTGCCGGTTGCCTTCTTCGTCGACGAAGAGGACGCCACGCCGTCAAGCGTGCTGGGAGCCTGCGACAGGGTAGGGGTGCTGAACATCTCCGCCGAAATCGGTGGCGGTGGGCCGGTTCGCCAGGCCGACCTCGAACAGGGCTTTCATGGCGTGCTCCGCATGTTGCAACAGGCCGGGGTCCTGTCAGCCGTCGCTAATTGCGAACAACCAATGATCGAGGTTGCTCTTCTGCGCCGGTTGCCCGTTAGCGCGACTGTCTTTGCCCCCGAAGCCGGCCTTTTCGAACCCAAGGTCGATTTGGCGCGGGTGGTGAAAGCGGGGCAGCTCGCGGGCTATATCCACGATGTCGACATACCGTGGAAACCGCCTATGCCGGTTCATTTTCGCGAGGGCGGGATCGTCTTGTGCAGACGGTTGGCCGTGAGAGCCGAAATGGGCGACGGCCTCTTCAAGCTCGGAGTGCCAATTCCATCGTGAGACTCCCAGTAGATTCTCGACCGTGCCGGCCAGCGGAAACCATGCCGCCCAATGCCAACCACCTGAAATTCAATCCTTGAAACCTTTCGTCTGGAGTAAATCCCCATGATGTTTAGCCGTAGAAATTTCATGAAGGCTGGTGCGGCTACTTCCGCTGCGCTGGCTATCCCGGCCATTTCGCATGCCGCCGGCAAGACAACGGTCACGCTGACCCAGGGCGTGCAGACATATCAGGCGCTGCTGGCCGAACTGGCCGCGGAATTCGAAGCGGCAAACCCATCCATGGCGGTTAAATTCGTGGCCGATGGCGAAAACTGGGATCCGCTTCTGAACAACACGATCCGCGCCGCAGTGGTGAATGCGCTTCCGGATGGCAGCTGGCAATCGCTTACTTACGCAGGGATCCTCGCAAGCCGCAAGATTGCGCAGCCGCTCAACGAAATGTTCGGCGGTGACGTGAAGGCTCTTGAGGCGCTTGGCCTTTCTAGTACGATGGTGGATGCGACCAGCGTTTCGGGCCAAGTCTACTGCCTGCCCTATGGCACGACCGTTCCGATCGTCTACTGCAACATGGATCTACTGCGCAAGGCAGGCTATCAAAAGCCGCAGCCGCCGGCCAGCTGGCAAGAAATCTTCGAGGTCGGCAAACAGGTCGCCGCGCTCGGCGGCGGCATCAACGGCGGCTATATCGAATACACGTCGACGAATGCTTGGATGTTCCAGAACCTTCTGAACTCTTTCGGCGGCAAGATGATGAATGACAGTCGCACCGACATCGCCTTCGATGGCGCTGGAGGACGACAGGCGCTAGAGACGCTTTACCGTTTCGGCGACATCCTGAAGACCGATATGACTCAGGAACAATCTCGCCAGGCCTTCAAGGCCGGCGCGACCGCCATGCACATCCAATCAGCCAGCGGTACCGCATCGACGGCCAAGGCGGTCGCCGGTCACTTCGAACTCGCCATTTCGCAATTCCCGGTCGAAAGCACCAATGGGCGCCTTGCGGGTGCTGGCCACGGCTTCTTCATGTTCACGAAGGACCCTGCAAAGCAAAGGGTAGTTTGGGAGTTCATGAAATTCGCCACCAGCCAGAAAGGCCAGATAATCCTGGCGAAAAATTCGGGCTACATGCCAATTAATATTGCGGCGCTGAAGGACCCGGGCTTCCTCGATGCCTACCTGAAGATAAATCCCTATCACCGCGGCATCGTCGATCGCCTGGCAATCACCGGCGATCAATTCTCCTTTCCAAGCGATAACACAGTCAAGATCGTCCAGATGATGGCGGACGAGATGCATGACGTCGTGACGCAACGTGCCAAGCCCGACGCGGTTCTGGCGCAAATGGCCTCTCAGACCCGCAAATTGCTGGGTTGATCAACCTGAACCTCCCAATCACTGCAATACAGAGCGAAAACATGAAAAAACCACTTATCGCATTGCTCGGCGGAGCTTTGCTTTTGGCAGCCGTCACCGGCGCACAGGCAGAGCAGGTGACGCTGCGCCTGACGCATGCATTTCCGAGCCGCGACGGCGTGTTCCTGAAGGCGATAGCCGAGAGGTTCATGCAGCAGAACCCGGATATCAAGATCGAACTTGAGGGCAATGCCACCGACTGCCCGGCACTCCTGCAGCAATTGCTCCGCGATGGCGTGACCGGCAATCTGCCCGACATCGCCTCCGGTGTCTGCTACACGGACATGCCGATGCTTGCCGATCGCGGCATCATCAACCCCTTGGACAAGATCATAGCCGGGGATGCTTCCTGGAAAGAGGTCGGCATCGAGCCGGGCGCGCTGGGCACCACCACCGTCAAGGGCCATGTCGTGGCGATCCCGCAGTCGGTGTCGGCCAGCATTGCTTATTACAACATGACGGCCGTCCGCAAGATCCGTCCGGACCTGAAGAACCTCGATCTCAGTTGGACCGATGTTCTTTCCATCGCCAAGGATCTCAAGGCCGCCTCTCCGGAGATCATGCCGGTCTTTTTCGAATATTATGCCGACAGCTATAACTGGTCCTTCAACTCGCTGCTGATGAGTCATGGCACCGATGTCTTTACTGAGGATGGCAAAATCGGCTTCAATTCCAAGGCGGGGAGGGACGCGCTCGGACTCCTGCAACAATTCGGTCAGGCCGGCATGGTCGACATGACCGCCGAACAGGCGCGCCAGGCCTTTGCCTCGGGCAAGATCGGCATCTATTTCGCGTCGAATTCCCGCCTGAAGACGTTGACGGCCAATGCAGGACCTTTGCTCGACATCCAGACCGGCGTTTTCCCGCAATCGTCGAACACCGGTACGCTTGCCTCCGGTGGCGGTGGCATGGCCATCACGGCGAAAGACACCAAGAAGATCGAGGCGGCCTGGAAATTCCTGAAATTCGCCTCCAGCGCCGAATCCCAGACCCGAATCGTCAAGGCGACCGGTTTTACGCCGGTCAACACGATCGCGGTCAAGGAGCCGGCCTATCTCGGCGACTATTACAAGGCCAATCCAAATGCGCTTGCCGCCATCCGCGAACTGCCGCGCATCAAGATTCAAAACCTCTATCCCGGCGACAATGCACCCCGCATCACCACCGCAATCCGCGACCATCTGCAGGCCGTGATCACGTTGAAGCAGACGCCGGAAGAGGCAATGCTGAAAATGCTCTCTGACGTCGAAAAGTTGTTGCCCAAGAGCTGATGCGCAAACCAACCGCGTCCCGGCCAGGCTTAAGGCGGGATGCAGTTTTGATCCGTTCAAACAGGAAGAGACAGCAATGCCCGAAAAAGTCTATTCGCTTAAAGAATGCATGAAGCATGTCGATGAAGCCGATATGCGGCACTTCGTCGCCGAACTGGAAACCGGCTATCTCTGGCTCAGCCGTAATCGCCAGTATTTTCGCGGCTATTGCTTCTTCGCAGCAAAGCGGCAGGCCCGCGAGCTGCACGAAATGCCGAGCGACGTTCGCAATCGCCATCTTATAGAAATGTCGCTTGTGACGGAAGCGGTTCAGTTGGCCTGCAACCCGAAAAAGATGAACGTTGCCTTCTTCGGCAATCTCTGGGCGCATGTTCACTGGAACATTATTCCTCGCTATGGCAACGACCCGCTTCCGGAAGATTCCATCTGGACGCTCGATCGCAAGCTGATTGAGTCATACTTCCTTTCCAATGTTGAACTCGAACAGCTCGCGGCTGACATTCAAAAAGCCTTGACGAGCCTTGCAAAGCGCGATCGCATCGAGATCAAGCTGGCCGACGGTAAAGCAGCCACCAGCTAAATGCTGCCAAGGGTCACTGATCTTGAAATAGAACGCAATGTCCATGCAGTGGGCCACGCTGCGCAAGGTTAGGTCCAGCCCGCAGCCTATTGAAGTCTTCCAAGGCCTGTGACTGCCGCCGATGCTCGATCTGCGGCAATCACAAAGTTTAGAAGTTCCGTTGATGCCGCTTGTGCCAGCACACCTATTTGAGATCTTGGTGGCATGGCTTGTTGCACGTCTTCAATCGAGCGCTATAACCGCCTCGATCTCCACCTTAGCGCCCTTCGGCAGGGCCTTGACTTCATAGCAAGCGCGAGCCGGGAAGGGATCCTTGAAGAAGGTCGCGTACACCCGGTTGATCTCGGCAAAGTCGCCGAGATCGGTCAGAAGTACAGTGGTCTTGATGGTGCGGGACAAATCAGTGTCCGCTGATTTGGCAATTGCAGCAAGGTTCCTCAGGCACTGCTTTGCCTGCTCCACGGCATTTTGCGAATTGAATTCACCGGTGACCGGATCGATCGGCAGTTGCCCGGATACAAATAGCAAATTGCCAGTCTTGATAGCCTGTGAGTAGGGCCCGACAGCGCCCGGGGCATCGGCGGTGGAAATTGGTTCGATCAAAACTCTGTCCTTTCACGAGCGTTGTGATTTCAGGCATAGGGCTGAAGGCAAAATCGGTGGTATCGGTTCCGGGCTTGCGGCTGCTAACAAGATGGCTGACGACCCGCGCAGAGCCGGAACTTTTGGTCCAGCCGAGCTTTCCTTATCAGATTGCTTCTCATCGACCTACCGCACAACGAGGAAGACCTAATCGAGCAGAGCGTACGCTTGGATGCCTCGATATCCTGTCGAGCAGTCCTTCAGCCTCAAGAGAAGGATGCTCCGAAAAGACGAGGGTCAAGCTTCCTCCGTTATCGCTCGATTTAAAAGCAAGTGTTTGCAATCCCACAGCAAACCGCTGAAGATCTCCTGTTATTCGCAGCAGCGCGTCATAGCCGGGCTCCAACTCCGCAGTGAGTTCGAACGCTGGTGTCGATTTCATGGCGTGGCTCACTGTCGAACGCTGACGGCACTACGCTTCGAAGCAATGATGGCACGCGCTGCCTGGTTCGCAGCTTCGTGCGTTGCCAAGCTCGATTTCGCAGCGATGTCGAAGATCGCATCCAGCCGCGCGCCTGTGTCTTCGACCAAAGCCTTGGCACGCTCGCTCGACCAGCCGAGATATTCTGCCGCGACGTTTATGATACCTCCCGAATTCACGACGTAATCCGGGGCGTAGAGAATGTCGCGATCCGCAAGCCGCCGCCCATCTTCGTCTGTGGCCAGTTGATTGTTCGCAGCTCCGCAGATCACCTTTGCTCGAAGACGCCCAATCGTCCCCTCATTCAATACCGCGCCGAGCGCACAGGGCGCGAACACATCAAGATCTGCGGCGATGAGATCTTCCGGAGCAACGCTCTTCGCACCGAATTGTGCAACGGCCGCATCCACGCGCTCTTTCGACAGATCTGCGACCACCAACTTCGCTCCCGCGTCGTGCAGCAATTTCGCCAGCGAGAAGCCGACATGACCCAGTCCTTGAACGCCGACAGTGCTGCCGCTCAGGGAATTGCCCAAGCGCCTGCGCACAGACGTTTCCATTGAAAGGAAGACGCCGAGGGCTGTCCACGGAGAAGGATCGCCACCAGGCCTGCCATCTTTCGGCGGCAGGCCCGCGACATGTCGCGTCTCTTGGGAAACGGCAAGCATGTCCGCAACCGAGGTTCCGACATCCTCGGCAGTGACGTAACGCCCGTTTAGCTGTGATACGGCCCGACCAAAAGCGCGAAACAGCGCGTCACGAGAAAACGTACCTGCTGGCTTGCGGATCACTGCCTTGCCGCCGCCAAGCGGCAAGCCGGCCAGAGCGTTCTTGTAGCTCATGCCTTCCGCAAGCCGGAAAGCATCGATCTTAGCCTGCTCAACATCTTCGTACGCCCAGAGGCGGCAGCCGCCTGCGGCAGGCCCGAGACCTGTCGAGTGGATGGCTATCACCGCTTCCAGGCCGTTCTGGGGATCGCGGACGATCTCGAACTGTTCCAGCTCACGATAGCTGTCGAATGTCATGTTCATTTTAATGGATCCCAAGTTCGATCAAGTTGCACTGATGGTGATTTCGATGAGATTGGTGCGGCCGCTCCGAATGCCAGCCTCGACAGCCGGCGCGATGTTGCCGGCTTCGCCGACACGGTGGGCGGGCACGCCCATTGAAGTGGCCAGGGCGACGTAATCGATTGCGGGCCTGTCGATATCCATGGCGAGAAAGCGGTTCGACCGGACAGAGGCATAATCGGTTTGCGAGCGCATGAACTTCTTGAGGACGTTGTATTCCCGATTGTTCATCACGATGAACGTCACCGGCAGGTTTTCATGCGCGGCCGTCCACAGAGCTTGAGGCGAGTACATTGCAGCTCCGTCGCCGACGAAGCTGACGACGGGCTCGCGGCCTAATCCCAACGAGCATCCCACCGCGGCCGGCATACCCCAGCCGAGTGCGCCTCCGCGCAGGAACGAATATTGAGAGCCGGAATTACTGTACAGGAATTGCCGTAGATAGGATGACGTTGCGATCGCCTCATCGACGATCATGATGTCTCCTCCGATCACCCTGGCAGCCTCCCTGGCCGCGACCAGAGGAGAGATCGTTACGTGGTCGAACTGAGATGTCGCGAGCTCCTCAAGCTGCTGTTTGCGGGCTTGACGAGCGGAAGAGATGCGGTCGTAGGACCTCGCGTATTCACTCTCTTTGTCTGCCGTTGCCTTTCGTACCAGTGGTAGTAGTGCCTTGAGAGACACGCCGATATCGCCCACAGCAGAGAATGCGCTGGTATAAGTGCGTCCGAGATCCCGGACATCGGCGGAAAGTTGATAGACCTTACAGGTCGTAGGCACCGCCGAACCCTCGGTGTAAAGGATCGTAATGAGAGATTTGCCGCCGAGGGCAAAGATGGCGTCATATTCGCTTAGCTGGGAGGAGATCGCCTTTGCTGTGGTCGGGAGATTTCCTGCCCAGAGCGGATGTGCGGTTGGGAACGGGATGCGCGACGGCCAGGACGATCCGAACACCGGTGCTCCTAACAATTCAGCGATCTCGACCACGGCCTCTGCCGACTTGCTGGGATAGATTTCGTCTCCGGCGATGATCGCGAGCCGGCCCGGCTCGATAGCCGTCAGATACCGCGCGAGGTCCGTAAGGCCGCCCGCAACGGCATGGCGGTTAATGAGCGATTTGCAGCCGATCTCAACCTCGCTGATCTCCTCCATCACGTTCATGGGGAGAGAAAGGAAGACGGGGCCAGGCGGGGGCGCCACCGCGTCGAGAAATGCCCGACGGACGAGGACCGGCAATTGCGCCGCCGTCGTGACTTCGGACGCCCATTTGACGGCCGGTTCGGCGATCTTGACAAGGTCGCCGTGAAGTAGGGGATCTGTGACCGAGTGACGGGAGTCCTGTTGTCCTGCGGTGACGACCAGCGGCGTCTGCGAAATGCTCGCATTGAGCAGATTGCCCATTCCATGTCCCAAGCCGCCCGCCGTGTGCAAGTTAAGAAATCCAGGCTTTTGCGCTGCCTGGGCATATCCGTCTGCCATGGCGACGGCACTGGCTTCCTGAAGCGCCAGCACATACTTAATCGAGGTCGAATCGACGAGTGCATCCATCAAAGGAAGCTCGGTCGTTCCCGGATTGCCGAATATATATTCGACACCTTCGTTATCGAGAATTTCGAGAAGCACTTCTGCGCCTCTTTTCCCTGGAAGGTCCCCTGTCCTCCTGATCAAGCCGCTCATGGGTGTCTCCGTGTCATCGCAATTGTTGGATCCACACTACGCTCGCATTTGGCTTGTGTTTCTCTGATTATTGAGAAAATGTACGTTTTTTCAGTATGAATGGAGGCCATTGTGGCAGTCAGACAGAATAAACGCCCCGCCGCTGGGTCGGCGGGTGCCCACGGCGATCTGGACCTTATTGATCGCAAGATATTGTCTGTCTTGCGTGGGGACGCGCGCTTGAGCACCAATGATCTGAGCGCCCGAGTTGGCCTGTCTCCATCGCCGTGTTGGACGCGGGTGAAACGGCTCGAGAATTCGGGGGCTATCGATGGTTACATCGCCCTGATCAACCACGAGGCTGTCGGGTTGCCGATGACGGTGTTTGCCGAGGTGACACTCGACCATCATGACGACAAGGTTCTTGCCGATTTTTCGGAGGCGCTGCTCAAGATCCCGGAGGTTGTGGAGGCTTTTTTGGTGAGTGGTGATTATGATTATCTGATCAAGGTGGCAGTCGCTGACACGGGTCACTACGAACGATTTCTCCGAGAAAAGCTCTACAAGATCAAAGGCATCCGTCATTCAAAGACGACCTTCAGTCTCAGAGCAATCAAGCAGTCTGCCTGCGTCGATCCATTGCTGGTTCAAGGCTAGAGATCTATCAGGTTCGGGCCAACCCGATTGGGAGTGAATTGGATCCGGAAGCTTTTTCGGCATGCTTTTAAAGATGGTCGTCACTCAAAAGCAAAAGCGGCCAGTCAATCGACTGGCCGCAAGAATGTAGCCGAAAAGATTTGCTCAGCGCTCCGAAAGAGACCAAGCCGCCCGCTTATCGATAGGCGGGACCGCAGACTGTTTTAGCGGTTACGCTTTCAGATGGCATCATTTCACGCGGGTAGTTGTATTTTTCAAGGATGGTTTGAACTGTGCCGTCCTTCATCGTCTTTGTGAGAGTTTCATTGAAACGGTCACGGAAATCCGCGTCGTCCGGACGAAAGACAATTGAGCCGTAGTTGACGCGTTCTTCGCCGTTTACGATCCGCTTGAAAGGTGCTGCGATTTCCACACCCTTCACGTTCGGGTCTTTCACCTGCTTGATTGCGGCATCGTAAGGAAGGATCAAGGCGTCAACGCGACCTGCCATCAGCGCAGAGATGCCTGAGGTTTCATCCTGAAACAACGGCATGTTGTCCTGCTTGACGCCGGCGGCGATCAGATCGCCGATGGAAGCTGCACTGCGCAAATTTCCGACGATAACGCCGTTCTTGGCCAAATCCTCGTAGCTGTGCACAGCTTTGGGATTGCCTTGTTTCACGACTGCCGCGGCGCCGCCTGTAAAAAACGGATTGGCAAAAATGACCTGCTCGCAGCGTTTGGGAAGGATGTACATTCCACCCGCGATCGCATCAATCCTATGGGCCATCAGGCTCGGAATGAGAGCTGCGAAGTCCATGCTTTGGAACTCGATCTTCTTCAGTCCAAGAGGCGTGGCGGCGGATTTCAAGACTTCTGGGAAAATACCAGCAATGTTGCCATCCGCATCGACATAGCCGCTCGGGGCAGAATTGTTGATGCCAACAACGATCACACCGTCATTTTTAACCTTGTCAGTAAGCGCGCCGGCGTAGGCCGAAACCGACGCAGCGACCGCGAAAATCGCGGCGCAGGCAGAGCGTTTCAGATGTTGGCTCAAGAAGCTCTTATAGATCATAGGATCACCTCGGTTAAAGGGGGCGCTAAGGTGACTAGTGCCCAGGGTTCTGTTTATTGGATTGTTCGTGGCCGATCACTCAGGAGGCGATCGCATTCGCGATGGGCACCAGGTCGTCCCATAGGTCGGCTTCGTCTTCCAGCCCGATGCTGACGCGAAGATAGATTGGTTGATCGGTGTTCTGGAGGGCGGCCCGTTTGATGGTCATCGGCGCAAATAGGCTATGCGTCCCACCCCATGAGGCGCCGATGGAAAAGGTCTCAGCCGCTGTCAGCAACTGATCGATACGTGACTTCTTGGCTGCTGGAACGACGATCGTGAAGACGCCGCTGGCGCCCTTGAAGTCGCGCGCCCAGATGTCATGGCCCATGCATTCCGGCAGTGCCGGATGTAGAACGCTTCCAGGTCCAGCGATGTCCCGGATGTTCCGAGCAAATTCCAGGGCGGCACGACCGGAATGTGCCATGCGCACGCCCATCGTCTCCAACCCACGCAGTGCCAGCGAACATTCGTCCGGAGAAACGGTGACACCGAACAGGCTCAAGATGCGCTTAAGATGCTTGAACAGTTCGTAGTCCGCGACCGCGACAGAGCCGAGCAGAAGATCGGAGTGGCCGCCGACATATTTCGTCAGAGCCATGGCTGAGAAATCGACACCGTGCTGAAGCGGCTTGAATAACAATGGCGTTGCCCATGTATTGTCACAACCGGTATAGATGCCGCGCGATTTCGCGGCGGAAACGATCGCTGGGATGTCCTGAACCTCCATGGTCGTCGAGCCAGGCGATTCCATCCAAACGAGCTTAACAGTGTCGTCGAAAAGGTCTGTTATACCCGCGCCGATCGTCGGGTCGTACAGCCGATGGACAATGCCTCTAGGTTTTAGGTATTCCTCGCAAAAATCGATCACCGGTGGGTAGGCGCTTTCGGAAACCAGAACGGTGTCACCCGGCTTGAGGACCGACAGAAAAACGAGGGAAACGGCTGCCTGACCCGAAGGGACGAGCACCGTGCGGGAGGCTTTCTCAAGCTCAGTAATTGCAGCTTCCAAAGCCCGGGTGGTCGGCGTTCCCATAAGCCCATAGGTATACCCGTCGGGGCCACGCGCAGCACGATTGGCATAGTCCTCGGCGCTGTCGAAGACGATTGTCGAGGCGCGATGCACGCCGGTCGAGAGGCTCGCGAAACCGTCGGCGGAAACTTTGGGCCGCTTTACGCAGATAGTCTTGTCACGCATTTGGATGTCCTGCTTTGTCCGCACATAGGTGGTGAGCCGTAGCGGAACGTGTCGTTATTCCGAGCCGGCTATACCGGGACGGCTAGCCCGAACAACGCATCGCCCGTCTTGGTGAGCGTCGGGAAACGTCGGTAGGCAACAGTACCGGCGTGGTTGAACCGTAGTTCGATCGGATCCTGCAACGGGTTTTCGAGCGGATGCAGCAAACCGCCGAGTTGCCCCGCGGCGATTTCATCGCCAGGCCTGAAGAAGGGTTCGAACATACCAGCCGACGGCGCGTAGATCGACGCGCTTGGGCTGAGCGTTCTCATCATCCGTGGAGTGGGGGCGTCGGGGGCCTCAAGCTCGGGGGCGATACCGTAATCTCTTAGCACGCGGCGCAAACCGGCCTCAGCGATGGCAAGCCTTTCCGGGCAGAGGGTTGGCCCGCTTCCAAGCTCCGTCATGATCGCCAGCACGCCTTGGCTTTCAGCAGCCGCGTACATCGTGGATCCGGCACCACCCGCTGCGCCATCGGTGATGACGCTGTAGGGGGCTGCAAAGGTCGCCATCAGCCGGCGGATCTCCGCACCCTCGGCTTCGTTTCGACCCTGGCGACCGAGCACCAGGGGGAGATAGTCGAGCGAGCTGCCACCCGAATGCAGATCGATGACGAGATCGGCGCGCGGGAAAAGCTCCGAAGACACGAAGTGCGCAATGGCAGCCGTCGGTCCGCCGCTGGTCGTTCCAGGGAAGACGCGGTTGAGATTGCCGCTGTCGATCGGCGAGTTGCGTCGACCGGCCGAAACAGCCGGCCAGTTCAACGAAGGGAGGGCAATCACTCGCCCTTCGAGTTTCGTGTTTTTAAGATCGCGCAGCAGGCGTCGCAGAGCGATCTGCCCCTCATACTCGTCGCCATGCGTGCCTGCGGTCAGCAATGCCGTTGGACCGTCACCACCTTTCAGGCAAACCATCGGGATCGGAATCCAGCCATACGCAGATGTGTCCGACGAATAAGGCAGGCGGGCAAAGTCAGCCTGATATCCGATGGCGTCAAAGTCGATCGAGGTCCAGATCGGGCTTTTCATTGTCTTCATCTCCATGATCAGATTATCCGCACGCCTGCCGGTTGTCGGCGCGGGTCAGAGTTCGACAACGGGAAGTTCGGCGGGAGCCAAGGTGCTGAGGAATTCCGGACCCGAAGCCGTGACGCGGAAGACTTCCTCGACCTGGAAGACGCCGCCTTCGGTCTCGAGCTTGGGCTCTACATGAAGGATCATGTTTTCGGCGATGATCTCTTCAGAGCCGGGCATCAGCGACGGCGGCTCCGTGAGCGCAAGACCGGATCCGTGACCGACGCGGCCGGGACTTGCGAGCTTGTATGCCGGTCGAGCCGACCACAGATCCTCGAACACCCGGAAGACGGCGTCGCCGGTCATTCCTGGACGAACGCTCTCGGCGAGGCGAAGAGTGACGTCCCGGACGTAGCGATAGATATCCTTCTGCGCTTCGGTTGCCTTTCCGATCTTGGCGATGCGGTTCAGATCGCTGATCTGGTCGCCGCGGCGCGCGCCCATGTCCGACCACACAAAATCGTCCATCTCCAGCGATCGCTCGGAATTCGGTCGCGCATAGGTGTCGCCGCCTTTGCCGAAACGGACCGGAAGCCATTCTACAGTATCGGCGCCGCGGCCGATCATCCGTTGTTTGAGGCGCTGGCCCCACTCATATTCGGTCATGTCGAGCTTGAGGTCGGAGAGCCCGTCGAAGAAGGAACTCGTTGCGATATCGCAGGCAACCTTCTTGGCGAGGATCTCATGTTCGCTCTTGATCAGACGCTGCTTCCAGATCACCAGCGCCGCATCGACAAGCTGCATGTTATTGGGTGCTGAGCGAAGACGATCCGCAACGTCGACCGAGCCGCGTCCCATCATGTCATAGCCATAGTCGAAGCCGATCCGAGACCCGGCAGGCAACTTGGCGACAAGATCACCGGCAGCCTGCAGCGCCGCGTCGGTGAAGCCGTCATAAAATGCAGGTGTGACGCCTGGGTATGCCGACTGCTCGACGTTTCTGCGTTCGGACCGATTGACAAGGATCGTGATGCCGTCGCGGTTGCGCTCGACTAGGGCCATCAAGGGACGGGCGTTAGACAGCCAGAACAGCGTCCTGAAACCGGAGAAGTATACGAAATTGTGCTCGCCGGTGATCAGGACTGCATCGATTCCAGCGTCTGCCATGTTCTGCTTCAAGGTCGCTACCCTTGCCATGACCTCGTCAGCGCTTGGCCATACCGGAACGTTCATTGTCATCAAATTTTCCCTCGTGTTGCTTTCGATCCGAGCGAGCAATGTTGCTTGCACGTCCGGGGTTCAGACAATGATATGCCTGGTATATTAGGATAATGGCACAACTCGCCGTCGGGACGCTGCGCCAATGATTATTTAGATGTCGCGTTCGAACAGTTTGCCCCAGCCAACTACAGGTTGCTTGTAGCCGGCAAGACGGAGCGCATGCCAGCACAGGGCCTGGTTCGACGTGATCACCGGCTTGCCGATTTCCTGTTCGAGTTTGTCGATGGCGACGGCAGCACGCATCTGCGTGCAGGATACGACAACCGCATCGACATCACCCTCGTTTACCACTGCTCTGACAGCGTTCGCCGTGCTTTCCGGCGAGATGAATGGGGCGTCGTGACGGATAAAGCTTCCCTCGTGGTGAAAGCCTTTGGCCACGGGGACCACGAATCCTTCCTTTTCGATCTTGCGGACCATGTCTTCTGCAACATCGCGTGGGTAGGGCGAGACATAACCGATACGTCTGGCGCCCAAAGTCCGAAGTGCAGCCAGGATCCCGGTGAACGGATCTGTTACCTGCGCGCTAGGCGACGCTTTATGGACGCGCCGTTCCAGCTCTTCCGCTCCAATCGTCATCGCAGCCGAGGTGCATCCGAGCGCGATGACCTTCGACGGAAAACGGGCGTTGACCTGGACAAGCGCACCCTCAAGTCCATTGAAGGTATCATGCAGGAGGCCTGCGGAGATTGGCGCATCCTGGCGTGCCGTGGAAAGACGGCTCTCGTACAGCGCAATGCCCGGGATCGTCAGCATCTGGCGGGCTTCATGCGAAAGCGTCTGATCGTTATCGAGGACGATCATTCCGATCTGAGCGATGGCGCCGAGGCCGGCGTCTGTCTGATAGTCGATTTCAGACCAAATGGTCGTGGACTGCGTAGTCGTGTTCGTCATCGACATGATCCTTCACAGGGCAATTTTAGACTGAATGCTCGTGGAAGCGCCTGCTGAACTAGTGCAGAAGCTGTCCGAGGAATTTTTGTGCGCGCTCATTTTCGGGAGCATCAAAGAATTTTGCTGGCGGTGCGGCTTCCACGATCCGCCCGGCGTCCATGAACACGACGGTATCGGCAACCTGACGGGCAAAGCCCATCTCATGGGTGACGCAGATCATCGTCATCCCGTCATCAGCGAGGCTGGTCATGACTTCGAGCACTTCCTTGATCATCTCTGGGTCAAGCGCAGACGTCGGTTCGTCGAAGAGCATCACCCGTGGCTTCATGCAGAGCGCGCGGGCGATTGCCACGCGTTGTTGCTGCCCGCCCGAAAGCTGGGTTGGAAACTTCCTCGCCTGCTCCGGAATCCGAACCTTATTGAGGTTTTCCATCGCAACTTCCTCGGCTGCTGATTTGGTCATCTTGCGTGCACGGACCAGCGCGAGAGTACAATTGTCCAGGACAGAGAGGTGCGGAAAGAGATTGAAATGCTGAAACACCATGCCGGCGTCGCGGCGGACTTCAGCCAGCCCTTTCATTCCCTGCCGGACTTCCGTGCCATTGACGCGGATGATGCCGGACTGGTGCACTTCGAGCTGGTTGATGCAGCGGATCAAGGTCGATTTTCCCGAGCCGGAAGGGCCACACACGACAACCTTCTCGCCTGCTCGAACATTCAAGTTGATGTCGTGTAGAACTTGAAACTTTCCGTACCACTTGGATACGCTTTCCATTGAAACGGCTGGTACGGAACTATTGTCGGTCGAGCCGGCGTTCAGTGGGATTGGCGAGGGCATCGAAAATCTCCCGGTGGAATTGGGCGTGGTGCTTTGTTTACGCATGTGCATGAGTTAGGCCGAGGCGTCGCTCGACGTAGCTGATTCCTGCCACCATAAGCAGTGAGAGAGCGAGGAAGAGGATGCCCGCAACGAACATCGGTTCCGCATAGCGATACGTGTCGGACGCTACGTCGAAGGCGCTGCCGAGCATTTCCGGCACGGCGATAATCGAGAGATAGGGCGTCGATTTGAGGATCGATACGGAATAGGAGCCAAGCGGCGCCGCAACGTTTCGGATCATTTGCGGAGCGATGACAAACCTGAAGATATCTGCGCCGCCAAGACCGAGGCTTTGAGCTGCTTCCGACTGTCCGCGCGGCACGGTGTCGAAGCCTGCCTTGAACACTTCGGAGATGTATCCGGAAAAGTAGATGCTGAGACCGAAGATGCCGACAAACATCGCGGGGAGCACGATTTCGTAGTAGGGCAGCACGAAAAACAGAAAGTACAGGTGAACGATGACAGGGGTCGACCGCAGGCAGTCGATGATGAATTGCATCACCGGTCGAGCGTAGCGATTGGATCGTCTGATCAGTTCCCAGATCAGACCCAGAACCGTCGCACCGATGAAACTCGCGATGCCGACCAGGATCGTGTTGCCAATTCCCTTGAGAACGAGCGGGATGATCTGGATCGCGAAGCTGAAATCAAATGTCATTGGTTCGCGCTCCCTTGGCTTTGGTGCGCTCGAGCCGGCGACCTAGGATAGTGATCGGATAGCAAATGATGAGATAGGCCAGAAAAAGGGCGCTATAGATCTTCACGGGGTCGTAGGTCAGCTGGGAGATCTGCTTCGCCCGGAACGTCATGTCCGTTAGGGTAAGGAGCGAAACGAGAGCTGTCCCTTTTACAAGTTGGATGGCCTGATTGACGAATGTCGGCATCATCGACGAGATTGCCTGCGGCAGCTCGATCAGTCGCAGCACATCGAAGCGACTCAAGCCGAGTGCCAAGCCCGCTTCCGCTTGACCTTTGCTTAACGACTGAAGTGCAGCCCGAACGGATTGGCTGCCGTAACCGCCGATGTTCAATCCGAGCACCATAGCTCCAACAGTCACACCGGACAGAAAGACGCCGAAGGCAGGGAGTGAGTAGTAGAACGCGTAAAGCAGCACGATGATCGGACTGCTCCGCCAAAATTCGATAAAGGCGGTAATCACGCCCCGCGAGAACCCTCGCGTGAAATGCTGCAGGACGCCAGCGATCAGAGCGAAGGGGATTGCATAGAGGAGGCCGTAAAAGGTCACTTCGGCTGTAACCCCGAGGCCCTGAAAGATGCCAGTTAGGATATTGAAGAAGCTCATTACCTTCCCAATCGCTTGTAGCACTTCAACAGGACGATGCAGGCTGGCGAACAGCTGAGTGCCTACCCTGATGTCAAAGCCTGTCTGTTGGCCCGAGAAAAGGCTCGGGCTTCGTTCCCAATTTTGCTTTTCATAGCCTGATATACTAGGTATGTTATCGCCGTCAAGCGTTTCATTTGTCGGTTTATGTCGGAGGACAAAAATGACGATATCGAGAGCGAACCGTTCGTTGTCGCTGCACAGCTCAATCCGTGAGGAACTGATGAGAAGGATCGAGCAGGGCGTTTATCCCGATGACGAGCCTCTGCCATCGGCTGCGACACTTGGAAGAGAATTTGGAGTAAGCCAGATCACGATAAAACGATCTCTTCGCGACCTGCAGGCCGCGGGGATCCTGATGGCCCAAGTGGGAAGAGGCAGTTTTATCAAACGGCGGACCCGGCTCCTGCGCAAGCTCGGCTCCACAAACCCGTATGCCGACACGCAGATCGAAATTCTTTCTATCGCCCTTGAAACGGTCGATGATCCGATCCTGCGAGAAATGGAGCCAGTCGATGGGCCGGTTCTATGCGTGCGAAAGATCCTCATGGCCGAGGGGCGGCCATTTTTTCACGATGTCGCCTTCATTTCGAAACCAGTGTCCGAAGTGATTGTTGCCGAGTTCGAACGCTATCTGGTCGTCGAGGCATTCGAGCGCGCTGGCATCGGGGTCCTCAAGACCGACTTGATCATAGAGGCCGCTCCCGCTGACGGTGAGATCGCGGCATTGCTGGGAGTTCCCACAGGCTATCCGCTCTTCAGAAGATATTACCGGTTCACGATGTCCAAGACCGGTCTCGTCGTCATGGGCTTGGTTCAAGCACCATTTGAACAACTGGCCTGCACGATCAACGTCCCGGAACCGAGCGAAGCCTGACCACGGACAAAGAGACGTGATAAACCCGTTCTTTATTTCGTCGGTTTTCCTGGCAACGAGATTGTGCAGGCCAACTGATCGAATGGCGCCTGCAACATGCCGTAGACGGTGATATCTTTGTGGTTCGTGGTGAATTTGTAGAAACGTCGAAGCAAGGGATAGCCGGTCGGGATGCCAAAAACATCTTCGACTTGCCCGCCTGCCGGTGCGGCGTCGATGATAAGATCTGTATTTGTAACCTGGATACTTCGCTTTTCGAGCGCGGAAATCACGAAAGTTTTGCCAAACTCTTCGATCAGATCGTCCCCGACGTCCCGCGATATGTAAGTAGCATCATAGAGGAAGGGGGCATCGTCGATGTAAACGATCTTCCGAATGCACAGCATAGGCTCGCTCGGCGGGTTGAATGCGAGCATGGTCGCGTCGGTGATCTTTTCGCGTGTGATCGAGAGCAACTTGAGACTGTCGCCACCCAGGACGAGCCTCGATACGTCGAGCTTGCGAAGTACGCGCGACTGCTTCTTGACGAAACTACCCTTGCCGGCAATGGAGATTAGAAAGCCGGCAGACCTCAGATCCTGCAGAGCGCGCTTGACCGTGATCGGGCTCACATTGAACTCGTCGCTGAGAGCTGACGCCGAGGGTATCAGTTCCTCCGGTTTGTAAGTCCCATTCTTGATGCGCTTGATGATCTCTTCTCTCACGACCTCATAAAGGGTCGAAGATGATCCGATCAATGCTTTCGGCTGAGCCATGGATATTCCCGCTGCAAAAGAAAGGGCCACTTGAATTATGCAGCCAGAACCAAAGGATCCAAGGCGCATCAACTGGTTATACCTAGTATAAATGGAGCGAGCCGGCAACCTCGGCCGAACGCTCCATCTTGGAGCGCAAGGCCACTTGACATACCTGATATACTAGGTGAAGCTCTTCTGACTTGGACAGCCCGCCAGTCGAGAAGACCAAATGGCGCCGATGGGTCTGGTCTCAAGCTCCTCCAAAAACGGGTGAACAACATGTCCTTCAAAAGAATCATCAAGGCAATCGCGGCGATGTCCGTCGCCGTCGCAAGCGTTTCTATCGTTGCCCCAACAATCGCCAGTGCACAAACGCTCTCGGAAAAAATCAAGCAAAGCGGTGTCATTACAATCGGCATCTATAACTCAGCGCCAAGTGGCTTTGCGGATGCCAACGGCAACATCGCCGGCATCTATCCCGACGTTCTAGCTACCGCAGCTGCATCTTTGGGCGTGAAGAAGATCGAGTTTCAGAGCATGGATTTCGGTGCCCTGATCCCAAGTCTGATCTCGCGTCGGGTCGATGCGATCGGCGGAGGAATGTACATTCTCCCCAAACGTTGCGAGCAGGTTATTTTCGCTAACCCGTTCATTTCGGGGGGGGCGGCTGCTGTGGTGAAGGCAGGAAACCCAAAGAACCTTCATGGCTATCCCGATCTAGCAAAGCCGGGCGTGACAGTTGGAAACCTTCGCAACGCTGCGTCGATCACCGATCTAATCGCCGCAGGCGTCAAAGAAGAAAACATGCCTCTGTTTCAAGACGAGACCTCGGGTATCTCTGCGTTGATGGCGGGCCGGGTCGATGCCCTGATCCTGTCCTATGAGGCGGCGATCAAGCAGGTCAAGGATCCCAACGCCAAGGGCCTGGAAGTTGCAACTCCGTTCAAACGCTTGGTCAATGGCGAAGAACGGATCAATTACGGCTCGATCGCATTTCGTCCCGAAGATGCCGAGTTTCGTGATCGTTTGAACGAGACGATCGCGAAAGCCGTCAAGGACGGTTCGGTGGCCAAGATCCTCGCAAAATACGATTATCCTGCCGAAATGGTCCCTGCCGAAGGGGTGACGGCAAAGTCAGTGTGCGGCGCCGCATATCGCTAAGCCATCTCTTTGGGGCTCGCAACGTCGCGGGCCCCTTGACTAGGAAGCCCATTCAGACGCCTCGCTGCTACGTCTTTGCAACTGCGAGAGGCGGGGTGTTGGTTTCCACGCGGAACTGAGCCGGTTTTGGAGTGAACCCTTCGGGCTGGACCACGGGAAACGGAAAAACTGATACGCTCTGTGGGCCTCAATCGGAGAAGGCTCATGAAGTCACGAGGTCATGGCCGGAGATGCTGCTCCGTTCGTGAACAATGGCAAGCCCGTCCCGGATGCGGCTCGTATCTGCTTTGGGTCGCCTGAAACGCGTGAGGAATTGGTCCGCGGGTTAGATGCCGTGGTCGAAGTCGTTCGGGGGCTTGGCTAAGAAGCCGTTTGCAAGTGGTTGAGTAGTCGGGGCCGCAGTGGCTCCAGAAGATTGTGAAACGTTCTGGAGATCAAGTTTGCGGTCCCGACCAATCGCGTACAACAAAGCTGCCGAACTGAACGCATTTCGTACTCGCATTGCGCACTTATGCTTTCCAACGACCATGACCGTCATGAGAGGGTATCATTCACCTGGGCTCAAGCCGACCTCAAAAAGAGGATGCCGATAACAACAAAAACAAACATAAACCAGCAAATGTCATCAATCTGTCATTCGCCGTACCTATGGTCGCTCCCAGTTCTCGGGTAACGCGCTGTCGCGATAAATCGTGATCGCAGCCTCAGGAATGACATGAAGGGTAAAGGATGCGCGAACTCGTTAGAATCGAGAAATTGTCGGTCGGCTTCCGTGACGGGATGGCAGTGTGCGGCATCGATCTCGTTGTCCGCCGAGGTGAAACCGTTGGGCTGATCGGCGAGAGTGGATCGGGAAAATCCGTCACTTGGCTCGGCGTTCTCGGGCTTCTCCCGCCAACTGCCGCGCTCTCCGGCCGCGTCCTGCTCGATGGTCAGCAAATTCTTGGCGCATCAGCCGACAGCCTCTCGAGGATTCGAGGCAAGCGGATTGCCATGATTTTTCAAGATGCAGCCAGTGCGCTCAACCCTGTTCACACGGTTGGACGCCAGGTGGTCGAGGCATTGCGATTGCATCGCGGCATGGAAGGCGCCCCCGCCAGAGCCGAGGCAAAGCGGTTGTTCGACCTCGTGGGTATCCCTGATGCGGAGAGACGGCTGAGATCATATCCGCACGAATTGTCGGGTGGTCAGAATCAGCGCGTCATGATCGCGATGGCGCTGGCTGGCAAACCTGACCTTTTGATTGCGGACGAGCCGACGACTGCATTGGACGTAACGATACAGGCGCAAATCCTTGATCTGCTGCGTGATGTTCAGCGTGAGACAGGCATGGCACTGGTGTTCATCTCCCACGATCTGGGTGTGATCGCAAAGGTATGCAGCCGTGCATATGTCATGTATGCGGGCCGGATCGTGGAGGCGGCGCACGTCCGGGAGTTATTCACAAGGCCACGCCATCCCTACACTCGAGGTCTTCTGGACGCTCTTCCCCGACTCGATGGACCATTGCAACGGCTAACGGCCATTCCCGGGACTGTTCCTGGAGCAAATGCAAGACCGGCCGGCTGTGATTTTGCGCCACGTTGCACATCCAGCAAGGACGTTTGTCGTCATACCCTCCCCGAACTCATCGATCGCGGAGACGAACGCCTGGTGGCATGCCTTTGCGCGGACCAGACAGAATTGGTGGAGGTCGTGGCGTGAGTGGTGAATTGCTTGTCGCTGACCGGCTGGTGAAGACTTATACTTCACCAGCCGGTCTTCTGAAGCGTCGGCGGCTTGTCGCAGCCGTCGATGGAATCTCGATCGCAGTTCAGCGTGGCGAAACGCTGGGCCTGGTCGGAGAGTCTGGCTGTGGGAAATCGACCCTGGGGCGGCTGCTGCTTGGGCTGGAGAAACCAGACGCCGGCTTTGTGGAATTTGACAATGGCGCTATCCCGCCTCGAAAAAGCACCGCCTGGAGACGGCTGCGCGCGCGGATGCAGCTCGTCTATCAGGATCCGCTTGGTGCATTGGACAAGCGATTAGCTGTGGCTGACCAGATCGGCGAGCCGCTTGGCATCCATGGCATCGGCGACCTAGCCTCAAGACGCGAACGTGTCGCGACCCTGCTCGGCCTCGTCGGACTATCCGAGGAACATGGCGCACGCCTGCCGAATGAGCTGTCTGGTGGGCAAAGGCAGCGCGTAGTTCTGGCGCGCGCACTTGCAACCAAACCGGATCTTCTGGTGTGCGACGAACCGATTTCGGCGCTCGATGTCTCTATTCAGGCTCAGATAATCAACCTGTTCATCGACATCCAGAAGGAACTGGGTTTGGCAATGGTGTTCATCAGCCATGACCTGCGGGCTGTTCGACAGATCAGCAACAGAGTCGCCGTGATGTATCTGGGGCGGATCGTTGAGGAGGGTAGGACCGACGAGGTGTTGCACACGCCTCTTCATCCCTATACCCGCGCCCTGGTTTCGGCTGTGCCCGATGTACGCGAAACCAATACACGCCCAACCGTATTGGCGGGTGACCCACCGAACCCGGCCGACCGGCCGGGCGGGTGTGATTTCCATCCCCGCTGCCCGGTGGCTATTCCTGCCTGCCGCAATGTTCGGCCCAGCCTCGTCAATACCCGACACGGCGGCCGTAAGGTGGCCTGCCACCTTGTCGAGACCCCTGGTGTCAGCCTCCGGAAAGGGGCATGATGATGGCGCATTTGATCCTGGCAAGGCTTGCAAGATCACTCGTAACCATTTTTCTCGTGGTTGGTTTTGCATTCGTGGTGTTGCGTCTTTCGGGCGATCCGGCATTGGAGATCCTCTCGAACGATGCCTCGCCCGAGGCGCTGGAGGCCTTCCGAAAGGCCTGGGGGCTCGACCGCTCGGTCTGGGTGCAGTTCTTCGAATATTTGAAGCATGTTGCAACCGGCAATCTCGGTGTGTCGATGCGCGAGGGTCGCGATGCGCTTACCCTCGTAATCGAGCGGATTCCAATCACCCTGATCGTGACGATCCCGGCGCTTTTCATCAACGTCCTGATCGGCATCCCCGCTGGCATATATGCGGCGGTTCATCGTAACAGCCTGATTGATCGCGGCGTGATGCTTGCCGCTGTAGCCGGCTTCACGATACCCTCCTTCGTACTTGGCCTGCTGCTTGTGCTGGTCTTTGCGGTCTGGCTCCGCTGGCTGCCGTCAGGGGGCGCGCAAGGCTGGCGGCATATCATTTTGCCCGTCCTCACACTCGGAGTCGGCGGCGCGGCCGTTTTGGCCCGTTATACCCGTAGCGCGATGTTGGAGGTGCTGGGTCAGCCTTATATCCGCACGGCAAATGCCAAGGGTGTACCGTGGCGCCTGGTGGTCTACGGACATGCCTTGCCGAATGCGGCAATTCCCACCGTCACGATCGTTGGTTTCATGGTGGGGCAGTTGATCGCCGGGGCCGTGTTGGTGGAGAGCGTATTCTCCTGGCCGGGCGTTGGGCGGCTGCTGGTTTCCTCGGTGATCAGCCGTGATCTTTCTGTCGTTCAGTGCATATTGTTCCTGGTCGCAATCACCATGGTTGCCTCGAACCTTGTCGTCGATCTCGCCTACGGGCTTCTCGACCCACGGACCCGCGCTGGAGGACGTACATGATGCTACAGCGCACCCCTCCGGATCATTTGCGCGTCAAGGCAAAGAAAGACAGGAAAAAGACGCCGTTGCTCGTCTGCGTCGCGCTGGCTTGCCTTGCCCTGCTTGTGGCGACAGCGGTTCTTGCAAATGTCATCATACCATTCGACCCTGCCGCGATCGACTTGCTGGCCCGGCTGTCTCCGCCCGTGGGGCTGGGCGGCACGGCAGCTCATCCGTTAGGCACCGACGAACTCGGGCGTGACATGCTGTCTCGTCTCATCCTCTCCATTCAGATGAGCGTGCTCATCGCACTGGGCGCTACGTTTCTAGGGGCAGTGCTCGGCACGGTGTTGGGTTTCCTTGCTGCCCATTTCCGTGGGTGGACGGAGCATGTCATTCTGGCATTGGTGGACTTTCAGGCCACCGTGCCTTTCCTCATCCTGGCCTTGGCCGTATTGGCCTTCATCGGCAACTCTCTTCCGGTCTTCATCTGCTTGCTCGCGCTGCACGGGTGGGAGCGTTATGCCCGTATTGCCAGAGGGCTCGCCATAAGCGCCAATGCGCAAGGCTATGCAGGGGCCGTCGAGCAGCTCGGCGCTCATCCCGTTCAGGTGTACTGGCGGCATATCCTACCCAACGTCGCAGCGACGCTCATCGTGTCGATGACCATTTCGTTTCCCGAGATCATCCTGATCGAAAGCGGCCTGAGTTTTCTCGGACTCGGCGTACAACCGCCTTCAACCTCACTGGGCGCGATGGTCGGGTATGGCCGTGACTACCTGACCCAAGCGCCTTGGATATTGGTAATACCGTCCTTCGTCATTTCGCTCATGGCGCTATCGATCTCCCTGGTTGGCGACTGGATGCGTGATCGTCTGGACGGATCACAGCGATAATTTCCTCTTCACCTCCCCAAAAACAGATGGGACGCTCCATGCTCAACCTCAGCCGAAGATCCCTCCTCAGAACGCTTGCAGCCGGTGCGGCAGCGACTGCCATCCCACGACTGGCATCGAGCCAGGGCCGTCCCAGCATCGTCGTCGCCGTACCGACGCAGCCCGACTACGCCGACCCCATCATGGTGAACAACACCCCGGCATTGCGTATTCTCTACAATGCATTCGATGGTTTGCTGCGCAGCGATTTTAGCGACAACATGGCGCTCAAGCCAGCGATCGCAGAAAGTTGGCGACGTATCGACGATAAACGGATCGAGTTCACGCTACGCCCTGGCGTGAAATTCCATGACGGCTCGGAGGTGACCGTGGCCGACGTGATCTTTTCGCTGAGTGAAGAGCGAAAGCTCGGTCCCAACGGCGCTGGCAATACGAACGCATTGCAGTATCAACGAACTATCGCCTCTGTAGAGGCGACGGGACCAAGATCGGTCTGCATCACGACCAAGGTTCCCGACCCGGCGATCGACAAGAAGCTGGCGGCATGGAGCGCGCAAATCGTCAGCGAAGCGGCATTCCGCAAGGCGGGCAGCTGGGAGAAGTGGTTTGCCGCACCTGTGGCCGCCGGAGCGTATCGTGTGGTTTCGAACCGCAGGGACGTCGGTCTGATCCTGGAATCCCATGACGAATACTGGGGTGGTCTTCCGCCATTCTCCCGGATTGAGTTTCGCATCGTTCCGGAAGCTGCGTCACGTATCAACGGTCTTCTGGCGGGCGATTATGACCTTATATCGGACCTGCTGCCGGATCAGTTCGACGCGCTCGATCAATCCCGTTTCGACATCGTAGGCGGCGCCATCGCCAATCTCCGTGCGCTGGCAATAGACACAACCGGCCCCTGGTTATCGGATGTACGTATTCGTCAGGCCATGAGTCTGGCCATCGATCGCGACCTTATCATCAAACAACTGTGGCGCGGCCGGATAGATATTCCCAATGGCGCACAATATCCGATCTTTGGAGACGCATATGACCCGAGTTTCCCAACCCCGACCTATGATCCGGACCAAGCCCGCTCTCTGGTGAAACTGGCTGCGTATACGGGCGAACCGATTCCGTATCGATTGCTGAACAACTGGTACCCGAACCAGGTGCTGACCGCGCAAATCCTCGTGGCTATGTGGAAGAGCGTCGGCATCAACGTCGTTCTTCAGCCTATGGAAAACTTCAGCCAGGTGTATGCCAAGCCTTCCCACGCGATTTGGGATGAATCTTTCCTGCCGTCGTGGCCAGACCCGACCTCGATGATCTGGCGGCAGCATGGTCCCGGCGGCGGCCAACGTAAGCTGGAGATCTGGAATTCGCCGGAATATCAAGCCGTGGGCACAGCTTTCGCAGAATCGGACGTTCCCGAGGAGCGCAAGAAACTCGCGCGGCGGGTACTGGAGATTTTTGCTGAAGAAGTGCCCTTCATCATTCTGCACAACAATGGCAGCTTTTTCGCCAAGCGGCGAGAGATCGCCTGGGCGCCCTATTCGGCGCTGGTGCTGGATTTCGGCCCATTCAACTCTGCTATAAAGGTGGTTCAGTAGCGCCATGAAGATCGTTCAACTTACCGATCCACACCTGGTTCCCAAGGGAGAACAACTCAAGGGGATCGATCCGGAAGCCCGCCTGCGGGCGTGCCTGTCCGATATGGCCAAATATCATTCCGACGCCGTTGCACTGGTTATCAGTGGCGATATCGCTGATCTTGCAGATCGACCTTCTTATGAGTTGTTTCGTGATGTGGCATCCGAGTTTGCCTTGCCTAGGCTCCACATGACGGTGGGCAACCACGACCGCCGCAGTACATTTGGCGAGATCTTCCCCCAGCACCTGGCGGCTGACGGGTATGCCCATAGCCGATTCGATCTGGATGATCATATCGGTTTGCTGCTCGACACCTGGACTTCGGGCACACATGCTGGAGCGCTCGACCGCGCGCGCCTCGATTGGCTAAAATCGCAGCTTGCGGACGGGGAACATCCGATCCTGATGTTCATGCATCACGCACCAGTCCGGGTGGGTCTAAAACGCCTCGATCATATAGCATTGCAGCACGAAGATGAATTATGGGAAACCATCGCGCCGTTCAAAAGCCGCATCCGGCACATGTTCTTCGGGCACATGCATCGTAATGTAGCCGGTTCCTGGCGTGGCATTCCCTTCACCGTGGCGGCGGGCCTCACGCATCAGGTGATGCTGGATTTCGAGACTGAACTGGTCCGGCATGTGGAGGTTGAACCCGCTTATACCGTGATCCTGGTCAACGAACGAGACGTGGTGGTGCATCCCCATTCTATCCGTGACAATAGAGTAATCGACATTGCGCCGAACACCGCGCCGCTACCCAGTGCAGCGTGACAATAAGCCCTCCCGGAGTCGCTCCGGACGCAAAACCGTGATGCGCTTTTTCTGGAAGTGCGTTAATGCAGGAATAGGCAGAATATGTCGGACAATGAGAAAACATCCCGCTCAAGAAGCGGCAGCAATCTGAGCGTAACCCGTCAGCAAAACATTCTTGCGCTTCTCAATCGCGGAGATGTGGTCGCGGTAGGCGAAATTGCCGAACGCTTCGGCGTGCATACCGAAACCGCCCGCCGGGACATTCGCGCGCTGGAACGCGATGGACTGCTTCGGCGTGTTCATGGTGGAGCGGTTGCGACAAATCCTTCGAGTATCAATGCGCGCAAGCCGATCTCGGAAAGAATCAGCGTTGATCAGGGGGCCAAGTTGCTGGCGGCAAAGGCCGCGCTGCCACTTTTTGAAAATGGCATGAATGTGTTTATCGGGTCCAGCTCAACGATGTTGCTGCTTGCCGAAGTGCTCGCGTCCTCGGACAAGAGCCTGGCCGTTACGACCAACATGGTTGATGTGGGCACTACCTTAGCTGCATCGCCCCGCTTTACGGTTACTCTGACAGGCGGTGTTTTGAACGGTCAACTTCGGTCGATCGGAGGTACCGAGACCCTGAGGTCGTTAAAGGATCGCTTTTTCGATCTGTCCGTCATAGGATCGAGCGCACTTGACTTCGAGTTCGGTTTGTTTGCTACGACGCGCGCGATGGTGGATCTCACCCAGACTTTGGCGGAACAATCAAGCGTGATGGCAGTAGCAATGCATCGTGGCAAGTTCGACCGCCGCGATGCACATGTTGCTCTCGCACTCGACAAGGTTCAGATCCTCGCAACGGATGGTGAGCCGACAGATGAGCACCAACGGGCTCTAGAAAGCGCCGGTGTACAAATTCTCATCCCTCGTCCTATGCCGGACGAATAGGTTACAATCGGTAGCGAGCGTCTTTTGGATAGCCGGTCGGATGAAGCGCGATTAAGATAGATCGCCCAATGCAAAATCCCATACGAACTCCACACGGCTCAAGCAGAAGATCGACTGTCCAAACACGATTGGCCTGCCTTCGGCGTCGACATTGAGCACTTCGACCTCGAATACATTTTCTTGGGGCGGCATACGCAAAAGGCGAGCTTCATCCTGTGTCGATTCTCGACCGCGTATCCGGATCTTGCGGCGTTCGAAGTCAGCAATGCCAAGGGCGGCAAGAACTGACTGCGTCGCAAGGTTCGGTTTCGGTCGAGCCGCCTCGACGCGAAAGGCATCGCCGATGCCCGGCAGCTGGGAACGAGGAAAGAAATTACTGTTGATGCTGATGGGGATATCGTCGGCAATCGCCAGAACAGTCACCTGCGTTACGAGTTCATTGGGCGCCAGCTCCAGATGGGTTGCGATTGCAGGCGTCGAGGGAATATCGGTTACGGCAATCAAAGTGCGTTGAGGCGCGTGGTTCAGCTCCTTCAGATTTTCTTCAAAGCGCGTGCGTCGTCCGAGACGGTAGGGGATTACATCGGCAACATAGGTTCCCCTACCACGTTCAATTCGTACCATCCCCTCGTTCTGCAAGTGAGAGATGGCCCGCAAAACAGTGTGCTGATTGACCCCGAAACGTGTGGCGAGATCGGTACTGGGCGGCAGCCGATCGCCAGGCGCGAAAGTGCCTGTGCCTATCTCCTCGGCAAGTGTCTCCCCGATCTGGCGCCAGAGATTGATCCCGTCCTGTTCCATTCATCACCCGTTTCCGTGGTCGTCACACAACATTCACATACTCATGCATTCTAGCGTTCTAGAACTCTAATGCGCAAGAAACCAATATGACGACAGCTCCTAAATTTCTCATTGTCAGTTTCGACGGGCTGCGGCCCGATCTGATCGATTCTGCTCAGACCCCCAATATTGCCCGGACCAAGGGGCTGGGCGCAACCCTTTCGGCCCAAAGAACGGTTTATCCGAGCGAAACGCGTGTGGCTTTCCCCAGTCTTGTGACGGGAGCAACCTCCAGTAAGCACGGCATGGTCGGCAATAAATACGTCGATCGGTCTGCGACACTACATCGCTACGTCGATACGGCCGATGCCGTTCTACTAGACCAATTGAACCGCGAAAGTGGTGGGAATCTGATGGGGGCGCCAACGCTCGGCGAAATTCTCGGCCGGGCCGGCAAAAGCCTTGCGGTGCTCGCAACCAATACGCCTGGCACAACCCGCTTCTTCCATCACAAGGCCGAGGAGTTCGGCCATATTCGTGTCTCAGGCCATTTCCCCGAAGCCTGTACTCCGCAAAGTGCGCTCTCGGAAATCGTCGGGCGCTTCGGAGCTTTGCCCCCGGTCCCACCGCAGGGCGAACCCGACATTGAGGCGCAGACGCTGATCACCTCGATCTTTCTTGATTACATCTGGCCGAAGCATGCTCCCGACGTCACCGTGCTTTCCTATGGTGAGCCGGATACCGCATCGCATTTCAACGGAACGGGCGGCGCAAAGACGCGTGAGGCTATTGCCCATAGCGACGCCGAATTCGGCCGCGTTCTCGACTGGTGGGAGGCGGAGGGCAGAGCTGCCGGGGTGCAGATCATCGTGCTTTCGGATCACGGCCACATCACCGCCCATACGCGCGTCTCGGTTGCTGGTTCCCTGAAAGCCGCCGGCTTCAATCCCGCGACCGCGCCAAGCGCGGGCGTGGATGTCGTGGTGGTACCGGGACAGGTCGGGGCGCTTTATCTTGCTGACCGATCAACACCCCAACTTGCCAGGCTTGTCGAGGCCCTGATCGAGCAGCCCTGGATTGGCCCAATCTTCACGGCCGGGAAGAACGAGGTTGAAGGCCTCGCCCCGGGCAGCTTCGCCAGCCATCTGGTCTTTGCCGATCATGAACGCGCGCCGGATGTTTATTTTGCCTTTCGTGCCGATGACGGCGTCGACGAGTTCGGACTGGTCGGCGGCACGTTCTACGACAATGACAGGCGACCGGGTCTCGGCGTTCATGGCGGCCTTCATCCAAAGGAGCTCGCCTCGGTCGGCATCGTGGCAGGCTCCGCCTTCCGCAGCAGCGCGCATGTCTCCTCGGTCCCGACCGGCATCTGCGACATTGGGCCAACCATCTTGTCGCTCCTCGACATACCCGTCCCCGGTACCATGACGGGCCGAGTTCTCTCCGAAGTACTTTCCGAAGAGTATGAAGGCGGCCTGGTCAGACAATTGCCCAAGGTCGCTGCGCCTCAGATCTTCGAAGTCGGGCTCAATAGTTACTCTCAAAAGCTCCAGCGCACGGCTGTCGGCCGAACGGTCTATCTAGATGGCGGCTGGATTGAAACCAAGTCCACAATTGCTTCCCCGCTGAAACGCCGTGTGGAAGCATGACTTCACTTCATGGAGAACATCTATGCATTTGACGCGCAGACAGATGATGATGACTGGAGTGGCGGCAGCCGGGACCCTGGCGATGCCGGGCATTCTCAGAGCCGAGGAAAAGCCCACCATAACGATCAGCCATGGCGCACCAAACTATCAAGCCTTGCTGGCGGAGCTGAGCACCGGGTTTAGCGCGCAGAACCCTTCCATGACGGTCAAATTCTCGGCCGACGGCGACAATTGGGATCCGTTGCTCAACAACACGCTGCGCGCCGCAGTCGTCGGCGCTCTCCCAGATGCGACCTGGCAGTCCCTCACCTATGCCGGCATTCTTGCCGACCGCAAGATTGTCCAGCCGGTCAACTCGTTCTTTAACGGCGATATCAAAAACCTGCAGGCCATGGGCCTTTCCACGCCGATGATCGAGGCAACGACGGTCGGCAAAAGCATCTATGGCTTGCCTTTCGGCACGACCATTCCGATCGTCTATTGCAATATGGATCTCCTCCGCAAGGTCGGCTATTCGAAGCCGCAGCCTCCCAGTACCTGGGACGAGATCCATGAGATCGGCGCCAAAGTCTCCGCGCTCGGCGGTAATATCAATGGCGGCTATATCGAATACACCTCCACCAATGCATGGATATTCCAGAACCTGCTTGCTTCCTATGGCGGGCGGATGATGAACGAGGCCCGCTCTGCCATTGCGTTCGACGGCCCGGAAGGACTGCAAGCACTGCAAACGCTTTCGCGCTTCGGTGACATCAGCACGAATGACATGACGGTCGATCAAGCCCGCCAAGCCTTCAATGCCGGTGTGACCGCTATCCACATTCGCTCCGCCAGCGGAACGACCTCCGTCGCCAAGGCGGCGGCCGGTCATTTCGAGCTCGCGGTGGCGCAGTTTCCGCTGCCCAATCCGAATGGCCGCTTGGTCGGCGCAGGCCATGGCTTCTTCATGTTCACTAAAGACCCCGAAAAGCAAAAGGTCGTCTGGGAGTTCATGCAGTTTGCCGCCAGCCCGCAAGGCCAGATGATCCTGGCAAAGAACAGCGGCTATATGCCGGTCAACCTCAAGGCGCTTAACGAGCCATCGTTCCGCGACGCGTATTTCAAGATCAATCCCTACCATCGCGCCGTTGTCGAGCGGCTCGCGATTACCGGCGATCAGTTCTCGTTCCCCGGCAACAACACGGTCAAAATCGTCCAGACGATGGCCGACGACATGCACGACGTCGTCACCCATCGCACCAAGCCGGACGTCGCACTCCAGAGAATGGCCACACAAACCCGAAAACTGCTCGGCTGACCGCAGTCTGGCGCTTGCGCGCGCATCGGGGCCCGTCTTTTTTAAATATGGAAAATGAACATGAACATTCAATCGACAAACCGGCCAGTCGAGCGGCTGGAGCAGCATTACATACCGCCACATGGGCTCCTCAACATGAGCGGGAATTTACCACCGCAAGTTCCCCATGTCTTCGACGCCGAGTATCGCGCAGCGATGGAGGTGATGATGGCGGACCATTCGCCGATGAGCCTGATCGGAGCGCACCAGTTTCGTGGCGTGTTTCGTGACCGTGCGGCGGGTTCGCAATTCGTTCATCTCCGGTTGCCGGAAGCGCCGGATCCAAGCCGCGTCATCGTCACGAATGGTGTTCAAAGCGCACTGAATATCTTGATCACCAATATTGTCGGAACCGGCGGCGTTCTGGCAGTCGAGGAATTTACCTACCCGACAATCCGCAACATCGCCGCTCTTTTGAACATCAAGGTTTGCAGCGTCGCCATGGACGAAGAAGGCATGTTGCCGGACGCTTTCGAGACGGTTTGCCGGAACCATCGCCCTTCTGCGCTTTATGCACAGCCGACGATGCACAATCCAACGACAGCCGTCATGAGCATAGAACGTCGCAAGGAGATGGCGGAAATCGCGCGCAAATACGGTGTCGCAATTTTTGAAGACGATATCTATTCCCTGCTTCCGACGGACCTTCCGCCGCCGTTGTCGACCTATGCCCCCGGGCTTTCCTGGTACGTTCTTGGCACGGCCAAAAGCATGGCGCCCGCATTCAAGATTGCCTATCTGATCGCACCTTCGGCCAAGGCTGCAACCAGGTATTTCTGGCCCGGCGATCGCGCGACATACTGGATGGCGGCTCCGATCAACAGCCTCATGTTGAGCCAGCTCGTTTCGAGTGGCGGAGCGTCGCGGATCATAGACGCTGTCAGGGCGGAGACGGCCATTCGCCAGGCCATGGTGTCCGAACGTCTGGCAGGCGCCTCCTATCGCGCCCAGCCCGATGGCCTGCAGGTCTGGCTGACCCTGCCTGACCGCCTGCCGAAAAAGGAGTTTGCAGCGAAATTAGCCGATCGCGGCATCTCGATCAGTACCGCCGACGGCTATTATTTCGGCGATGGCGAAAGCCCGAACAATATCCGCTTTGGCACCGGCACCCCGCCCACCCGAGCAGAGTTTGAGCGTGGTCTCGAGGCGATAACACAGGTCTATCGCCTCTGAGGTGAGCCACGGACGGCGCGGTTTCCACAGGGGCCCGCTCCCAAGAGCGCACGCTCCCTGCCGGAAATCCGGCGGACAACACTTTAGTCGAGCGGAGATCATCCAGTGGACGGATCTGCTGCGCGACACCCGCAGCCCGATAATTGTGAGAAAATCTATGTCGAAATCAAAAATATGGTCCGATATCGATCTGGACGCTGAAGGAAAAAGCGCCGGCTATTTCCGCCTTCCGCTCGCAGTCCACGACAAGTCGGGAGACGATGTCGGTTACAACTTCGAACCCATTCCGGTTGTTACCCTACGCAATGGCGGTGGGCCACGCGTCCTGCTGATGGCCGGCAATCACGGCAACGAATACGAGGGTCAGGTCATGCTAATGAAGCTGATCCGTCGCCTCCAACCAAAGGATATTCGCGGGCAGATCATTTTTCTGCCTGCGGCGAACGCACCTGCGGTCCGCGCAGACACCCGGATATCACCACTCGATGATGGTAATCTCAACCGCTATTTTCCAGGCAATCCGGATGGCCCGCCGACAGCGATGATCGCGCATCTGATCGAAGCAGAAATATTGCCACGCGTTCAATATGCCTTCGATTTTCATTCTGGCAGCCGCAGCATGGAATATCTTCCCTGTGGCGTTATTGCTCGCTCTGCCGAGCCTGACCGTTTCGCCCACTCACTCGAATATCTGAAAGCATTCGGAATGCCGGTCAGCATGATCATCGATCAGTCGACTGGCGGTGACAGTGCATTGATCGGCGCCTGTCGCCGGGCAGGGGTCTATCACATGTCCACGGAGCTCGGCGGGGGCGGGACCGTTTCACTCAAGGCCCTGTCAATCGCCGAACATGGCCTTGCGCGCTTGCTACATCATATCGGTGTTTTGCGTGAGCCATTGATGGATGAACAGGCTCTTCCAACACGCTTGCTGCATCGGGTGCCGGCACGAGACTACATCTACGCAGGCAATACCGAGCGTGGTTTGTTTGAACCGTTTGTGGCGCTCGGTGAGGAAGTCCGCGAAGGGCAGACAGTGGGTCAGATCCATTTCACCACTGCACCCTGGGGAGAAGCAGAACCGGTGATAGCGCGGGCTGACGGCATCACCATGTGTCGCCGGATTCCCGCTCGAACCGGGCTCGGCGATTGCGTTTTCAATCTGGCCCGAGACTGGCAGCCGGTATCTGCATAGCGTCAGTCCCTGAATGTTCATGGGGCAGTTTGCGACCACACCCGCGATAGCCTTTGGCGGCATCGAACAAGTGCCGCCTGATTGCCACCAAACAAGGTAAACGTCTGATGCCTTCAATGCCCCCCTGCGGCGCAGAGGCCGCTTCTCCCGATCTGATCGATCCAGAAATGGCAATTGCGATGGGAAAGCACGCAGAAATGGTTGCGGCTGACGGCGGCCCGACAACCACCTTCGAAGGCGACCGCGAACAACAGGCGAGATTTGCTCCATTCTGGAATGAAGGAGCACCGGAGATCGAAACAATTGTCCCCCTGACGATCGAAGGCGCTCAGGGGCCGCTTAACGCGCGTCTCTACAAGAACGGTTCGAATATAATGCCGGTGGCGCTTTTCATGCATGGCGGCGGGTTCGTCCGCGGGTCGCTAGACCACTGCGATTGCATCTGCCGAAGAATGGTTGCGGATGGCCGCCTGGCGGTGATTTCCACCGACTATAGTCTTGCGCCGGAACATCCATATCCAACGGCCGTCGGCGATATTGCCAAGGTGCTCGATTGGGCATTCGCCTCTGTCACTGATTTTGGACTGGATGCCAGTCGGGTTTCTGTCGCCGGTGGCTCGGCTGGGGCAACTCTCGCCATAGCGTCCACACTTCGGCGACGCGATGCCGGGGCAAAGATTCCGGTTGGTATGGCGCTGTTTTACGGCGTCTTCGATATCATGAACACGCAAAGGGAAAGCTATCGCCTGTTCGGCAATGGTCAGTTTGGCATGTCCAAGGCGCGTATGGAGCACTATTTGCGCGCCCTCGTTCCGGGGGAAGTCTCACCCATGGATCCCTACCTCGCTCCGCTCCATGCCGATCTTGAGGGCCTGCCGCCTGTATGGATGGGAGTGGCTGAACTCGACGTGCTGCGCGACGAGCAGCTTGAAATGGCGGGGCGTCTACAAGCGGCCGGCGTCTCGATCGATCTACAGCGCTATGACGGCATGATTCATGGATTTGCCAATCGTGTGCGGCTCGTTTCCCGTGCTGAAGCGGCGATCCAAAGTGCGGCGCAGTTCCTGGCTGCATTGCCGGGAAACTGACAAACGCGAGCAGCGATCCGTCGCCGCAAGACTGCGGCGTCAGAGAATTCGAGCACACCGGCGTTTATGTCGGCGACTTAGAGGTTCCAGTCTATGTTCAAACGATCATTGTTATCCTTATGCCTGTTTGGGGCGCTCCTGACCGGCAAGGCGCATGCCGTCAGTCTCGAGGTTCTTTCTCTGCCGCTTTCGACGCCGCCTCAACTGATTGATGCATTCAAGGCGGAGCATCCGGAAATCGAGTTGAAGCTGCGGCCGCCAGCAGTCGACTATGACGACCTGACTCAGCGCCTGATACGTGACAGTATTTCCAAGACGATGCCCGACGTCATTTTCCAAGGATACAATCGCTCGGCTTTGACGGTGAAACGCGGACTCGCTGCGTCGCTTTCCTCCTTCCTCGACGCTGACAAGAATTGGGTTCAAGATAGTTACAGCGCTACTTCCGACGAGCTTTGCCGAGACGACGGCAAAATTTACGGGCTCCCGTTCATCATTTCGGTACCAATCCTCTACTACAATGCCGACCTGGTGCGCCAAGTGGGCGGCAATCCCGATCAGCTTCCTCAAACGTGGGAGGACATTACCGCTCTGGCGGCAAGGATCAGCGCGCTCGGCGATCACCGCATCGGAGGCTTCTTCGACTACGCAGCAGCCGGAAACTGGACGTTCATGGCTTTGATCAACGCGCAGGGCGGCAAGATCATGTCAGCGGACGACAGCAAGATCACCTTCGACGGCCCGGCAGGGATGAGGACGCTCAGCGTGCTGCAGATGTTCGGCAAAGCGGGGCAGGTCGATATGCCCCGGGATCAAGCCTATCAGGCTTTCTCGGCAGGCACGGTAGGCGTACTTCTGACGTCCAGCGGCTTTTTGAAGAGTCTGCTCAAACAGGCCAAATTCGAAGTTCGCACAGCAGCAATTCCGATCGCTGAGGACGGCTGGCTGCCCGCGGGCGGCAATTGCATGATGATGACCGCTGTGGATCCGGCGCGACAGAAGGCGGCCTGGACCTTCATGAAGTTCATGGCCGATGCCAAGGCGCAGCAACTGATGTTCGACACGACAGGCTACATTCCTGGCAATCGGCTTGGTGTGGCTGGGCTGAAAAAGACCATCGGTCCCAACGATCCGCGCATGACGTCCGTTCGCGCATCTACGAAGGCCGGCGAGTGGTATTCTTTCCCCGGTGACAATTCCTTGCGGATCACGGAAGTCGTCCGTTCCTATCTTCAACAAGTGGTGACCTTGAGGCGAACGCCGCAGGAGGCGATGACACTGATGGTCAATGATATCCAACACCTTCTGCCGAGGTAAGTTCAAATGACACGCGCTTCCTTTACTCGCATGCGGTTCCTTGGAGTGGCCGCGTACGAAGTCATCACCCGCGAGGGCCTGCGGGTACTTCTGGATCCGTTTCTCACCGGCAATCCGGCTTCTCCGGCGAGAGCCGAAGACTTTGATCAGGTTGACCTGATCATCGTTACCCACGCCGCCATGGATCATCTCGGCGATACTGCCGTCATCGCCCGCCGTACTGGAGCGCCGGTCATCTGTGGCGGCGAGGTGAAGGCCTTTCTCACAGGCCAGGGTATTCCTACGACCCAGGTGCGGACCTCTGCATGGGGGATGCGCTTGTCCGTTGCGGGAATCGAAGTCCAGACAGTTGAGTGCCGGCATTGCTCGCATATGACCATGCCTGATGGAACGTTCATATCCGGCATTCCACTTTCCTACGTGATCATGCTTGACGACAATGTGCGCCTCTACCATCCGGGCGATACGTCACTCTTCTCCGACATGAAACTCCTCGCCGAGCTCTACAGGCCGACCATCGGATCTATTGGCATCGCCAATCCAGACGGCGTGTCTTCGCCTGGTCCTGGCGAGAAACTGACCAGCGACCTGTCTCCGGAGGAAGGGGTCCTCGCGTCGCAGTGGCTTGGTCTTCGAACCGTACTGCCCTGCCACTACACGAACCCGGAAAATCATCAGGTCACAGCGTTCGTTGAGGCTATTGATCAAGCTCGGACACGAGGTGAGACGGTGCCTGAAGCGATTGTGATGCGGCCGGGAGAATGGCTTGAGATCGATCATGATGGGACGGCGCGCCGCGCGCCCGTTAGTAGTTTCTGATGTCGAGCAGATAACGATTGGAAATCATCCATGAAACCAAACAAGGGAAATGGAGCGCTTTTCCCGGATGAGCAGCTTGTCGAAGTCGAGGGCGTTCCAGCCCTCGCTTATTATAGGGCAGGGTTGGCGGAAAAGCCGCTGGCCTTGTTCCTGACAGGCGGTGGCGTACTCGGCAGAATCGCCTATGGTCACCCCGAGGGTGATCGGAACGATTTCATTGACCACTGGCTCGATGCGGCTGATTGGGGGCTGGCAGCTTTTTCCTACCCTTGTGATCACCCAGTTTTCAGCAGCCTCATTTTGGACCTTCAGCTTGAGGAGTGGGCGCGAATTCAGGCTACCTTGACGGCCAAGGCCCTTCGAGGACAAGCTGGTCGAGCTATCGTTGCCCTTGGCTGGAGCATGGGCGGCCGGATGGTTTTTGCGCTCGCGCGCGAGCTGCGCAAACTGGGCCTTCATCTGACCTGCTTCGTCTCACTTTGTGGCACTCCGCCTTTCCCAAGGTTGACCAGAGAGGAAACTCCGCCGGAGCGGTTGCTGCCGAATGGCCTCTGGGACCTCGCAAGCGGCAAGCGCGACGGTACGGACCGTGATGAGCGGTGGTTGGCTGAACTTGCCGCGACAGCCCGCGGAGAAGGCCGATCTGTCATCACGCCGTTGGCCTTTGCCAAATTCTATAGGACGAATGTTCCACGCGGGCTCTGGGGGCCAGAACTCGAGCCGTACTTTGAGAATGAGCCGCCGCAGGACCGTGTGCAAACGCTTCACGCCGCAGGCTCCTTTTCCGGGGAGGATTACCCAATCTGCGCCGCAATCGTGCCACTCGATCGAAGCGACTTTCGGCATGCGCTGACCGACGGGGTCGTTTGGGGGGAAATAACGGCCAAGGGGCTTGTTCACAACCGATTATCAGCCGTTGCAATTTCAGCGCTTTCGGAAGATGGATGGAGATCGCTCCGTGAGACTGTGATTGGAGCTCCACAACGCCTCACCCGTTACATTTCTGGCGGGCACTTTTTCTTTGTTGGCTCGACCGGCGCACAAAATACCATCAAGTATCTGTCCGAGCTGTATGATGAAGTCGTTCGTCTCGAGGAAGCAATCGAAGGCATCTAAATTACGAACTAGACTAAATGTTCGCCTGAGACAGTTCGCACCCATCCCAAGCGAAGATTTAGTCCGATTGACATAATTTCAAGCGAACGCCTGAATCGCGCCAGCAACACCAATTAGTGCTTGTGTGAGTTCCTCACGAGTGTTCGGACTTCCAAGCACAATTCGAATTGCAGACGGCGCCTGTTCCTTGGAGATCGCGAACATCTCGCCGCTGCGCAGCAGAACGCCTCGTTGCGCGCAGGCAGAAAGGAACGTTTCCTGGGAAGAGCCGTCGGGAAGATCGAGCCACAAGTGAAGCGCTTCCGGCTTGGTCGTGTAGCTCGCGTCCTTCAGTAGTTCCCTCGCAATTATCTGCCGCGCTGCGGCCTCATCGCGGACCGCGCCAAGGATTCGCTGACCGGTTCCGTTTTCAACCCAGTTCTGTACGATTGCCGCGGAAATTGGTGAGACGAACCAGGTCGATGTCGTGTTGAATGGCTGATAGGCGCCGGCCGCAGCAGCCTTTGTTGGCGCGACGAGATACCCGATACGCAAGCCAGGCGCGATGCATTTTGCCAGCCCGGTTGCATGCCAGGTCACGTCAGGAGCCAAGGCCGCGATGGGAGGCGGTGCACTTGCCGGCAGGACGCCGTATACGTCATCCTCAATGATGATGACACCGTACTTCCGCGCCACTTCGGCCAAGGCCAATCGGCGTTCGCGCGACATCACGATCGTCGTGGGATTGTGGAGGGTTGGAGAGAGAAACAGGGCTTTCGGCTTCGCGCTTTTGCATACAGCCTCGAAGGCGTCGGGCAGGGCGCCATCTGCGTCCATGTCGATAGCCTGGACTTCAATTCCTAGGAAGCCCGCGAGACGGCGGAAGCCGTAATAGCTTAAACGTTCCGTCAGCAAGAGCCCACCGCGTCCGACCATCGTGGCCAGCGTGATGAACAATGCGTTCTGCGTGCCGTTGGTGACGATGATGCGATCGGGGTCCAGCTCGTCACCAAATCGCTGTTTGAGCCAGATGCTACCCGCGCGCCGGTCTTCGGGCGCGCCGTTGTGCTTGTGAGATCGAAGAAGTTGCGACAGATCGTTCCGCTTCGAAAGGTCGATAAATGCGTTCGAGAACTCCTCACCAAGCCAGGAGGGTGTCGGCGGAGTCGTTCTGATCAAGCTTATCGGTTCAGTTGACATAGTAATACCTTTGGGAGTTGCATAAACTGCTGCCCATGCATGTGGGTAGTCGTCTATTTCCTATTAATTTTTGGGCAGAAGGGCTTCGACCTGGCTGGTCATTTCATGCATGGCGTCGTCAGGTGACCGCTTGAGCGTAATAACTGCCTGCAACTGGTCCTGAATCACCTTGGTAATTTTCGTGGAGTTCTCTCCCGGGAATGCGAAGAAACCCGCCAGGTGGTCCAATTGAGCGACCGGGACTCCTAAGTTAGGATTCTCCTTGTAGAATGCTCCAAGCAACTTTGGGTCATTTACTGCAATAGTGTTGACCGGAATGTAGGACGCGGCCTTGACCATTGTGGCCTGAGATTGAGGGTTCGTCGCGTATTTGACGAACTCCCAGGCAAGCTTCTGCTTGGCCGGGTTCTGCGTATGGATCATAATCGCACTGCCACCTGCCGGCAGAGTTCCCTTTGACGAAGGAATCGGAAACTGCGAAACAACTACAGGGAAACGGCCAGCGGCCTGTTCGGTGTAGCTCGTAATATCCGAACTAGATGTTATGAAGATTCCAATTGAGCCTGCCGAAAATGCTTGCTTTGCTTGGTCACGGCTCATGTCCATCATGCCCGCCTGACCGATACTCTGAAGCAGTTTCAGGGCATCTCGTCCTTCCGGTCCATTGAAGGCAATCTTCTTCATGTCGGGCGTCATCATGGACCCGCCAGCGGCCTGGATGAGCGATATGAAGGTCCAATTCCCGGTCGGGGTGTAGTCGAAATAAATCGGTCCGCTCGGCGCCTTTATCTTCTTTGCGATATCTACGATATCCTTCCAGGTCTTCGGCGGGTTCGCGGGATCGCCACCGGCAGCCTTCAACAGATCTCCGTTGAAATACACCGTCGGGATGGAAACAGCGAAGGGGATCGCATAGATTTTCCCGTTAGCTCTGCCGACTTCTGTGATGAACTTAGAATAACCTAATGTATTCCAGTCGGACTCCTCTTTGATGAAGTCATCGAGAGGAACGGCCAAGTTGCGATCGGCGAATAATCTCAGGAAGCTTGTACCCTGAAACGCCACATCCGGTGCTCCACCGGTCACTGCGGCCCGCAGCATGAGCTGGGTCATGTCTGCATATCCCTTGACATCAGATAGTTTGACCTGCGTTCCCGGATGCAAAGCCTCGAACCCCTTGACGATCTCGTCCATCGGTTTTTTCAGGAGATAGGCGTTGGAGTAAAGGACGTTTAAGTCTTCCGCTGAGGCGTGATGGCAGAAGAGAGCTGGCACAGTGAGGGCCAGGGCCCCAAAGAGCTTACGCATTGTTCGTCTTCCTGAATTTAGGGTTGCAACGAAGGAGAATGGGGGAAGGAAATGGGGGGCAGCTTAGGATCCGTTTGAGCTGACCCAGCCTCCATCGAGGTAGATCGTGTTACCAACACTCACGCGCTGAAGCCTTTGTGAGTAGCGGCCAATGCCCGTTTCGAAGACCTGTGGCTTTCCTTCGACAAGATCGGGCAGGGTTTCGAAGGAGGGCTCCCGTCCGGCGATCACTTCGCTCAGCACACGGCCGGTCATCGTTTGCGGTAGCGGCACACCGAGCATCGAAAGTACGGTTGGAGCGATATCGCAAATACCCGTCGGAAGATGAGATAAGAGGCCTTTGCCGTTGAAGGCGTTGCCCGCAACAATGCCGACGGATGCGAGTTCCTTTGGATGAAGGCCGCCGTGAACCCCAAGGCCAGGTCGACGATCGTTATCGTAGAAGGTGCCCCCCACAAGTCCGAATTCATCCACGCTGTCGTCGGCCCTGAAGCAAAAGTAGACGTCGGGTGCGCGCACATGGTCCCCGAAAACAAGATCACTCCCAAACGTTCCCGGGGCTAGCCCCTCGACCTCGTTGCGGCCCTCGGTGAAGATCGGCCCCACCCAGGGCTTGTCCGTCAAGGCCTCCACCAGCCGGGTCAACTGCATCTGCGTCCGCTCAGCCAAATAAAGGGCTCCGACCTGGCCGGGAACGACAACGACATCAATGTCGCCGGCGGGCGCGGTGCCGACACGGAAACCGGCTGCGGCTAATTCAGTTAGAACGGAGACCTGCGTGTGCCCCGTTATGTGCCCATGGTCGGAAATGGCAATGATCTGCACTCCCGCTTCCCTCCCTTCACTTTCCCACCAATCCAGAACGCGTCCGAACTCTGCGTCGCAGTGCGAGAGTGCTTGGCGTGTTTTCACTCCACCTGTTCCATTGAAATGCGACGCCGTGTCCGGTTCGCCATAGGAAAGGATCGTTACGTCCGGCGCGTGCTGCGGCCAGACATGGTCCAGGAATGCCGACGTGATGAATGTCTGCGCTTCGATGTCCGGTTCGCCCTTCGGAGGAACGGGTGGCAACGGGCCGAACTGTGCGGTGATCGCGTCCAACGTCACCTTGGGCGAGCAAGCCTCAGCGAAATGTCCGGAAATCCGGACGTGTCGAAATTCTTCCGCCTTGTGGTGAAAAAAGCGAGTTGTCCCAGGAGTGTTGGTGGCTAGGACGGCGAGTGACTTGCCGGCTCGACCAAGAATCTCGCCGAGCGTAGGAGCGCTCATGAGCATCCCGCCGCTTTCGCGGTTCAGTCGGTCCAGAAGCACTGCATCAGCGGTATCCACATACATCTGTGGGTTAGAGTTGCGATCAACGTATTTGTTTCCCACCATCCCATGCTTGCTTGATGTAGCGCCCGTTACGAGGCTGGGAAAAGCTACTCGCGTTTCGCTCGGATAAACTGTCCTTTGGCCGGTCAGCGTTGCACCCATAGCCTTCAGTCGAGTGAGGTTGGGCGTCTGCTTGGAATCAATTAGATCTGGTCTCAGACCGTCGAAACTCACAATAAGGAACTTCATGGTAAACCTTGTCAAAGCTATCGTAGACTAGTAGTCTAGACCACTATTAAGGCACCAAAATGAACCTTTTGTGACAAACGACTCGCTATGCCAGAATGAGGATCTAAATGCAGACAGACGGTGTAAATCTCTGGCGGCAAATCGCCGAGGCACTAACCCAGGAGATTGGAGAAGATGTGTTCGCCGCCGGCGCAAGATTGCCTTCGGCGCCGGACTTGGCCGTCCGTTTCGGGGTGAACAGACATACCGTTCTACGGGCTCTGGGCCATCTGCAGGACGAAGGTTTGATCCGGATAGAACGCGGTCGAGGTGCCTATGTAGTGCACAAGGCGATACCTTATTCGATGGGTGCCCGCACGCGTTTTGAAGAAAACCTTTATGGCCTGAATAAAGTCCCTGGGCGAACGCTGATTTCGTTAACGGACCTTCCGGCAAGCAAGAGCATTGCCGCCGGCCTCGCGATCCAGATCGGAGAGGAGGCAACGATGGCGACGTTGCTTGGAGACGCAGATGGCATTCCCCTCAGCTACGGGAGGAATTATTTCCCGAAGACACGGCTGCCGGAAATTCGCGAAGTATTCCGGCAGGCTGGTGCTGACATAGAAAAACGCCTCTCCATAACAGCGTGTCTGGCGGCGGTGGGCATCACCGATTTTCGGAGGACGTCGGTGCGGATACGGTCGCGTCAGCCAAATGCCGAAGAGGCTAAACGGTTGCAAATATCGATGACTGAAAGCGTGCTGGAACTTTCGGTGACGAATGTCGATCAGAATAATGTCCCGGTAATGTATGCAGTGACTTGTTTCTCCTCGAGCCGTGTCGAATTCGTCATGGATATGTGATGGCAAAATTTGCCTGGCTCGCTTCAGAAACCATTGCTGCGATTTCCAGCATTTCCAGATGCAGCTTGTTGAAAGAGATTGCGACGGCTTGCGCGCCAGGTTGACCGACAAACAAGAAATGCCCGCCAGGAACGCGTCGGGAAAGCCTAGTCGGAATCTCATCAATAAGGCCACACATATAGCCAAGCGCCTCTTGCGATGACGGCTTCAGACGAGAAGCGATAGAATGTGTTGTCAGATACGCCCAATTGGCAGTGTCTGTAAACGAATGGTGAAAATCCGTCAGGGATGTTGGGGAAATGGACGCGCATAAGGGTGCCTGCGAGAATGCGGAAGCCATGACGTCTTGGTAAGCTTCATCGATCGCTGAATACACAGCTGCCCTGCGAATGCGTAGTGCTTCGCCATGGAGCGCGAGCGGAGAATTGCCAATAAATTCATGTTGATAGGCCGCAGGGTCGATTATGGTTCGACCAGCCGCCTGATTTTGCACCTCCAGCGACGCAAGCCACCTTTGGCTCACGGTCTGTCGAACGTTGTCCCCATCCGGGACGAATTGCCGGAAGCCTTGTGGGTTTACGGGTGTCAGAATCTGGTCGATGGGTGATAGGCCGGGAATCGGTGGAGTTGCCGCCAGCCCGACAAATCCGTCGATTTCAATCCCTCGTGTCTTCGCTACGCTGGCGAGACGAATGGCGAAGCGGCCTGCCATGCTCCAACCGATCGCGACAAACCGTCTGCTCAAATCGAAATCGCGAATTTTCTCTACGATGATGTCGAGCAGAACCTCGCACCAGGTCAAGATATTGAGGTCTGGGATTGGTTCTTCGAACAGGTTATGCTGGATGGGTGGGGATGGAACGAGTACATTGTAGCCTTCTTCCACCAACCAGTGCGCCAGGAAGTCGTTGGCTTTGCCTTCGGGATGTCCGTAGGCAATCCTTCCGAGGTGCCCACCACCGGTGAGAAAAACAGCAAGGGGCCTTGTGCTGTCGTGAATAGCATCCCATTGAATATGAGGAATGCCGCGAAAGGTTGCGAACCGTTCGCCGGGGTAAAGACGAGCGAATTTTGTCACATCACCCGCCTTTCGCGACATCGCCGTTTTACTTAGAGGCGAGCAACTTGCGGGTGGAGGTCGCCATTACGCCCAACCCATCCTGCGGACTCTTCTTTAGAGTCATGACATCGCGCATCACGTCGACAATGCCCTTCGTAATCTTGAGCGAGTTCGGGCCGGGAAATGCGTACCATCCGGTGAGCTTAGGCAGCTGTTCCAGGCTCGCGTGATAGTTCGGGTTTTTGTCGAAATGCGAACGCAGTTCCGGGCTGTTCTGAATTGCGAAGTCGTTGGCAGGTATCCAGCCGGAGCGATGTGCAACAATACCCTGTCCAGTCGGGCCTGTGACGAACTTCAGGAACTCCCACGCCAGGAGCTGCCTAGCTGACGTGTCTGCAAACATCATGGCAATCGAACCGGCAGCCGGAAGCTGGCCTTTTTCAGACAGCATGGGGAATACGCCAACGGCAACTTGGAATTTATCCTTGCTGTCGGTTTCGAAGCGCGGCAAGTTTGAGTTGGAATCAAAGAGAATAGCGAGCTTGCCGGCAGCGAACAGGCTTCGCGCCTGATCTCTGGACATATCCGATGAGGCTTGGCCGACCTTGCCGATCTCGGCAATGATTTCCAGAGCCTTCAGGCCCTCAGGCCCATCGAAGGCAATATCGCTTTCGTCCGCTTTCATCAGCCGCGCGCCTTGGCTGAAGATCAGGGCGTCCCAGAAGAATTCGGCACTATCGTACTGGAAGAAAAGGCCAAGGTTATTATCCCCCAGCTTGGTGATCTTGTCGCCAGCCGAGATGATATCGTCCCATTTCTTGGGGAGGTTGTCGGCGGTGAAGCCGATCTTTTTCATCAGGTCGAGGTTGAAATAGACGACTGGTTCCGCCACTCCGAACCCGAGTGCATAGGTCTCTCCACTCTGGGAGCCAATGCTCGCTACTGCGGGCGAAAGCGCCTTCCTGCTCTCAGACGTGTCCGTATTCAGGAACTGGTTCAACGGAACGGCCAGCTTGCGGTCGATAAAAACCCTCATGCTATTGGCTCCCTGAAACGATATGTCCGGGAGTGAGTGAGTGATGGAGGCACGCAGGGTTGCCTGCACCAGATCGTCGTAATTCCTGCTTGTATTATCGAGTTCGACGGTGACGCCGGGATGTTCTTTCTCAAAGGTTTTGCAGAGTTCGACCCACATTGCGTTAAGATCGGAGGAAGCGGCCGTAACGCGCAGTATCTTGCCTTCTTCTGCGTATGAGGCGCTGCTCGCCGCGACAATCGCAACGGCTGCAACTATTGATTTCAGGCCTTTCAACATTGTTCTCTCCGTTCCGGCTGGGAGCCGTTGGTTTCCGGTTTGAAGATTACTTCACGGCCCCTCCGGTCATTCCTTCGACGAACCATCTTTGAGCGGAGAGGAATGCGACGATGAGAGGGGCGACGACAATTGTTGAGGCCGCCATGAGGGG
>NZ_FMAH01000077.1 GCF_900094545.1 Martinezella miluonensis
GTACGCGGAGCAAAAGGGGTGGCGCCGGTGGAGTTTTCGGGAAGATAAAACGTGCAGTTAGTTAGCTGTGCATAAAGATCTGCCTGGAATCCGAAAGGCGGTGGTGGGCGATTCCGCCAGTGGGCAAATCATGATTCTTTCTCGCCATGGGGAAGAAGCCGCTGCCATCCGTTGAGCATGTTGAGACGCTGTCGCTGGTGGCGATGCGCCGGCTCGTCGGCGGGTTTGTCGAAGAGCTAAATGCGCTGAAGGCCGACGTCGCGGCGCTGCGATCTGAGAACGAAGCCCTGCGCCAAGACAATACAGAACTGCGGTTGGAAAATGTCCGCCTGAAGGTCGAGAACCAGCAACTGCGTGATGAGATCGCGCGGCTGAAGAAACTGCCGCCGCGTCCCCCGTTTCGACCATCAGGTATGGACAAGGCAACAGATCCCGCCAAGGACAATCCCAAGGATGATCGAACAACCGGTAAGCCGCCCCGCGGCCCTAAGCGCGACAAGAACCGGATCACCCGCACCGTGACGCTGAAGGCCGACGTACCCGAAGGCTCACGCTTCAAAGGATACAAGAACTTCCTGGTGCGCGATCTGGTTCTGTCGGCGGAGCTCGTGAACTATCGCCGGGAACGCTGGCTGACGCCCCAGGGCAAACTGATCACTGCTCCCTTGCCAGACGGGGTTGCCAGCGGCTTTGGTCGCAATTTGCGTCGGATATGTCTGGCGCTCCATGCGCAGGGACAGGTCACGACGCCCAGGCTGACCGAGATTCTCAACAGCATCGGCGTCGAGATCGCAGCGTCATCGCTGGCGATGATCGCGTCGAAACGGCAGGTTGTGCGGTTGCTCACGACAGACCTTATGCCATTCGTCGAGGAAGACAGTGCGGTTCTGCGTGCCGGACTGGTTTCGGCGCCCTTCATCACTGTCGACGATACTGGTGCTCGCCACGTCAGGCGCAACGCCTACACGACCCAGATCGGTGGCGAGCGCTTTTCCGCCTTCCGCACCAGCTTTTCCAAATCGCGGCTCAACTTCCTGTCCATCCTGAAAGCGGGCCATCAGGACTATATCCTCAATGACGAGGCGATGAATTGGCTGCGGACACAGGGCGCCGAGCAGGCGCTCATGGAGAAGCTCCAGAGCAGATCCGCCATTATCTTTGCCGACCAGGTTGCCTTCCTGGAATATTTGACCGGCAGAGGCATCGACATCTTTGATCGACAATTGATGCGCCTGCTCGCCGAAGCCGGCAGTTGGGGCGCAATCCGCCATCACGGTCTGCTCGGCAACACGGTCATTGTCTCCGACGATGCCGGTCAGTTCCGCGTCGGCAATCACGCTTTGTGTTGGATCCATTGCGAGCGCCTGTTGCAAAAGCTGATGCCGGCAAAGGCGAAAGAGGTTCGATCGCTCGCACTGGTTCGCGACCTCGTCTGGCGCTTCTACAAGGCGCTCAAGGTCTGGAAGCAACAGCCATCACCGCAGGCAGCCCATGCCTTCCGGCGCAGGTTCGATCGCATCTTCACCCTACGCACCGGCTATAACGCCCTCGATACGCTGTTGGCGCGCTTGCATCGGCGGCGACGGGAGCTTCTCAAAGTCCTCGAACATCCCGAGATTCCACTGCATACCAATGCCTCGGAGAACGATCTGCGGACCTTCGTCACCAAGCGAAAGATCTCCGGTGGCACGATGAGCCTTGACGGTCGTATCGCTCGCGACGTCATGCTCGGCTTACTGAAGACCTGCCAGAAGCTCGGCATCTCATATTACACTTATCTTGGTGACCGCCTCGGTCTTGTCCCCGCCGGATCGACAATACCGCCGCTGGCTGACCTTGTCCTGGCGACAAACTGAGATCAGCCTTTTCTCGAAAACGGCACCAGCTTGCCGGACCGTGTTTCTTCAACCCGGCTTTCTTTCCGCAGCAGCTGCGGGGAAACATTCCACTGGCGGCCGTTGTCGGCGTGCACCGTCACTGTCTTACGGTTCCGACGGATCACGATGCCCGCCTGCGTCTGGCCGCTGTTGTCTTCGAACATGACGCGCTCACCAATCGCCAGCTCGAGCAGCGCGTGGGTGGTCTTTTGCTGATGCAGAAAATGCAGTCGATCAACGACCTGATCGTGCAGCTCGATCAGTTCCGCTTCACTCAAGCCGTCAAGGGTGATCCCGTGCATCCCGATGCCTCCACATAAGGAAATCGTCGCTCCGGAAAAGCACCAAAGCAATCCCGTATTATCGACGACCCACAAGATCCTTTATCAAGCAGAATTCCGCCCGGGCCACCCATTTTGCTCCGCGTACTAAAAGGGGGTAACTGGGGCAGATTCGAGGGCGGTGCCGGTTTTGTGTTCGATTGCGGTGGCGTTGTGATCCTACCGCAATTGGGTGCAAGTTGCGAAGAGGATTGTACGGGGTGATGGACGCCAGGGGCTGTCAACGTTCCCGCGCGTACAAATTAGTGGGAGCACCGTGCAGCATGACCTCTCGCTCGAGCGAGAAGCCGCACCTTTCCAAGACCTTCCGAGAGGCAGGATTTGCTGGCCGTGCCAGTCCAATGATCCGGCGAGTGCCCACATCCTCAAATCCAAATCGAATGGCTTCCATTACCAATTCTGTGGCAAATCCTTGGCCCCAATAATCAGGATGAAGATGATACGAAAGGTTGAGGCCTTTAAATTCCTTTGAGACCGTGACACCGCCGAACCCAACGAGATTTTCGCCGGCTAGCGCCGCCCATCGCCCGAAGCCATGATCTCGCCAATGGGCGGTGTCTCGCGCAAGGCGAGCGGCGCTCTCTTCGGGTGTGTCTGGGCGGGGATCAGGACGATGAGCGACAAGCTCGTTTCTCGAGAACATATCGGCGATGAAGTCGATATCTTGGGCTTCGGGTTGCCTCAGAGTTAGCCGGCCAGTGTAGCGAATTGCTGAGGCGCCCGCAGCCTGCACTTCCGAACTGGTCATTTCAATCACCTATTGCCGGTTAATCTCATTCTGCTTGACCATAGATGTTGCCGCTTGGCTTTCAAAGATTGGGTGACGGCCTCTTAGACTTTTGCAGCCACAATGCTAGCCAGCGGCGAGATGACTCGGCCTGCGATCCCGAGCCGATCGCCAAGATAATGATAGAAAGACAGACCGAGCTTCTGACAGGTCTTCATCAGGCCGAGCATGGTGTCGCGCGCAACACGACCGTCGCGGCTCATCGTTCCGCCGGAGATTTTTCGCTTGGTGACGAAGCTGCGCAGGTCGTTCTCCGATGCATTGGTGTTGAGCGGGATTTCCGGCCGCTCGAGCACGCGCAGCAGCTCATCTTTTCGACGGTGCAGCCGCACCAGCAATGCGTCGAGGGCGTCATAGCCAGTGCGCAGGCTAAAGATCTGGTCGAACCGTCGGCGGAAGGCCGGAATTGCCTGCGGGGAGGGCTTCTGTTTCCAGATCTTTAGAGCCTTGTAAAATCGCCAGACGAGATCGCGAACCAGTGCAACCGATCGCGCCTCTTTCGCCTTGGCAGGCATCGGCTTTTGCAGCAACCGCTCGCAATGAACCCAACATAGGGCGTGATTGCCAACCCGGAACTGGCCGGCATCGTCGGAGATGATCACTATGTCGCCGACAAGGCCATGATAACAGATACAGCCCCAAAGTCCGGCCTCAGCCAGCAAACCAACCCCTTGCCTGTCGAAGATCTCAACACCTTTATTGGCCAGATGCTCCAAAAATGCACCTCGTTACTGAAGCGTTGCGGCTCGAATATGCGCAATTTGGCAGCAAGACCTGGGTCGGCACGGCGGCTTTCCAGATAATCGAAGGCAACATCGTTGAGGACATAGTCCTGGTAGTTGCCGCGCAGCAAGGACAGGAAGTTCAGCCGCGATTTCGATTTCGTGGTGCGGAAGACCGTAAAGTGCTCGCCGCCGATCTGGGTGGTATAAAAATTAGAATGAGCGTGGCGGGCGCCAGTGTCGTCGACCGTGATGTAGGAGGACGATACCAAGCCTGCATGCAGTACCGCGGCATCCTCGGCGACAAACCCATCCAGTCCCTTGGTCAAAAGGCGCACCACCTGGCGTTTGGAAATGTCGATGCCGATATCGTTCAGCAATGTCGCTAGACGTCCGGTCGTCACCTGGCCTTGAGCGTGGAGCATCAGGCAAAGACGCCTCAAGTGCACACCGAAACCGCCCATGATCCCGGCGGGAAGAGGCGCCAGCACGGTCTTGCCCTCGGGTGTTACCCAGCACTCGCGTTGATAACGCACGACCTCAGCCCTGAGGACCAGATCGCGCACGACAAAGCTCCTGTACCCCTTGAAGCGCGATCCATCAGGAACATTGGCGCATAGGATCTCTTCCCGGCTCACCCGCTCCATATCCAGCTTCGGGCCGCGCGGCTTCTTCTTGCCGGCCGGCTTATTGTTCGTACCATCGGTCGCTTTCTCCATACCGGACGGGCGAAATGGCGGGCGTGGCGGCAAGCTCTTCAGTCGAGCTATCTCGTCGCGCAGTAGTTGGTTCTCGACCTTGAGGCGGGTGTTTTCCAGGCGAAGCTCTGCGTTCTCGGACCGCAGTGTCGCCACTTCGGCTTTTAGCGAGTGCAGGTCTTCGACAAGTCCGCCGACGAGCCGACGCATCGCCACCAGCGATAGCGTCTCAACATGCTCGAGCGAGGGAAGCCGCTTCTTCGTCATGAATGTAAAGAATCATGATTTGCCCTGCCGGCGGAATCTCCACACTGGCGGCCAACTTCTAGAGCGGGCGCTTATGCACAGATCATTCAATAGAATGAGTCGGCCAATGCTCTTTTGCCTTCCAACATCATACACTCTGGCGACCGATTTTGCTCTCATCTTGCGCGTGTCACTCGACCTGAAATCTCGAAACCATCATTTGGAGATAACTTGGCACTCATGATCGCCGTCAAACCGATCGGGATTGCTACAAATATAAGTGCGGTATGAAAGTCCTCTACTTGAAGCATGATATCGCCCCGAAGCGACTGAAACGCCCGCAATAGAAAAGCTGAGTACGCGATGCCAGCTGATGCTGCCAACTGCTTTACCACGCTAAGTAAACCGGAGGCGGCTCCAAGGTCACGTTGTGGAATCTCAGCGAAAACCATTGCTTCCAACGCCAGGATTTGGAGAAGGCGAAACAACGAGCTGCAGAAAATAACTGCCATTATAAGCGCATGGGGGGTGTATCGGCCCACGAACGCGAGCGCCATGATGGTAAAAGTGGTCAGAACGGCTGTCAAAATCAAAAGGTTTCTAAAACCAGCTCGCCGGAGCGCGCGAGTTATTATGAACTTCGTAAAAAGGCTTCCGATAGCGCCTGTGAAGGTAAGGGACGCTGATTCCAGCGGCGTCAAGCCGAAACCAACCTGCAGCATCATCGGTACCAAAAAGGGTAGGGCGCCAAAAACCGCTGCTCGCGTGACAAAACTTCCCGTGATGGCAATCTTAAATGTGCGATGCTTCAGTAGCGATAGGTCAAGCAACGGGTTATCGCTCTTGCGCGCATGGAAGATGTAGAGGCAAGCGAAGACGGCTCCCGCGAACGACACAAAAACGCTGATCTCAACCGGTACCACTTGGCCGCCCAACGAGGTCAGCCCAAACCCCAGTGCTGCCAGTCCCAAACCAGACAGGCAAAAACCGATCACGTCGAAAGGGCGCCGTTCGATGCCAATGTCATTGGGTACGAACAGTCCCGCCAAGGCCATACCAAGGCATCCAAGTGGGACGTTAATCCAGAAAAGCCATCGCCAGTCCGAGTAGGTAGCGACATATCCTGCCAAAAGTGGGCTGAAGATCGGCGCCACCGCACCAGGGATCGTCAAGTAGGATGAGGCGGCCACGAGGTCCTTCTTCGACACCGATTTTACGAGGATTACCCGACCAACTGGGAACATCATTGCGCCGCCAACACCTTGAAGAGTCCTGGCAAAAACCAAAATCGATAACGAGGGAGAATACGCGCAGAGAACTGATCCGATCGTGAACGCGCCTATTGCAGCGCAAAACATTATCCTTGGCCCGACACGCTCTGTCAGCCAACCACTAAGTGGGATGAGGGCGGCCATCACCAAGAAATAAGTGCTTAGCGCGAGTTTGGCTTCGACTGGATCTACCTGCAGATCGGACGCAATTTTAGGCAAAGCAGTCACCAGCAATGTGCTGTCGATCGTTTCCATCAAGAAGGTTGCTGAAATCAAGATCGGAAGAATAAGTGGACGCGACCGATCGCCGACGTTCCGATCCAAGGCCTCATCGAGCGGAACCTTATTACTGGGCACCACGGGTTCAGTTTGGCGTATGAATTTGAATATGGATGTAGAAAGCTTCATCATGGACCTCTATTGCGAGCCAAAACGCAACCCCTCCTTATGCGATGCTCGAACAGACGGTTTCATGACTGTGGCAGAGCCCTGCACGCGAAATACTTCCCCGAGAGGAGGGGGGAGGCTTGGGCCAAGCCTTAGCAGGCAACGTACTGAGCTGCATGATTCGTCGCAAGCATCGATAAGCGCTGATACTGGTTTGGGGGGAATAGCCGCCGCATGTCTCTCCCAGCGACGCCTCCCTTCCGGGTTGGTCACCGACACAGCTGAAATGAACGCTTTCTCACGCGCCCCGGCGACACCTTGCTGCCCCCGGATCTGCACCACTTACGATAAGTGGGGTGAGTGGGGCAGATTGGGTGGGAACGCCGGCGCAAACCGGCAAGGAGTAGATGGTGCAAGCATTGCGATGAAGGAGTAGCGATCCACATCGGCCCCGAGTCATGCGCGGTCAACCGCGAGGGCTGGAACGGCGCCATCGCTGGGGAGAAGGCGGCTCCTGCGCAATCGGATTTGAACGCCACTGAGGATTGTATTGAGCAGATGCGACGCGACAATGCCGAGCGCGACCGCCAGATAGTTAAAGCACCTCCGGTGCGGACTCGGGTTGGTCACCAGATGTTTGACCCCGCATACGAGCAACGCCTCATCGCTGAGTATTGCGGCGATGAGGCGGTCTTGCGACAGGTCAGCGATGAACTACGCCGCTGTCGGGCCGAGATGGCTGCACAGGGTCATCCTCCGACTGCGCAGCTGATCTCCGTCAGTGCCGGAAATAAGCGCCGCGTTCCGTTTTCTCAAGGATACCCCGATGAGCAGCGTCTTCGAGCACTGCGTAAAAATCGCGAAGCTCCATCCCGTGACGCATTGCGAAGCCGAGGAAAGATTTGTCGGGAAGGGCATGGCCCCGCTCGACCCAAAACTCCTCGATGAATTCGGACAGGAGGTTTTGTGGCTGAAAATGGCTGGTCGGTTTGATCATAGTCGGTTCCCTTGTGTTAGCCCTCGGGCTTGTTTCATGATCGCGTACTCCTAAAGAGCCGCGACTATGTTTGCTCATCAGGAACACATCAGGAACAAATAGTGAGATTGGAAAAAAATTATGGGGCGAGGCGCATTTATTTTCGAATCTTGCGGTGCGACAGATCGGTAGGCTGGGGTTTATGCAGAATATCGCATATCGATGCGCTGATGGGGAGTGGGCGTGGACCGAAAAATCTGGCGAAAGTCTTACGGGTCTTACCCACGTGAAGAAAGCCCAAAGGAAGTAACCGAATCGAGCCCGTTGCAGAGGCCGGTTGCACTCGATAATCTGCCCTCAACTCGGGGTCGGGAAGATCATGAAACTGACGATACTGGCGGCTGCGGCCGCCCTTTTTGCGACCGGCGCCAATGCCATGATGGCCCAGGATCTGGCGGGTAACTGCAAGAGCAGCATCACGCTCGCCGGAAACTACGTCATGGGCTTCATGGAGAAATGGCGCTGGGATGAAGTTGTGTTCGATAGCGTCGTGAAGATGGGCATGAAGGACGAGCAGCTGTTCAACATCGCGCGGGAAAGCATCGTCGGCAAATTCTGCATTCCGAAGGGCGCCAACGTGGCCCATGCCATCGTGATCGGCTGCGATTGGGTCACGACGCACCCCGAGAAGGGGACTTGGCCGGCCGAGCGGTCGTTGATGGCTGCCTATAATGCCGCATGGCCTTGTGATGGGAGCTGAAAACATGAACGATACACTGACGCTGGGCGATACCGTGACCATCAACACTGTTGTTTGGATAACATCCTTGAAGGAGAGCGAGCAAGGAGTTACCAACCGCATTCTCGAAGATTTAGAGCCCGAGCTTCGACGCTTCGGCATCGACTTTATTGAGCGCGAGCCCAAGACGGCGGCTGAGCTTCTCGCATTTCTGGACGATCTTGAGGTCGGTGCTCGGGAAAGGGGCGTACGGCCGATCATCCATATCGACACCCACGGGAATAAAAATCTCGGCATCCATATCAATGCTTCCGATGAGTTTGTGTCATGGGGAGCGCTGATCGAAAGAATGCGGGCGATCAACGTCGCCACCGAATGCAATCTCTGCGTCGTCTCGATGGCCTGCTTCGGATTTCATCTTTTGACGCAGATGCGTATGGGACAGGCTTCCCCGTTCTACCTTCTCGCCGGTTCCGACGACTTGGTATACGTCCACTTTATCCAGAGCGCTTGTCTCGCCTTCTATCGGGACGCATTCGAGCAAAACGACATCATCGGTGCTTATCGCACCCACCTGATGCACAAGCTTCGGATCATGCATAGTGAAAGCATGATCTTCAACATCCTCGTCGGCTATGTCCGTGCGGAGTGTCTTGGTGAGAATCGAGAGCGCCGAATCAATCAGGCGATAGCGCTCGTGGAAGCTGAAGCGAAGCGCGACGGAACGACTATCAACGTAGCTGTCGCCCGCAAGACTGCCGAGGAACTGACGACCCCGACCCAACGCCTTGTCGATGAGCAGGTAGGGAAGTTCCTGCTGGGACGAAAGGTGAGCTTCACCATCGAAGACGTGATCCGCAAGGCGGAGACGATAGAAGATCCTTACGCGGCGACCGGTCGGCCCAGACCAAAAACCGAACTGAACACCGGATCGTCGGAGCAATAATCGGCCGCCCCTTTGACGGAGCGTCGAGCGTATCTTACATACAGCAAATCGGCCCCGCTTCGCAGCGAGGCCGACCGTGATGAAGGGTAGTTATGTTCTTCTCATGTACCGCCCCCCGAAACGGCTTCACGCCCTTTCGCACGAGTGGCCACAATGGCCGCTGACTCACCTTTCGCCGGGATCTTGTAAGCGGCTGTTTCCGTCATCGCCGGTCCGTGATCTCGACTGTGGGCGACGACGAGCGGCTGGAGGAATGGCTCTCGTGCTTCGGGGCGAAAATCTGTCGGTGCTGCAGCACAGGCCCAGGCTTGGTCGGCTGCTAGCGAAGTTTGCAAGTCTAGTTCCACAACGGTGTGCACGGATTACCTATATGGCTTGATAATGCTCTCAGGAAGAGGCGCCGAACCTATGTCCAGATAGCGATCGAACGCACTCACAGGCACAGTGCGGCCTTCTCGAGCATGCAATTTCAGCTCGCGAACCAGCATGGTGAACGCCCGCGCCTTGTCCGGACAAAACGCCACCGAGTTGGCTGTCAGCGGTGATGACTGCAGTTTCAAAGATGAAGATTCGCAATTGAGGATGAATCCGTCATTCAGTGAGACAATTAAATTCGGCAGGAACTCAAATCCCTCCGATGCTCCGAATTCCACTAGATTTTCTAGGACAGCGTTCGCACTATGGGCGAATGATCGACACAGGATAAAGCCGTAGACCTGGTCTCGGAATTTGCGATCTTGGTCATATTCGTTGCTTGGGATGGCGGCGTACGTTCCGCTGGCGCCATACGATCTATAGTCGGCAGCAGCTAGCATTCCTTGAGATTGCAACCGTTGAGAAAACCGTTTGAGGCTCTTTGCTGATTTCACTTTCCGCAGGGCATCGAAGAATGTCGCTTTATCAACGGTACTTTTGACTTCCCCAACTGCAATAACGCCCTCAATGGCAAAATACGTTGCCTCGGGCGTATCGTTGACTGAGAAGATTGGGCAATAGTCCCGCTCAAAGAACACGATATCCTGCTGCGTACTTTTAGCACCATAGCTGTCGATTGACATGCCGCTTCCACATTGCACAAAGCCCGGCAGTAGTTTCTCCAGCTGCTTTCGGGCGGGATTTTCACGTGCTGCTCCGATGAGGCCCGGTGTTCCTGCCTCGCTAGCATGATCGAACTCCATGACCAGCTTCTGTCCGATCCGGTTCACGAATTCGATTGGTTTAAACTCTGTCATAATGGCTTCCAATTATCTCTGACAAAGGACATTATCACATATATTCAGTGCCTTGGTGTCAATTGCCCAAAGAGGACCTAGGTTCATCCTGTCAGAGCTTTGAGACCGCTTCAGCCCCGAGCGGACATTCTGTCGGCATCGAAAGCTTTGTTGCTATGCGCCCCCATATTTGCGTTCCCACGCAAACCTAGCGATTCTCAAATCCGCCGTCTCTTCATGGTAGTTAGATGACCCGATTGAAAAGGACCGCTTGAGGTGCCGCGAAATCGATCTAGCCGCCTATACTGGACAGTGGAAAGTTGCTGAGACGCTTTCGTTGGAGGTCGGGTAAGCTCCTCGTTGAAGCAAGCTTTGTTGGGGGCGCGTTCGGCCCGTACGCTTACGCCGAGGCTGGTTGCTTCTTCCACTGAGCTTGGGTGTTTGGTACCGACACCTGCGTTATCCCCGAAATCGAAGTGACAGGGCAGTCGGGCAGCCGCTTCTGCCTATTGGCGCGCATTGTGTCGGCGAAGGCGGATTCGGTTATCGAGCCATCGCGGCTTCCAGCCGATAGCGTATTTCCGGAGCAGCGTGGCCCCCGCCAAAGAGTATTTGCCGCTCAACGTAATATCCCCATTGTGATAAAGCATCACTGCATCAAGCAGACCGGATCCGATGCCCTGTCGCTGAAATCTGTCGTCGACATCTATAGCTTTGCTGCGGAAGTATAGCCCATTCTTGTGATAAAATTCCCAGATTGCAAAAATGCGACCCGAGCTATCCTCGCGGGCGCCATACATTCGAGTGTGAGTGTAGCCAAGGTTCGCAATCTTTCGATCTTTGTCGCGGTTCCGATCGTCGTCAATGATGTAGATGTTGAAGCACTTCCCCTTACTCGTCCTGAATGAGCTGATTGGCTTCCGGCCCCTGGCTACTGGATCCCACTTTAGTAGTTGCTTGTCATCGACAAGGACGCGGTAGTTGCGGTCTGGAATGTTCGATCTGACCATAAATCTGCGGCAGTAAGGCGGCATCCAAACGATAGTCCCAATGACGAACAAAGCCACCATCGCAACGATTGATAAGGCGGTCGAACTCAATACTTAAGCCCCTCCACATGGCATTATTTTTCGAACCTAATCGGCCAAAGTAAAAGAACGCTCAAGGATCATGCTAAAGGATTGGAAGCGGTTAAAGACGCTTGCCGCTTTGTATTGTGATCCGGAGCCGCTACATCGACGATGACGCATGGTTGCCTGCGCAACACAGAGTTTTCAGCAATGGATTTTTCCGCATGGCAGAGTTCGCTAGATCCCTAGCCGCAGCTTCTATCTGGAACTCGGTGAGTATGTGCCGGTGTCGCTTCGTCGCACCACGTCTGAAATCTAGACGAAATAGACTGCCAAGAATGCCTCCACCTGGATAATCTTGGCTCAACATGTGGGTTCCGATTCGTCCGAGTTCAGGACGACATTTCTCGTATCACGCCCACGAAACATAGAGGGTCCCGGCAGGATGGATGGCAAGATCGAGTTGGAAATCTTTGAGGATGGCGGCGTCTTTCGCCATGGCGACGACTATGACGAAATTGTCGAAGAACTGGACGGTGCGCTCGACCAGCGTGATGCGGGAACCATCACACCCGCCACGTATCTCAAGACGCTCAAGGCGCTAGTCGAGCGCCACCCACATTTCATCGACGGCCATGCCCATCTCGGCAACGCCCTTATCGAGGAAGGAAAACCGAAACTTGCGCTTCAGGCTTTCCTTCACGGACTTGCAGCAGGCGAGAGTGCGATTCCTGCAGAGTTTTTGCGGCGGATTGAATGGAGTTTTCTGGCGAATCGTCCTTTTCTGCGTGCCGCTCATGGTGCGGTCCTGTCCCAGCTTCACCTCGGTCGGCGCCACGAGGCGCTGCAGCTGATGGAGAAGATGCTCGGCTGGAACCCGAACGATAATCAGGGCATCCGCTATCTGATCGGTTCGGAATATTTGCGAGCCGGTGAGACAGAGAAAGCCGAGCGCGTCTTCACAGACGAAGCCGGACACTATCCACCTTATCACTACGAGCACGCGCTATTGCGCCTGAGGAGCGGCGATCCGGTCTTAGCTGCAACCAGTTTGCGGCGTGGTTTCGTGGCGAATGGTTATATTGCCGAGATCCTCGCGGGCAACCCCGAACCAATGCCTCTCGCGATCTGGCACGGCTCCAATCTCGCCGAGCCGGAGACGGCTCGCGATTATTTGGACCATTGTGGTGACCTATGGCAGCGGACACCGGGGGCTATCGCTTTCGTGCGTTGGCTGCACACGCATCCGAAAATTCTGATCGAGCGTGCCGTCATTCTTGATTGCCAGGAGGCGCTGTTGTGGGAGTTCGACCCCGCTCGCCGTCGGGAGATCCTCGATCGTGAGGATGTCGCACTCGGGCGGATTGATGATGCCCTCTCACACGAGATCATTCAAAGTCGCACCGACCGCCATGGTAAGCAGATCGAGCCGTGGCGTTATCGACCAGCTCGATTTTGAAATCGTCAATAGGCGTGGTGCGCGGATGTGACCAACCTAGTCTCGCAGTAGATCAGGAAGACCAACCCCCGCTATACCAGCGTGACGCTCCTGATTTCCAATGCAAGGATATCCAGGTCTAAATTAAGGATATCCTTGCACGGCGCCTTCAGGTTTGTTCTTACACGCCAACGTGCCCGTCGTACTGGGCCGAACCGTTGGCATGCAAGTGTAAGGCGTGGCAAAGTGGGGTCGTTTGCGGCAGGGGGCGATATACTCCCATGTCCTTTTTCAAGTGGAAGACGCAAAAATCCTTCCGCCATACCGAAGGCGTAGCGATTGTGTTGTCGTGACGATGCCGTTGGGTCGAGGGCGGAGCAGCGCTGGCGACGGTCGATCAATCTCCCATGCGCGGGTTGGATACCGCAGGAACGCTTTTCGTCGCGGCCTGCCTCGCACTACGCACGGGCGTCGGGTTGAACCGGCCCATAGTATTCTCGAGGATTGCCTGACCTTGCGCTCCGCCCCCGGCCCAACGGGGCGATGGTCAGATCAGGACGGCGCTGGCGCCACTTCCTGTCCGATCGCCCAGACAAACCCACACAGTTCGCGCGCGATGGCGGTAACGACGACGGTCGGCTTCTTTCCGGTCGCGCTGAGCTTGCGATAGCGCCCGCACAAGCGCACCTGCGCCTTCCAGGCGATGTCGCGCACCGGCTTTTCCTGTCGCTCAACAATCAGCACCTTTTCCGACGCCAGACGTGGCGGATAACGGTAGCTCCAGGCTGCCTCCACCAGCATCCGGCGTGCTTCGCTGTTGCCCGCCTTGGTGATGCCGCCGCGCCAAACCCTCGTGCCGCTCGATTGTTCGGATGGCACAAGGCCTAGATAGGCCATAAGCTGGCGCGGCGCTTCGAAACGGCTGAGATCGCCGACCGAGGCCAGGAAGATCACCGCCGAGATTGTGTCGAGCCCACGCATGGCGCGCAGCGCTTCGACCAGCGGGGCCATCGACCAATCCGGGAGCATGGCCGCGATCCGAGCCTCAAGTTGGTCACGGCGATCCTGCGCCGTCCATGCCGCCTCAACGTAATCCTGGAAGACGATCTGGTGCGGCGCCTGCTCGAAGGTCTGAAGACCGAGCCACCGCCGATGCCGCAGTGTCCAGTTCTTCCTATTGGGGCCGTAGATTCGGCCATGACGCAGCAGAAAGGCCAGGCATTGCTGCCGGGCCCGTGTGAGCTGGGCGGTGGCGTCCATGCGGGCACGTACCAGGTCGCGGATTGCCTCATGTACCGGGTCGGGCACCCAGACACTTGTCAGGTCACCTACACGGTGCTGGCGCGCCAGCTTCTCGGAATCGCGCCGGTCGGTCTTGATGCGCTCTCCGGGCTTGCGCGGAATCAGGCTAGGGGCGACAACCATGCAGCTATGGCCAAGATTCAGCAGCTGCCGATAGATGCCATAACCGCATCCGCCAGCCTCATAGCAGAACTCCAACCGGTGTCCGTCTTTCGATAATCGTTGCGCCAGCTTTGCTATATCGGGCGGAGTGTTGGGGATGGCGCCGATGAAACGAACGGCGCCGTCGCGACCGTCTTCGGCAACCGTGATGGAAATGCTGGCCTTGTGAACGTCGAGGCCGACATAGAGAGCTTTCTTCTGCATGATCCCTCCGGAATGCGAGGTCGCGCCACCCTCGGCACGACAACTCGATTCTGAAGGATCGGGCTCGTTTCTCCACCGGCAGCCCAAAGGACATACAGACTACCTTAA
>NZ_FMAH01000034.1 GCF_900094545.1 Martinezella miluonensis
CTGAACTGACCCCCGAAAGTTGGACATCCACTTTCGGGGGTTTTGCATGTCCAAACACAGTCTGGCTTTTAAGCTTTCTGTTGTAGAGTTTTATGAGAAGGGCGAGCGTAGTTGCCGGGAAGTCGGCGCGCATTTCGGAGTGGACCACGGGACGGTTCTCAAATGGGTAGCAAGCTACGAGGCACACGGGGCTGCGGGTCTCGCGAAGAAATTCAGCCGCTACGATGCAGCATTCAAGCTATCGGTTCTCCAACGGATGTGGGAGGATGGGCTCTCCTACCGCCAGACGGCGGCGCTGTTCGACATCCGCAATAAGAGTTGCCTGGCGGATTGGGAGCGATGCTATAAGACTGGCGGAATCGACGCCTTGACCCCAAGCTGCCGAGGAAGGCTCCGATCGATGCGCGCGCCGCCGATATCAAAACAGCCGCAAGCTTTGCAGAGTGACGAAGCAAAAAGCCGTGAAGAACTGCTGGCGGAGCTGAACTCTCTGCGCATGGAGAACGCCTACCTAAAAAAACTCGAGGCCTTAACGCGGGAGCAACCAGCGCTCAAAAAGCGCAAGTCGTCCAAGCGTTAAGGCCGTTCTATCCGTTTGATGGGTTGCTGAAGCTTTCGGGCCTTTCCCGCAGCACGTTCTACTATCGGCAAAGGATGTCGGCGCTTTGCGACAAGCATGCTGCGCTGAAGGACCGGATCAAGGCTGTCTTCCACGCTCACAAGGGGCGCTATGGCTATCGCCGGGTAACGGCGGCGATCCGCCAGTTCGGACAGACGGTCAATCATAAGACGGTCCAGCGCCTGATGGTCGAGATGGGATTGAAATCTCTGGTGCGGCCGAAGAAATACCGCTCCTACAAGGGTGACGTCGGGCGCACAGCCCCCGATCTCATCAAACGGCAGTTCACCGCACATGCGATCAATCAGAAATGGGTCACCGACGTCACTGAATTTAACGTGGCCGGCGAGAAGCTCTATCTCTCACCGGTTATGGATCTGTGCAACGGGGAGATTATCGCCTTCGAAACCGCCAGACGGCCGGCCTTCAAGCTGGTGGAAAGCATGTTGAACAAAGCCTTGAACCGGCTGGAAAAGAACGAACGGCCGATCCTGCATTCCGATCAGGGATGGCATTACCAGATGCTCCCCTATCAGCGCCTGCTCCAAAAACGCGGCATCGCCCAAAGTATGTCACGCAAAGGCAATTGCCTCGACAACGCGGCGATAGAAAGCTTCTTCGCTACCCTCAAATCCGAGTTCTTTTATCCGAACCGCTTCGAAAGCATCCAGAGCCTAAATGACGGCATCGCCGACTACATCCACTATTACAATCACCAGCGCATCAAACTGAAACTAAAGGGACTGAGCCCTGTCCAATACAGAACTCAGTCCCTATTATCATAGCCCGTCAACCGTCCAACTTTACGGGGTCAGTTCAAACGTGACGGCTTTCAAAGACGGGCGGTGCGGAAAGAGTTATGCCGCCAGTTCTTCCGTTTCATTTTCCTTGAACATTTTGGCAAGGTTCAGGAAGCAGATCATTCCGTTCTCGGTGGCGATAATACCTTCGCAATAGGCGCGGTCGAAGGAGGCGGTAACTTCCGGAACCGGCTGCACCTGGCTGGAGGCGATCGTAAGGATGTCGGAGACGCGGTCGACCAACATACCGATGACCATGTTGTGCACTTCGGCGACGACGATGGCGCTTCGCTCATTGGCGACCGTGCTCTGCATGCCGAGCTTGTAGGCAAGGTCGATGATCGGGATCACCGAGCCGCGCAGGTTCATGACGCCGATGACATCGGCCGGGGCGTGCGGAATCGGCGTGGACGGCGCCCAGCCGCGGATTTCGCGGATCGTGGTGGTCTTGACGCAGAATTCCTGATCATGCAGCCGGAAGGCAATGATCTCCAGAGTTTCGCCGCTGAAGCTGGTGGAATTGATCGTGGCCATGAACGTTCTTCCCATTGAACCTTGGCGCCAAATCCGGCGCGTTCAGGTCAAGATAGAGCAAGAACATTGCTTAAACCTAAATCTGCCGACAAGGTTTTGAGGGTGCTGAGGTGTGATCCCGGCCAAACGGCTCGGGATCACCAAGAAAAGCGCTTAGGCGGCTCGCGTCGGGCGATCGAAGATGCGGCGGCCGAAGAGGCTTGCTGCCATCTCCACGAGAACGCGCGCGCTCTTGCCGCGATCGTCGAGGAAGGGGTTGAGTTCGACGAGATCGAGCGACGAGACAAGGCTGCTGTCGGAAAGCATCTCCATGATGAGATGCGCCTCGCGATAGGTGGCGCCGCCTGGCACCGTCGTACCGACGCCCGGTGCGATATCCGGATCGAGGAAGTCGACGTCGAAGCTGACATGCAACAGGCCGTTGGCAGCGCTGACGGTGTCCAGCACCTTGCGCATGATGGCGGCGACGCCCTGCTCGTCGAGCGAGCGCATGTCGAAGACGTTGACGCCGTGCTCGCGGATTTCCTCGCGCTCGCGCGGATCGACCGAGCGGATGCCGACCTGGAAGACCTTCGTCGGGTCCACCAGCGGCCGGTCGGCCTGCAGAACATTGGCTATTTCCGCCTCGCCGCAGAAGAAGGCGACAGGCATGCCGTGGATATTGCCCGACGGCGAGGTCGCCGGCGAATTGAAATCCGAATGCGCGTCCAGCCAGAGGACGAAGAGCGGCCGGCCAACTTCCGCCGCATGGCGCGCCATGCCGGAAACGCTGCCCATGGACAGGCTGTGATCGCCGCCGAGGATCAGCGGGAAGCCGCCGGACGATGCGACATCGTAGACTTTCGCTTCCAGCGCGCGCGTGAAGGCGCCGACGATCTTCAGATTATGGGCGCGCGGATCGTCAGGCAGATCGGCCGCCGGGGCAGGGCGCAGGTCGCCGCTATCGGTGACACGATGGCCGAGCTCGATCAGCGTCGTCTCGATGCCGGCGATGCGAAGCGCCGTCGGACCCATGCCGGCGCCGCGTCGGCCCGAACCTTCTTCAAGGGGAACGCCGATCAATGTGATGGGGGTGGATTGCGTATTCATCGGCATTGCTCCGAAGGTTAGAGGCTGTCGGGTCGGCATTATTCATTTTTTGCATGACAGCAAAAAGATGGAAATTTGTCGAATTTTGATTGTCTTTCGACAGATTGTTCAATCCGAATTGCCAGAATGGCTAGCATATGGATGACCCTGCCATTCGACGAAACGCTCCGCTTGAGCAGGATGATCGGCTGACATCAACACGACTGAGTCCAATATTGCTGCAGGTCAGCAGAATGGATGTTGCAACTCAATACTCGTGTTCATAGACGATGCCGGCTTCGCCTGCGCCGTCCGATCCGGCCGCACCGCGCAGCTTCACCCCGCGCCCGACGTCGAGATTGATGATTGCCTTGGTGTTGTTGGAGGCGCCTTGCTGCAGCTCGATGTACGTACGCTTGTTGATGTACTTGCCGGCGCCGACCTGAGCCTGACCGTTCGAATCGGTCGAAATGTCCAGATCGTCGACGCCGAGATGGCTGCGCAGGCCCTCGAACAGCGAGGTGGAGCGGCCGCCTGCCAGCTGGCTCGCGGCATCGGCGAGCTGGGCGATCTGCATGGCGGATAGTTTCGACATGGACTGGCCGAAGATCAACTGCGCCAGGACTTCGTCCTGCGGCAGGGCGGGCGAGGAGGAGAAGCCGATCTGCGGATCGGTGGCGAGGCCCGTGACATCGACGGTGATCGTGGTGGAGCCCGCCGAGGATGTCGCTTCCATATTAAGCGCCGGTGTCAGGTCGCCCCCGAAGGTGATCCTGCTGGTATTGGTGAAATCCAGCCTGCGGCTCAAGATGCTGAGGCGCCCGCGCCGCATGGTGAAGCCGCCGGACACGATCGGCTCAGCGGCCGTGCCGCGTACCGTGACGCTGCCACCGAGCTCGGCGTCGATGCCGCGACCACGCACGAAAATCTGCGAGGGAGCATCAAGCTGCAGGTCGATGCCAAGGGTCGTCGACTTGCTTCGCGGCCCCTCCGGCTTCTGATCCTTGAACTGGGCATTGACCGCGGCGGACGCATTCTTATGCTTGATATTGATCTCGGAAAGCGAAGCCGGCAGCTTTTCAGGCACGGTGATCGATGCCTTGTTGATCCTGAGATTGCCCGTCAGCATCGGCGCGGTCATCAGCGGCCCCTTGACGCCGAGCGTGCCGTTGACGGTCGCGGTCACCAAGGTTCCGTCGATATAGGTTGCATTGTTGAACTTCACCTGGATATCCGCCGGGAAGCCGCTATCCGGGGCAATACCGACCGTGCCGCTGCCCGATATGCTGCCGCCGCTGGTCAAATTGCCGCTCAGCCGTGAAATGACGGCCTGCTTGCCATCGAGCGTTACGGTCACGGCGAGGCCGTTGAGCGTCAGGTTGCGGCGAACATCGACAAGCTTGGCGCCGTCGGTGGAAATCGAGCCGGTAATGGCCGGTGCTGCCGTGGTGCCGCCGATCTGCATGTCGATCCTGGCGGTACCCGTCATGACAAGGCCCTGTGCGGCGAGCTGGCCGGCAAGGGCGTCGAACGGCAGATTGCCAGCGAACTTCAGCGCCATGGCCTTGTTGCCGGCGATCGCGACCGTGCCGCCGCCATTGAGCGCCAAGCCGCTCTGGCCGGTCAGGTTCGTATTGATGGTGACGACGTTGTCGGCGAACTTGCCGTCCGCCTTGATGCCGAGCGGCGCAAGGCCGGCGGATTTCGTCTGGCTGGTGGCGGCGCCCGACCAGTTGGTCTGGAATGCCACGACAGGAGAGGTGGCCTTGCCGGTGACCGTCACCGTGCCGGAGATGACGCCCTCGGCTGATAGCGTCGGCGCGAAGACATTGGCAAGGCTTGCCGGCAGGTTGGCAATCTTGGCATTGATGTTCAGGGCCTGACCGGCAGAGCCATCGACGGTGACGGAGCCGCCGCCCGTCTGAAGGGTCAAGCCGTTCAGCACCGCGGCACCGTCCTTGATGACGATCTTTGTGGGAGCTGCGAGCTTCACCGGTATCGTCCGCGGTGCGCCGGCGAAGGCGTCGAGGCTGACGGTGGTCTGGCCGCCAGCCGTCTCAACGCTGCCGCGCGTCGTCAGCGGTGCATTGTCATAGGCCGATTTTAGATCGAAGTTCGTGCGGCTGCCTTGTTGGGTGAAGGTCAATGCCAGATCGGCGATGCGGTTGGCGCCGGAGGCGATGGTGTCGGCGCGGATGCTGCCATTTGCCGAGAAGGCCTTGAGATCGTCCACAGTGAGTGCCACGGCCGGCTTGCTGATGATGAGATCGTCACGACGGATGCCGTTGCCATCGGCATTCACCTTGAGCCCGATCTTGCCGCCGACGCTGGAGATATCGAGCGAGCCTTTGAGGTCTCCCTCGGCCTTCTGGCCTGCAAGAGCCGCGAGCAGGCTGAGGTCGGGCAGGTTGAAGGTCATCGCACCGGTGGGCTCGAAGCTCGGCGAAAGGTCCAGCTTGCCTTGCAGCTTGTTGGTACCGATTTCGGCTGATAGCGACGGAATGCTCGTGCGGCCGTCCCTGGAAACGGCATCGGCGGTGATGCGGATCGGCTTGCCGTCGATCGCGCCGGTCGCCTGAATATTCGCTTGCGGTGCCTTGGGGTCGGCCGTTCCGGTCACGCCGATATCAAGCGTATCCAAGAGCCGTCCCGCCAGCTTGACGTTGACGGCCTTGGCCGTCGCGTCGATGCCGAGCGCGGTAAGCTGACCCTTGGTCTTGAGACCGATATCGGCCTGCCCCTGCGCATTGGGGATGAGCTTGGAAAGATCGAGCAGCTTGCCTGAGAGATCTGAAGTCAGCGTCTGACCGTTGAGCGCGACATTGCCGCTGATCTCGGCGACATTGGATTTCACCGCGAGCTTGGAGAGCGTTATCTTGGTCGGCACGGTGCCGGCGACTTGGCCCTCCAGCGAAATGGTTCCCTCGAACTTGTTCGATATGCCGTCGGGCAGCACGCCGGGCAGGGCGAACAGCTTGAAATTGCCCGTCAGTGCCTTCGACGACAGCGTGTATTTGCCGTTGACGGTGCCGCCGATGCTGGCGCTTTCCAGCGTCGTGTTGTTGAAGCCAATCGTATCGGGCGAGAGCTGCAACGGCGCCGTCAAGGCAATGGGTGCACGGATCAGGCGATTGAGATCGGCGCTGATGAAAGCTGTTTGACCGACGACGAGGCGGAGCTGCAACGGGCCGGACATGCCAGCGAGATTGAAGGCATCGCTTCTGGCGCTGAGATTGACCTGGCCAATCTGGCCCTGCGGTGTGCTGACGGTGTCGAGCCCGGCCTTTGCGTCGATTTTCACCGATTGGGCCGCGCCGGTCAGTGCGATATCGACCCGCGAAATCAGGGCGCGGACCTCGCCATTCTCCATCGGCCAGCGGAAGTCGACAGGGCCCGATGTGCCGAGCAGATTGGCATTGAGGCTGTTATTGCCGGTGGGATCGAGCGTGCCCGATGCGGCAAGAACGGCGCTGCCGGTGGCAAGATTGCCCGTCTGAATGTCGATCTTGCCCTTGCCGTCGAAAGTTGCCGAGACATCGATGGTCGTCTGGCCGGCGAAGAGAGGGCGCATGGTCGGGGGCAGCAGCGAGTCGACGTTGCCGCCGCCCTTGACGTCTATGTGGTGCAGGCCATCGGCCGAGAGACTGTGATGGCCGCTGATGGCAACCGTCGGCTTGCCGTCGAGTGCCGCCTGCAGCTTGCCGGCCCAATTGGAGAGAGGTCCCTCGCCCGAAAGGTCGATATTGATGGCCGGGCCGCCCGGCAGGTGCAGAAGGCTGGCCAGCATGCCGTTGCGCGGCTCGGAGATCCGGGTCTTCAGCTTCAGCTGGTTTTCGGCCGGCGCGAAGGCGACATCGGCGGAAAGCTTGGCATCGGGCACATTATGGCGGCTGGCATCGAGCGTGAGGCCCATGCTGCTGCTGTTTGCCTTGACGCTGCCGTCGGCGGTCAGAGCGAAATCCTGGCCTGCCACAGCTTGCCCGACGCGCAGATCGGGCAGGGCGATCGCGTCGATATTGATGGCGATAGGTAGCGAAAAGCCGCCGCTGCTTGTTGTCTGCGTTTCCTGCTTGGGTGCTGTCGTCGAAACCGGCAGGCGCTGGAAGTCGATCACATCGGCTGCAACGCGCTCCGCATGGAAGGTACCCGTCAGCAGAGAAAGCGGAGACCAGTCGACGGCAAGGTTCTGTACCTTGGCGTAGATACCCTTCGTATCGGAGACGGTGATCGAACCGGCTCTCAGATTGCCGTTCAGCAGGCCGGAGGGCGCGGCGATGACGATGGTGCGGTCCGGCGTCGAGGCGAGCTTGGCCACCTGGTCGACGGCATAGCTTGTTGCTAAGGGTACCATGCCGACGACGAGCACCGCCGCAATCACGAGCAAAAGGATCGCTACGGCCGCATAGGCGATCCAGCGCACCAGTTTCCCGAGAATTCGAATCAATATGCTCATGAAAGCAACAGTAGCCTCAATTTTGTAGCCGTGCGTGAAATGCCCGCGACAACTCTGCGGTTTGTCAGAAGGCCTGGCCGATGCCGGCATAGATACCATAGGCCGTGCCGTTGTTGTACTTGTTCAACGGAACGGCGACGTCCAGCCTGATCGGGCCGAACGGAGTGGCGTAGCGCAGACCGACGCCGGCGCCCATGCGCAGATCTGAGGCGTCGGGCAAGGCGCTGTCGGTGACGCTACCCACATCGATGAAGGGCACGACGCCGATCGTATCGGTGATCTTCACACGCGCTTCCAACGAAGCCGTCACATAGGAACGTCCGCCAAGCGCATCCCCTTTGGAATTATAGGGCGTGATTTCCTGATAGCCATAGCCGCGCACCGAACCGCCGCCGCCGGCATAGAAGCGCCGGGTGGCGGGAATGTCCTGGATGCCGTTTGCACCCAGCAGCGAGCCGGCGGCAAGCTTGCCGGCGAAGACGACATTGTTGTTGGCGCCTATGCCCTTATAGCCGGTGATCGAACCCTCAAAGGAGCTGAACACCGTGCCGCCCATCGACTCGTAGCTCGGCTTGGCGCTGAAGGAGGCGCGAAAGCCTTCGGTGGGATCCAGCTTGTTGTCGCGCGTGTCGCGGACATATTCGAGCGGGATCGCGACCGTCAGATATTTCTGCTTTCCGAAGGCGTCGGTCGTGTCGGCTTCATAGGAGACTTCGCCGCCGCCAGAGACCGTGTCCTGATCGTTGATTTCATAGGCAAGGCCGGCACTCGCAGTCACCGTATTGGCGTCATAGGCGTCCGGGTGCAGGCTCTGCATCTTCAGGCCAGCGGTGAAGGTCGCCGACGGGTAGAAGGTTGCTGGCCGGACGTAGGTAATGCCGGCGGTATAATCGAGCTGGCCGACATCGGTGGTTTCGCCGATGCGCGATACCGATCCTTCGATGCGCAGCGTATCCGCGCGCCCCGTCAGATTGCGGTGCCCCCAATAACCCTGCAGGCCGAAGCCGTCGATGGTGGAATATTGCGCTCCGACGCCGAGGAAGCGCTGTTTGCCCTCGGATACCTCGATGGTCGTCGGGATGCTGCCGTCCGGGGCCAGCTTGTCCGCCTCGCGGATGGTGACGCTGGAGAAGACGCCGAGTTTTCTCAAGCGGTCCGACGCTTTTTTCAATTCGTCGGGCGAATAGGGCTTGCCTTCATTGATGCGAGCATAGCGCTTGATGAAATCCGGATCGACCGATTTCTGGCCGGTAACGCCGACATTGCCGAAAGGCGCCACCGGGCCGCTTTCGACTTTGAGCGAGACATCGACCGTATTCGTCGCGTGGTCGGCAACGACGTCGCGCTTGTCGAGCTTGGCAAGAGGATGCCCTTCATTGTTGAAGTCGGCAACCATCTTGTCAGCCGCCTTGAGAATGTTCAGGGAGCCGGCATCGCCACCATGCGCTAACCCATAACGAGTGGGATCCAGCCTGCTGGCATCGCCAAGCAAGGTGACCCTGCCGAGCTTGAAGAGAGGGCCCGGTTCTACGCTGATGGCAACGGCAACAGGTTTGGAGCGGCCGAAGGTGGGCGTCGGCGGCAATGCATCGAGAGGCGTGCCGTTGACGGTGATGGTTACCACACCGCCGTAGCGTGCCTTTTCATAGAGGGCGGCGATCAGCCGGTCGCGATCGTCGCGCGCCTTCACGACAACGCCGAGGTCGCCGGATACGGGCTTGTCCTTGTCGGAAACCAGCATGGAGCTGCGCTCCAGGGCTTCCTTCAGGTCCTTGTCGAGATTATCCGCCTTGAAATCGACCGTATAACGAACGGGATCGGAAACCTGATCCGTCGCTTCGTCTTCACCCCAGAGCTTTATTCCGAAGAGCTTGAAAGCAAAGGCATTTTCGGCGCACACCGGACCGAGCGCAATCGTTGCCGCAACCGCTGCCACGGTTCCTGCTTGCCGATACGCAATACTCTTCTTCGGTTCAGTTCTTTTATGCATACGCCGCTTTACGGTTACATGAGAACTTACTCAGCTTGACGTTTCCCCCAGGTTAACGCGCGGCTACCATAGAGGCAAAAGTGCCTCAGGTGTACCGTTTTGGAGTCAAAAACCTGGAAAATATGACCACTATGAGTGGAAATTGATAGGTTTCCCGCGGATTTCCGGCTTGTTCTGTCAGGTGTCAGGTACTGCACAAAGGGCGCCGCCGCCATGCCGGCATTTGACACTGTCGCATTGCAGCCGAGGCGTTTTTTCGCTCGGCCGGAATCAAAAAGTCCCGGACTTGCGGTCCGGGACTTCGATATCCGAAACGGGATCGATCAGTAGCCGCCGTATCCGCCGCCGTAGCCACCACGATAGCCGCCGCGCGGGCAATCGTCGATGTAGCGACGGCCGTAGCGGTCGCGGTAGTAGCACTGGCCGGGCTGTTCCTGGACGCTGCCGATAACGGCGCCGGAGACACCGCCGATCGCTGCGCCGACTGCGGCGCCGCGCACGTTACCGGTGACAGCGCCGCCGATGATGGCGCCGGATGCCGCGCCGATGCCTGCGCCCTGTTCGGTCGGCGTGCAGCTTGCGATAGACAAGCCGACCAATGCGAGCATAAGAACTTTTTTCATTTACTCTCTCCAACGTTAGTTAAGCCGAACCCCGGCCAACGTCGTCCCTATTCTTCAGCTCCACCACGATGGGCTGTCTTTTCAGTCCTGCAACTACGAAAAAATATCGTGCAAAATATGATTGTCCATTGGGCTTGAACAGTTTTTTTATTGGCGAGCAAAGCTGACCTCGTATTCGGACAATAAAACAATCGATGCCGCGTAGAAAATCTGCCGCCCTGCTAAAGTAGAGGTTGATTGCACTACAAAAAAGTCAAATGATGCCTTCTGCCTCTGGAGGAGAGGCGAGGAGGAAAATATGGCAAAAGTGACTTTGACGGTGAATGGCCGTCCGGTCAGCGGCGAGTGCGAGGATCGCACGCTGCTTGTCCATTTCATTAGGGAAAAACTCGGCCTCACAGGAACCCATGTGGGCTGCGACACCAGTCAGTGTGGCGCCTGCGTCATTCACATGGATGGCAAGTCAGTGAAGAGCTGTTCCATCCTGGCCGTTCAGGCTTCCGGCTCCAAGATCACAACCATCGAGGGTCTGGCTGCCAACGGCGAGCTTCACCCCGTTCAGGCCGCCTTCAAGGAGCATCATGGCCTGCAATGCGGCTTCTGCACGCCGGGCATGGTGATGACATCCGTCGACATGATCAACCGTCACGGCGGAGCGCTGGACGAAAAGACGGTGCGCAGCGAGCTCGAAGGCAATATCTGTCGGTGCACCGGCTATCACAACATCGTCAAGGCGGTGCTGTCGGCCAATGCCGAGATGAACGCCGCCAAGCAGGCGGCCGAATAGAGTTTCACCGAGACCGTCTGGCGAAACGCCAATGATCGTCGTCTTGGCGTGGTGTCAGGCCCGCAACCCCGATGGGAGGATGTGATGGGCGTGGAAGGCATTGGCGCGCGCGTGGCGCGCAAGGAAGACAAGCGATTTCTAACAGGCAAGGGACGCTACACCGACGACATGGTGACGCCGGGAATGAAATACGCCTATTTCGTTCGCAGCCCGCATGCGCATGCGAAGATCAAGAGCATCGATGTATCGGCGGCACTCTCCATGCCGGGCGTGATCGGCGTGCTTGAAGGCAAGCAGTTGCTGGCCGATGGGATCGGCAACATCATCTGCGGCTGGATGATCCATTCCAAGGACGGTTCGCCGATGAATATGGGCGCCTGGCGGCCGCTGGCGGTCGACACCGTCCGCTACGTCGGCGATGCCGTCGCCATCGTTGTGGCAGACAGTCTCGGCGAAGCCCGCGATGCTGCTGAGGCCGTGGCGGTCGATTATGAGGAACTACCTGCCGTCGTCGAGGCCGTGGATGCGCTGAAGGCAGGTGCGCCGCAGATCCATCCGGAAGCGGCAAACAATCTGATCTTCGACTGGGAGCTTGGCGATGCTGCGGCGACCGACAAGGCGATCGCCGAGGCCGCACACGTCACCGAAATCGAACTCCATAACAACCGGCTTTCGCCGAATGCCATGGAGCCGCGCGCCACGCTCGGCATCTATGATGCGGCCGAAGACCACTATACCTGCTATACGACCAGCCAGAACCCGCATGTGGCCCGGCTCGTCATGAGCGCCTTCTATAACGTCGCGCCGGAAAACAAGCTACGCGTCATCGCGCCTGACGTCGGCGGCGGCTTCGGCTCCAAGATCTATATCTACCCGGAAGAAATCGTCTGCTTGTGGGCGTCGAAAAAGACTGGTGTCCCGGTCAAGTGGACGGCCGACCGTACCGAAGCCTTCCTGACCGATGCGCATGGTCGCGATCATCTCTCCAAGGTCAAGATGGCCTTCGATGCGCAGAACCGCATCACGGCACTGAAGGTCGACACGATCGCCAATCTCGGCGCTTATATGTCGCTCTTTTCCTCGGCCGTGCCGACCTATCTCTATGCGACGCTGCTGTCGGGCCAATATGACATCCCGGCGATCCACGCCAATGTCCGCACGGTCTATACCAATACCGTGCCTGTTGATGCCTATCGCGGGGCAGGGCGGCCGGAGGCCACCTATCTGCTGGAGCGCACGGTGGAAACAGCAGCGCGTGAGCTTGGCGTCTCGCCGGCGGAGCTGAGAAGGATCAATTTTATCCGTTCCTTCCCTCACCAGACGCCTGTCATCATGAATTACGATGCCGGCGACTACGAAGCTTCGCTCAATGCCGCCATGCAGCAGGCGGACTGGAACGGTTTTCCTGCCCGCAAGGCGGAGGCTGCCGCTCGCGGCATGAAGCGCGGCATCGGCATGAGCTGCTATATCGAGGCATGCGGCATCGCGCCGTCGCAGGCGGTCGGGTCCCTCGGTGCCGGCGTCGGCCTGTGGGAATCGGCCGAGGTGCGGGTGAATGCGGTCGGAACCATCGAAGTGCTCACCGGCTCGCACAGCCACGGGCAGGGGCATGAGACGACCTTCGCGCAGCTCGTGGCCGACCGGCTCGGCGTCCCGATCGACAGCGTGTCCATTGTCCATGGCGATACCGACAAGGTGCAGATGGGCATGGGCACCTATGGATCCCGCTCGGGCGCCGTCGGCATGTCCGCCGTTGTCAAGGCGCTCGACAAGGTGGAGGCGAAAGCAAAGAAGATCGCCGCTCACCTGATGGAGGCCGACGAAAGCGATATCGTCATCGAGAACGGCGAAGTGAAGGTGGCAGGCACCGACAAGGCGCTGCCGTGGTTCCAGGTGGCACTGGCTTCCTACACGGCGCACAATCTGCCCGCCGGAATGGAACCGGGCCTGAAGGAAACCGCCTTCTACGATCCGGCGAACTTCACCTTCCCGGCTGGCTGCTACATCTGCGAGGTCGAGGTCGATCCGGAAACGGGCAAGACCGAGATCGTGCAGTTCGTTGCCGCCGACGACTTCGGCAATATCATCAATCCGATGATCGTCGAGGGGCAGGTGCATGGCGGCATCGCGCAAGGCATCGGTCAGGCGCTGCTGGAAGGCGTGCACTACGATGAGAGCGGCCAGCTTCTGACAGCAAGCTTCATGGATTACACCATGCCGCGCGCCGACGATCTGCCGTCCTTCCAGCTTTCGCATCAGAACACGCCTTGCCCGAGCAACCCGCTCGGCATCAAGGGGTGCGGCGAAGCGGGTGCCATCGGTTCGCCGCCGGCGCTGATGAACGCCATCACCGATGCGATCGGTAACAACACGCTGACCATGCCGGCCACCCCGCTCAAGGTGTGGGAAGCGGCACGGGCGGCTGGCTGAGAGGAGGATAGGACAATGTACGCAACGAATTACCATCGTGCCTCCTCGGTCGACGAAGCCGTCAAGCTTCAATCGAGCGCGGAGGAAAGCAAGTATATCTCCGGCGGCATGACGCTGATCGCCACCATGAAGCAGCGCCTGGCATCGCCGAGCGATCTCGTCGATCTCCGGCATATCCCCTCGCTCAAGGGGATACGCGTCGATGGGCGCAGGGTCACCATCGGGGCGGCGACCACCCATGCGGAGGTCGCCTCTTCGGCGGCCATCCGCTCGGTCTGTCCGGCGCTTTGCGACCTTGCCGGCATGATCGGCGATCCGCATGTGCGGCACATGGGCACGATCGGCGGTTCCGTCGCCAATAATGACCCGGCGGCGGATTACCCGTCGGCGATGCTGGCGCTGAATGCCATCATCGTCACCGACCGGCGCCAGATCGCGGCCGACGACTTCTTCCGGGGCCTGTTCGAGACGGCGCTGGAAGGGGCCGAGCTGATCACCTCCATCGCCTTCGACGCACCGGAAAGGGCTGGTTATGCCAAGTTCCCCAATCCGGCCTCGCGCTATGCGATGACGGGGGTCTTCGTCGCCAAGGGTGCGGGTGGCGTGCGTGTAGCCGTCACCGGTGCGGGTGCCGACGGCGTATTCCGCCAGGCGGATATGGAGCAGGCGCTTGCGGCGAACTGGTCGCCGGATGCCATTGCGGCCGTGACTGTGGATTCATCGACGCTGCTGTCCGATCTGCATGCCACGGCGGAATATCGCGCCAATTTGATCAAGGTCATGGCCAAACGTGCAGTGGCTGCCGCATAGATTCGCTACGAATAAGCCCGGAGCGGAGTGGTTTACCCTTCGCTCCGGAGAGAGTGTTTCCATCACGGTTTCGATTGTCAATTTGACGTGAATGCGTATTCTTGTCTGGAATTGTTCAAAGTTAGGGGCCATTTGCCGCAGCGGGCGCGAAAGCAATGCAGAGGGGTTGACGTGCGAACCGGCATTCTCGAAAACGGTCGTACGGTACTGGAGCAGATGATGGATTTCGAAGCATTTTTTAAGGGCGAGCTGGAAGGTCTTCACAATGAGGGCCGTTACCGGATCTTCGCAGATCTCGAACGCCGCCGTGGCAATTTCCCCCGCGCAATCCGGCATACGCCCAATGGTCCTCAGGAAGTGACCGTCTGGTGCTCCAACGACTATCTCGGCATGGGCCAGCATCCGAACGTGATCGAGGCGATGAAGCAAGCGATCGATCACTGTGGCGCGGGTGCGGGAGGCACCCGGAATATTTCTGGTACCAACCACTACCATGTTCTGCTCGAGCAAGAGCTCGCCGATCTGCACGGCAAGGAAGCAGCCCTGATCTTCACCTCGGGCTATATTTCCAACTGGGCGACGCTCGGCACGCTCGGCGCACGCATTCCCGGCCTTATCATCTTCTCGGATGCGCTTAACCATGCGTCGATGATCGAAGGCATCCGCTATGCGAAGTGCGACAAGGTCATCTGGAAGCACAACGACCTGCATGATCTCGAAGCCAAGCTGAAGGCGGCAGATCCCAAGGCGCCGAAGCTGATCGCTTTCGAATCCGTCTATTCCATGGATGGCGACATCGCCCCCATCAAGGAAATCTGCGATCTCGCCGACAAGTATGGCGCGATGACCTATCTCGATGAAGTGCACGCCGTTGGCATGTACGGCCCGCGCGGCGGCGGCATTGCCGAGCGCGAAGGCTTAATGGATCGCCTGACCGTCATCGAAGGCACGCTCGGCAAGGCGTTCGGCGTCATGGGCGGCTACATCGCTGCTTCGACTGCGCTCTGCGATTTCGTCCGGTCGTTTGCGTCCGGCTTCATCTTCACGACGTCGCTGCCGCCGGCTTTGGCTGCGGGCGCCGTCGCCTCCATCCAGCATCTGAAGGTCAGCCAGTTCGAACGCATGCGCCATCAGGATCGTGTGCGCAAGCTGCGCGCTCAGCTCGATGCGGCTGGCATTCCGCATATGCCGAATCCGAGCCACGTCGTGCCTGTGATGGTCGGCGATGCGGCCAAGTGCAAATGGATTTCGGATTTGCTGCTCGATGCTGGCGTCTATGTTCAGCCGATCAATTATCCGACAGTGCCGAAGAAGACCGAGCGCCTGCGCATCACGCCGACGCCGCTGCATTCGGACGGCGATATCGAACAGCTGGTCGGCGCGCTGCACGCCCTCTGGTCGCGCTGTGCGCTGGCTCGCGCGGTCGCGTAAGAGGCGAGTCTGTCGAAAAATTGAAATGCAGTTCATTGCGGAATATCGGCAAACAGCCGATTTCCGCAATGATTTTTTGTGTCAATGTTAGCCGCGCCTTCCCAAGGCCAGGCGGCATGCGAGGCCCGCAAAGACCGTCGCAAGCAGATATTGCGGCAGCTTCGGAATGCGCTTGACCGCCGAGAGCCGTCCTCGAATATGGCTGCCGAGCAGGATGACGGAGCCGTTCACGAGAAAGCCGATCCCATTCAGAATGGTGGCCAGCAGAGCCATCTGCGCGATCATCCAGCCGTTGGGATCGACGAACTGCGGGAAGAGGGCGAGCACGAACAAGGCCATCTTTGGGTTGAGGATATTGGTTGCGAGGCCCTCGATGAAGATGCGCCTGCCCGAAAGCCGCTTGAGCCCGGCCGAGGGCGCGAAGGCGGAGCCCTGGGAGCGGAGCGTCTTGACGGCCAGATAGAGCAGATAGGCGCAGCCGGCCCAACGCACGATTTCATAGGCAATTGGCACGGTCAGAAACAGCCGCGACAGACCAAGCGCTGCGGCCATGGCGTGACAATAGGTTCCGAGCGCTATGCCGGCATAGGTGAGGAAGCCGGCGGAACGGCCCTGGCTGACGCTGCGCGAGGCGATGAGGAGCATGTCGGGGCCGGGCGTGGCGGTGAGCACCAATGCAGCGGCGGCAAATAGAATGATGGTGGAGAAGTCCGGCATCTTGATTCCCTTGAAAGTGAGGCCGGAATTCCTCTCTAGCATCATTGCCGGGAATGGCAACATCGGAGATCAATGGGTAATAATATACTTACCAATTGATCTGACAGAAAGCTGATGACGATGCGAGTGAACGGCGTCTTCGCCGAAGACGCTCAACGATCACGATGCTTGCCAGGCCTGCAGCTGGGTGAGGGTAGCGGTTGCTCCACCGCAGGCGATCATCAGCACGCGCTCGAAACGTGCCAGCCGATCGGCATGGGCGTAGGCGACGGCCAATGCGGCGCCGCAAGCCGGTTCCACCAGGACACGATGATCGTCGAGGAAGCGCATGCAAGCGTCGACGGCAGTGCGGTCATCGACGACAACGCAATCGACCGGTCTGTTTTGGGTGATCTCGAAGGCGCGTTCGGCGACTTTTCGAGCGCCAAGCGATGTCGCAATGCTGGTGATGGCAGGCAGTTCCACCGGTTTGCCGGCCTTTACGGCTGCGGCAAGCGAGGCAGCGCCTTCCGTTTCGGCAGCGATGATCGGAACATTTTGAAGGCTGTTGCGGTCGAGCCCTTCCGAGACGCCGGCAAGCAGCCCGCCGCCGCCGACCGAAAGAACGACCGCATCGAACGGCACGCCAGCCCTGACGACCTCGTCGATCATCGTCGCGTGGCCTGTCCAGAGGAGCGGATCATCGAAGGGGTGGACGAATGCCGTTTCCGCATCGACGGCCTGCAGCGCGCGTTCGTTTGCCTCCTGCCAGGATGCACCATGCACGAAAACCTCGGCACCTTCCTGGCGGATCAGCGACTTCGCCCGGTCCGACGTCGTCTCGGGAACAAAGACGGATACGGGGATCGAAAGGCGACGTCCGGCGTAAGCCACTGCGATGCCAGCATTGCCGCCGGAAGAGGATACGAAGCGCCGCTTTCCGTTGCTGGCATGATGTTCGCAGGCCGCACCGATGCCCCGGATCTTGAAGGAGCCGGGCGGCTGGAGCGCATCCATTTTTAGCCAGATGGAGCGTCCTGATGCCTGGCTTAGCGGTCGGGATTCGAGAAGCGGCGTTTCGAGATGCAGCGGCATGGAGTGATCGATCCGGAGGGTGTTGTCGGCGATGGGGTTTAGGCCGCTTTTTCCCGCTGGGCGATGAGCACGGCGGCGCGGCTGCGTGCTTCTGCATCCGCAGCAAAGACGGCTTCCATGGTTTCGGCGCTGCCGGTCGCAATCATCTCGTCCATGACGGCTTCGGCGATATCGGCCATTTCCAGGAAGCCGATGCGGCCATCCACGAAGGCGTGGAAGGCGATTTCTTCGGCGGCATTCATGATTGCCCCCTGCAGACCGCCGCGTTCCAGCGCGGTGCGGGCGAGGCGCAATGCCGGGAAGCGAATCTCGTCCGGCGCCTCGAAATCGAGCCGCGCCAGCTTGGCGAAATCCAGCCGGTCGACGCTGAGCTTGGTGCGGGCGGGATAGGTGAGCGCATAGCCGATGGCGGTGCGCATGTCGGGACAGCCGAGCTGCGCCAGCACCGAGCCGTCCGTATAGCCGACCATCGAGTGAATGACGGATTGCGGGTGCACCACAACTTCGATCTGATCCGGCCGCACATTGAACAGGTGCTTGGCTTCGATCATTTCCAGCGCCTTGTTGAACATCGAGGCGCTGCCGATGGAGATCTTGAAGCCCATCGACCAGTTGGGATGGGCGCGGGCGATGGCGGGGGTCACATTGGCCATCTGTTCGCGCGTCCAGGTGCGGAAGGGGCCGCCGGAAGCGGTCAGGATGATGCGCTCCACCGCGTGCTGCTGGTCCTCTTCCAACGCCTGGAAAATGGCGCTGTGTTCGCTATCGACCGGGATCAACCGGCCGCCGCCTTCGGCAACGGCGCGCACGAAGAGATCGCCCGCGGAAACGAGGCATTCCTTGTTGGCGAGCGCAATATCGGCGCCGCGACGGGCGGCTGCCAGCGTCGGCGCAAGGCCGGCCGTGCCGACGATCGCCGCCATCACCCAATCCGAGGGCATCGAGGCGGCTTCGATCAAGGCGCTCTTGCCCGCACCGGCGGCAATGCCTGATCCGGCCAAGGCATCCTTCAAATCCTGATAGCGCTCTTCATTGGCGGTGACGGCGAAAGCCGCGCCGCAGGCCTTGGCCTGCTCGGCCAACAGGCCGATATTGTCATGCCCGGTGATCGCCGCGATGTCGAAGGCGTCACGTCCGCCCAGCTGGGTAATAACGTCAAGTGTATTCTGGCCGATGGAGCCGGTCGAACCCAATATCGTCAGGCGACGACGCGCCTTGCTGCCGGTGTTCATTCAGGTATCCGCATTTGCTGCTGTTCTCCAAGGCTCTACAGGGGATTGCCTGGACCGGCAAGTCCGCCACTGCGCGGGCGCGCCCAGGCGCCGCGGCGCAGCGAGGCTGAACTCACTGATTTGCCGATATTTTCGCTCCCTGTTGAACCAAATGCGAAGTGCTGCGTTTTCCGACCACTCGGATGCGGAGAGTGATGAATGGTTTTTAAGGCAGCGACGTTTCACGGCACGGAACTCTCTTTGGAAAGCGAACAGGCAAGGCGCTCCGCCCTGGAGTCCGCCGTTGCCAATGCGCTCGCCGTGGCCGGCGGTATCGATGCTTCCGATGTCATGGTGACTGCCGCGGGCCAGGAAATCCGCCTGGATGGCTCGGTGGCGACACTGCAGGAGGTTAAGCGGGCAACGGCGGTCGCCGAATCCATTCCCGGTGTCCGGCTGGTCAGGAACAGGATCGCGGTGGGCTGATCTGAGGGCTTTCAGCCCATAGTCATCCTGCGACCGATACGGATTTGCGTAGCATCGCAGTTTTGAGGTAAGCGCATGAGAACGTTCATGATGGCCGTCGCCCTGCTGGGCATCGTTTCGGCCGCAACGGGCGCGTCCGCGCAAAATCATCTCGCCACATTCCGCGAAATCGCCGCCGGCCCGCTGCCGCTTCAGCCTTCAAGGCAATGGCGCAAGGGCACCGGCTGCCGGATTGGATTCATGGAAAGACCGTCGAATCCCTGGGCCATGAGGTCATGTTCGGGGGAGAGAAAGTCTATGTGATGAGCGTCTGCAAGCAGCATGATTGCGGCGCCGAGCAGATCGCCGTCATGTACGATCCCGGCAAAAAGATCATATATGGCCTGCTGCTGCTTGCCGATCCCGAGACCAGAGCGGAAAGGCTGACATGGATGAACCTCGGCGCCGGCAATGTATCGATCGATGGCAGGACCATTCTCTACGCGGCACTGACCGGCAGCCTGGGGAACCCTCCGGATGGGTTTGATTATAAATAAGCTGATGGAGAGAAAGCCAGTTTGATCATGGCGAATGGTGATCTCGACGCGATTCGAACGCGTGACCCCCAGATTAGGAATCTGGTGCTCTATCCTGCTGAGCTACGAGACCACTCGGGATGATCCATACAAAAGCAAAGCCAGGAAGCCAAGCCCTTTTACGTCCTCGGGACAATTCGCTTTTGCTGTGCCGTGCGCCCTTATGTGGCGCACGGGTATGGGCGGCGGCGTTCAGGCGTTGAGGCGCTGTTCGGCGAGCCGCACCCAGTAGGAAATGCCGTGGGCGATGGCTTCGTCGTTGAAGTCGTAGGCCGGGTTGTGCAGGCCGGCGGTGTCACCGTTGCCGACGAAGATGAAGGCGCCGGGGCGGGCGTTCAACATGTAGGAGAAATCCTCGCCGCCCATCATCGGGTCGATATCAGCTATGACGTTGCCGGCGCCGGCGATCTCCTCGGCGACCGCGATCGCATGGTCGGTCTCGTCGGCATGGTTGAAGGTGACCGGGTAGTTGCGCTGGAACTCGATCTCCACCCCGGCGCCGTGGCTTGCGGCGATGCCGGAGACGATCTGCTTGAAGCGCTGTTCGGCGAGATCGCGCATCTCGGGATCGAGCGTGCGTATGGTGCCGGTGAAGCGCGCATCGTTCGGGATGACGTTATGCGCGTTGCCGGCATTGAACGTGGTGACGGAGACGACGACGGATTTCAGCGGATTGGCGCTGCGCGAGGCGATGAGCTGCAGGTTGGAGATGATCTGCGCGCCGATCGCGATCGGGTCGATCGTATTGTGCGGCATGGCGGCGTGGCCGCCGACACCCTTGATGGAGATGGTGAATTCGTCCGTCGCCGCCATGATCGGACCCTTGCGGATGGCGAAGTGGCCGACGGGAAGGCCTGGCATATTGTGCATGCCGTAGACTTCCGCGATTTCGAAGCGCTCCATCATGCCGTCCTTGACCATGGCGTCGCCGCCGGCACCGCCTTCCTCGGCCGGCTGGAAGATGACGGCGATATTGCCGTTGAAATTGCGGTTTTCAGCGAGATATTTCGCCGCGCCCAAGAGCATGGCGGTGTGGCCGTCATGGCCGCAGGCATGCATCTTGCCGGGGGTTTCGGAAGCATAGGGCTTGCCGGTGATCTCGGTCAGCGGCAGGGCGTCCATATCGGCGCGCAGGCCGACCGTGCGCCCTTCGCCCTTGCCGCGGATCAGGCCGACGACGCCGGTGCGGCCGATGCCGGTCACCACCTCGTCGACCCCGAAGGAGCGCAGCTTCTCGGCCACGAAGGCGGCAGTATTGTCAACCGCATAGAGGAGCTCCGGATGGGCATGGATATGGCGGCGCCACTCGGTCACTTCGCCCTGGAGTTCTGCGGCTCTGTTCAAGATCGGCATGCTGATTTTCCTGCTGCTCAATATTCGTTCTGGTTCAACTTTCAGGTCGGTCGCACAGCCTCGGCCCGTTTGTCGCGGCCTTTGCGGCGTGCCACCGGCAAATAAAGTCGTCAATCGCCTTTGCCTTCTCCTAGCCATATAGGTTAAATAGACGAAGCTTTCGAGAAAATTCCGGACCTCTGAAGGATAGATCGTGCCGACGAAGCAGAATCGTTTGTATGCCGCCATGCGGCTTGTCCCTGTGGCCGCAGCAGCATCCATGCTTTTTCTGTCGACCGCGCAGACGGCCGGAGCCAATCCGCATATTCTCGTCGATGTCAGCACCGGGCGCGTGCTCGACCAGCAGGAGGCGTTTCGCCGCTGGTATCCCGCCTCGCTGACCAAGCTGATGACGACCTACGTCACCTTCCGTGCACTCCAGTCCGGCCAGATCAAGCTCGATACGCCCGTCGTGATGACGAAGCTCTCCGCTGGGCAGCCGCCGGCGAAGATGTACTTCAAGCCCGGTCAGAAGCTGACGCTCGACAATGCCTTGAAGATGATGCTGGTCAAATCGGCAAACGATCTTGCCATGGCCGTCGCCGAGACCGTGGGCGGCTCGCAACAGGGCTTCGTGGCGCGGATGAACGCGGAAGCGGCCCGCCTCGGCATGCGCGACTCGCATTTCATCAACCCGAACGGCCTTCCCGGCAAGGGGCAATATACGACGGCGCGCGACCTTGCGATCCTCAGCGTGGCGCTGCGCCGCGAGTTCCCGCAATATGCCGGCTATTTCTCGCTGGAGGGCTTCACCAACGGCGTGAAGCAGGTGCCGAACATCAATATGCTCATTGGGCGCTTCGACGGCGCCGACGGCATGAAGACCGGCTTCATCTGCGCGTCCGGTTTCAACCAGATCGCATCGGCGACCCGCAACGGCCGTACGCTGATCTCGGTCGTTCTTGGAACCGACAGCCTGGCGGCCCGCGCCGACGATTCCGCCAATTTCCTGGAAAAGGGCTTCCAGAACCAGCTTTCCGGCAGCGAAACGCTGGCGACCCTGCGGCCCGGTGCGCCGTTGTCGAATGAGGTCGCCGATGTCACCGCCGACATCTGTAGCGCCAAGGGTGCGCATGCGCGCAGCGAAACCCGCGATCCCTTCGGCCGCACAAAGGTGCAGTCGCCCTATATTCACGAAATGGATCATGAGCCCAATTTCATCTATGCCGGCCTGATCGGCGGCCAGGACGTCGCGACCGCCGTCAAGGGCGATAAGGACGACGCCACGGCCAATGGCGATAAGGCCAGCAAGGGCGACAAGATCGCCGTCTCCGGCCGGGCGGCCAATGTGCCGATCCCGATCCCGCGTCCCACTTTCTAATATCGGATTGGAATCATGAGCGTTTCGCAGCAAAGAGTGCCGGTTGCCATCCTGACCGGTTTCCTCGGTGCGGGTAAATCGACCCTGCTCAATCGCATCCTCAAGGATGAGGCGATGCGCGATGCGGCCGTCATCATCAACGAATTCGGCGATGTCGGCATCGATCATCTGCTGGTGGAAAGCTCCGGCGATTCCATCATCGAGCTTTCCGACGGCTGCCTGTGCTGCACGGTGCGCGGCGAGCTGGTGGATACGCTGGCAAACCTCATGGATGCCATGCAGACCGGCCGTATCCGGCCGCTGAAACGCGTCGTCATCGAAACGACCGGTCTTGCCGATCCGGCTCCCGTCATGCAGTCGATCATGGGCAACCCGATCATCGCCACCAATTTCGATCTGGATGGCGTCATCACGGTGGTCGATGCGGTCAACGGCTTGCAGACGCTCGACAATCATGAAGAGGCGCGCAAGCAGGTGGCCGTCGCCGATCGCCTGATCGTTTCCAAGACGGCAATTGCCGGCGCGGTGCCGGAAGCGCAGCTCGAGAGCCGGCTGAGGGCGCTCAATCCGCGCGCGCAGATCATGAACGCCGACAGCGACGAGGCGGGCCGGGCGGCCATTCTCATCAACGGCCTCTATGATCCGGCTTCCAAGATCGCCGATGTCGGCCGCTGGCTGCGGGACGAGCTGGAGGCGGACGACGATCATCACCATCACCATGATGACCACGATCATGATCACCATCACGGCGATCACGGCCATCATCATCACCATCATGGGCACCACCACGGCCATCGGCATCAGCACGCCCACGACGTCACTCGCCATGACGGATCGATCCGGTCCTTCTCGATCGTCGAGACGCAGCCCATCGATCCGGTGGCGCTGGAAATGTTCATCGATCTCCTCCGTTCGGCGCATGGCGAAAAGCTCCTGCGCATGAAGGCGATCGTTGCCGTGTCGGATCGGCCGGAGCGTCCCGTCGTGCTTCATGGCGTGCAGAACATCTTCCATCCGCCGGTGCGGCTGCCGGCATGGCCAGACCCCGAAGACCGGCGCACGCGCATGGTGATCATCACCAAGGATCTGCCAGAGGATTTCGTGAAGGGCTTGTTCGATGCCTTCCTCAGCAAGCCGCGCGTCGATACGCCTGATAGAGCGGCACTGCAGGACAATCCGCTCGCCGTGCCGGGGATGAGGTTTTAGAGCATTTCCACTTTTCTTCGAATCGTGAAAATGCCCTACCTCCTTGTTTCTTTACGCATTCCGGACGGAAAACCGCTGCGCACTTTTCCTGAAATTGCTTCGCTCTGATGAGGCCAAGCAACCCTCGAACCACGAGGATGGCCCCGATCGTCACCCTCTCCGGATTACGAAGCGATGGCCGCTGTCCGTCTTCTCGCTGGCGAGAAGCGTGTGGCCCTTTTCATTGCAGAGATGCGGGATGTCGATCACCGCGAGAGGGTCGGTCGTTTCCACGGCCAAAGTCGCGCCGCTCGGCATGCCGCGCAGGCGCTTTTCCGTCTTGATCGCCGGATAGGGGCACTTCAGTCCGCGCAGATCGTAGATCTCGGCGTCGGGATTATTCACTCTTGGCCCAGAACTTCCAGAATGGCGGCTTCTTCGGCGGCTCGGTCTGTGCTGTCTCGACAGCCGGGTTCTGCGCATAAGCGAGCGGATTGACGACGGGGCCGGAATTCATCGGGTTCGCCATCGGGATCGGGACATTTGCCGGAACGTTGGCCGCGACCAGCGGGCCGCCGGCTTGCTGTGCAGCGGCACTGGGGGCGGCATTCGCCAGGCGGATGCTTGCCGTCGTCGTCGGGCTGGCCACGGTGCCGCCGCGAGCGACCTGCTGTGCCGACTGGTTGGACATCATCGACTCGAGATCGGCGACCTTCATCATCTTGCCGGCAGCAAGCGCGGTGCCGGTCGGCGCATAGGCAATATCGTGGCCCTTGCGCTGCTTGGCGACGACGGCCTTGCGCTCGGCCTCGCTCGGATCGTACCAGGCCATGCCGTCAAACTTCTTCGTGGCCGTGGCATAGTCTGCCTGATACTGCTTATCGTAAGTTGCAAGCGCTGTCTGCAGGGCGGGCGGGGTCGTCATGACAGGGCATTTGCCGCTGGCGTTGAACGGGCCGCTGGCCTGCTGGTTGAATACGTATTTCTTCTCGCAGACCTCGACTTCGGGCGGCCGCTTGGTGACTTCGAAATTGTCGTAGCCGACCTTCAGCATCTTCCAGAATTCGATATTGGAGCTGAGACGGTGCTTCCACATGTTTTCCGCGGTCATGCGGAAGGGGAAGGCCTCCAGCTGAACTGCCTTCTGGCCGCCCTTGAAGGCGTCGCGCGCGAAGGCATAGATTTCCAGCACTTGCTGATCGGTCATCGAATAGCAGCCCGACGACGAGCAGGCGCCGTGGATCATCAGATTGTTGCCGGTACGGCCGTTGGCGGCGTCGTAGCGGTTCGGGAAACCGGTATTGATGGCGAGATAGTATTTCGAATTCGGGTTCAGGTTGGCCGGCGTCAGCATGTAGAAGCCTTCTGGCGCTTGCCGGTCGCCTTCCTTGACCTTCGGGCCGAGACGGCCGGACCAGGCGCAGATGCTATAACTCGCGATGACTTCGAAACGGCTGTTCTGGTTCGCCTTCAGGACCTCCATCGCGCCTTCTTCCTTGAAGATGCGGATCATGATCGGTGAATTGCGATCCATGCCCTTCTTCGCCATGTCGGCGAGGATATGGCTGGGGAGAGGTTGCTCGACCTTGTTCTTGACCTTCGACAGATCAACCGACGCAGTGTCCAACGCGTCATTGCAGCCGGCAAGTGCCAGCGCCATCAGGGAAACATAAGCAAGGTGACGGATGCGCATTCTGACTTAGCCCATAAATGCGAAGAGCGGCAGCTCGATCTGTTTCGCCACTCCCCTCGAAGCATGAAACGGAATCATAGACGGCTTATACTTGAAAATTCCTTACCAGCCTATGACGCGCCTGAGGCACGCCGGCAAGTTTTTCTTTGCCATAACGCTTCGATAACAGGAATGTGGCCAAGATTTGGCCTCATTCCCATTTTTGCAATTATATTTTCAGGCTGCAGTCTAGAGATTGCGGCCGATATTGAGGAACTTCTGGCGGCGGTCAGTGCGCAGTTGTTCGCCCGAACGGCTGGAAAGCTCGCTGAGCGCGTTCGCAATAATGTCGCCGGTTGCGGCGATCACGGTCTGCGGATCTCGATGTGCGCCGCCGAGCGGTTCCGGAATGATACCATCGATGACGCCGAGGCTCTTCAGGTCGTCGGCGGTGATCTTCATATTCGTCGCGGCTTCCTTGGCGCGGGTTGAATCGCGCCACAGGATCGAGGCCGCGCCTTCGGGCGAAATCACGCTATAGATCGAATGTTCGAGCATATAGACGCGGTTGCCGGTGGCGATCGCGATGGCGCCGCCGGAGCCGCCTTCGCCGATGATGACGGAGACGATCGGAACCTTGAGGGCAAGGCTTATCTCGGTCGAGCGGGCAATCGCTTCTGCCTGACCGCGCTCTTCGGCTCCGACGCCGGGATAGGCGCCTGCGGTATCGACCAGCGTGATCACCGGAAGCTGGAAACGGTCAGCCATTTCCATGATGCGGATTGCCTTGCGGTAGCCTTCCGGCCGGGCGCTGCCGAAATTATGCTTCAGGCGGCTCTTGGTGTCGTTGCCCTTCTCCTGACCGATAATGGCGACGGGCTGGCCGCGGAAGCGGGCAAAGCCCGCCTGGATGGCGGCGTCCTCGGAGAACTTGCGGTCGCCGGCCAGCGGGGTGAACTCCGTCAGCAGCGCACTGGCGTAGTCGACGAAATGCGGCCGCTGCGGATGGCGGGCGACCTGCGTCTTCTGCCAGGCATTGAGCTTGGAATAGATGTCGGCCGTCGCCTCGCGGACGCGGATTTCGAGCCGCGTCACTTCGTCGGAAGTGTCGATGCTCTCATCTTCGCTCGCCAGTTTCTTGAGCTCGTGAATCTTGCCTTCGAGATCCGAGATGGGCTTTTCGAAGTCGAGATAATTGTGCATGAGGTGCGTTTCCGATCCTTTTGCGCGGGACGAGAGAAGGCGGCTTTAGCCAGTATGCCGGTCCTAATCCTGTTTTTTTGCCTGTTTGGCAAGGGGGTGATGCGTTTGCACGAGCTGATGAAGGCGTTCTTCCAGCACATGTGTATAGATTTGCGTGGTCGAAATGTCCGAATGGCCGAGTAGTTCCTGCACCACGCGCAGGTCCGCGCCGTTCGCCAGAAGGTGGCTCGCGAAGGCATGGCGCATGACGTGCGGCGAGATCATCGAAGGCGTTAGCCCGGCGCGGATGGCAAGATCCTTGAGATCGCGGGCGAAGACCTGGCGCGGCAGATAACCCTGCTGTGAGGCTGCGGGAAAGAGCCATGGGCTTTCCGGTGCCGGCTGCTTGGCGTTTGCAGCCAGTTCGGCCTGTATGCGTCCATAGGCCTTCAAGGCGGCGATGGCCGATTGCGACAGCGGCACCAGCCTTTCCTTGTTTCCCTTGCCGCGGATGATCAGAAAGCGCCCTTCATGATCGAGCACCTTGGCGGGCAGGGTAACGAGTTCGCTGACGCGCATGCCGGTGGCATAGAGCAATTCCAGCAGTACGAGCATCCGCTGGCGCTGCAGCTGGTCGGGGCCTGCGGCGGCGGCTTCGTTTTCCGCCTGTGTCAGAAGACGCGTCACTTCGTCGACGCCCATGGTCTTCGGAAGGGGGCGGCCTTTTTTCGGTGCGTCGAGGATTCCCGTGGGATCGTCCGTGCGCAAGCCTTCCGCATAAAGGAATTTGTAGAATTGCCGCATGGCGGAGAGCCGCCGCGCCTGGGACGAGGGTTTGAAACCCTGAGCCGAGAGGGAGGAAAGGTAGGCGCCGAGATCGTTCGAGCCCGCCTCGGTCAGGCGGACGCTCCGCCCGGACAGGAAGGAATGGAGATCGTCGAGATCGCGTTCATAGGATTGCAGGGTGTTGACCGCAGCACCACGCTCGGCACTCATCATCTCGAGGAAGGCTTCAAGGTGCGCCCGGCTCAGATCTCTCACGCCAGCCCTTGCGTTCATTGCTTCAACGAGCCGGTGACTGGTGGATTGCCCGTGACTGGCGGATTGATGCGCTCCGGCGGGATGCGGATGGTGATCTCGCGCGGCTGCGGATCGACGAAGAGAGCGAGCGCCCACATTGCCCCATATATCGATCCGCCGATCACCGCGCAGATGACAAGGAAGCGAAACAGGGTTGGCATTCGAACACTCTCCTCGTGCCAGTCACAGCCCTGGCGACGCAATAATCATATCCACCAAGCGTTAGCTGAAGGATATTGCAGACATGTTTACGCGGCGGCGTCTTGACGCTACCGGCGCATTTGACGATACCGTTTCCAAAGAAATTGTGAATGGGCCTATGAGTGAACAAGTCCTGACCCTTGCAGAGAACCTCAGAGACAAGGCGCGCGCCGCCCTGGGTCGGCGCAATCTTGTCCTAGTGGGGTTGATGGGAGCGGGCAAATCCTCGGTCGGCCGTTTGGTCGCGCAGCAGCTTAGCATCCCCTTTGTCGACACTGACGCCGAGATCGAGCGCGTATCGCGCATGACGATTGCGGAACTTTTTGCTGCCTATGGCGAGCAGGAGTTTCGGGCGCTGGAAACGCGCGTCATCAAGCGGCTGTTGCGCGGCGGTCCGCGCGTGGTTTCGACCGGCGGCGGCGCTTTCATTAACGAGAATACGCGGCAGCATGTCAAGCGCGGCGGTCTTTCCGTCTGGCTGAAGGCCGATATCGACGTGCTCTGGGAGCGGGTCAACAAGCGCGACACGCGTCCGCTGCTTAAGACAGAAAATCCGAAACAGACCCTCGAGAGCCTGATGAATGCGCGCTATCCGATCTATGCGGAAGCCGATCTCACGGTTCTGTCCCGCGATGTCAGCAAGGAAGTCATGGTCAAGGAAGTCCTTGCTGCCATCGTCGAGGGAAAGAAAGCAGAAAGCAAAGCCCCATGAATGCGATCACACCGGCTGCCGCAGAACGTCTCGTGCGTGTGCCTCTCGGCGAGCGCGCCTACGACATCCTGATCGGCCCCGGCCTGATCGCCAGAGCCGGGCGCGAGATCGCCGCACGGTTGAAAGGCCGCAAGGCCGCTGTGATCACCGACGAAAACGTCGCGCCGCGTTACCTGGATGCCTTGGTCGCCAGCCTCGAGGCTGCGGGCATTCAGGCAGCCAGCCTCGTTTTGCCGGCCGGAGAAAAGACCAAGAGCTTCGAGCATCTCATGACGGTCTGCGACGCGGTGCTGACCGCGCGCGTCGAGCGTAACGATGCCGTAATCGCACTCGGTGGCGGCGTCATCGGCGATCTCTCAGGCTTTGCCGCCGGCATCGTGCGTCGCGGCGTTCGCTTCGTGCAGATTCCGACGTCGCTGCTGTCGCAGGTGGATTCTTCCGTTGGCGGCAAGACCGGCATCAACACCCGTCACGGCAAGAACCTCGTCGGCGTCTTCCATCAGCCCGATCTCGTGCTGGCCGATATCGATGTGCTGAATACGCTGAGCGAGCGCGAATTCCGTGCCGGTTATGCCGAGGTCGCCAAGTATGGCCTGATCGATAAGCCGGATTTCTTCGCCTGGCTCGAGACGAACTGGAGGGATGTCTTTGCCGGCGGAGCTGCCCGCATCGAGGCGATCGCTGCGAGCTGCCAGGCGAAATCCGATGTCGTCGTCGCCGACGAACGTGAAAACGGTCCGCGTGCCCTGCTCAATCTCGGCCATACTTTCGGCCACGCGCTGGAAGCCGCCACCGCCTATGACAGCCGCAGGCTGGTGCATGGCGAGGGCGTTGCCATCGGCATGGTGCTCGCGCATGAATTTTCCGCCCGCCTCAATCTGGCAAGTCCCGATGATGCCAAGCGAGTAGAGGCGCACCTGAAGGCTGTCGGCCTGCCGACGCGGATGGGCGACATTCCCGGTGAGCTGCCGCCGGCCGAAACGCTGATGGACGCGATCGCGCAGGACAAGAAGGTCAAGAGCGGCAAGCTCACCTTCATCCTCACTCGCGGTATCGGCCAGTCCTTCGTTGCGGACGATGTGCCTTCTTCCGAAGTCCTGAGTTTCCTGAAGGAAAAACATCCCTGATGACGATCGAGGGCACGCTGGCTGTCTTGTTCGAATATTGGCCCGAGATCCTCTCGATCGTCGCGCTCGTGTTGTTGTCGGCCTTCTTTTCCGGTTCGGAAACGGCGCTTACCGCTGTTTCGCGCAGCCGCATCCATACGCTGGAGGCCAATGGCGACGAAAGTGCTGGGATCGTGCGTCGTCTGATCGAGCGCCGGGACCGGTTGATCGGCGCCCTGCTCATCGGCAACAACCTTGCGAACATTCTGGCCTCGTCGCTGGCGACCAGCGTATTTCTCGGTCTCTTTGGTAATTCCGGCGTGGCGCTGGCAACGGCGGCGATGACCGTCATCCTCGTCATCTTCGCCGAGGTGCTGCCGAAGAGCTGGGCCATTTCCACGCCTGATCGCTTTGCGCTCAATGTGGCCGGCACGGTGCGGCTCTTCGTTGCCATCGTCGGCCCGGTGTCGAGCTTCGTCAACGCCATCGTCCGCTGGATTCTCGGCATTTTCGGCATCAACCTCTCGAAAGAGGTGTCGATGCTATCGGCGCATGAGGAGCTGCGCGGTGCGGTCGATCTGCTGCACCGGGAAGGCTCGGTGGTCAAGGCCGACCGTGACCGTCTGGGCGGCGTGCTCGACCTCGGCGAGCTGGAGCTTTCCGACATCATGGTGCATCGCACGGCGATGCGCGCCATCAATGCCGACGACCAGCCCGAGGTGGTCGTGCGCGCCATTCTCGACAGCCCCTATACGCGCATGCCGCTCTGGCGCGGTTCGATCGACAACATCATCGGCGTCGTGCATGCCAAGGACCTGCTGAGGGCGCTGGCAGAGCCGAATGTCGAGCCGGAAAATCTCGACATCGTCAAGATCGCGCAGAAGCCCTGGTTCGTGCCCGACAGCACCAATCTCGAAGACCAGCTCAACGCCTTCCTGCGCCGCAAGCAGCATTTTGCCGTCGTCGTCGACGAATATGGCGAGGTGCAGGGCATCGTGACGCTGGAGGACATTCTCGAGGAGATCGTCGGCGATATTGCCGATGAGCACGATCTCGACATCCAGGGCGTGCGGCAGGAGGCCGACGGCTCGATCGTCGTCGATGGCGTCGTGCCTATCCGCGACCTGAACCGCGCGCTCGACTGGAACCTGCCGGACGAGGAGGCAACGACGATTGCCGGTCTCGTGATCCACGAATCGATGACCATCCCGGAAGAGCGGCAGGCCTTCACTTTCTACGGCAAGCGCTTCATCGTCATGAAGCGGGAGAAGAACCGCATCACCAAGCTGCGCATTCGCCCCGCCGAGACGGAAGAGACGAAGCCGCAATAGGGGCTGTCCGTTCGCGGCTACCAGCGAACAGGCTCACCCGGCGCCGCGGGTTCCACGGCCAGCGCATGCAGCCCGGCATCCAGCTCCGGCTTCAGTAACTCATTGATCGCCCTATGGCGTGCCAGGCGCGGCATGCCGGCGAACTTGGCAGAAACGATGCGAATTCTTATATGGGTCTCGCCGGTGCCGGTCATGTCGGGCTGATGGCCGGCATGCAGGTGGCTCTCATTGATGACGGCGAGGCGCTCTGGCGCGAAAGCAACGTTGAGCTTCGCCTCAATGCGAGATTGCAGTGTCGTTTCCATATTCCCGCGTCGACCTCCGCTGCGAAAAAAAGCTCCCACAAAGCCTATAACATTCCTGTTTGTCAATTCTTGTTGTGGGGTATCCAAGGCCCCATAATTAGGACGCCATGAGACTTGATTCAAAATATTTCGATCGCATCCGTACCCGCCGCAAACGCGCGCAGGAGCCCGAGCAAGGCCCGCCGACATGCCAGTGGGACGGCTGTGACAAGCACGGTACGCATCGCGCCCCTGTCGGGCGCAATGCGGAAGGGCAGTTCTTTTTGTTCTGCTTCGAACACGTCAAGGAATACAACAAGGGCTACAACTATTTCTCTGGCCTCTCGGACGGCGAGATCGCACGCTACCAGAAGGAAGCCATCACCGGCCATCGCCCGACCTGGACGGTTGGTGTCAACAAGGCTGCCAAGAACAGCCCGCTGCAATCGGATATTCGTTCCGGCTCCTATTCCCGCGTGCGGGATCCTTTCGGCTTCGTCAAGGAAGGAGAGGGGCAGGGGCGCGGACCGCGCTTCCCGCAGCAGCGCAAGCTGAAAACGCTCGAGGCGAAGGCGTTCGACACGATGGGGCTTGGCGCCACGGCAACGGCGCCGGAAATCAAGCGCCGCTACAAGGAATTGGTGAAAATGCACCATCCGGATGCCAATGGCGGCGACCGCGGTTCCGAGGAGCGCTTTCGCGCGGTCATACAGGCCTATCAATTATTGAAACAGAACGGTTTTTGTTAATTCCTGTCCTTGCTCTCCGCCTTCAATCAGGTATGGTCCAAATCGGCTGAAGTCGCGGGCAACCGCGGCAGGGTGTGCTTTTGGCTGGCTGCACCTCGGCCGACTTTCCGGACGCGGCGTTTCTTGTCCGGGACTCTGTTCAAGGATGCTCGCAAGCGATCATGCAATCGCGCCGAGATTTTGCTTTAGTCCCGGAGAAGTATCGCCGTTGTTCCGACCGAACGGATGCGGGCAAGAAAGCTGCGGCGATTCGGACAAAATGGCTGAGATTGATATGGCAGGGTGAAAGCCACCCGCCCTGGAGACATGATGAGCAAGATCGACCTTGATATTTCCGAGATTCCCGACACCACCGTTTCGGTTCGTGAAGTCTTCGGCATTGATTCCGACATTCGCGTTCCCGCCTACAGCAAGGGCGGCGCCTACGTGCCTGATCTGGATGCGGACTACCTGTTCGACCGCGAGACCACGCTCGCCATCCTCGCCGGCTTTGCCCACAACCGCCGCGTGATGATCTCGGGCTATCACGGCACCGGCAAGTCTTCTCACATCGAGCAGGTCGCTGCGCGCCTCAACTGGCCGTGCGTGCGTATCAACCTCGACAGCCACGTCAGTCGTATCGATCTCGTCGGCAAGGACGCCATCGTCGTCAAGGACGGGCTGCAGGTCACCGAATTCAAGGACGGCATCCTGCCCTGGGCCTATCAGCACAATGTCGCGCTCGTCTTCGACGAATACGATGCCGGCCGTCCGGACGTGATGTTTGTCATTCAGCGCGTGCTGGAATCGTCGGGCCGCCTGACGCTGCTCGACCAGAGCCGTGTTATCCGTCCTCACCCGGCCTTCCGCCTGTTCGCGACCGCCAACACCATCGGTCTCGGCGACACGACGGGCCTCTATCACGGCACGCAGCAGATCAACCAGGCGCAGATGGACCGCTGGTCGATCGTGACGACGCTGAACTATCTGCCGCACAACAACGAAGTCGATATCGTGCTGGCGAAGGTGAAGTCCTTCCGCACCGACAAGGGCCGCGACACCGTCTCCAAGATGGTCCGCGTCGCCGACCTGACGCGTGCGGCGTTCATGAACGGCGACCTGTCGACCGTCATGAGCCCGCGTACCGTCATCACCTGGGCTGAGAATGCGGAGATCTTCGGCGATGTCGCCTTTGCCTTCCGCGTCACCTTCCTCAACAAGTGCGATGAGCTGGAGCGGCCGCTGGTCGCCGAGCACTATCAGCGCGCCTTCGGCATCGAGCTGAAGGAAAGTGCTGCCAACATCGTGCTTGAAGCATAGGGAAGAGCCGACACATCATGTCAGGTCGCGGAGATAATTCCAGAGCGAAGCCGGGTGCTCCGGTGGACATGGAGCCGTTGCGCCGGGCGATCACTGGCTGTGTGCGCTCGATCGCCGGCGATGCCGAGGTCGAGGTTGCATTCGCCAACGAACGTCCGGGGATGACCGGCGAGCGCATCCGCTTGCCGGAGCTTTCGAAGCGGCCGACGATGCATGAACTCGCGGTGACCCGCGGGCTTGGCGATTCGATGGCCCTGCGTCTTGCCTGCCACGATGCTCGTGTCCATGCGGTCATGGCGCCGCAGGGCGCCGATGCGCGCGGCATCTTCGATGCCGTCGAGCAGGCGCGTGTCGAATCGATCGGTTCGCTGCGCATGAGTGGTGTTGCCGCCAACATCAAGTCGATGAATGCAGAGAAATATGCCAAGGCGAATTTTTCCGGCATCGAGCGGCGCGAGGATGCGCCGATCGGCGAGGCCATGGCGATGATCGTGCGCGAGAAGCTGACCGGCCAGAAGCCGCCGGAAAGTGCTGGCAAGGTGCTCGACCTCTGGCGGCCCTTCATTGAAGAAAAGACCGGCGGTCAACTCGAGAACCTGCTTTCGGCAATCAACGACCAGCAGAGCTTTGCCCGTGTCGTCCGCAATATTCTGACCGCCATGGAAATGGCCGAGGAATATGGTGACGAGCAGTCGGAACCCGACAGCGAGGAGCAGCCGAGCGAAGAAGACAAGCCGAACGGCGAAGACCAGGACAACGACGAGGCCAAGGAAGACGAAGGCTCTGACGCGGCACCCGCCGAGGATAGCGAAGCTTCCGACGAGCAGATGGAAGATGGCGCAACCGAGGACGGTGGCGAGATCTCCGATGACGACATGAGCGAAGAGGGCGAGGAAGACTCGGAAACGCCGGGCGAGACCCGCCGTCCGAATACGCCTTTCGCCGACTTCAACGAGAAGGTCGACTATCACGTCTATACGGAGGAGTTCGACGAGACCACGACGGCGCAGGAATTGTGCGACGTGGCCGAGCTCGAGCGCCTGCGCGCCTTCCTCGACAAGCAGCTTGCCCATCTGCAGGGGGCTGTCGGACGGCTGGCCAACCGTTTGCAGCGTCGCCTGATGGCGCAGCAAAACCGCTCTTGGGATTTCGACCTGGAAGAGGGCTATCTCGATCCGGCACGTCTGACGCGCCTGATCATCGACCCGATGCAGGCGCTGTCCTTCAAGATGGAGCGCGACACGCAGTTTCGCGATACGGTCGTGACGCTGCTGATCGACAATTCCGGCTCGATGCGCGGACGGCCGATCACGGTTGCTGCCTCCTGCGCCGACATCCTTGCCCGCACACTCGAGCGCTGCGGCGTGAAGGTCGAGATCCTCGGCTTCACCACCAAGGCCTGGAAGGGTGGGCAGGCGCGCGAGAAGTGGCTTGCCAGCGGCAAGCCGCAGACACCGGGTCGCCTGAATGACCTGCGTCACATCATCTACAAATCTGCGGATGAGCCTTATCGCCGGTCGCGCAGCAATCTTGGCCTGATGATGCGGGAAGGCCTGCTTAAGGAGAATATCGACGGCGAGGCGCTGATCTGGGCGCATAACCGCCTGCTCGGTCGCCGCGAGCAGCGCCGCATCCTGATGATGATTTCGGACGGCGCGCCGGTCGACGATTCGACGCTATCGGTCAATCCGGGCAATTATCTGGAACGGCACCTGCGGGCCGTCATCGATCAGATCGAGACGCGTTCCCCTGTGGAGCTGCTAGCGATCGGCATCGGTCACGATGTGACGCGCTACTATCGCCGCGCCGTCACGATCGTCGATGCCGACGAACTTGCAGGCGCCATGACGGAGCAGCTCGCCTCGCTGTTCGAGGATCAGGCAAGCATGCCGCGTTCGCGCATGCGCCGTGCAAGCTGAGCCCGCTTCGGCTTCCTTTCGCATCGGCCTTGAGGCCGATGCCTTTTCTTTTTGGCAATCTACGCTGTAAGGGCTGGCCTGGCACGGTGCGCTGCATCAGCCTGATGGCGATACTGGCACTGCCGCTAGCCGGGTGCGATGCCGCAGACCGAGCCGACGATGGCGGCCCGGCCAATATTCGCGCCAATGTCATCTCGACCTTCAGGCCGGGCTCGCAGCAAACGCAGTTCGGAGCTCTGGAATTTATTGGCGGTCTTGAGCTCAGTTCCGACAATGCGCTTCTGGGTGCCATTTCCGCCATCCGTTTTCGTCCCGATCAGCGGCATTTCGTTTCCGTGCTGGATACCGGCCACTGGCTGACGGGTGCCACAGAGCGCGACGAGAAGGGGCGGTTGAAAGGTATTGCCGAGGCACGCATCATGCCGATGATGGACCGCCACGGCAGCATCGACGCCGGGACGGGGGCGATGGATGCCGAGGGTCTGGCATTGCGCGACGATCATGTCCTCGTGAGTTACGAGCAGTATCATCGCGTCGATATCTATCCCGATCCGGGCTTCGAGATTTCGCCGCCGGACAATAGCCTGCCGATCCCCATTCCAAGGCTGCGGCTTCGTTCCAACCGCAGCCTCGAAGCGCTGATGATCGCGCCGCAGTCCAGTCCGCTTGCCGGAGCCGCCGTCATCATTACGGAAGATAGCCTGGATGAGCAGGGCAATATGGTGGCAGCCATTCTCGACGGCCCGCTGCATGGTCGTTTCACCGTCCGGCACTATGATGGTTTCGACGTCAGCGACGGTGTCTTCCTGCCCGATGGCGATCTGCTGTTGCTGGAGCGCCGCTTCGGGCTGGCGCATGGTCTTGGCGTGCGCATCCGCCGCATTGCCGGCGCGGATATCAAGCCGGACGCGGTGGTGGACGGCAAGGTGATCTTCCAGGCCGATTCCAGGGAGCAGATCGACAATATGGAAGGGATCGACGTCTTCCGCGCGGCTGACGGATCCCTCCATCTCATTCTTATCTCGGACGACAATCACTCGATTTTGCAGCGCAGCCTGATGCTGGAGTTCCGCCTGAGCGACGAAAGCGTCGTCAGCCGGAACTAGAAGTGACGCGGCGCCAATTTTATTCTCTGCGCCGATCTTGCTGCATTGAGGAAATTTTCGTTGTGAGCTAAGCGACCCCATTGCTCCAACAATGGGATTCTTCGACATGTCTGCTCCTGACAAACCTATAGTGCTGGTGCATGGGCTATTTGGCAGCCTGAATGACCCCGAGATCCTGGCAGCTTTCGGCAGTGGCGATGTTCATGCGCCGGACCTTATTGGCTATGGCCGCAACCGCGAGGCGGACACCAGCAGCCTGGTCCTTCTCGATCAAGCCCGCCACATCGCAGATTTCATATCCGGCCTCGGTGCAGGCAAGGTGCATCTGGTCGGACATTCGGTCGGTGGTGCGGTTTCGGTGCTCGTCGCCCGGCATTTTCCCGAGCTCATCGAATCGCTGACGAGCGTCGAAGGCAATTTCACGTTGAAGGATGCGTTCTGGTCGGGGCAGATTGCCGTGAAGCCGAACGAGGAGGTGGCTAGCATCATCTCCGGCTATGGGACCGATCCGGACGCGTGGATCGCCGGTGCAGGCGTGCAGATCAACGAATGGACGTCATCGCTTGCCAGAAGTTGGCTTGCGAATCAGCCGCCCTCAACGATCAAGGCGCAGGCCAAGGCGGTGGTAGCAGCGACGGGAGAAGCGGCTTATCTCGACGCGATCCGCGGCATTTTGCAGTCCGACGTTCCCGTCTATCTGATTGCCGGGCGCCGTTCCGCGGAGGGTTGGGATGTTCCCGATTGGGTCAATGATCTCTGCACGGCGCGGCTCAATATCGCCGATACCGGCCATTTGATGATGGCAGAAAATCCGGCCGCATTCGCAGCCGCCGTTCTGACCTGCCTGTCTTATCGCTGAAGAGTGTTTCGGCGCGTACCGATAGCGATCCGCGCCGAACAATTAACCGCTCAGGCGGCCGGGGCCTGCGACATCGGCTTCAGCGTGTTCATGAGTGCGCCATAGGGCAGCAGCATGACGAGGCCGACGGTCATCTTGACCGAGAAATCGCCGATCGCCCAGGAAGTCCAGCGCGGTGCCGAGGCGGGGAAAACGCCGAGGATCGGAGCCCATTCGATCGCGAACGGATCGTTCGGTCCGAAGAGGACGAAGAAGGGGGCGAAGGCGAAGGAGAAGAAGATCAGCGTATCGAGCATCGAGCCGATGAGCGAGCCGAACAGCGGTGCGCGCCACCAGGCCAGACGGCGAAGGCGGTTGAAAACCGAGATGTCGAGCAGCTGGCCGGCGAGATAGGCCGAACCGGAGGCGATCGCGATGCGCGGCTGTGCGGTATAGAACGACAGCGCGACGCCGACGACGAAGCCGGCAAACACCACCTTGCGCGCGGCCTTCGGGCCGAACTGGCGGTTGGTCAGATCGGTGATGAGGAAGGCGACCGGATAGGTGAAGGCGCCCCAGGTGAGGATATCCGCAAGATTGATACCGGCGAGCGTCGCCTGTAGCGGATACTGCACGAGGATATTGGAAGCGACGACGACCAGCGTCATCAGCAGAACGTAGATAAGGGTGCGACGTGCCGTGAGCATTTTTTTATCCTGGGAGATGCCACCAGTTGAAGGAAACCGGACATGGAAAAAGGCTTGTCCGGAGATGATCCGTGCAAGCCTTTTAGCCCGTATGCTATCGCGAAGTGTTAAAGCTTAAGCAGCGACTGCAGCTTCAGCGGACTTCTTGACGATCTGACGACGCAGCAGGCGAGCGCGCATGCTGAGTTCGTTTTCGCTTGCCTTGATGAGGAAAGCGTCCAGACCGCCGCGATGTTCGACCGAGCGAAGCGCTGCTGCGGAAACGCGCAGACGATAGCGCTGGCCGAGAACGTCGGAGATCAGCGTGACCTGGCAGAGGTTCGGCAGGAACCGACGCTTGGTTCTGTTGTTGGCGTGGCTGACATTGTTGCCCACGAGGACGGCCTTGCCGGTCAATTCGCACATGCGGGACATGGTACACCTACTTTTGTTTTTCTAGGCCATCGGATAAACATCCCGAGCAAAGCCCGGCGCGCAATCCAACAGGCCATAATTGGAAAGTTGCGGTTCTATAGTCAGAGCGGCCGGCTGCGTCAAGCTAAACCTTGTGTTTTCCCGCAATTCCGTCAAAAAGCTGCTGTTGTCTGGTGCTCGCAGCAGACGAACATAGTGTCTATATATCTTGCCTGACCCTCGTTGAAGGCCCTGAATCATGGTTCAAATTCGGAAGTGGCTTCTCATTTCAGCTATCGTTGCGTCGATGCCATCGCTGGCATTGGCCGACGTGCTGCGGCATGAAACGCGCTATCGCGTTTCGCTGGCCGGCCTGCCGATCGCCAGAGCGGATTTCAAGACCGAGGTCACCGGCAAGCAGTTTACGATCCGCGGCAACATTACTTCCGCCGGCCTTGTTGACCTCGTCACTTCTATCGATGCCAGGACGGATGTGAGCGGTGTGGTCAACGATAGCAAGCTGCAGGCGACGCATTACACGCTGTACTACAAGAGCGGTAAGAAAGAGCGCACCTACGATGTCGGCTATACGAACGGCAACGTGACGTCGAACACGATCACGCCGGAGCCGAAGCGGCCGGACAGCTGGATCCCTGTTACTGAGGGGGATCTTAAGTCCGTGCTCGATCCGATTTCCGGCATGATCTTTCCGATCACGCCCAGCCTCAATCTCTGCAATCAGACGCTGGCCGTCTTCGATGGCGAGATGCGCCTGGATCTGAAGCTGTCGCCGAAGGGGTCTCATCCCTTCTCGACCGACGGCTTCAAGGGCAAGACGGTTGCCTGCGGCGTGCGCTTCACGCCGAAGAGCGGCTATAAAAGCACGCGCAAGGATTATCTCTATCTTGCCAAGAGCGACAATATGGAGATCTGGTTTGCCAAGGCCGATACCATGAATGTATATGCTCCGGTCTACGTGCGCATACCGACGCAATACGGGACTGTGACGATTACCGCCGTGAAATACGGCAGCTAGACCGCCAAACGCTTCGCAGAAGCGCTTTACGCCCCTAGCGTTTAATTTCTCCGCAATTCCGGACGGAAAGCCGCCGAGCACTTTTCCTGGAATTGCTTCAGCGGGCAGAGGGATGCCCGCAGCAACGAGCTGGGGGCAGAGTTGAAGTTTCGTGCGACATTGACGGGCTTTTCGGCCATTCTGATGTGGTCGTTTCTGGCGCTTTTGACGGTGGCATCCGGCAAGATGCAGCCGTTTCAGCTGCTTGCCATCTGCTTTGCCATCGGCAGCATTCCCGGCATCGTCGTGCTACTGTTGCGGCCGGAGCGCCTCAACCTTCTGCGTCAGCCCGCCAAGGTCTGGATAACCGGCATTGCCGGCCTGTTCGGCTATCATTTCCTCTATTTCACGGCGCTGCGCCATGCGCCGGCGGTGGAGGCGGGGCTGATCGCCTATCTCTGGCCGCTTTTGATCGTCGTCGGTTCGGCCTTGCTGCCGGGCGAGCGGCTGCGCTGGTATCATATCGTCGGCGCCTTGATGGGGCTCGCGGGCACGGTTCTCATCGTCGGGCGCAACGGCTTTCATTTCGAAGGCGCCTATGCGGTCGGCTACGGCGCGGCTTTCCTTTGCGCCTTCACCTGGTCCGGCTACTCGCTGATCACGCGCCGTTTCGAGGCCGTTTCCACCGATGTCGTCACCATATTCTGCCTCGTCACGGCTATCCTCTCCTTCTTCTGCCATCTCGGCCTGGAGGAGACCATCTGGCCGGAGAGCGCGGCTCAGTGGATCGCCGTGCTCGGCCTCGGCCTTTTTCCAGTCGGAGCCGCCTTCTACGCCTGGGATTACGGCGTCAAGAATGGAGATATCCAGATTCTCGGCGCAGCAAGCTATGCCGCACCGTTGCTGTCGACGCTGATCCTGACGCTTTTCGGCTTTGCCGAGCCGAGCTGGGGCATTGCGCTTGCCTGCCTGCTGGTGACCGGTGGCGCGGTGCTCGCCGCGCATCGCATGATCCTGCGTCATGGCCGTGCGGAGCAGGTGCAGGCGGAAGCGGCGGAATAGCTCCGCCGCGATCGCTGCCAGCTATTTTCTGAAGACTTTTTCGAGGAAAGCCGCGAGCGACGGCCGCCAGACGTCCATCTCGTGCTGGAGGTCCGGATATTCGTAGTACTCGTGATTGATCTTCTTCTGGTCGAGCGTCGCCTTCAGGCCGGCAACGTCCTTGCCAACGACCTGGTCCTTGCTGCCAACGGTTACCGTGAAATTGCGCAATGCCTTGTTGATCTTTTCCGGCTCGTTCAGCACGGCGTCTACCGCCTTGTTTGGAACGGTCGTGGTGCTGACACCGCTGAAGGTCGCGACCCAGCCGAAGGCGTCCAGATGCGTGAGGCCTGAGATGAGGGCCTGATATCCGCCCTGCGAGAGCCCGGCAACGGCACGGCCGTCAGCCTCGTTTCGCACCCGATAGTGCGTCTTAATGTATGGGATGAGATCGTCGATCAGCTCGCGATCGGCTGCCTCGGCATTGGCCGGATAGAAATTCGCACGACGATCGGCGGCTGGGAAGTTTTCGGCAATCGCGATCGGCACGTCGGTTTCCGTATCCGGGATAACGACGATCATCGGCTCGATCTTCTTCTCGGCGAGGAGATTGTCGAGCATCTGCGGTGCGCGTCCCTGCGCAACCCAGGAGCCGACCGTATCGCCGAAGCCGTGATAGAGGTAGAGCACGGGCAGTGGCTCGGAGGCATCGGTGTAGCCGGGCGGAGTGTAGACATACATCTGCCGCTCCGATTCGAGTGCGTTGGAATGCAGGGTCACCAGCCGTAGATCGCCATGCGGCACGTTGCGGATATCGAGAATGCTGCCGGGCACGAGGATCAGGCTGGTGTTGACCTGCCGCTGCGGCTTGGGCGCGTTGGTTCCCGTGTCGATGCTGCGGAAGCCGTCGATGTTGAAATAATATTCGTAAAGGTCGGGCTTCAATGCCTCGGTCTTCGCGTTCCAGGTGCCATCATCACCACGTTGCATGGCGATCGGATCGCGCGAGCCGAGGCCGACGGAGACGGCCTTTGCGCCAGGGGCATAGAGCCGAAAAGTGATCGAGCCGTCCTTTTCGACCGAGGTGACGAAGTTTTTCAGAGGCTTTTCGGCCGGCGGCGACGCCGGCGCATCAAGGGCAAAGACAGGGGCGCTCATGACACAGCCTCCCGCGACGAGCAAAGAAAACAACAATCGCACGAAAAAACCTCCTCCAGATAGATCAATCTTCTCTCTCCCCGTGTGAAGCTGCGACGGTGCGACGTCTTTTCAAGGCTGCCGGTCCGCGTTTTGTGGCCGCATCTCGCGTGATGTCAACGAAAGGCAAGTGAGGTTCGGTCTGAGGCGGGCTTCCAGTCCGGCGGGGCCATTTCGAAGCTCGAAAACTCGAAGCCGGGGGAGACCGTGCAGCCGACGAGCGTGAATTCGCCGAGGCTTTCGGCGGATTGCCACCAGTTGGCTGGAATGATGGCCTGCGGGCGCTCGCCCTTTGCCAGATCGGTGCCGAGAACGAGCCTTTCACTCGCCTTGCCGTCCGCCGAACGGTGCAAGGCGAGCGGCGCGCCGGCGTAGTAGTGCCAGACCTCGGCGGCATCGTGCACCCGGTGCCAATGCGAGCGCTCGCCGGCCTCAAGCAGATAGTAGATCGCCGTGGAGTGGCCGCGTGCACCGCCATTCTCGTCGCGGAACGTCTGCACGTACCAGCCACCCTCCGGATGCCGCTGCATGGAAAGCGTTTCGATGATCTCTTTCACCTGCATCAGAAATTGTCCTTGCGCTTGCGGATTTCGGCGAAGACCTCGTCATTGCCACGGCTTTCCATCAGCAGGTGGCGGCGGATTGCAGGATCTGCGGCGCGCAGGAACGGGTTCGTCTCCTTCTCCAGAGCCAGCGTCGTCGGGATGGTGAATTTGCCTTGCGCCCTTAGTGCCTCGATATCGGCAGCGCGTGCTTTCAGCCGCTCATTGTTGGGATCGATCGTCACCGCAAAGCGGGCGTTGGAGAGCGTGTATTCGTGGCCGAAATAAACGGCCGTTTCGTCCGGCAAGACAGCGAGCTTTTGCAGCGAGGCCCACATATCAGCCGGCGTTCGCTCGAACAGGCGGCCGCAGCCTAGCGCAAACAGCGTGTCGGCGGCAAAGAGCAGCTTGTCATCGGCGAAATGATAGCAGACATGACCGGCAGTATGGCCGGGGGTTTCGATGACGTTGACCGTATGGCCGGCGAACTCGAAGCTGTCGCCATCGCCGACGGCGCGATCGAGGCCGGGAATGGCGACGGCTTCATTGATCGGGCCGATGATCTGGCAGCCGAATTGCTCTTTCAGCGCGAGATTGCCCTCGACGTGATCGGTGTGGTGGTGGGTCGTCAGGATATGGCTGATGGTCCAGCCGCGGCGCTTGGCCGCCTTCATGATCGCATCCGCCTCCGGAGCGTCGATCGATGCCGTCAATCCGGTTTCCGGATCATGGACCAAGACGCCGAAATTGTCGGAACGGCAGATAAATATCTCTAATTCCAATGGCTTCATGATTGAAATCGTCCTCGTCTTTTACGTTGGTAGAGAATGTAAGTCGTTCGGTCTTGAAGTCCAACGTTCGGCTGATAACATTTGTTTCGATGCACGCCGATATTGTCGATCTCCGCCAGTTTTATCATTCCGAGCTTGGTCGCTTGGCGGAGCAGTCGATTGCCATGGCGCTTTCCTCCATTTGGGCGCGCATGCCGGAAGAGCGGCTTGTCGGCCTCGGCTATGCCGTTCCCTATCTCGATCGTTTCCGTGCCGATACCGAGCGCACTTTCGCCTTCATGCCGGCGGGGCAGGGCGCAGTGAACTGGCCGATGGGCTCGGCATCGTCGACGGCGCTGATCTTCGATGAAGAGCTGCCCTTGCCGGACAGCTCGATCGACCGTGTGCTGATGGTGCATTCGCTGGAATTTGCCGAGAGCCCGCGCGAGACCTTGAAGGAGCTTTGGCGCGTGCTGGCGCCCGGCGGGCGGCTTGTCATCGCCGTACCGAACCGCCGCGGCGTCTGGGCGCGCATGGAGCACACACCGTTCGGTTCCGGTAGGCCCTATTCGCGCGGCCAGCTGACTTCGCTATTGCGGGAAACCAATTTCACGCCGGGTGCGACGGCCGAAGCGCTGTTTTTCCCGCCCTCCAAGCTGCGCACCGTGCTGCGGCTGCGCCGCGCTTTCGAACGGATTGGCCGCGCTCTTTGGCCGGCTTTTTCCGGGGTCATCATTGTCGAGGCGCAAAAGAGGCTCTATCAGGGCCTGCCGGTCGCCGTGCGCGCGTCGCGTCGCGTCTTCGTGCCTGTGCTGGCACCGCGCGGCATTCCGACGACGCGCGATGGCGCCTGATGCGATCGATGAGGCGCTGACACTCGACAAAACTGCGTTTCCGCTTTAATGCGACGAGGTGTTTCAAGCCGGAATTTCCCGGTCCTTCGCAAGGTCGATCCCATGAGCATGGAAATGAGCAAGCCCGTCCCGCGTTCCGGTATTCTCGACATCGCCGCTTATGTGCCGGGCAAGGAGCATGCGCCGGGCGTCGAGCGCGTGTTCAAGCTCTCCTCCAACGAGACACCGCTTGGCGCGAGCCCCAAGGCCATCGAAGCCTTCCGTGCGGCTGCCGACCAACTGGAACGGTACCCTGACGGACAGGCGAAGGAGCTGCGTCAGGCGCTTGCCGACGTGCACGGGCTGAACATCGCCAACATCCTTTGCGGCAACGGCTCCGACGAGCTGCTCGGCCTGCTCTGCCACACCTATCTCGGTGCCGGCGACGAAGGCATCATCACCGAGCATGGATTCCTGGTCTACAAGATCCAGATCATGGCTGCCGGCGCGACGCCGGTGACGGTCAAGGAAAAGGATTGCACGGTCGATGTCGATGCCATCCTTGCCGCCGTTACAAAGAAGACCAAGATGGTCTTCATCGCCAATCCAGGCAATCCGACCGGCACCTATGTTCCGGTGAGCGAAATCCGCCGCCTGCAGGCGGGCCTGCCGAAGCATGTCATCCTCGTGCTTGACGCAGCCTATGCCGAATATGTTCGCCGCAACGACTACGAGGCTGGCCTCGAGCTCGTCTCGGCCAACCAGAATGTCGTGATGACCCGCACCTTCTCGAAGGTCTATGGCCTGGCGGCGCTGCGCGTCGGCTGGATGTATGCGCCGGTCGATATCATCGATGCCGTCAATCGTGTGCGCGGCCCGTTCAACGTGAACAGCGCCGCCATCGCCGCTGGGGCTGCTGCCGTTCGCGATCAGGCGTTCACGGCTGAGACAGTTGCATTCAATTTGCAGTGGATCGAGAAGGTCACGGCTGCGTTGGAGGCCATCGGCCTCAAGGTAACGCCGTCGGTCGCGAACTTCGTTCTGATCCATTTCCCCGACATCGATGGCAAGCGCGCCGTCGCGGCTGACGATTTCCTCACCAGCCGCGGCTATATCGTGCGGGCGGTTCGCGCCTATGGTTTCCCGAATTCGCTGCGCATGAGCATCGGCACCGAAGAGGCCAATCTCGGCGTCATCGACACGCTGACGGAGTTTATGGGACGTAAGGCATGAGCACGACCCAGTTCGATCGCATTGCGCTGATCGGCATCGGCCTGATCGGCTCTTCCATCGCCTATGACATCAAGCGGCTGGGCCTTGCCAAGGAAGTGGTGATCTCGACGCGCAGCGCCGAAACGCTGAAGCGTGCTGAGGAGCTGAAACTCGCCGATCGCTATACGCCGTCCTCGGCTGAAGCGGTCAAGGGTGCCGATCTGGTCATCGTCTCCGTGCCGGTTGGCGCCTCGGAGAGCGTCGCCAGGGAAATTTCGGCGCAGCTGAAGCCGGGTGCCATCGTCACCGACGTCGGTTCGACCAAGGCGTCCGTCATCGCGCAGATGCAGCCGCATATGCCCTCCAACGTGCATTTCATTCCGGGCCATCCGCTGGCGGGCACGGAGAAATCCGGCCCGGATGCCGGCTTTCCGGGGCTGTTCAAGGGACGCTGGTGCATCTTCACGCCGGTTCCTGGCACCGATGCGGCCGCGATCACGAAGCTGCGCGATTTCTGGGAAACCCTGGGCTCCCGCGTCGATGAGATGGACCCCGAGCATCACGACAAGGTGCTGGCGATCGTTTCGCATCTGCCGCATCTCATCGCCTACAACATTGTCGGCACGGCCGACGATCTGGAAACGGTGACCGAGTCGGAAGTCATCAAATATTCGGCCTCGGGTTTCCGCGACTTCACCCGTCTTGCCGCGTCCGATCCGACCATGTGGCGCGATGTCTGCCTGCACAATCGCGATGCCATTCTGGAGATGCTGTCGCGTTTCTCGGAAGATCTTGCGTCGCTGCAGCGCGCCATCCGTTGGGGCGAGGGCGACAAGATCTTCGAACTTTTCACCCGCACCCGTGCTATCCGCCGCTCGATCGTCGAGGCCGGCCAGGACGTCGATGCACCGGATTTCGGCCGTCATGCCCTGGATGTGAAGGAATAGAAATCCTCACGCGAGGGAGGGGCGGTCATGATCGTCAGACGCGGGCGCTCCGAAGATTTGCCCTGGCTCGTCGGTCACGACGATGCGAGTGAGGATTGGATCAGGCGCTGCATCCAATTCGAAGAATATTTCGTGGCCGAGCAGGATGGCGAACTGACGGGCTTCCTGCGATTCAGCCGCTTCTGGGGCAAAATACCCTATATGGACATGATCCGCGTGCTGTCGTCGCATCAGCGCCCCGGCGTCGGGACGGCCCTGTTCCGTGCTTGGGAAGACGCCATGATCGAAGAGGGCGAGCAGCATCTGATGACGTCAAGCGAATGGGCGCAAGCCGAGCCCCAGGCCTGGCATCGCCGCAATGGCTTTCAGGCTGCGGGCAGCATCGACCTTCGCATTGTCCAGCCGAGCCCGGAGATATTCTTCCTGAAGGATATCTCCGGCGCACGTAGAGGATAGGGCTTCAGATCGGCGGGATCTTGCCGAGCGGGATAAAGCCGCTGAGCGAGAGGCGGCCACGATCGGCGGTAAGGTCGACGGAGACCTTGTCGGCGCCGCTGGCAAGCGCCTTCAGCATCTTCGTGGCCGTCTTGATCAGATTCTTGGCGGCGGGAAGCGTGGTGGTCAGGCTATCGCCCCAAGGGCCGATCTGATTGATCTCCAGCTTGAACTGACCGGACAAAAATCCGTCCCCGTCGAAATTGAAGGGGCCGGAAAGCGTCATGATGCGGCCGTCGCCGATATCGATGACGGCTCGATGCAACACGCCCGCCGCTCCATGCAACCCCTCGCGGTCGCTGCCGTCGAGCAGGCCGGCCTTGCCCGTCAGCGTGACGCTGGCGCTTGTCGATGCGGTCGGCAGCGTCTGCGGGAAATCCTTGATCACGGCATTGGCATTCTCGACGCCGATGGCAAAATCCAAATCGTTGCCGTTCTGGCTGGCGTGCATCTCGGTGTGGGCGGCGGTCACATTGGCGCTCTGACCAGTGAAGGAGGAGACGATGCCTGCCTTCAACCCGTCGATAACGGTCTGGGTCCGCGCGACGCCACGGCCCTTGGCGACGAGGTTTGATTGCAGGTCCGTCCACTCGGCCGATACGGTCAGGCCCTGGGTGGTGCGCAATTCTGCCGGCGATTTGAGGCTCCAGCTAACGTGGTTGGGCTGGAAGACCGGCGCGGATGCGCTCAGCGTATCGAAATTGGCCGATACGCCCTGGTTCTGGTTGTCGACCATCACCCTGTCGCAGGTCAGCCCGATGGAGAAGGGGAAGCCGCTGAAGGCCATGTTCTCGCATTTTCCGGCAATGCCGGCGCTGTTCTGCTGGCCGAGCGCCTTCAAAATATTGGCCCTGACAAAGCCTGTCGCGTAATACCATCCGCCGGTATAGAGCGCGGCGAGAACCACCAACAGACCGAGCAGGACGAGCCAAAGGCGTTTGCCTCGACTGGTTGCTACGCTCTGGCTTGACGCTGCCATGTTGTTCTCCAATGGTTGAACCGAAGCTTCATAGTGATTTGGCGTTGGATATGGACGAATTTTGGGTATTTGGCTACGGATCCCTCATGTGGAATCCGGGCTTTGGTTATGACGAACGGGCCGAGGCCCTTATTTTCGGTTATCGTCGCTCGCTCTGCGTCCGTTCCTGGGTTCATCGCGGTACGGAGGAAAGTCCCGGCCTGGTGCTCGGCCTCGATCATGGCGGCTCCTGCCGCGGCATGGCTTTTCGCGTGCCGGCCTCCACTTGGGACGAGGTGCTGATCTATCTGCGCGAGCGGGAGCTGGTCACCAACGTCTATCTGGAAAAGACGGTGCCGATCCGGCTTGCCGATGGGCGGCGTGTTATCGCCGTCGCCTATGTCGTCGATCGCGCTCACAGGCAATATGCCGGCTCTCTGGATGCGGTCGAGGCAGCCCATGTGGTGGAAGCCGCCAGCGGGCGTTCCGGCCCGAACGATGCCTATCTCTTCAATACGCTGACGCATCTGCGCGATATGGGCATCCGCGATCACTGGCTCGAGCAGGTCGCCGGCGAAGTGGAGCGGATGCGAAAGGCATCCTGATTCCATTTAGTCCGGTTGCGAGCCTTCGCGCAGCTTCAAACCGCGGCGGTCACCGGTTTCGTCTTGCTGATTTCAGCCAGACGCTGAGCCGCCGTCGGCGGAATTGGCAGATGCGGGTTTTCAGCGATCGTCTCTACCAGCAGCTGGTCGCTTGCCTTTTCCGTTTCTTCGATCAGGCGCGCAAAGAAGACATCAGGGTCCAGGCCCGGCTCGATCGGCGGCAGGACGCGCACCTTGAGGTGACCGGGATATTTGCGGAAGGTGCGGCGTGGCCAGAACAGGCCAGGATGCATGGCGACCGAGACGACGGGAATCCCAAGGTCGCGGTACATGCGCGCGATGCCGTATTTGTAGACGGGCTCGGCGCCCGGCGGGCGGCGCGTGCCCTCGGGGTAAATGATCAGCTGCCGGCCGGTGGCGAGCTCTTCGCGCGTGCGCTTCAGGACGTCGAACATCACCTTGCCGCGCGCGCTACGGTCCACGGGGATCATGCGCTGCTTCCCGGCATACCAGCCGAACAACGGAATCCACATTAACTCACGCTTCAGAATGTAGACCGGATCGTCGAGATAGGGCAGCAGCGCAAACGTATCCCAGAAGGATTGATGCTTGGGCGCGAAGATGAAGCTGCCCTTGGGGATATTCTCCAGGCCTTCGACCTCGAAGGTCGTGCCGACGATCTTTTCCATCAGCCAGGTGCTGGATTTCGCCCATGCCTTGGGGATCGCGTAGGCGGCCTTGCGCGGCATGAGGAAATAGATCGGCGTCAACACGATCATGCGAATGATCAGATTGGCATAGAAGAGTGTATTGAACAGGACCGAACGCAAGATAATCATCGAGGCTTTCCCAACGCGCCGGCTTGCGCCGGCATCCAAGGGTTTGCCTACACGATTACAACGTCAATAAAAAGTCGGTGCCTGCGTGGTTTTCGCGTCTTCAGGCGCGTCGTTATCGCAAAACCGCTGCACAGTTTGCGCGACATGCTTCAGTCGTCGTCATCGGTCGGTTGGCGCGACCTCAAGCCGGTCGGACGTCCAAGGCCGGTGATGTTGCGGGCGCCGGCGAGAAGCACCTTGGCATATTCAGAGATCATCGTGCGCAATGCGTTCGGATCCGTGAACCAGTTCTTGGCCTTCAGGTCGGAACTGACGACCGGATAAGGGATGAAATCGGTCGTTGGATCGACATATTTCAGTTCCGCCAGGCTGCGGGGCATGTGGTAGTTGTTGGTGACCACCAGGACGCTCTTATAGCCCTTGGCATGGATCCACTTTGCCGCTTCGCGGGCATTGCCGATGGTATCGAGCGCGTCATAACCGATGTCGACACAGCAGCTGAACAGATTGACGGAGCTCTGCGTCAGCCTGCGGATTTGCGATGGCGTGGTGGTCGGGTGCACGCCCGATATCAGCAGGCGGTTGCCGGCGCCGGAGCGCAGCAGTTCCACGGCCTGATCGATGCGTTGATAGCCGCCCGTCAGCACGACGATGGCATCCGCCTTGGGCTCGAGCGGCGGCTTCAGCGTCGTGATCGAATCGGCAAAATGCAGGAAACCGCCGAAAATGATGGCGACGAGGAAGATGAAGGCGAAGCCGCCCCAGCGCAGAAGACGCCGGAATAGGCTGCGGCGTACGGGTTTATCGCTGCTGGATTGCTCCCGCAACGGCTGCGAACTCACGGTCTTGCGAGTCGTCAGATCCATGCTCATGATTCGTCATTATACGACAATTGCGGCAAGGAACGGGCTGCCAATCGGCAAAAAATTATCACCGGGGCATCAATTCTGCACACTGTCGGATCTGCCGGGGTCGGAACGGATCAAATCGATCTCGTAAATCGTGCGCATCACGGTAAAGCGCGCCGTGAGCGTCGTGAGCAGGGCGATGACGATCATGGTCGCGAGGATGCCGATATAGCCAAGCGCGCCGACGGAAAATGTGCCGAAGAGGGCGGTTGCCTGGTCCGTCTGGGGCGTCGCGAGCGTGCGGCTCTGCAGGAAGCCGGCACTGGCGAAGAACAGGGCGGCCAGCGCGCTGCCGGCTGCCGATCCCTTCAGACTGATCTTCAGGAAATGCTTCTGGAATTCATTGGCGACGAAGGTGCTTTCGGCCCCGACGAAATGCAGTACCTCGACGATATGGCGATTGCCTGACAGTGCGCCGCGCGTGGCGAAGACGACGGTCAGGACCATGGCGGTGAAGACCAGCAGCAGGATGCCGGTGCCGATGAGAACGGTGGTGTGCGCCATTGATACGAGCCGGTCGACCCAGGTGCGATGGTCATCCAAGGTCGCTTGCGGGATCTGTGCCTTGAGCAGGCTGCGCATCGCCTCGAAATCCGGCGGATGCGTCTCGTCGATGGTGATGATGACGAGGCGCGGGACGGGCAGTTCCTTGATGTCGAGGCCGGCGCCGAGCCAAGGCTCGAGAAGGCGTGCGGTTGCCGCCTCGTCGACGATCTGGCCCGACTTGGTGCCGACGAAGCTGAGTGCGATATCGCGGGCGCTGGCGAGCGCCCTGTCCATGTCGAGATTGTCGTCAGGCTTGATCTGGATGGTGATCTCGCGGGAAATCTGGCTCTCCCAGCTCGCCGCCGTCGCGCGCACCATGCTGACTGCGCCGAGCGTGAGGCAGGCGAGAAAGGCCATGATGGCGATGACGACGATGAGTGCATTGCCCTGAATATTGGAGGAGGGCACGATCGGCCCTGTCGGGCGCACGCGCATCTCCGGGCGCTTGCGCTCCGCCGATGCTGCGGGCGCTTGCCGTGCCTGCGGCGCCTTGGCGTTCGGGGTATTCCTGCGGGGGCCGGGCTCAGTCATAGATATCGAGATGCCCCCCCGATAGAATCATGCGCCTCGCCTCGATCTGATCCATCAAAGCGAGGTCGTGCGTGGCGATGACGACGGCCGTGCCGAGGCGATTGAGTTCCAGAAACAGGTTGAGGAGGCGGCGCGCCATCGGCGGATCGACGTTACCTGTCGGTTCGTCGGCGAGCAGGATTTCCGGGCGGTCGATGAGGGCGCGGGCGATGGCGGCTCGCTGCTTCTCACCGCCCGAGAGCACCGGTGGCAGCACATTGATGCGCTCGCCGAGGCCGACCCATTTCAGCAGCTCCAACACGTCGGTGCGATAGGAGCTTTCCTCCTTGCCGCGCACGCGCAGGGGCAATGCGACGTTTTCATAAGTCGTCAGATGCTCGAGGAGGCGGAAATCCTGAAAGACGATGCCGACGCGGCGGCGCAGCAGCGGCAGTTCGCTGCGCGGGATCGAGGAGATCTCCCGGTCGAACATGCGGATCAGCCCGCGGGTCGGCTGAAGCGACATGAAGAGCAACCGCAGCAGCGTCGTCTTGCCGGCGCCGGACGGACCGGTCAGGAACTGGAACGATTTTCGCGGAATGTCGAAGCTCAGATCGCGGAGGATTTCCGGACCCATGCCGTAGCGCAAACCGACGTTCTCAAAATGAATCAACGGGCTGTCCAGTCTTCCGCAGTGTTCAATCAGGCGACTTGTTAACCAATGGCATTAACAGCCGGTAAATTTTTCTGGAAAGGCGCCCGATTCATGGCGATCTTTGCGAAGCATTAACCAATAAAATTTACGACTGGGCAGGATTCGTTTCAATGCCCAGATTGGCTATGGGCGTCGAAACCATGTGGATCAACCGCAAAGGAAGGCCATCATGGGCGCTTTTCGCCACCGTCAACAGCAGGCGGGGCTGGTATATGACCTCATTCCGCCCGAACGCGGATCGGGGGCTGGCCAGCCGCATCGCTTCGTGCCGAAGCCCGATATCGTCGATGCCGAATTCGTGACCGTTTCCGGCGCGCGCGGAAGGGCCGCCTCCGGCGTCAACATGCGCTATGGCGGCCGTGCCGCATCACGTTCGCAGCCGGCGACGCGCAGGAATGCCTTCTCGCGTATCCTCTCCGTCCTGCGCGGCGTCGAACAGGTTTTGCAGCAGGCGTCGCGGCGCAGCTTCGTGGCGCTCATCGTTTCCCTTGCCATATTGATCTTCGGTCTTTCGGGCGGGTTTTCCGGCCTTTCCGGCGCACCGGTCGCGACGGCGGCCGAGCCGCTGCAATTCTCGCATGTGACGCTGACGCCACGGGACGAGAATGGCCTGCGCGTATTGCGGCTGAATGGCATCATCGAGAATGTCAGCGGTGCTACGCTGTCTGTCCCGCAGGTGCGCGCCAATCTTTTCGCTGGCGATCAGCTGGTCAGAAGCATCGTTGTGGACACGCCGATCGATCGCCTCGGACCGCATGAAAGCCGCGGGTTTTCGACGCGATTGCAGCATCCCGGTGGAAAAACGCCGGATGTTCGGCTCTCCTTCATGCCTTAGGGGGTGTGTCGGGCTTGCTGATTGTGCTACGGGCTACAGCTTGATCGGCGGCCAAGGGCCGCGCAGCCATGGAGCATGCCAATCAATGCCTGTCGTACGCGGGAAGAATATCGAGCCGCTTTTCACTGCCGAGCAGATTGCCGAGCGCAATCACGCCATGGCGAAGGAAATCGCCAGCGGACCGACGAAGGACCTCCTCGTCATCGCAGTCCTCAAGGGCTCCTTCATTTTCGCGGCCGACTTGTTGCGCGCCTTGCATGAGACCGGGCTTGCTCCGGAGGTCGAGTTCATCACCCTTTCGAGCTATGGCGCCGGCACGGTTTCGCAGGGCGTGCGCATCGTCAAGGACATCGACAGCGACGTGAAGGATCGCGACGTTCTGCTGATCGACGATATCTTGGAATCGGGCCGCACGCTGCGTTTTGCCAAGGAGCTGCTCTATGAGCGCGGTGCCCGCCATGTCAGTCTGGCCGTCTTGCTCGACAAGAGCGTCAAGCGCCAGGAGGAGCTGGAGGCCGATTATGTCGGCTTCGAATGTCCCGATTATTTCGTCGTCGGCTACGGCATGGACGTTGCTTATGCTTTCCGCGAGCTGCCCTTCGTGGGCGTCGTCACGGGCGACGCTGCCTCGTGAATTTGCGTTAACGCGGACAGCCGAACTGGCTGTCCCATTCTGCTCCAGTGATCACCACTCATTAACCACGGAGCCTATCGCCCTCCCGTCGTTTACCTATCGCAAACGGAATTCTGGTGATTTCGGTCGCGGAACATGACGGACCAGGAGCACGGGCTATGGCAAAAATTCTGATCACGGAAGACGAAGACTCGCTTCGCACCTTCGTCGCGCGCGCATTGCGCCTGGACGGCCACGAGACTGAAGAGGCAGCCGATGGCGCCGAAGGTTTGGAAAAGCTGAAGGCGGGCGGCTACGACCTGCTGCTGTCGGATATCCGTATGCCCGTCATGGACGGCATCGAGCTTGCGCATCAGGCGCATTTGACCTGCCCTGGCATGAAGATCCTGCTGATGACCGGCTATGCCGAACAGCGCGAACGTGCCGACGATCTCATGGAAAAGATCGTCGATGTCGTCGCCAAGCCGTTTGCGCTGCCCGATATCCGCAAGGCCGTCGCTCGCGCCTTGGCCGCGTGATCCGTTCCCGCTCGTCCTACTGCCCCAGATTCAGCAATCGTTCCAGGTAGCTTCGCTCTTCGCTAAGCGAGGGATTGTTACTCAACCGCTCGCGAATGGCGTCGAGGATTTCGCGGGCGCGTTGAGCTTCGATGACCTTCGGCACCATTTCCTTATCAGGACTATCCAAGGGGCCATCCCGTAGCCGGCCAAGCGGATCGCGGCCGCTTGGGCCCGTTTGTCCCGGTATTTGCCCCTGGCCTTGACCTTGTCCCTGCTGCTGCATCTGCGCCATGAGCTGGTTCATCATGTCGCGTGTGCCCTTGCGCAGAGCGTCCAGTGCGCGACCCTGGCCCTGTACGGCGCCTTCGCCGTTACCCTCGGCGAGCTGGCCTGATGCGCCCTTCATTTCCTGCTGAGCCTTGCCGTAATTCTGGTTCGGCTTCATGCCGAGTGAGCCCAGGTTTTTCTGGAGTTCGCCGAGCTGCTTGCCAAGATCGTCCTGCTGCTGGCGCAGTTGCTTCAGCGCGTCGCGCAGCTGGTCTGCCGTCATGCCATCGGTGGGATCCTTGCCCTTTTGGCCCTGCTGGTTCTGACCTTGCTGCTGATCCTGCTGGCCCTGATTGCGCTGGCCCATATCCGGGCGCATCGGATCGCCGAGATTGGGTAGCGGCTGGTCCATCAGGCCATCGCCGTCCTCGTTGGAATCGCCGCGCTGCATGCGGTCGCGCATGGCCTGATCGAGCTTGAAGGTCTGATCCATCAGCTTCTGCTGATCGCGCATGATGCGGCCGAGCTTATCCATCTGCTCGCGCATCTTGTCATTTGCCTGGCTCTGCTGCTGCCCGGGTTGTGGCTTGCCGGCCTGGAGGCTGTTCATCAACTGCTGCAGCTCGGAGAGCATCTGCTGAGCCGCCTGGCGATCGCCGGAGCGGGCCAAGTTCTCGATCTGGTCCATCATCCGCTGCAGATCCTGCTGCCGCAGGATGTTGGCCGAGCGCTGGTTGGGCTGAGCCGGCATATTGCGAATGCGCTCCGCCAGTTCCTTCATATAGGCGTTCATCGCCTTGCGGAGCTCATCGGTCAGCTTCTTGATCTCGGCATCAGAAGCGTTGCGCTGCAGAGCGTCGGAAAGCTTCTGCTGGGCGTCGCGCAGGGCTTTTTCCGCATCGGTCAGCTGCGCATCTTCCATGCCGAGCGCGATCTGCCAGAGATAATCGGCCGTATCCTTCAGCGAAGCCTGGGTGTTTGCGAGCTTCATGCGCGTCAGCGCCGATTTAATAGCCAGAAAGTTGCCGAGATCGGGAATGGCCTCTTCCGGGCGGATGGTCAGCGACTTGTTGAGCTCGATCGCCTCCGGCATCTTGCGGGTATCAAGCGCAAAGACTTGGCGCTCTTCAGCGACGGCGGCAGCCAGCGGCTGGCTGAAATTGCGCGACGGCAGCACCATTTCGTAGGGTGCGCTGCGGCCGGTTTGGCCCGCGCCGTCCTTGGCAACCAAGGTAATGCGGACGCGCCTGCCGGCAAGCGGATCTTGCGTCAGGTCGCGGCTCGCCAGGCCCTTGCCGTTGCGACGGTCGCGGCGGGGAATGTCCAGCTTGTATTCCGGCAATCCATAGAGCGGGGTCGCGGCCACATCCGGAACGACAGGCACGATTTCGGCATGCGCTTCCTCGACGCCGTAATCGTCCTTGACCCTGAAGCCGAGTTCCAGTGCGCTGCTGGCGGTCGCATGCGGAATGCCATCAAAGGCGATCTCCGGCGGTTTGTCGGCGATCACATTGAAGGACCAGGACCTGCCGTTGACGGTGAGCGCGCCGCCCTTTTCAAGTTTCAGGACATGAGTGCGGGCAATCATGCCATCGGCGGCCGGCGAATTGGCATTGCCGGCTGTCGCCGGTTGTCCTGTGATGGGGCCGCTGCCGACTGGCGCTGCTTGTTTGACGGCATCGCCGACCTGTTCCGGAACCTCGACGCCCTTGCCGGTGCCGGCTGCCTGGAACAGGACCTTTTCGTCCGCCGACGTGCCGGTGACACGCACGGTGAGTTCCGAGAATTGCGGTACGTTGAGGTTGTCGCTGGCGTTGGCGACATTCCCGGTCAGGTAGATCGGTGCTTCGCCCGTGTAATAGGGCGGGGTGACCCAGGCATCGACGCGGACATCCGGATTGCTCGTCATGGAGACCGGCGCCGCGAAGACGTCGCTCAAAGAGCCGCCGTTGTTCGACATGGAAAAGCTGAAGGCCGTGACCAGCAGCAGTGCCGGAACGGCGCGTAGGGCAAAGCGGTCGTAGCGCGCGATATCCGGGCGGGGGAGGCCGGCATCCAAAGCGGCGATGCGTTCCGCCATGCGGGTCTGATGCTCGCGCCAAAGCGCGCGGGCAAAGGGGGTGTCGAGCGCGGGCTCATCCTCCTGCACGGTGACCGGCTGATGCGCGAGGCCATTGCGCTCCTCCAGCAGGCGGTCGGCCTCGCCGATGCTCGGCCAGCGCAGGCGGCGCAGCGGATGGAGGGAGAAGGCGAAACCGATGGCGAAGGCGGCAATCAGCAAATAGTGCAGAATATCCGGCGCGATGCGGAAAATGCCGAACCAGGCGGCAGACAGAAACAGGGCAAGAATGGACGCCGGCAGCAGCAGCCGCGGCAGAAGCTGCTCCGAGACCAGCACGATCCGGGCAAGGAAGCGCTTGACCGCAACCATGCGCGCCAGCGCCGGACGGGTAGCGAAAGCACCCTTTTTAGGGTTGCTGGGGCTGGTCATCGGTCCGGTCTTCTCCCGATCTGACGTTGATGGCTAACGCGCGTTGCGATCCTTCAGATTCGCTTCTTGCGCTTTATGTCTTTGATCTTTTGCATGTCGTTATCGCAAAACCGCGAAACACTCTTGCGCGACATGCTTTGGCTGTCCGTTGGGTGTTTTGGCCGGACGTCCCACACGTCCATGCTCGGGGCGCCCGGCGAGACACCATTCGAAAGAAGATAACATTCTTTGTGGCGAAGACGAGGGCAAGCGGCGCCAAAGGCTGTTTTTTCATCAAACTTCGCTGAAACGTGATCGCTTGCGCAGGGCCGGACGGGATTGCCCGTCTTCGCCCGCGTGCATGGGCGAAGACGATTATCCCTTGAGCCAGGCGGGAATCGAATCCAGCGCGATCAGCTCCTCATAGGTGCCGCGCGGGCGGATGACATGGAATTCGTTGCCCTTGACCAGCACTTCCGGAACCAGCAGCCGGCTGTTGTAGGTGCCAGCCTGCACGGCGCCATAAGCGCCGCCGGAGCTGACGGCCAGAAGATCTCCGGGCTTCGGCATCGCCATGTCGCGATCGAGCGCCAGATAGTCGCCCGTCTCGCAGACCGGGCCGACGACATCGGCCTTGATGCGCGGCGCGTTGGCATCGCTGACTGCGACCGGACGGATCTCGTGATAGGCCTCGTAGAGCGTCGGGCGGATCAAGTCGTTCATGGCGCCGTCGACGATGACGAAGCTCTTGTTGCCGGCATCCTTCACGTAGATGACTTCGGTTACCAGAATGCCGGCATTGCCGACGATCAATCGGCCCGGCTCGGTGACGATCCTGCAATTGAGGCCGCGCAGCTGGTTCTTGACGATCTGCGCATAGGCTTCAGGCAAGGGCGGCGGATTGTTGTCGTCGCGATAGGGGATGCCGAGGCCGCCGCCGATATCGACGTGATGGATGTCGTGACCGTCGCCGCGCAGGGTTTCCACGAGATCGCGCAGCAGCTTGAATGCATCGTCGAACGGCTGCAGCTCGGTGATCTGGCTGCCGATATGCATGTCGATACCAGTGACCTTGATGCCCGGCAGGCTGGCGGCGCGACTGTAGACGGCGCGGGCGCGCTCCCAGGAAATGCCGAACTTGTTTTCCTTCTTGCCGGTCGAGATTTTCGCATGCGTGCGGGCATCGACATCAGGGTTGATACGGAAGGAAACGGGCGCGACCTTGGCGGCGCGGACGGCGCGCTGGTTCAGCACCTCGAGCTCGGGCTCGGATTCGACGTTGAAGCAGTAGATGCCGGCTTCGAGCGCGACATCCATTTCCTGCGCCGTCTTGCCGACGCCGGAGAACATGATGCGGCTTGCCGGAATTCCAGCAGCCAATGCACGGCGCAGTTCGCCCACGGAAACCACGTCGACACCGGCGCCGAGGCGGCCGAGCGTCTTCAGCACCGCCTGGTTGGAATTGGCCTTCATGGCGTAGCACACCATGGCGTCGACATCGTCGAAAGCGTCGGAGAAGACCCGGTAATGTCGCTCCAGCGTCGCGGTCGAATAGACATAGAACGGGGTGCCGACCGTCTTGGCGATCTCTGAAACCGGAACATCCTCAGCGTAGAGGATGCCGTCTCGATACTGAAAATGGTTCACGGACGATGCCTATTTAGAGAAGCGGATCGAGGAAGAACTTCTTGTCCGGATTCGGCTCCTTGGTCGGCTTGGAGACGTCACCGCCCTTGGTCGCGTGCGCACTCGGCGGGTCGAGAGGGCCTTTGCGGCCACATCCGACGACGGCAAGGCCGACGACCGAAAGCACGACGGCCAGGCGGATGATGTGCGGCATGTTGATCTGCATCGAAATCCTCTTGGGCGACAAACGCGAAAGTCACTCTTCTTAGCGAAATTTCCCGCGCTTGTGCACCCCGATTGTTTGAGTGCGTTTGCGTCGTCGTCTCAGTTGCGGGCGCGCCAGAAGGCGATCTGCTTGCGCACTTCTGACGGTGCCGTGCCGCCGAAGCTCTTGCGGCTGGCGACGGAGGCTTCGACCGTCAGAACATCGAAGATCTTGTCGGTGATGGCGGGGTGGATCGCCTGCAGCTCCTCGAGAGACAGCTGGGCGAGCTCGCAGGACTTGCTTTCGGCAAGCGCCACGGCGCGGCCCGTGACATGGTGCGCGTCGCGGAAGGGCAGGCCTGCCTCGCGCACCAGCCAGTCGGCGAGATCGGTTGCGGTCGAATAACCGGAGCCGGCGGCGGCCTTCATGCGCTCTGTGTTGATCGTCATGTCGCGCATCATGCCGGTCATGGCGGCAATTGCCAGCTCGAGGCTTTCGGCAGCGTCGAAGACCTGCTCCTTGTCTTCCTGCATGTCCTTGGAATAGGCGAGCGGCAGGCCCTTCATGATGGTCAGGAGCGCCACCAGAGAGCCGTTGATGCGGCCGGTCTTGGCGCGCACGAGCTCGGCTGCATCCGGGTTTTTCTTCTGCGGCATGATCGAGGAGCCGGTGGAGAAGGCATCGGACAGGCGCACGAAGCCGAATTGCGGCGTCGACCAGATGACGATCTCCTCGGCAAGCCGTGACAGATGCATGCCCGCGATGGCAGCGATCGACAGGAATTCAAGGGCGAAATCGCGGTCGGAGACCGTGTCGATCGAATTGCGGGTGGGCTCACGGAAGCCGAGCGACTTGGCCGTCATGTGGCGGTCGATCGGGAAACCGGTGCCGGCGAGTGCGGCGGCGCCGATCGGCGATTCGTCCATATGCTCGATGGCGTGGCGAACGCGCGAGCGGTCGCGGCCGAACATCTCGACATAGGCCATGCAATGATGGCCGAAGGTGACGGGCTGCGCCGTCTGCAGATGGGTGAAGCCGGGCATGACGGTTTCGGCATGTTCTTCGGCGCGGTCGAGGAAGGCCGCGATCAGCTCGGTCAGTGCCTGTTCGCACTTCTGCAGCTCTTCCTTCACCCAGAGGCGGAAATCGAGGGCCACCTGGTCGTTGCGCGAGCGGGCGGTGTGCAGGCGTCCGGCGGCGGGGCCGATCAGCGTCGCCAGCCGCGCCTCGACGTTCATGTGGATGTCCTCGAGGCGGCGGGAGAATTCGAAATTGCCGCTCTCGATCTCTGACAAGATCGTGTTCAGGCCGTGAACGATCTTGTCTTTATCCTCGGTTGAAATGATGCCTTGATGGGCGAGCATGCTCGCATGCGCGATTGAGCCGCGGATATCCTGTGCAAACAGCTTCTTGTCGAAACCGATCGAGGCATTTATCTCCTCCATGATCGCCGCGGGGCCGGAAGCGAAACGCCCGCCCCACATCTGGTTGGAGGATTTGGTGTCCGTGCCGTCAGTCATGAGATGCCCACCTGGAGAATGAAATGACAGCAAAGAAGCCGTTCGGTCTGCCGTCCATGAAACTCGTTGTACTTGCTGCCGTCGCTGGGATTATTGCCGGTGCGGCAGCGGTATACGTGAAGGAGGCGGGGTATGGCAATGGCGTTGGTGAAACGGCATCGGCCGATCAATGCAAGACGGCAAAGGATCGCGCTGCGGCCCTGACGCCTTTCACCAAGGGACAGGTCGCAGCCATGAGCGCGGCGCCGGTGCCGATATCGCTTAAGGATGTTTCGTTCAAGGGTGCCGAGGGGCAACCGCTATCAATCGGCAGCTTTGCCGGAAAGACGCTGCTGCTGAACGTGTGGGCGACGTGGTGCGTGCCGTGCCGCGAGGAAATGCCGGCGTTGAACGCGCTCGAAAAGAGCGTCGGCAGCGACAAATTCGAAGTGGTTGCCGTCAATATCGACACGGGCGACGAGGAAAAGACGAAAGCCTTCCGCACGGAATATGCCATCGACAAGCTTGGCTACTATCGCGACAACACCATGGGCGTGTTCAATGTGCTGAAGAAGCAGGGGCTGGCGTTCGGCCTGCCGGTGACGCTGCTCATCGACGACAAGGGCTGCCTGATTTCAGCGATGAACGGCCCGGCTGCCTGGGACAGCGAGGATGCGAAGAACCTGGTGAAGGCGGCGGCGGGGATCTAGAGCATTTCCGCTTTTCTTCGAATCGCGAAAACGCTCTATCTTCTTGTTTCTTTACGCATTCCGGACGGAAAACCACTGCGCACTTTTCCTGGAAATGCTTTAAGCGGCCTTTCTGGCTCATCATCCGCGCGTGAAAAGCCGCTCTGCCCTCATCCTTGTGCGCAGGCCAAAGGCCGGAGCCTCGAAGGGCGAGGGTCGGCCTCAAGGGTGCCGAAAAGATTATCGTGTCGGAACCGGTACTTCGCCGCGATAATCGTAGAAGCCGCGGCCGGATTTGCGGCCGAGCCAGCCGGCTTCGACATACTTAACCAGCAGCGGGCAGGGGCGGTACTTCGAATCGGCGAGCCCGTCATGCAGCACCTGCATGATCGAGAGACAGGTATCGAGGCCGATGAAGTCGGCGAGCTGCAGCGGCCCCATCGGATGGTTGGCGCCGAGCCGCATCGCGGTGTCGATCGCGTCGACCGTGCCGACACCTTCATAGAGCGTGTAGATCGCCTCGTTGATCATCGGCAGCAGGATGCGGTTGACGATGAAGGCCGGGAAGTCCTCGGCGACGGTGATCGTCTTTTCCAGCGAGCTGACATATTCCTTGGCGGCGGAGAAGGTGGATTCGTCGGTTGCGATGCCGCGCACCAGTTCCACCAGCTTCATCACCGGAACCGGATTCATGAAGTGAATGCCCATGAAGCGTTCCGGCCGGTCGGTGGCGGAAGCCAGGCGGGTGATCGACAGCGACGAGGTGTTGGTGGCAAGCAGCGCCTCGGGCTTCAGAACCGGGCACACCTGGGAATAGATCTTGCGCTTGACGCTTTCATCCTCGGTCGCAGCTTCGATAGCGAGATCGACCTGGGCGAGATCGTTGAGATCGTTCGACCCGGTGATACGGGCAAGCGCTGCCTTGCGGTCCTCGTCGCTGGTCTTGCCGGAGGTGACCTGGCGCGCGAGGTTGCCGTTGATGGTGGCAAGCCCGCTTTCGATACGATCCTGCGACAGATCGTAGATGTGAACCTTGTAGCCGGCCATGGCGGATACGTGGGCGATCCCGCAGCCCATCTGGCCCGCGCCGATAATACCGATCGTCTTCAGCGAACTCATTGCCAACTCCCCGGCGGCGCGCTCTTGGCGGTGCGCTATGCTCTTAACCACAAATTTGCCGGGCCATTTCTAGCCCGGCCCAGATTGATAGACCTATAAGAGACGATTTTCCAGTCTCTCGCAACTGCGAGAAAAATAATCGGCGCGATCAAAGCGCCTTTTGCAATTCCGGTAAGGCTTCGAAGAGGTCTGCGACGAGGCCATAGTCGGCGATCTGGAAGATCGGGGCTTCCTCGTCCTTGTTGATGGCGACGATGACCTTGCTATCCTTCATGCCGGCCAGATGCTGGATGGCGCCGGAAATGCCGCAGGCGATGTAGAGCTGCGGTGCGACCACCTTGCCCGTCTGGCCCACCTGCCAGTCGTTCGGCGCATAGCCGGCATCGACGGCAGCGCGCGATGCACCGACGGCAGCACCGAGCTTGTCGGCAACGGGAAGGATGACTTCGCGGAACTTTTCCGCCGAGCCGAGCGCGCGGCCGCCGGAGATGATGATCTTGGCGGATGTGAGCTCCGGACGGTCGGACGTCGACAGTGCATCGCCGACGAAGGTCGAGAGACCGGGGTTTGCAGAGGCAGACACGCTCTCGATCGATGCGTTACCACTTGCGTCAGCGGCGGCAAACGACGCCGTGCGCACGGTGATCACCTTCTTGGCATCGGTCGACTGCACCGTCTGGATGGCATTGCCGGCATAGATCGGCCGCTTGAAGGTGTCGGCCGAAACCACTTCGATGATTTCCGAGACCTGGGCGACGTCGAGCAGGGCGGCGACGCGCGGCAGGACGTTCTTGCCGACCGAGGTCGCAGCCCCGATGATGGTGTCATAGGCACCGGCCAGCGAAACGATCAGCGCCGCCAGCGGTTCGGCGAGATTGTTGGCAAGGCTCGCATCCTCGGCAACCAGCACCTTGGCGACGCCGGCAAGCTTTGCCGCCTGCTCGGCCGCAGTCTTGGCGCCCGCGCCTGCCACCAGCACATGAATGTCGCCGCCGATCTTGGTGGCAGCCGTCAGCGCCTTGGCGGTCTGGTCGGAGAGGTGGGCATTGTCGTGATCAGCCAGAAGAAGAATGGCCATGATGTCTAACTCCTCGTTCGGACTGGTTTAAAGCACGCCGGCTTCGGTCTTGAGCTTCTCGATGAGCTCTGCGACCGACTTGACCTTGACGCCAGCCTTGCGGCCGCCGGGCTCTTCCGTCTTCAGCACCTTCAGCCGTGGCTCGGTCGATACGCCGAAATCGGCTGGCGACTTCTTGTCGAGCGGCTTCTTCTTGGCCTTCATGATGTTCGGCAGCGAGGCGTAGCGTGGCTCGTTGAGGCGCAGGTCCGTGGTCACGACCGCCGGCAGCTTGACCTCGATGGTCTGCAGGCCGCCATCGACTTCGCGGGTGACCTGTGCTTTTCCATCGCCGATCTCGATCTTCGAGGCGAAGGTGGCCTGGGCCGTGCCCAGCAATGCCGCCAGCATCTGGCCGGTCTGGTTCGAATCGTCATCGATCGCCTGCTTGCCGACGATGATCAGGCCCGGCTGTTCGGCCTCGGCCACGCCCTTGAGGATCTTGGCGACGGCGAGCGGTTCGACGGCATCGTCAGTCTCGACCAGGATGGCGCGATCCGCGCCCATGGCGAGCGCCGTGCGCAGCGTTTCCTCGGCCTTGGCAGGCCCGATCGATACGACCACCACTTCCTCGGCCTTGCCCGCTTCCTTCAGACGCAGCGCCTCTTCGACCGAGATCTCGTCGAACGGGTTCATCGACATCTTCACGTTCGAAAGCTCAACGCCAGAACCATCCGGCTTCACGCGGATCTTTACGTTGTAGTCAACGACCCGCTTAACGGGAACCAGTATCTTCATGGAATCCTTCCTTCAACATGACTGCCCAAGAACATGCGCTGCCCAGCGCCATTCCATTTGTCGAATGGCGACATGGATACGCGTTTTTTCCCCAAATACAACGCTTCGAGGCCGCGGAGAGACGAATTGCTTTAAAGGCATAAATAACGTTTACGTCAACGTCAATATGTCCACTTCCGCTGACTGGCGTGCATCCCTATCGATTCTTACCCGGGACCCATAACACATCGGCGCGGCCACGATCATTGGCATGCCGTGCGGCAACGAAGAGAAAATCAGACAGCCGGTTGATGTATTTCAGTGCCGCCGGGCTCACGCGTTCGCCTTTACTGCGCGACAGCGCCACCATGAGGCGCTCTGCGCGCCGCGCAATCGTGCGGGCAAGGTGCAGATGGGCGGAAGCCGGGCCGCCGGCCGGGAGAACAAAAGATCTCAAGGGCTCGAGATCGACATTGAGCGCATCTATATGGCGTTCGAGACGTTCAACCTGATGGTCGATGATGCGCAACGGCTCATAGGCCGGCGGCTCGTCCGTTTCAGGCGTCGAAAGATCGGCGCCGAGATCAAAGAGATCGTTCTGGATCCGCATCAGCATGGCATCGAGAGCGGGCATATCGGCCATATGCAGCCGGGCGACGCCGATGGCGGAATTGGTTTCGTCGACGGTGCCGTAGCTTTCGACGCGCAAGTCGTGCTTCAGGCGTCTCGGGCCGGCGACGAGGCCCGTGGTGCCGTCATCGCCGGTCTTGGTATAGATCTTGTTGAGCTTGACCATCGTCTTCCTGTGGTTAGAGCCTTTTCGCTTTTCTTCGGATCGCGAAACGCTCTATCCCTTTCTTTTACGCAATTCCTGACGGAAAACCGCTACGCACTTTTCCTGGAATTGCCTTCGAGCATGATGCCGAAAACTGTGAGCGGTTTTCGGACGACATCCGGCTCTAGGCCGGGCGGCCGCCGCCCGTCAGCCAGAGCGTCAGCATGATCAGGATGACCGCAACTGCCTGCAGCAGAACGCGCAGCTGCATCAGCCGGTTCGAAAGGTTGGGATTGTCGCCTTTCATCATGTTCAGCAGGCCGCGAACGAGTACGATCGCGACGAGACCCATGACAATGATGGCGGCAACATAAGTAACGGTCGACATGGTTCCTCCACCCTTGTCTTCAGAGCAGCCAAGCTTTTCACAGAAGCTCGAAGCTGCTCCATATCACGGCTTCCTCGCAATCCCGGACGGAAAACCGCAGCGCGCTTTTTCCCGAGATTGCTCTAGTCCAGCCGGCGCATCAGACGATAGAAAAGGTTAGCCGGCAATAGCCTTTTCAAGAGCACGCCCTGCTTGGCGGGCGTCGTTACCAGATAATGTGGGCGCGGGCTTCTCACATTCAAAGCTGATTTTAGCACATCATAGACCGCTTCGGGGCCTAATTTGTGTTTGCTGATCGGCCCGGAGCCATCCAGCCGCCGCAACTGCCGCCGGTATTCGACGGCGTGGGCGGAGCCTTCGAGGTCGATATGCTCGTGAAGCTTGACGAGCGCATTGGCGGTGAAGCGCGTCGCAATCGGACCAGGCTCGATGAGGCTGACATGGATGCCGCTATCCTGCAGCTCCATCCTGAGCGTGATCGTCAGCCCCTCAAGCGCGAATTTCGAGGCGGTATAGGCGCCGCGGAAGCGATAGGGGATCAATCCGAGGATGGACGAGCAATTGACGATACGGCCATGGCCTTGCTTGCGCATCAGCGGAATGATCTGGCGCGTAAGCTCGTGCCAGCCGAAGAAATTCGTCTCGAACTGTTCGCGCAGCACATCGGTCGCCAGGTCTTCGACGGCGCCGGTCTGGCCGTAGGCGCCGTTGTTGAAGAGGGCGTCGATCCGGTCGCCCGTGCGCTCCCGCACCGTTGCCACGGTGGCGGAAATCGTCTCGGGCCGGGTATAGTCCAGGAGAAGCGCCTCAATGCCGTCGGCTTCGAGCGGAGCCAGATCCTCTTGCCTGCGCACGGTTGCAAACACGCGCCATCCGTCAGTTTTCAGCGCCCGCGCGCAATGGGCGCCGATTCCGGAGGAGCAACCAGTCAACAGGATAATGCGTTGTTCCGTCATAGGATGATTCCTGTACAAATCAGGTCTCGTTTCCCATATTCAGGGACCCGACACAATCGACAACCGGCAGGTGAATGCCGATGTCAGGCGGAGATGGAATGCCGACAGCCCTGCGGACGATCTACAAGGTGATTTACGACGCAGTGTTCCATTTCGTCGAGGATGACGGGTTTGCCATGGCAAGCCATGTGGCGCTTTCGACATTGCTCGCGGTTTTCCCTTTCCTGATCTTCGGCACGGCGCTGGCAAGCTTTCTGGGCGCCAGCCAGTTTTCGTCGACGGCAGTGCATCTGATCTTCGACACCTGGCCGGAGGCGATCGCCAAGCCCCTGGCCGATCAGGTCGTGCAGGTGCTGACCATTCCGCGCGGCGGCCTTTTGACGATCTCCGTGCTTGCGGCCGCCTACTTCGCCTCGAACGGGGTCGAGGCGCTGCGCATCTCGCTTAACCGCGCCTATCGCGTGCTGGAAACCCGGCCCTGGTATTTCAACCGCCTCGCCAGCCTCGGCTACGTGCTCATCGCGGTGCTGATCTTTGCCATTCTCAGCATCCTGCTCGTCGCCATACCCCTGGCGCTCAACTATACCCGGCAATGGGCGCCGAAGCTTGCCGATATTCTCGACATCGTCTTCAGCTGGCGGATCTACGGCACGATCTTCCTGCTTCTGGCGGGGCTGATGATCCTGCATTTGTGGCTTGCGGCTGGGCGCCGACGGCTGCTCGACGTGATCCCCGGCGTGTTGCTGACCTTGATCTTCTGGTCGGTCGGGGCGCTGCTCTTTGCCTATTATCTCTCGACCTTCGCCAATTACACCGCCACCTATGCCGGCCTGGCGTCGGTGATGATCGTGCTGATCTTCCTCTATATGCTCGCCGTGATCTTCATCATGGGGGCGGAGATCAACGCGGCGCTGATGAAATTCCGCGTGCGACGGCTGCTCTTCGGCAAGGCAGCGAGCCGTGCGGCTGAAGCCCCATCTGAAAAAGCGTCATCCGAATCAGAGGCAGATGCGGCGGCGAAGCTCCACCGGTGAAAGGCCCTGCCGGCGCCATTCGGCAATGCCGGTGTCACCCATGCTCTTGGACAGCTTCTTGCCGTCGCTGCCGAGGAGCAGGCGGTGATGATGGTAGAGCGGTTCCGGCAGGCCAAGCAGCGTCTGCAGCAGGCGATGGATCGAGGTGGCGTGAAAGAGATCGAGCCCGCGCACGACATGGGTGATGCCTTGCACCGCGTCATCGACGACGACAGAAAGATGATAGCTTGAGGGTGCATCGGAGCGCGACAGCACGACGTCGCCCCAGGCAGCAGGGTCGGCCGGGATGGCACTTGTCTCGCCGTCGCCGCTTTCCTGCCAGTGGAGCGGTCCGCATGCCGCCGCCAGCGCCTTTTCCATGTCGAGACGCCAGGCATGTTTCATGCCCGACGCCAGCAGGCGCCGCCGCTCGGCATCGCTGCGCTCGCGGTCGTCGGAGGGATAGAGCGGCGTACCATCCCGGTCGCGCGGCCATGGCCTGCCATCCGACTCGAGCGCGGTGACGCGTGCCTTGACTTCGCCGCGGGTCAGGAAAGCCGGATAGACGAGGCCGCGCTCGATAAGCGCCTGCAGCGCTTCCTGATAGGCCGGAAAATGTTCGGACTGCCGACGCACCGGCTCCTGCCAGCGAAGACCGAGCCAGGAAAGATCGGAATAGATGCCCGTTTCGAAATCGGGTGTGCAGCGCGTCTGGTCTATGTCTTCGATGCGCAGCAGGAAATCGCCGCCGGCTTTTGCCGCCATGTCGTGGTTGAGGATGGCCGACAGCGCATGGCCGAGATGCAATGGGCCGTTGGGGCTCGGAGCAAAGCGGAATTTCGGCTTTTGACGGGAAATCTCGATCATGCTTTCTTCTGCCACGAATCTTAACCGGGGACTACGAGACGTCATGCAGATCATTCGCGACGAGCGCGATATCGAACAGGGACTCGCCGCCCTATTGGAGATTGATCCGCGCCTGCGGCCCGTTGCCGCAGAGGCGGGCGCTTTGCCGCTGCGTCTGCGCGAACCGGGCTTCGAAGGGCTCGCCCACATCATCGTTTCGCAGGTCGTCTCCCGCGCCAGCGCCGATGCGATCTGGGGGAAGATGATCGCCGGGATGGGTCAAGTGACCGCCGAGGGCTATGCGGGCCTGGAGCCTGAGACATGGCGAACCTTCGGCCTCTCGCGAATCAAGCACGACACATTGGCGCGCGTGGCCGAAGCCGTTGCCGGCGGCGGCCTCAATCTGCATGCCTTGAGCGCCGAATCACCGGAAAAGGCGCTTTCCGAGCTGACGTCCATCAAGGGGATCGGCCCCTGGACGGCCGAGGTCTACCTGATGTTCTGCGGCGGTCACGCAGATGTGTTTCCGGCGGGCGACGTGGCGCTGCAGGCGGCCGTCGGCATGGCTTTCGGCCATGACGTCAGGCCCTTGGCCAAGGCTATCGCCCGGGAAGCGGCGGTTTGGGCGCCCTGGCGCTCGGTCGCGGCCCGGCTTTTCTGGGCCTATTACGCCGTGAAGACGCGGCGGGATGCGCTGCCCATAGTTTAATCGGCCGCCTCTCCGGATCGCTGCTTTGCACTGAATTTATTGGACTTCACAATCCTGTAACAACCGGCCTAATATACAGGTGTAGATGCCGAATCGATCAGGAGGGTTCCTTGACGATTGCAGTCTCCCCGCAGTCCTTGCCGGCGCTCGTGCTGAACGCTGACTACAGACCGCTGAGTTATTATCCCTTGTCGCTCTGGTCCTGGCAGGACGCGATCAAGGCGGTCTTCCTTGACCGTGTGAATATCATTGCAGAATACGATCATAGCGTTTCGTCGCCGAGCTTCTCCATGCGGCTGCCAAGCGTCGTCTGCCTGAAGACATATGTGCAGCCATCCCGCAATCCCGCCTTCACCCGGTTCAACGTCTTCCTGCGCGACCGGTTCGAATGCCAGTATTGCGGCTCGCATGACGATCTGACCTTCGACCACGTCATCCCGCGCGCTCATGGCGGCGAGACGACCTGGGAGAACGTGGTTGCAGCCTGCTCGCCGTGCAATCTGCGCAAGGGCAGCAAGCTGCCGAAACAGGCCGGCATGTTCCCGGCGCAGAAGCCATATCAGCCGAGCGTGCAGGACCTGCACAACAACGGCCGCCTGTTCCCGCCGAACTATCTGCACGACAGCTGGCTCGACTATCTCTACTGGGATTCGGAACTGCAGCCGTAAGGTCGCGTTGGCGACTGGGCGGGAGGAGGGCGCGGTACCCCCCCTCTGTCCCTTTCGGGACATCTCCCCCACAAGGGGGGAGATCGGTAATTCCCTGCTCTCCCTCACCTCAAACAAGCATTGAGTCAGCTGCAATTACCGCTTGCTGTTTTATGGGGATGGTCAGCGGCAAACTCCAACCAATCTCCCCCCCTTGTGGGGCAGGGGAATCGCATATGGAGTGAGGTGGTTGCCGCAGCCCCCTTCTCCCCAGCGGGGAGAAGGTGCCGATAGGCGGATGAGGGGGAAGCCGCGCGCGGGAAAGTGCCTGATTTCAAGGAGGCTTGGCCCCCTCATCCGACCCTTCGGGTCACCTTCTCCCCGAGGGGAGAAGGAGATTGCACCGACGACCGACCTCATATGCGCTTGCCCTGCCTTGTGGGGGAGATGTCGCGACAGCGACAGAGGGGGGGGGGGGGTATCAGAGCCACGGCATACGATGGATCGCGGCCGTCTGGCCAAAGATCACGCCGCCTTCTTCGCCCCGACAAAAGCAATCATCGCCAGAATCACGCTGGCGATCACATTCCAGCCGGCCATCGACAGGCCGAGGACGCGAAGGGCGGCTTCCGTGCAGGATGGGCCCTTGATGCTGTTCAACTGGCCGAGCAGGTCGCCGGCATTCTGCGTGACGCTGCTGGCGGATGTCGAGCAGGTGGTCGGGCCTTCCCAGAAGTGCCATTCGACGCCTGAGTGATAGACGCCGATGCCGCCGCCGACAACCATCATCAGGCCGGCAATGATCAGCAGGCCGCGGGTGATCCAGGAGGGCAGGCCGGCAACGGCCGTCAGGGCCGCGACGATCGCGACTGGAATGCCGTAATAATAGGGCTGGCGCTGCTCCAGGCAGAGCGCGCAAGGGATATAGCCGCCGATGTGCTCGAAGCCGAGCGCCGAGCCGATGACGACGACCATGCCGATCGTCAGCAATGCGCTATAGCCGAGGCCGGCGCGGGAGAAAGGCGAAGTCGTGGACATGCGAGGTGGCTCCTTGGTCAACTTGCCAGGGCAAAATGGAAGATGCCGTAAAGGGCGATGAGAACGGCGGCGGCTGCCATGACGATCTGGCCGAGGCGCTTCTCGATGAAATGGCGGATGGATTCGCCATAGCGGCGCAGCAGGAACGCGAGGAAGAAGAAGCGCGCGCCGCGGGCGATGATGGCCGAGACGATGAACAGGCCGAGATCGATATGGGCGACGCCGGACAGGATCGTCACCACCTTGATCGGCGGCAGATGCGCCAGGCCCGATGTGACGAGCAGCAGCAGAACCCATCCATAGGTGACGCCGGCGCTCATCTGGTTGAAGGCGTCGAGCTTTCCGTAGAATTCGAGGATCGGCTTGGCGATGGTCTCGAAGGCGTAATAGCCGAGCGCCCAGCCGGCAATGCCGCCGAGCACGGAGGCAACCGTCGCCGTCAATGCATAGCGCCAGGCGCGCTCAGGCTTGGCGAGCGACATCGGCAGGAACAGAACATCTGCGGGAACGAGAAAGATCGAACTCTCGACGAAGGCGATAACGGCCAACCAGATTTCCGCCGATTTGCGGCCGGCGAGCGACATGGTCCAATCGTAAAGTTTACGAAGCATGAGGGCCCCTTTTTGCTGCGTTGCAAACCTTTAGGGGGCAGGATTATGGCTGTAAATGGTCGGGGGCTGACGGAAGCCGCACAAAATCAAAATTTTTCGTGATGGTGTGGGGTTTGAGGCCGGGGAGGGTGCTCGTCAAAGAGGTTATTGTGCTGAGGGATAAGCTTAGAAATCCACGGAAGCGCTCAAATTGTGGCTTCTCATTGAGATCAGCGGTCCCTTAAGAAGGCATTCTTGGCGACCTGCATCTCTCGGGCGACACGCCCGGCCCAACCCTCCGGCAATTCGAGCACAAGTTCGAAGTGATGCGCACCGCTGGGTGCGTCTTGACTGAAGATCGACCGGATGAATGCCGCCAGTTCCGGCATGCGTTTGAGGGGGAATAGCGCGCCCTCGACCAAGGCGCGAGCCAAGCCCTCAAAGCCCTCAGGCAGATACGTAAACCTAATTTCTTCTGCAATGGTCACAAGGTAATCAGCTGCTTGTGCGAAGAGCTGGCAGACGTGATTAATGTTTGCCGCCTCACCCGGCAATCCCGGAGGCCCCCACGATACCTTGATTTCTTCGATAAGCGCCAAGAACGTGTTGGGAGCTTCCGAAAGCTCAATAACTTTACGGTGTAACCAAGTGAATATCTCGTCTCTTGGAAGGGGTGCGCTTGGTTTGACTATCAAGCCTTGCGACAAATCCCGTGCTTTCCGCAGTACTGGTGCGAGATGGAAATCAAGAAGTTCAGCCGTCAACATGTATTCCCAGTGATCCGGCTTCTCGCGAATTAGCTGCTCCGCATATAATGGCAAATCGCCTAAGGACTTCAACTCTCTATCGGCGGCAAATTTTCGGATCACATCACCCGGTTTGCCAATCTGATCCACAAGCTTCTTCTCGTGAGCCTCTTTCCAGAGAATCAGAAGTTCGCTGGGAAATCTGAGAGGATCTTTATCGATCAGCCCGTGGCAATCACGACAGAGCCAAATTGCGTTCGTAATTGCCGCCCTTTCTTCGTCAGACATTTCAGCGCGATAACGGGCAGTGTCCATACGAGCACCATAGATGTGAGCTGCTTCCCCAATGTCTGTCGCTTTGTGGTCACTGACGTTGGGACCCGTTGTCAGCTTGTCACAATCTGGATTACTGCAACGAAGTGCTGAGCGTCTGGCAAGAGTATCTATGGTGCGCGCTGAGAAATCCGGGGGTATTAGTAGAACTCTGGTGTGTATGAATTTGAGCTATCGGGCCGTGAAACGCTTTGAAGACCGAGTGTGATCTCCTGAGAACAGCCGCCGCATTTGAATACCCGTTGAAGGGTCGCGGTCTCATAAAGAAACTGCAAAAGCGACTTTCGTTGATTCTCGAAGCAATGAGGGCAGATTGTGTGAGCTGGCTCACTAACAGCATATTCAGGCTTGAGCTCGTAAGCGAATGTTTGGCCTCCGAAATCCTTGAGCCGATAGCGAGCGGCCACACCTTCCCAGCGATCGACTTGCATTAGCTGGGCATGAAGATCGAAGTTCTCCAGCATCATCTTCATAACCTCAACTTGCGCAGCTACGGCTTTCCCGTGGGCTGCAAGTACGAGGCTCGACATTTCGCCAAGCTTCTTTTTCAGGGCGCTGACATCCTCTAACTCTGCTGTGGAAGATATCATCTGCGAGATGGATTGCAGCGTATCAACCGTATTGCCGATCACCTCGATGCCCAATTTCATTCTATCGCTCCCGATTTGTATAGTATGCGTGTGGCCGCAGCGGAGAACCAGTGAGGCGAGCTATCCCCTTTTTGCAATCAAACACCATTATGTGGCAATGCTGCCAGATCGTCACTCTCAATGGGTGTAACTTCTTGCGATATGCACAGGACCACAGATCTCAGCAGGCTAAACGGCCACGTCTTCCATACCCTGCGCTGTAACAGATGAGAGGTCAAGCTGTTGAAACTACAGCAAATAATTGATTCTTTTAAAGATTTTGGTGCCCCATGCCGGAGTCGAACCAGCACTTCTTTCGAAACTCGATTTTGAGTCGAGCGCGTCTACCAATTCCGCCAATGGGGCAACGGATCATGACGAGGCGGCTGTCTAGCATGTGATCGGCTCGGCGCGCAAGCCGGGTGCGGCAGATATTGCGAGTGTTTTCGCAGGGTTGCGGTCTGGCCCATGGCGTGGGTGCACGCCATGGGTTTTTTGCCGTTTGGAGCTCAATGAGCCATGGCCGGGCCCTTGGTGGTGGAGCCGGACTTTTGCAGCGTGATTGCCAGGATGGCGGCAAGCAGGCAGAAGGCGCCGGCGACGAAGAAGGCGGGCAGATAGGTGTTGAGTTCCGTGCGGGTGAGGCCGGCGCCATAGGCGGCGGTGGCGGCGCCGAGCTGATGGCCGGCAAAGACCCAGCCGAAGACGAGGCCGGCCCTTTCGCGGCCAAAACGGTCGGCGGCGATCTTGACGGTCGGCGGCACGGTGGCGATCCAGTCGAGGCCATAGAAGACGGCGAAGATCGACAGGCCGTAGAAGGTGAAGTTGCTGAAGGGCAGGTAGACCAGCGACAGGCCGCGCAGGCCGTAATACCAGAAAAGCAGCCAGCGATTGTCGAAGCGGTCGGAGAGCCAGCCGGAGCCGATCGTGCCGAAGAAATCGAAGATGCCCATGACGGCAAGCACGCTGGCGGCCGCCACCGGTACGATGCCGAAATCGCCGCAGAGGGTGACGAAGTGCGTCTGGATCAGGCCGTTGGTCGACAGGCCGCAGATGAAGAAGGTGGCAAACAGGATCCAGAAGGTAGAGGTGGTGGAGGCCTCCCGCAGAATTGCGATCGGCGAGGCGAGCGCGGCTTTCAGGTTTCTGGTGGCCGGCGGCGGAGGCGCGATGTGGACTTCGCCGACCAGCGGCAGATTGACGTCCGAGGGGCGGTCACGCATCAAGAGCAGCACGACGAAGGCGGCAACGACGATCATGCCGCAGACGAAGATCACGGTTGCGCGCCAGCCGTAGCGCGTCGTCAGCTCCGCCATCAGCGGCAGGAAAACGAGCTGTCCCGTGGCCGAGCTTGCCGAGAGCATGCCGATGACGAGGCCGCGATGCTTGGTGAACCAGCGCGTCGAGACGGTCGCCGCCAGCACCATGGCGGTGAGGCCAGTGCCGAAGCCGATGATGATGCCCCAGCATAGCAGTAGCTGCCAGACTTGGGTCATGAAGAGCGAGCCGATGAAGCCGACGCAGATGGTGCCAAGCGCGAAGACGATGACCTTGCGCACGCCGAAATGGTTCATAAAGGCAGCGGCAAACGGACCCATCAGGCCGAACAGCAACAATCGGACGGCAAGCGCCGAGGAAATGGAGGAGGTGCTCCAGCCGAATTCGTCTTCCAGCGGCTTGATGAGCACGCCCGGCGCGCCCATGGCGCCGGCCGTGACGAGCATGGTGAGGAAGGTGGCGGCGACGACGACCCATCCATAGTGGATGTTGCGCCGGGCGAGCGTCGAAGCAATGGCAGTGGAAACCATGGGGTGCGTTCCGATAAAGTTGCGTGGCTTGACGTCTGGAACGAGAGAGCTGCGAGAGCGTTCGATCGCGGACGGCCAGGGGGTACCGTATCCGCTTCTAGCGTCTTGCCGTTCTCCCGGCTTGAACGTTTGTGCAAAGGCATTTACATGATTGTTATCATATTTGTTTTGTATTGATGATGGTCATCATGTAAATTGTCAATACAGATTTATTGATGCTCTGATGGAGTTTTTTGATGAGAGTGAGCCGGGAAAAATTCGCTGAGAACCGCGAGAAGATCCTTGCCGTGGCAGGGGAGCTCTTTCGCGAGAAGGGTTTCGACGGCATCGGCGTTGCCGACATCATGAAGGCTGCCGGACTGACGCATGGCGGTTTCTACGGCCATTTCGATTCGAAGGACGAGCTAGCCTGCGAGGCGAGCAAGGCGCTGGTGGCCCGCTCGCTGGAGCGCTGGAAACAGGTGGCGGCAAGCTCGCCCGATCAGCCGCTGGAAGCGCTGCTGGCTCACTATCTCTCGCATCGCAATGTGGTCGAGCATGCGACCGGCTGCGTTTTCGCGGCGCTGACGCAGGAGGTCAGCCGCCACGGCCCTGAGATGCAGTCCACCTTTACAGGCGGCCTCGTAGGATTGGTGGAGGTTCTCGAGGAGATCGTTCCAGGCGAGACGCCGGAGGATCGCCGCCGCAAGGCTTTTGCCAGCCTCTCGGCCATGGTCGGCGCGGTCATCCTGGCGCGGGCGATGGACAGTCCCGAATTGTCGCAGGAATTCCTGTCGGCGACCCGGCAGGAGCTGACGCCCCAGCCGGATAAGGATGAGGCCTGAGCCCAAGGCGGCCAAAGCGGCCAGGTGCTTTTCCCGCCCGCTTGATGCTGACGAATTCAATCGCGGAAGGCGAGCAGCCCGTTCGCCTCGACAATTTCCCTGAACTTGCCGTCAGGTGCGGCTTCCAGAAGCTTGGCGCGCAAGGCAGCTTCGAAATCAGTCGCCTTTTCCCCGAGCGCCTGCGGTGAGGTTGACGACATCGAGAAGACGCGGCCGACGATGTCCTCGATATCTCTTGTATATTCCGAGACAATGCCGATGCGCTCGAGATTGCGGAAGGGCGAAGCCAGCAGCATGGCCTCATGCGGCGCCCATGCCTTGCTCTTGCGCAGCAGCCGATCCGCATGGCGTTCGGGCGAATAGATTTCCGCCAGCGGTTCGAGGATCCCGCGCCAATCCGGCTCCGCCAGGATGCTCTTGTCGTGGAAAAGAACCACGGCGCCGCCCGGCTCGATCAGCCTGTCCAAGGCCTCAAGCGTCGCCGGCCTGTCCATCCAGTGGAAGGAGCGGCCCATGATGCAAAGGTGCAGGTTGCCGATATCGGGGCCGAGATCGTAGGAGGAGCCCTGCCGGATGGTGACGTCGGCGCCGGTCGCTTTCGCGCCGGCCTCGACTTCGGAGAGCATTTCTGGCTCCGGATCCATGGCCGTGACGGCTGCGCGTTGCAGTCGCGCGAAAGCAATCCCGAGCTGCCCAGGACCGCAGCCGAGATCCAGAACATGATCGCCGGGCTTCAGGCCGCTGCGTTCGGCGACGCGGGTAATCAGCTTGTCCGGATAGGGGATGCGATAACGCAGGTAATAAGCCGCGGTCGACTGAAAGCGCCGCGCTTCGAAGGGAACTGTGATCATGGATTATCATCCTCGGGGGTAAGGAACCTTGACCTGTTAAGCCTCAACTATGACCCGCTGTGGAGTGAACCCCTGGGGCTGGACCACGGGAAACGGAAAAACTGATACGCTCTGTGGGCCTCAATCGGAGAAGGCTCATGAAATCCCGAGGTCCATATCGGCGGCACTCGACGCCGTTCAAATTGCAGCTTTGTCAGGATATTCGAAGCGGTGTCATCGGACGGCGAGATGCGCAACGTACTTACGGCGTCTCGGCCAACCTCATTCAGTTGTGGCTGACCCAGTTCGATCGCGGCGAACTCAGCGATGAGGAAGCCGAAGCGAGCGTCATCGCCGAGTATGAGGCGCAGATCGCAGCACTTGAACGCAAGGTTGGCCAACTCACGATGGAACTGGACCTGGTGAAAAAAACA
>NZ_FMAH01000050.1 GCF_900094545.1 Martinezella miluonensis
ATCTCGAGAGCCGTCTGTTCGGGAGCGGGTTTCTTCAACATGTCCCAGTGAATCATAAACCCCCAGCCAAGGCCAGGGGTTTGTCAGCAATCTGAGCCCCGGCAGGCCGGGGCTTTCGTATCTTATATCAGACCGAATAGTACATGTCGTATTCGACCGGATGCGGGGTCATTTCGTAGCGCATGACTTCCTGCATCTTCAGTTCGATGAAGGAATCGATCTGGTCGTCGTCGAAGACGCCGCCTGCGGTCAGGAACTTGCGATCCTTGTCGAGGCTTTCCAGTGCTTCGCGCAGCGAGCCGCAGACTGTCGGGATCTTCTTCAGTTCCTTCGGCGGCAGATCGTAGAGATCCTTGTCCATGGCCTTGCCGGGATGGATCTTGTTCTTGATGCCGTCGAGGCCGGCCATCAGCATGGCTGCGAAGCCCAGATATGGGTTGGCGGTCGGGTCAGGGAAGCGGACTTCGACGCGCTTTGCCTTCGGGTTCGAGCCGAACGGGATACGGCAGGAGGCGGAGCGGTTGCGAGCCGAGTAGGCGAGCAGAACCGGAGCTTCGTAGCCCGGGACGAGACGCTTGTAGGAGTTCGTCGACGGGTTGGTGAAAGCGTTGATCGCCTTGGCATGCTTGATGATGCCGCCGATGTAGTAGAGGCAGCTCTCGGAGAGGCCTGCATATTCGTCACCAGCGAAGGTCGGCTTGCCGCCCTTCCAGATCGACTGGTGAACGTGCATGCCCGAGCCGTTGTCGCCGAAAATCGGCTTCGGCATGAAGGTTGCCGTCTTGCCGTAGGCATTGGCGACCTGATGCACGACGTATTTGTAGATCTGCATGCCGTCGGCGCTGCGAACCAGCGTGTCGAACTTGATGCCGAGTTCGTGCTGGGCGGCAGCGACTTCGTGGTGATGCTTTTCGACGACGACACCCATCTCGGTGAGAACCGTCAGCATCTCGGAACGCATGTCCTGGCAGCTGTCGATCGGCGGAACCGGGAAGTAGCCACCCTTGACGCGGGGACGGTGACCGAGGTTGCCGGTCTCATAATCCGTATCGTCGTTGGACGGCAGTTCGCTGGAATCGAGCTTGAAGCCGGTATTGTAGGGGTCGGCCTTGTACTTGACGTCGTCGAAGACGAAGAATTCGGCTTCCGGGCCGAAGAAGGCGGTGTCGCCGATGCCGGAGGCCTTCAGGTAGGCTTCGGCCTTCTTGGCGGTGCCGCGCGGATCGCGATTGTAGGCTTCGCCCGAAACCGGATCGAGAATATCGCAGAGAATGACCATGGTGGATTGTGCGAAGAACGGATCCATGTGGACCGTGTCCGGATCGGGCATCAGCACCATGTCGGATTCGTTGATGGCCTTCCAGCCCCCAATCGAGGAGCCGTCGAACATGACGCCGTCGGCGAACATGTCTTCGTCGACGCAGATCACGTCCATGGTAACGTGCTGAAGCTTGCCCTTCGGGTCGGTGAAACGCAAGTCAACGAACTTGACGTCGTTGTCCTTGATTTGCTTCAGAATATCGCTTGCGGTCGTCATTAAACTGCTTCCCTTGACTTAGATGACGATTACGAGCCTCGGCTGTGAGGGCCGGGCGGGTTAGATGGCGTCGATGCCCGTTTCACCGGTGCGGATTCGGATGACTTCCTCCACATTGGAGACGAAAATCTTTCCGTCGCCGATACGGCCGGTTTGGGCGGCCTTGCGGATGGCGTCGATCACCGCCTCCGCATTTTCGTCTGCCAATACGACTTCGACCTTCACCTTCGGCAGGAAGTCGACGACGTATTCGGCGCCGCGGTAAAGCTCCGTGTGGCCCTTTTGACGACCGAAGCCCTTCGCTTCCGTGACGGTGATACCCTGCAGGCCGACTTCCTGAAGGGCTTCCTTCACTTCGTCGAGCTTGAAGGGCTTGATGATCGCTTCGATCTTTTTCATGAGAAAATGTCTCTCCGCTTCTCCTGTTACAGCAGGACTACTCCCCGCTCGACCAACGTATGCACGTATCGTGCCAAATGGGAAACGGCCTCTGTAAAAAATCCCGGCGAATTCGCACCGAGACGATGAATTGATGAGGATTTTTCAGAAAAATGGAAGAGATTTCGCGCCGAAATGGGTCGGATAAGTAAAATTTCGCAAAAAAGTGCCATGCACGTCATATTCCCGCTCTCACAAGACCTTGAATGAACTTGTTTAATCGATGTGCAAATGCATATTCTTTGTTCAAAATGGATGCTGGAATTGCGGTTGTTTTTCAGGCAGATTTCGCGTCTATAATGTTGCCTCATGATGTTACCGCTCGCCGATCTGCTCCTCTCTCCCGACGATATGGCCGCAGTCGATAGGGACGCTGCGGCTTCCGGCATCGATTCCTACGGGCTAATGGAAAAAGCGGGGCAAGCCGTCACCGCAAGCGCGCTTCGGCACTTTCCCGAGGCGCTGCGTTTCGTCGTGCTTTGCGGACCGGGCAACAATGGCGGCGATGGCTATGTGGCGGCTCGCGCGCTGCAGCAGACGGGAGCCATGGTGCTGCTTTTCCATTTGGGTGACCCGGGGCGGCTGAAAGGCGATGCGGCACGCGCCTTTGCCGGCTGCCCGGTTGAGGGAGAGGCGATTGCAAGCTATGCGCCGCGCCCCGGCGATGTCGTCATCGACGCGATCTTTGGTGCGGGCTTGTCTCGTCCGGTTCCGGATGAAGTCGAGGCTGTCATTGCGCGCGTTGCCGAGGTGGACGTTCCCGTTATCGCCGTTGATTTGCCCTCCGGTCTTGACGGGTCGAGCGGTCAGATCCTTGGCGCAGCCTTTCGCGCGACGCACACCGTGACCTTCATGACGCGCAAGCCGGGTCATCTCCTGCTGCCCGGCCGCGATCTTTGCGGCCGACTGGAAGTCTTCGACATCGGCATTCCCGACCGGATTGTCCGCGCCCATGCCGATAGCTTGATCGGCGAAAATACCCCGGCACAATGGCAGGCAAAGATACCGTCGGCAGGTGCCGATACTTACAAGTACAAGCGTGGTCATCTGGTCGTTTTTTCCGGTGGGCCTAATGCGACGGGCGCGGCGCGCATGTCCGCTATGGCCGGGCTGAAGGCTGGAGCGGGGCTTGTCACCATTGCTTCGCCGGCAGAGGCAATGAGCGTCAATGCGGGCCTGCTCACGGCAATCATGCTGCATGCTGTCGAGGATGAAGCGTCGTTGCGGGAATGGCTTGCCGATCAACGCCTTTCGACCTTCATTCTCGGACCTGGTTTTGGCACCGGCGAGAAGGCTCGACAATTCTGCCTCGCGCTCGCCGATCGCCATCTGGTGCTGGATGCCGATGGCATCACCTCGTTTCGCGACGACCCGAAAAGGCTTTTTGACGCCTTTACCGAGGGGCCGACACGATTGGTGCTGACGCCGCACGAAGGCGAGTTCGCACGGCTCTTCCCTGATATCGCCGCCGATACGGTCTTGAGTAAAGTCGACAAGGCGAGAGCGGCAGCTGCGAGAGCCCATGCCGCCATCATCTACAAGGGTGCCGATAGCGTCATTGCCGCGCCGGACGGAAGGGCGCTGATCAACGCCAACGCGCCGCCGTGGCTCGCCACAGCCGGCTCCGGCGATGTGCTGGCCGGTATCGTCGGCGGGCTTATGGCACAAGGCGCGCCGGCTTTTGAGGCCGCCGCCGCCGGGGTCTGGCTGCATGGCCTCGCTGGCCAGCATGCCGGCAAGGGGCTGACGGCCGAAGATCTCGTCGCCAACGTCAGGCCGCTTTGAGTCGTTACTTTGCGACCTCTTGCTGCAAGGCAATCGCACCCGGAGGGGCGTTTACCTTGCCCTCGTGGATCATGAAGGCAAAGACATCGCGAGGTTCGACCTTGACCTTGCGGCCCGCATCGATCAGCGGCAGATCGTCCGGCACTTTGCCGTCTGCCCAGGTTTTCAGGCGATCGGCCCAGGCCTTCAGATCCTTCGGCGGATAGCAGGTCTTGATCTCGTCCGAGCCTTTCTGAAGGCGGGCATAGACGAAATCGGCGGTCACATCCGCGATCATCGGATATTCGAAATGTTCTGCGCAGACCGGTGCGACATTGTATTTCTCGAGCAGTACAATGAACTCCGGCACCTTGAAGGAATCGTGCCGGACTTCGACAACGTGCTTCAGGGCAAGACCATCCTGCTTGGTCGGCAGCAGCTTCAGGAACGCCTCGAAATCATCCGGGTCGAATTTCTTCGTCGGGGCAAACTGCCAAAGCAGCGGACCGAGATGATCCCCAAGCTCGCTGATGCCGGACTCCAGAAACTTCTGCATCGATTCACCGGCTTCGGACAGAACCCGGCGATTGGTGACGAAGCGCGTGGCCTTCAGGGAGAAGATGAACCCATCCGGCACATCGGCAGCCCATTTAGCGAAGACCTCGGGCTTCTGCGTGCTGTAATAGGTGCCGTTGACCTCGATCACCTTCAGCTGACGGCTGGCGTAATTGAGTTCGTCCTTCTGCTTCAGCGTATCGGGATAGAAGGTCCCGCGCCAAGGCTCAAAAGTCCAGCCGCCGATGCCTGTGCGGATTTCGCCCGCTTTGGTCATTCTCTCCTCCATGGACGTTCATCGGGTGAAACTTCACTCCGCCGCTGCAACTTTCTTCATCGGCCGCCGCTCCAGCAATTCTCTAAGGAACTGGCCCGTATAGGAGCGCTTCTCCTTGACGATGGTCTCCGGCGTGCCCACCGCCACGATCTCGCCGCCGCCATCGCCACCTTCGGGACCGAAATCAAGAATCCAGTCTGCTGTCTTGATGACTTCGAGATTGTGCTCGATGACCACGACCGAATTGCCCTGATTGACCAACTCATGCAGCATTTCCAGAAGCTTGGCGACGTCGTGGAAATGGAGCCCGGTGGTCGGTTCGTCGAGAATATAGAGCGTGCGGCCCGTCGATCGCTTCGACAGCTCCTTGGCTAGCTTGACGCGCTGCGCCTCGCCACCCGAAAGCGTATTGGCCTGCTGTCCCACCTTGATATAGCCGAGACCGACATCCTTCAGGCTCTGCAACTTGTCGCGCACGGCAGGGACGGCGGCAAAGAAATCGACCCCTTCTTCGACCGTCATGTCGAGCACATCGGCGATCGACTTGGTCTTGAAGGTGACGTTCAGCGTCTCCCTGTTGTAGCGCTTGCCGTGGCAGACGTCGCAAGTCACGTAGACGTCGGGCAAGAAGTGCATCTCGATCTTGATAACGCCGTCGCCCTGGCAGGCCTCGCAGCGGCCACCTTTGACGTTGAAGGAGAAGCGGCCCGGCTGATAGCCGCGCGCCTTGGCCTCAGGCAGTCCGGCAAACCAGTCGCGGATCGGCGTGAAGGCGCCGGTATAGGTCGCCGGGTTCGACCGCGGCGTGCGGCCGATCGGCGATTGGTCGATGTCGATCACCTTGTCGATATGTTCGAAGCCATCGATTCGATCATGATCGGCCGGGATTTCACGCGCGCCCATGACGCGCCGCGCAGCCGACTTGTAAAGCGTCTCGATCAGGAAGGTGGACTTGCCGCCGCCGGACACGCCGGTGACCGCCGTGAAGACGCCGAGCGGAATGGAGGCCGTGACATCCTTGAGGTTGTTGCCTCTTGCGCCGACGACCTTGATTTCCTTGCCCTTCTTGGGCTTCCGACGCTCTTCGGGAACGGGCACGCCAAGTTCGCCGGAGAGATATTTTCCCGTCAGCGACTTCGGGTTCGCCATGATGTCCTGCGGCGTCCCATGCGCAATGACCTGGCCGCCATGCACGCCGGCCGCCGGACCGATATCGACAACGTCGTCGGCCGTCAGGATCGCATCCTCGTCATGCTCGACGACAATAACCGTGTTGCCGATATCGCGCAGGTGCTTCAACGTTTCCAGAAGGCGGGCATTGTCGCGCTGATGCAGGCCGATCGACGGTTCGTCGAGCACATAGAGCACGCCCGTCAGCCCCGAACCGATCTGCGATGCCAGCCGGATGCGCTGGCTTTCGCCGCCCGAAAGCGTGCCGGAATTGCGCGACAGGCTCAGATATTCGAGGCCGACATCGTTGAGGAAGCGCAGGCGATCGCGGATCTCCTTCAAAATACGCACCGCGATTTCGTTCTGCTTGTCGGTGAAGGTCTCCGGCAGCTCGTTGAACCAGTCGCGGGCGATGCGGATCGACATTTCCGCTACCTGACTGATGTGCAGCTTGTTGATCTTGACCGCCAAGGCTTCCGGCTTCAGGCGATAGCCGTTGCAGGCCGGGCAGGGCGCCGCCGACATGTAACGCTCGATCTCTTCGCGCGCCCAGGCGGAATCCGTTTCCTTCCAGCGGCGCTCAAGGTTCGGCACGATGCCTTCGAAATTCTTGTGCGTCGTGTAGGAACGGGCCCCATCGGCATAATGGAACTCGATCTTGTCTTCCGTGCCGTTCAGAATGACGTCCTGAGCCTTTTCGGATAGTTCGTTCCAACGGCTGCCGAGCTTGAAGCCGTAATGCTTGCCGAGCGCTTCGAGCGTCTGGTTGTAATAGGGCGAGCTGGTCTTGGCCCAGGGAGCAATTGCGCCGTCACGCAGCGTCCGCTCCGGCTCCGGCACGATCAGATCCCGATCGATCTTCTGCTGCGAGCCGAGGCCGTCGCAGGAAGGGCAGGCGCCGAAGGGATTGTTGAACGAGAACAGGCGTGGTTCGATTTCCGGAATGGTGAAGCCGGAAACCGGGCAGGCAAACTTCTCCGAGAACAAAACGCGCTCATGCGTCTCGTTCAGCGACTTGTTGGCCGAGCCGCCGGCGGCGGTTTCTTCGGGCGGCAATGGCTTGTCGGCGAATTCAGCAACGGCAAGGCCATCGGCAAGACGCAGCGACGTTTCGAAGCTGTCGGCCAGGCGAGCCGCCATGTCGGGCCGCACGACGATACGGTCGACCACCACGTCGATGTCGTGCTTGTACTTCTTGTCGAGCGCCGGCACATCGGCGATCTCGTAGAACTGCCCGTCGACCTTGACGCGCTGGAAGCCCTTTTTCATGAGCTCCGCCAGTTCCTTCTTGTATTCGCCCTTACGCCCGCGCACGAGCGGCGCCAGAATATAGAGCCTGGTGCCTTCCTCGTAGGCGAGCACCCGATCCACCATCTGGCTGACCGTCTGGCTCTCGATCGGCAGGCCGGTAACCGGCGAATAGGGCACGCCGACGCGCGCGAACAGCAGGCGCATATAGTCGTAGATTTCGGTGACCGTGCCGACCGTCGAGCGCGGATTGCGCGAGGTCGTCTTCTGCTCGATCGAAATGGCGGGCGACAGACCGTCGATCTGGTCGACATCCGGCTTCTGCATCATTTCGAGGAACTGGCGCGCATAGGCCGAAAGGCTTTCGACATAGCGTCGCTGTCCCTCGGCGTAGATGGTGTCGAAGGCAAGCGACGACTTGCCGGAGCCGGAAAGGCCGGTCATGACAATCAGCTTGTTGCGCGGCAGGTCGAGGTCGATGCCCTTGAGATTGTGCTCGCGCGCACCACGTATGGAAATAGTCTTCAGTTCGCTCATCGTCGTATGCAGGTCCCTTGGAGTCTGCCTTTATTTAGTGATGTCAGCTCGCGAGTCGAGGCTGAAATGAAAGGTTGGAGCCGGGTTTTCGATTCCGTTGACACGATCATAAAGACAAATTAGAACAAAGAAAGAACAAAATTGCCTTTGGATATTTCTTTGTGGATGAAGATGCCTCTGGCAGTGCTGGAACAACACCTGATGATGGCAATGGTCTAAGGTGTGTCAATAAAATTTAGGGGCCGTCGATGGGCGGCAAATAGGGTGATGTCATGGCCGGTAGTGTGAACAAGGTAATTCTGATTGGAAATCTCGGAGCGGACCCGGAAATCCGCCGCACGCAGGACGGCCGGCCGATCGCCAATCTCAACATCGCCACCTCGGAAACTTGGCGCGACCGTAATTCCGGCGAGCGCAAGGAAAAGACGGAATGGCATCGCGTTGTCATCTTCAATGAAGGCCTCTGCAAGGTCGCCGAGCAATATTTGAAGAAGGGCGCCAAGGTTTATATCGAAGGCGCGCTTCAGACGCGCAAATGGCAGGACCAGAACGGCCAGGATAAGTACTCGACGGAAATCGTGCTGCAGGGCTTCAATTCGACCCTCACCATGCTGGATGGCCGCGGAGAAGGCGGCGGCTCGGAAGGCGGCAGTCGTGGCGGTCGCGGCGGCGGTGACTTTGGTGGCGGCTATGGCGGTGATTATGGTGGCGACGATTACGGCCAGCCGTCCTCGCAGGGCGCTTCGCGCGGTGGCGGAGGCGGTAACCGCGGCGGTGGTAGCCCGGCAGGCGGTAGTGGCGGCAACTTTTCGCGCGATCTGGACGACGATATCCCGTTCTGAGCCTGACGGCACAGCCGAAGGATTTTCTCGAAGCCCGCCTTATCGGCGGGCTTTTTGCGTGACGAGGCCAAATTTCAGGGAAGAGTCAGCGCCGCCCTTGCACCGTCCACGACGAATTGCGCGGCAAGCGCGGCGAGAATGACCCCGAGCAGGCGGGTCAGGATGGCGCGGCCGGTCGCTCCGAGCATGCGGTCGAGCCTGTCGGAAATGGCAAGTGCGGCAAAGACGAGGGCAAGATTGACGGCGATGACGCCGATCAGTTGCGCGCGGTCGAGCGTCGTCTGCAGCGAGCCTGCCAGCAGGATCGTGGCCGAGATTGCGCCCGGACCGGCGATCAGGGGCAGGGCGAGCGGAAAGACTGCGATATTGCGGATATGATCCTGCGTGATCGCCACCTCGGTCGTCTTTTCCTTCCGGTCCTGCCGCCGCTCGAATACCATCTCGAAAGCGATCCAGAAAAGCAGCAGGCCGCCTGCGATACGGAAGGCGCCGATGGAGATGCCGAGAACGCCGAGGACGCTCGCGCCGAACAGGGCAAAAGCCGCCAGAATGAAGAAGGCGATCAGCGAGCCGCGCAAGGCCACCTGCTTGCGCTCGGAGCGGTTCATGCCAGCCGTGAGGCCGATGAACAACGGCGCTAGCCCCGGCGGATCGACTGTGACAAGGAGAGTCGTGAAGGCATTGATCAGCGTATCCGCACTTGCCATATGTTCCCCGGAGACTGTTCTATCGTTGTTATCAGCCATTGTTATGCGAGGAATGTGCTTTCGCAAAGCGTAATGCATCGCTATAGGCGGGTTGCGCCACGGAAATGTTCGATTTCATGGCTTAAAGAGGCAAAAGCCTGTTCACAAACGTCGGCCCAAATTGGCGCTCGCCGGGCCTTTCGGCTATAAATTTCGCAGTGATTCTAAAAGAGATCGTGATCTGTTTTGACTGAGCAAACACCACCCGGCGGCGGGAAGCTCCCGCCAGGCATCGAGCCGATTTCCATCATGGAGGAAATGCAGCGGTCGTATCTCGATTACGCCATGAGCGTAATCGTCAGCCGCGCGCTTCCCGATGTCCGCGATGGTCTCAAGCCAGTTCATCGGCGCATCCTCTATGCCGCCCATGAAAGCGGCTATCACTGGAACCGCAAATATGTGAAGTCAGCTCGTCCCGTCGCCGACGTCATGGGTAAATACCACCCCCACGGCGACGCTTCGATCTACGATGCCTTGGTCCGCATGGCGCAGAACTGGTCGATGCGTGTGCCGCTCATCGACGGGCAGGGCAATTTCGGTTCGATCGACGGCGACCCGCCGGCGGCGATGCGCTACACGGAATCGCGCCTGACCAAGGTCGCCCATGAGCTGATCGAGGATATCGACAAGGAAACGGTCGATTTCCAGGAAAACTACGATGCGACTTCGGAAGAGCCGAAGGTTCTGCCGGCACGCTTCCCCAATCTGCTCGTCAACGGCTCCGGCGGCATCGCCGTCGGCATGGCGACGAATATTCCGCCGCACAATCTGTCGGAAGTGGTCGATGGCTGTATTGCGCTGATCGACAATCCGGCGATCGAGCTGCCCGAGATGATGCAGATCATCCCCGGTCCGGATTTTCCGACCGGCGCGAAGATCCTCGGCCGTGCCGGTATCCGTTCCGCCTATGAGACGGGCCGCGGCTCCGTCGTCATGCGTGGCGTCGCGACGATCGAGCCGATGCGCGGCGATCGCGAGCAGATCATCATCACAGAAGTCCCTTTCCAGGTGAACAAGGCGTCGATGATCGAGAAGATGGCCGAGCTCGTGCGCGAAAAGCGCATCGAGGGTATCTCGGACCTTCGCGACGAATCCGACCGTCAGGGCTATCGCGTCGTCGTCGAGTTGAAGCGAGATGCCAACGCCGATGTCATTCTGAACCAGCTCTATCGTTATACGCCGCTACAGACCTCGTTCGGCTGCAACATGGTGGCGCTGAACGGTGGCAAGCCCGAACTAATGAACCTTATGGACATGCTGCGCGCTTTCGTGGCTTTCCGTGAGGAAGTCATCAGCCGCCGCACCAAATATCTGCTGCGCAAGGCGCGTGACCGCGCCCACGTTTTGGTCGGTCTGGCGATTGCGGTCGCCAATATCGACGAAGTCATCCGCGTTATTCGCCAGGCGCCGGATCCGCAATCGGCCCGCGAAGAGCTGATGACGCGCCGCTGGAACGCCGCCGATGTCGAATCGCTTATCCGGCTAATCGACGATCCGCGTCACCGCATCAACGAGGATGGCACCTACAACCTCTCGGAAGAGCAGGCACGCGCCATTCTCGAACTGCGACTGGCTCGCCTGACCGCCCTCGGTCGCGACGAAATCGACGAGGAACTCAATCAGATCGGCGCCGAGATCAAGGATTACCTTGATATTCTGTCTTCGCGCCTGCGCATCCAAACCATTGTAAAAGAAGAGCTTGCGGCCGTTCGCGACGAGTTTGGAACGCCGCGGCGCACCGAGATCGTCGATGGCGGTCTCGAAATGGACGACGAGGATCTGATCGCTCGCGAAGACATGGTCGTCACCGTTTCGCACCTTGGCTACATCAAGCGTGTGCCGCTGACGACCTATCGTGCGCAGCGCCGCGGCGGCAAGGGCCGCTCGGGCATGACGACCCGTGACGAAGATTTCGTTACCCGGCTATTCGTTCTCAATACGCATACGCCGGTCCTGTTCTTCTCGTCTCATGGTATCGTCTACAAGGAGAAAGTCTGGCGCCTGCCGATCGGCACGCCGACCTCGCGCGGCAAGGCGTTGATCAACATGCTGCCGCTGGAGCCCGGCGAACGTATCACGACAATCATGCCGCTGCCCGAGGATGAGGATAGCTGGGATAATCTCGACGTCATGTTCACCACGACGCGCGGAACGGTGCGCCGTAATAAGCTGTCGGACTTCGTGCAGGTGAACCGCAACGGCAAGATCGCCATGAAGCTCGAGGAAGAGGGCGACGAAATCCTCTCTGTCGAGACCTGCACCGAGCAAGACGACGTGCTGATGACGACGGCGCTTGGCCAGTGCATCCGCTTCTCGGTTTCGGACGTGCGTGTCTTTGCCGGCCGCAATTCGATCGGCGTTCGCGGCATCAACCTGGCAGCTGGCGACCGCATTATCTCCATGACGATCGTCCGCCATGTGGATGCAGAACCTTGGGAGCGCGCCGCCTATCTCAAGCGCTCCGTCGGCGAGCGCCGCTCCGCAACCGGCGAGGACGAGGAAATCGCGCTGGTCGGCGAAGAAGTCACCGAAGAGGGACAGCTGAACGATGAGCGCTACGAGGAGCTGAAGGCGCTGGAGCAATTCGTTCTGACGGTTTCGGAAAAGGGTTTCGGCAAGCGCTCCTCCTCCTACGACTTCCGTATCTCCGGTCGCGGCGGCAAGGGTATTCGCGCCACCGACACGTCGAAGACTGGCGAGATCGGCGAGCTCGTTGCCGCCTTCCCGGTCGAAGACGGCGATCAGATCATGCTCGTCTCGGATGGCGGTCAGTTGATCCGTGTTCCCGTTGGCGGCATACGCGTCGCCAGCCGTGCCACCAAGGGCGTTACCATCTTCTCGACCGCCAAGGATGAGAAGGTGGTATCCGTCGAGCGCATCAGCGAGCCGGAAGGCGAAGACGATGCGGGCGCCGACGATGAAGCGACCAACGGTGAGGCCGGCGGTGACGTCGAGGGCGCAAGCGGGGAATAGGGATCGCAGCGTCGAATGGCGACCGGCGGCAATCGGTTCGCCGTGATGAAAGAATAAAGTCGTTACGATCGCCTAAGTCTGCCGTGAAAAGCAATCTTAGGCGATTTCTTTTGGATCAGTGCCGAATATCAGGCGCCTGAAATTTCAAAGATGTCCGGTACCCTTTATTCGGGTCGCCTTTTGTCGGCGGAAAAGGCCGGCAATACTTCGAGGCTAGCCCGGTCTAATTGCGCCAATACCTCCTCATAGCCGAAACGAGAGCGCCAACTGGGGGGTATCTGCCAAAATCGAGGCATAGATGCGATCGATCTTTTGCGACAGGGGCCATTTGCGGCGGTCGAATTCCGCTGCAAGCGCTGGAGCGCGCAATCTAGTGACGGATGCCGCATCGGTTGCGAGGGATGCGCAGTCCTCCGGCTCGAAGGGCGTGGTGGCCGAGATAATGTGCCGTTGAAACGGATCGCCGCTATTCGTCAAAGCCGCCGTATGGGCATCGGCGACGTCACGGATGTCGACCCCGCGATGCAAGCGATAGGCCGCCATCCATTGCCGGGCTCAGGAAAGCTGGGAGCCATGCGCAAAACGCGCACCTCAAAATCCGAACAAGCCATCGCTTGCAGGATCCGCTCCGCCTCGAGCTTCGTGCGATGGCAGATGCTCCTGGGTTCGCGCTGGCAGCGGTCGCTGGAATGAAAAAACCGGACGCTGGAGGCGCCCGGTTTTTGTTCAGTCAAGCACACTTGGGAGATGTGAATGATATAAGGAGATCAGAGCGTCTTGTGACGCTTATGCAGCCTCTTGCTCTCTTCGCTCTCGCGATGGAGCGCCGAAATAGTAGATGCAACGGAGACGACAAACATGATGCTGATGAACAGTGTAAGCATCGTCAAAATCGTGAACATGATCGCTCCCTCCTTTGGTGGGACTAGCGTTCAGATCCCTTAATACTGGCTTACGGCAATGAAGTTACGAGCCGAAGCAAAGGGACCATAGATCTTCGACTGGTCGGGCTTTTGATCGTAAAGTGCGATGGTGGCCGCGAGCATTCCCGTAATCATGGTCATCCAAACAGCGTTAATAAGGGTGATCTTGTGGGACATACTCATCTTCCTTCTTGCCGCAATGTGCAGTCTGAGTTTCGAAGTTTAAACGCAGCGGTTTGCAAATGGTTCCGCCGATGTTGAGAGGTATCTAGCAATGCGTGCCTGAAGCGACTTTGAATGCCTTGTTCATCTGGCGTTCAGATTCGCGATGCGTTTTGCGCATGGCAATGACGATTTCTTGGGCAGAATCCACGTTTTCCGCGGCTTCTGGCGTAGCAGCCCATTCGATCTCGTATTTTTCGCAGAAAAGATGAACGAGGTATTCGACGAAAAATGAACAGACGATGGCGACCGTAATAATGAAGACCAACATGGCGTGACATTCCCAGAGCCGAGGTCGGCGAGCCGTTGAAACCGGCCCGCCTTGATGTTGGCGTCAGTAATGCATTGTCGATCTGAAACAGGCTTGAATGCCGCATTCATCTGCGGTTCAGAGGCAGCCTGCGGGTTGCAAATGACTTGCGATGTTGCCCCATCCGTGACAAAAGGCGTCGAAACAACGAGCCGGCCTGGTATGACGACAGCCTTTTATCCCGGATCCTTCGACCCGATGACCAACGGACATCTGGATGTCCTCGTGCAGGCGCTGAATGTCGCCTCCAGAGTCATCGTGGCGATCGGCGTTCATCCCGGTAAGAAGCCGCTTTTCTCTTTCGAGGAGAGAGCGGAACTGATCCGCAGATCGCTTACGGATGCTTTGCCGCATAAAGCGGGTGACATCTCTGTCGTCGCCTTCGAAAATCTGGTGGTCGACGCCGCCCGCGCCCATGGCGCTACCTTGCTGGTGCGCGGCCTGCGCGATGGTACAGACCTCGACTATGAGATGCAGATGGCTGGCATGAACCGGCAGATGGCGCCCGATATCCAGACGTTGTTTCTGCCGGCCGGTACGGCTTCGCGGCCCATAACCGCCACATTGGTGCGGCAGATCGCATCCATGGGCGGTGACGTCAGCACCTTCGTGCCGCCGGCGGTTCTGGAAGCCCTGACCGCCAAACTCAAAGACAAGACCAGCGCCAAAAGCTGAGCCGAAATCCATTTCCGAACGGAGCACCCATGAAACTCTTTCATATCGCAATGGCAGGCGCTTTGAGCCTTGCCGCCTTCGCAGGTAGCACAATCTCGGCTGCTGCTGCGGACCTTCTGACGATCCAGCTCAAGGACGGCCCGGTCGTCATCCAGCTGATGCCAGAGGTTGCTCCGAAGCATGTCGCGCAGATCGAGGCGCTGGCCAAGAAGGGGGCGTATGATAACGTCGTATTCCACCGCGTTATCGATGGCTTTATGGCCCAGACCGGCGATGTCCAGTACGGCAATACGACGAAGGGTTATAATGCGGGCAAGGCCGGCACCGGCGGTTCCGATTTGCCGAACCTTCCGGCCGAATTCTCCAAGACACCCTTCACGCGCGGCACTGTCGGCATGGCGCGCGCTCAGGATCCGAATTCCGCCAACTCGCAGTTCTTCATCATGTTTGCCAATGGCGATTTCCTGAACGGCCAGTATACGGTCGTCGGCAAGGTCGTCTCCGGCATGGAACTTGTCGACAAGATCAAGCGCGGCGAAGGCCAGAACGGCGAAGTGAGCAACCCGGACAAGATGATCAAGGTCACTGTCACCAAGAAGTAATTTCACAGGCATGATCCCCAGAATGCCTCTGTGGCTTTGGGCAAGGTCATGCTGAATCAGGCGACATGACCCCAAAAGTGCCGCGCGGCGCTCGGGGCATGCGCAATCAAGAAGAGAGAAGAGGAAACGAACATGGCTGAGATCAAGGATCCAGAAAACACCCTCATCCTGGAAACCACCAAGGGCCAGGTTGTCATTCAGCTTCTGCCGCAGGTCGCTCCCGAGCATGTTGCCCGCATCAAGGAACTGGCACGCGAAAAGGCTTACGACAATGTCGTGTTCCATCGCGTCATCGATGGCTTCATGGCCCAGACCGGCGATGTCGAACATGGCAAGGTCGGCGGCAACACCGCTCGCGCCGGCACGGGCGGCTCGTCCAAGCCGGACCTGAAGGCGGAATTCTCCGCGACCTCGCATATTCGTGGCACCTGCTCGATGGCGCGTTCGCAGAACCCGAACTCGGCAAACTCGCAGTTCTTCATCTGCTTTGCCGACGCACCTTGGCTGAATAAGCAGTACTCCGTTTGGGGGCAGGTGATCTCCGGTATGGACAATGTCGACAAGATCAAGCGCGGCGAGCCGGTGAAGGATCCGGATTCGATCGTATCCGCGCGGGTTGCCGCCGACGTCTGATCGTGATTATTCCTGAAACCCGCCTCTTGCGCCTCGGGCGTGAGGGGCGGGTTTCGCTTTGCCTGGATGAGTTGAATGCGTGTTGACCTTTTCGATTTCGATTTGCCGGACGAGCGTATTGCGCTCAGGCCTGCCGAGCCGCGTGACAGCGCGCGCCTGCTCGTCGTCGATCCGAACAACGAAGCAAACACGCTGAGCGACCATCAGGTGCGGGATCTGCCGTCCTTCCTGCGTCCTGGCGATGCCATGGTCTTCAACGATACCAGGGTCATCCCGGCGCAACTGGAAGGCATTCGCTACCGCGAGGGTGCTCCCGGCCAGCAGGTTTCGGCAACCTTGCATATGCGCGTTGCACCTGATCGCTGGAAGGCTTTCGCCAAGCCCGGCAAGCGCATCAAGATCGGCGATCGCATCCAGTTCGGCCACGGCGAGAATGTCTGCGCACTCGGCACGCTCGACGCAACGGTCGAGGATAAGGGCGAGGGCGGCGAGATCACTCTGCGGTTCGATCTATCCGGTCCTGCTCTCGATGAGGCGATCGCCACCGTAGGGCATATTCCGCTGCCGCCCTATATCGCGGCGAAGCGCTCGGAAGACGAGCGTGATCGCGCCGATTATCAGACGATCTATGCGCGTGAAGAGGGCGCCGTCGCGGCACCTACAGCAGGCCTGCATTTCACGCCGCCGCTGTTTGCCGCGCTCGATGCCATGGGTATCGAGCGGCATTTTGTGACGCTACATGTCGGCGCCGGTACCTTCCTGCCGGTCAAGTCCGACGATACCGACGACCACAAGATGCATTTCGAGATCGGTTATGTCGATGCCGCTACCGCTGCAAAGTTGAATGCCGTCAAGGCGAGGGGCGGGCGCATCGTCTGCGTCGGAACCACGTCGCTGAGATTGATCGAAAGTGCCGCCGCCGATGATGGCACGATCAAGCCCTGGCAGGGTGCCACGGGCATTTTCATCACGCCCGGCTACCGCTTCAAGGCCGTCGACATGCTGATGACCAATTTCCACCTGCCGCGTTCGACCCTGTTCATGCTCGTATCGGCCTTTGCCGGCCTCGATACGATGCGCGCGGCCTATACCCACGCTATCGAGACGGGCTATCGCTTCTATTCCTATGGCGATGGCAGCCTGCTCTACCGGAAAGACTAGGACGAAATGAGCGAGAGCTTTCAGTTTCAATTGAAGAAAACCGATGGCGGCGCGCGCCTCGGCGAAGTCTCAATGCCGCGCGGGACGATCCGCACGCCGGCCTTCATGCCTGTCGGCACGGTCGGCACCGTCAAGGCCATGTACCTCGATCAGGTGCGCGAGACGGGTGCCGATATCATACTCGGTAATACCTATCATCTGATGCTGCGCCCGACCGCCGAGCGTGTCGCCCGCTTGGGCGGCCTGCACCAGCTGATCCGCTGGCCGCATCCGATCCTCACCGATTCCGGCGGTTTTCAGGTGATGTCGCTCTCAGGTCTGCGCAAGCTGGACGAGCAGGGCGTCACCTTCAAATCGCATGTCGATGGCAGCCTGCATCACATGTCGCCGGAGCGGTCGATCGAGATCCAAGGACTGCTCGATTCCGACATCCAGATGCAGCTCGATGAGTGCGTCGCCTTGCCGGCGACGCCGAAGGACATCGAGCGCGCCATGGAAATGTCGCTGCGCTGGGCGGAGCGCTGCAAGGTGGCTTTCGGCAACCAGCCCGGCAAGGCGATGTTCGGCATCGTGCAGGGCGGCGATGTTCCGGAGCTTCGTGTCCGGTCCGCGCAGGCGCTGAGCAGCATGGACTTGAAGGGCTATGCGGTCGGCGGCCTTGCCGTTGGCGAGCCGCAGGAAGTCATGCTGCGCATGCTCGAGATCACTCTTCCTGAGCTGCCGACGGAGAAGCCGCGTTACCTGATGGGCGTCGGCACGCCGGACGACATCCTGAAGTCCGTCGCACGCGGCATCGACATGTTCGATTGCGTGATGCCGACCCGCTCGGGCCGTCATGGATTGGCCTTCACCCGGCGCGGCAAGGTGAATATCCGCAATGCTCGCCATGCCGAAGACATGCGCCCGCTGGACGAACAGTCGAATTGCCCGGCTTCGCGTGATTATTCGCGCGCTTATCTGCATCATCTCGTCCGTGCAAACGAAGCGCTCGGCGGCATGCTGCTCTCCTGGCACAATCTCGCCTATTACCAGGAACTGATGCAGGGCATCCGCCAGGCGATCGCCGAAGGCCGCTTCGCTGATTTCATGGCCGAAACGCAGGAGAACTGGGCGAGAGGCGATCTCGAGCCAGTCTAATCGCCGACACTGGCGAGTTGACAGTTTGCGTTCGCTTGTCTGTCAGGCGATTTCGCGCTATCGACGAACCGTCGGAAAAGGCAGGGTCGGTTTCGGTAAGCCCGACCCCTTCCATTCGGAAGCTCTGCTCCACGCCATTGGCGTGAGAACCCACGACGCGGAACTTGGCCATTCTGGCCGAGTGTCCCGCGTTGACGTAGGCTTTTGACCGACATGTCTCCGCGGGAAACCCCTTGGAGCTGTCATGAGATTGAACCACTTGGATTTGCATGTTCCCGATGTCGCCGCGACCCGGGATTTTCTTGTTGCTGCCTTCGGCCTGACCGAGGTCGAGACGCGCGGTGCAAATGGTCTCGCCATCCTGCGCGATGATGCCGGACTTGAACTGGTCATCAGCCATCCCATCGAGAAATTCGGCGGCGCTGATACGGTGGCGGTCGGGCGCAATACCTATCACATCGGCTTCATCTTACCGTCCCGCGAGGCGGTGGATGCGCAGTATGAGAGGGTCAGGCTGGCGGGTGGCGAGGTCTGGCAGCCGCCTGCCGCCGTGCGTGGCGGATGGCTGTTCTACTGCTTCGCGCCCGGGCGAATCCTCATCGAAATCGGATGGCGCCAAACCTCTTAAGGCGTTTGGTAAATCCTTTATTATCGATTGATCGCTATCTTTAACGCACATCCTTTTGAGTCGGCTGGAACGGGCTTGCCTCAGGCATTCTCTGTCTTCAGCCATGTCTCGAAATGGCATTGGTTACAATAAAGCATTGGGAAAAATAGCGAATCGGAATAAATGGTCCATCCGCCTTTGAGAAATATCATTGGCTGATTTGATTGCGTTGCCGCTTGGAATTTCAAAAAAATCCAGCTAAAACGCATTTTCTTGATCGATAAGGGCTGTACTACCGAAAATAGGAGGCACTTGCCGTTGAGGGCGCAACGCAAATTCGGGACATGTCTTTCGGGGCTATTGGTTGTCGGTCTGGCCGCCACCAGCTGCACGACGACACAGAAGACAACACCCACCCCTCGCAATACCACGAAGCCCATTCGTGCAGCGAAAGTAACGTATAACTACACCGCTAAAGACAAGGATTGTCTTGAACGCGTGATGTATTTCGAATCGCAACATTCCGACCCGGGCGGTTACATGGCCGTCGGAACGGTCGTGATGAACCGACTGACTTCCGGTGCCTATCCGCCCACGATCTGCGGTGTCGTTTCTCAGGAAAGGCAGTTTGCTCCAGGCTTGATGACCAAGGAAGTCAAGGATCAGGCAAAGCCGGATCTGGACGTCGCCGCTTCGGCGATCCTGCGCGGTGAGCGGCACCCCCAGGTGAAGGACGCGATGTTCTTCCACACCCAGGGTCTGCGGTTCCCCTACGATAACATGCACTATGTCGCGATAGCCGGCGGAAACGCCTTCTATGAGAAGCGCGGTCGGGATGGTGAATTGCAGACGCCGGCACCGCTTCCTGCCTACGAAGTCGCGATGAATTACGTATCCAATCAAGGCGGCTCACAGTCTCCGTTCGTTCTGCCGGAAATGCAGCCGCTGCAGCAGCAGGCCCCGTCCGTCGCGACCTTTACGCCGGTCTCGAACCCGACCGTGAGCATATCGGCCGCGCCGGCGACCATTCCGGCAGCGGTTCCTATCCCGACGCCGGCGCCCACGTCGATGTCGATTTCGGGGCCGATCACGGATGCGAATGCCTTCGTGGCTCCGACTGCGACACCGATGCCGGTCTCGACAGTCGTCATTCCGCAGCCGCGCCCGGAATTCCAGGGCACTGGCGCCAATTTTTCGACTACTTCGCCTAGAATTCGCGGCTAGGGCAATTCCAGGAAAAGTGCGCAGCGGTTTTCCGTCCTGGATTGCGTAAAAACAATAAGTTAGAGCGGTACTCAGATTCCATGGAAAACTGAACCGCTCTAGCAAAGCGGTCGCAAACCAGTAGCCAGCGCGTATCGTCTTCAGCGACGAGCGCGCGGCTTCCCAGCACTTCAAGCTGTTCAGATGCCTTGGCTCGCTGTGTTGCGGAGAATCTGCACGCCGTTGATCTTGTAGCCGCCATCCGGTTGGCGGGTTATCTGATAGATCGCTGTCCAATCTTTCCCGTCTGTGCCGGTGATCATCACCTCCTGATAGACGACGGCGCCGTTGTCGATCGCGCGGCTCTTGCCGAAGGCGTAGTTACCGGGATGATAGACCGGCTGATAGGCCTTCTTCACCATGGCAAAGAAGCTGTCCTTGTCGGGGAAGAGCGCCTTGATGCCGGGTGCCGCGAAGGAATAGGCGGTAGCGGCATCATCATGCAAGAAGGCGCCTATCTGTGCCTGAATCAAGGTCTGGGCTGTTTGCACAGGATCCTCGGCATGCGCTGTCGAAGCAAGGGCGAGGCATAGAATAGCAGCTAAGGGAAATGCACGCATGGGTGACCTCCAGCTATGTGGAGGTCAGAATAGCGCGCTTCCTGTCACCGCGACAGTGGTTACTGCCAGCGGCGGAAGAGGGCGCTGGCATTGACGCCGCCGAAACCGAAGCCGTTGGAGATCGCATAGTCCATGGTCATCGGCCGGGCTGTTGCGCCGACGATATCGATGCCCTCGGCCGCTGCATCCGGATCCTGCAAATTGCGGGTTGGCGGGACAATTTGGTCGCGCAGCGCCATGATGGTGAAGATCGCTTCCATGCCGCCGGCAGCACCTAGGAGGTGGCCGGTCGCCGCCTTTGTGCCGCTGACGGCGATCGCGCCATCTCGGCCGAAGACGGTCTTGACGGCCTCCATCTCGCCGCGGTCGCCGACCGGTGTCGACGTAGCATGCGCATTCAGATGCTTGACCTCGGCGGGGAGAATCCGGGCCTGAGACAGGGCCGCAAGCATGGCCCGCCGAGCGCCGTCGCCATCTTCGGGACCGGCTGTCATGTGATAGGCGTCCGCCGCTGTGCCGTACCCCACAAGTTCGGCAAGCGGCGTCGCGCCACGGGCAAGCGCGTGTTCCAATGTCTCGATGACGAGCATGCCGGCGCCTTCGCCCATGACGAAGCCATCGCGAGCGCTGTCGAACGGGCGGGAAGCTTCCTCCGGCCGATTACTGAAGCCGGTGGAAAGTGCACGCGCGGCGGCAAAGCCTCCGAGGCTCACCTTGTCGATGCAGGCTTCCGCTCCTCCGCAAATGGCAACATCGGCCTCGCCGGCGCGGATCAGCCTCGCAGCGTCACCGATGGCCTGGACACTGGCAGCACAGGCCGTAACCGGCGCACCGAGCGGCCCCTTATATCCATAGCGGATGCTGACCTGGCCGGCGGCGAGATTGACGAGGAAGGAGGGAACGGTGAAGGGCGACAGCCGTCTGACACCGCGTGTTTCAGCCGTGCGCACCGCATCGGCGATGGCCGGAAAGCCGCCGACACCCGATGCGATCACCGTTGCGGTCCGCTCGAGTTCGCCAACATCAGTCGGCTGCCACCCGGCCTGGAGGATGGCTTCCTCGGCAGCCGCCATGGCGAAGAGGATGAAGCGATCCATCTTCTTCTGGTCCTTGACCGGCACGTAACGATCGACATCGAAGCCGGCTTCGGCGTCCTCCGCTATATCGAGGACAACGCCGCCGACCTTGGCGGCGAGATCGCCGACCATCTCCCCAGGCAGAAGCCTGAGGCCGGAGCGCCCCTCAATCAGCCGTTTCCAGCTTGCGTTGACACCCACGCCCAAGGGCGAAACCAGTCCCATGCCGGTGACGACGATACGATCCATATCTTGCTCCTATTCGGTCAGGCGTCGAAGCCCAGAAACCATGCTTTCATCTGGTCGATGCGCTCATGAACCGCGTCGTCGGCCGCAGGCCCCGGCACGAGGATCGTGTCCTCGGGCTGAAAGGGGCGGCCGGTGACGCGGTCGATGAGAAGCGGGTCGCGGTCTTCGCCGGTATTGGCGTCGGCGAGCCGCACGGCGATCTCTTCGGGCGGCAGATGCCGATTGCCCCAGGTGAAAAGCGCCATCAGAACGGGGAAGAAGTCGCGGCCCTTGTCGGTCAGCACATATTCGTAGCGCGGCGGCCGCTCATGATAGAGACGCCGTTCGAACAGACCTTCGTCCGTCAGATGCTTGAGCCGACGCGTCAATATGTTCGGCGCGACGCCGAGACTTTTCTGGAATTCATCGAACCGGCTCAATCCCTGAAGCGCATCGCGCAGGATCAGAATACTCCACCAGTCACCGACGCTTTCGAGCGCACGGGCAGCGGGGCATTTGAAGGTGCTGAAGCTCGTTCTTTGCATGGGTAGGGCAGATAGCATGAGTAACTATCATGATGCAAGTTACTATATGGAAGCTTGGATCAAGTAACCCCCGATGACAAAAAAGCTCGCCTTCCCCTGGAAAGGCGAGCCCCGCAGTGGATTGGTTTGTGGCTGAGAGCAGCCTAGGTCTGCGATTCCGCCGGTACGGAGATCGTCACCTCTTCCTCCGGAATATCGTCGAAGGATGCGTAATTGAGGTTGTAAAGCTTCGAATAGAGCTTGCCGTTCGCCATCAGCTGGTTGTGGTTGCCGCTTTCGAGAAGCTGGCCGTTTTGCAACACGATGATGCGATCGGCTTCGCGGATGGTGGCCAGACGGTGTGCAATGACAAGGCCCGTGCGGCCTTCCAGCAGCTTCACCAGCGCCTTCTGGATCAGCATTTCGGTGTAGCTGTCGATATTCGCGGTCGCTTCGTCGAGCACGAGGATCTTGGCATCGGCGACAAGGGCGCGGGCGAAGCTGACGAGCTGGCGCTGCCCGAGTGAAAGGCCGCCGCCGCGCTCGCCGAGAACGGTGGCGTAGCCATCGGGCAGCTTCATGATGAACTCATGCGCGCCAACCGCCTTGGCGGCCTCGATGACTTCCTCGCGCGTCGCCTCTTCCTTGTTGTAGCGAATGTTTTCCAGCACCGAGCCAGTGAAGAGGAATGGTTCCTGCAGCACCATTGCGATCTGTCGGCCAAGCGAATCCTGGGTGAGGGACCGCACATCATGGCCGCCGACCAGTACCTGACCTTCCTGCACGTCGTAGAAGCGATGGATGAGCGCCATGGAGCTGGACTTGCCCGAACCGGTCGGGCCGATCAGCGCCACGGTCTCCCCGGGATTGACCTTGAAGCTGACATTCTTCAGCACCGGATGCTTTGGATTGTAGCCGAAGACGACATCGCGGAACTCGACGGAGCCATCCATAGCGCGCGAAAGCTCCTTGGCGTCGGGCGCATCCTTGATGTCGATCGGAACATCCAGCACCTCCGTCAAGCGCTGGCCCGAAGCCATGGCGCGCTGCATGACCGAATACTGCATGGTCAAGGAACGGATCGGATCGAAGAAGCGCTGAATGTAGAACAGGAAGGCGACCATGATGCCGACATCGAGCTTGTGGTTCAGAACCATCGAGCCGCCGACGATGATGACGATCGCCATCGCCATGCCGGTCAGGGTATCGACGATTGGGACCATGACCTGGGCATAGCGTGCCGCGGTCAGATGCGATTGCAGATTGGCATGCGCCTTGTCGTCGAAAAGAGCGAAATTGACGTCTTGCCGATGCATGCCCTGGACTGCGCGCACGCCGTGGATCGCTTCCGCCAGCGCGCCATTGGTGACGGAATTTGTCTCATGCGCGTTCATGAAGGCGACGCGCGCCTTCGGCAGCCAGAACAGCCGGACGATGAAGAGGATCGGCATGACGGAAAGCGTCAGTAGACCGAGCCGGAAATCGAGCGACAACATGACGACGACGATGCCGAAGAGCAGGGCAATGTCGCCGACGGAAAGCACGGACGTTTCAAGGAATTCCTGCATGGAGTTGACGTCGCCTTGCAGGCGAGACATCAACCGGCCGACTTCCGTCTTGTCCATGAAGGAGAGCGAGACGCGCTGCAGATGCGCGAACATCGCCCGACGCATGTCGAACAACACTTCTTCGGCGACCTGGCCGACATAGGTCTCCTGCACGTAGCTTGCGCCGTAATTGACGAGGATCGCCGCCGCGAAGATTGCCAATGAAACCCAGAGTGCCGAATAATCGATGGCGCCAGGCGCCATGGCATTGTCGATCGCGTGACGGATGACCAGCGGAATGACGATCTGCGACGCCGTGAACAGCAGCACCGCAACCACGGAAATATAGACCTGGCGGCGATAGGGGCTGACGAAGGCCCAGATGCGGCGAATGATCTTGCTGTCGAAGACCTTGCCGAAGATTTCCTCTTCGACGCGATGCGAACCGACCACAGCGCGGGGAGGGCGACGCCCATCCTCGCGCACATCGTTGCGCTCGGTTTCGGTAACTTCCGACATCGTCAGACCTCCCTTTTCGCTCTTTCGAGCCTGCCGCCGGATGTCTTGACGACATCGTCCTCCGGGCGAACCTGCAGATCGTAAAGCGCCTTGTACCGCCCTCCAGCGGCCAAAAGCTGCTCATGGGTTCCACGCTCGACGATCTCGCCATCCTCGATGAACAGGATCTGGTCGGCATGCATCAGCGAACTCAGCCGGTGGGCGACGATCAGCGTCACCCGGTCGCGGGCAAAGCGCTTCATGGCGCTGCGGATGCGCTGCTCTGTCGCCGCGTCGATGGCGGCGGTGGAATCGTCGAATACCATGACAGCCGGCTTCAGCATCAGCGTCCGCGCAATCGTCAGGCGCTGGCGCTGGCCGCCGGACAGCGACACGCCGCGCTCACCGACGACCGTTGTGTAGCCAGCCGGCAGGCCAAGAATGTAATTGTGCAGCTGCGCCGACTCGGCGGCGCGTTCGATGCGGGTTTCTTTCGCCCAGGGGTCACCATAGGCGATGTTGTTCTCGATGCTCGTCGTGAACAGGAAGGAATCCTGCTGCACGACGGCAACATTCTGCCGCAGCGATTGCAGCGTCGCCTTGCGGATATCCTGGCCATCGATGGTCACGCGGCCGCCCGTGACGTCATAGAAGCGCGGGATGAGATGAGCGATGGTGGACTTGCCGCTGCCGGGTGGTCCGACGATGCCGATCGTTTCGCCGCGTCTTGCCTCGAAAGAGATATTGGTCAGCACCGGCCGCTTTTCCGGTCCGGGATAGCTGAAGCCGACATTCTCGAAGCGCAACCTACCTTCGGTCACCACAAGCGGCTTGGCGTCTGGAGCATCCTTGATGGGGATATCGAGATCTAGCAGCGCGAACAGGCGCGAGCCGCAGGTCGAGGCGCGTGCGAAGGCATTGACCATCAGCCCGAGCTGACGCACCGGCATCTGCAGGATGGTCATGAAGGTCAGGAAAGAGGCGAGGGTGCCGACGCTGATCTCACCCGCGATCACCTTGAGGCCGCCCATCCAGAGCACGAGACCCATGGCGATGAAAAAGGAAAGGTTCATCGCGCTGGTATTGATGACGCGGATGCCCACGCGCTGGTGAGCGAGGTGCAAGGCATTCTGCGACGCTCTGTCGAACTTCATGATCTCGTGCATCTGCGCAGCAAAGGCACGGACGACGCGAATGCCGCCGAGATTTTCCTCCATCACGCGCGTCAGCACCGAAAGGCGCTCCTGCAGGTCGAGCCAGGTCGCGCGGAGTCGCAACTGCGTCACGGAAGAACGCCATGCCACGAACGGCACGAAGCTCAGGGCGAGGAGGCCAAGCACCACATCCGTCGACAAAAGCATGTAGGCGCCCACGCCGATCAGCATGGTGAGCAGCAACATGCGCACCAGTGCGGTGGAGAAATACATGCGCACGCCTTCCAGATCGAGCAGGCCGACGGTGATGAGATCGCCGGAATGCACTTTGTCGTGGAAGCTGAAAGAGAGCTGCTGGATCTTTTCGTAACAGGCGAGCCTGAGTTCGTAGCCCATGTGATGGCCGACGGACTCGCTGCAATAGTTCTGCACCATCGTGAACAGGCCGCGCAGGATGCTGATGACAAGCAGCAGCAGGGCCGTCGTCAACAAAGCACTCTCGGCGATCTGGCCCGCCGCGCCGCCGGCGACCGCCGTCTGCGTCTGGTCGACCGCGCGCCCAAGCATGCGCGGGATCATCAGCTGCAACGTTGCAGCCACAAAAGTTGCCCCAATGGCGAAGCTTGTCTGCCAGGGATGGCGCAGCGTCATATGGGTGATCCGCACGATCGTCGAGAGACCTTGTCCCCAACCGGCCGCATTGACATGCGCGCGCGAAGCCAAAGACTTCGCCGCGCTTCTTGATGAATCGCTGCTCACGCTCTTATCCAGGTAATTTCAAACGAGGCGGGCCCGGTGTCGGGTTCGTATCTCAGGAGAAGTATTGATACTATGAATTTTGCCGATTCCGTGGCGACGTTCAAGAGTCAATCGGTCACAAGTCCCACGCGAATGTTAGATTGTGTGTTCGAAAAATTATCGAGGAGATGTCGGCATCGAAACCGGCTCGACGTCCTTCGGGCACCAACGAAAACAAGGAGGACATCATGCGCAAGGTCATAGCAGCCACATTCGTCAGCCTCGACGGCGTCATGCAAGCACCAGGCGGCCCGCAGGAGGATCCGACAGGCGGTTTCGAGCATGGTGGGTGGACATTCCACTATTTTGATGAAGCGACGGGCAAAGCGCTCTTCGAGGTCTTCGAAAAGCCGTTCGACTTGCTGCTGGGGCGGAAGACATACGACATATTCGCGGCCCATTGGCCCTATGCCCGTGACGACGATCCGATCGCCAAGCAGTTCAACAGCATCGCCAAGTACGTCGCCACGCGCGGCAACGGCAAGCTCGATTGGAACAACAGCCGTTCGCTCGGAAGCGATGTCGTTGCCGCGATCAAGGAGTTGAAGGCGGGCGAGGGGCCGGATCTCCTCATCCAGGGCAGCAGCAATCTTATCCAGACCCTGCTTCGCAATGGGCTGATCGACGAATTCAACCTGCTGACCTTTCCGCTCGTGTTGGGCACCGGCAAGAAGCTCTTCGGCGATGGAGCGGTGCCTGCCGCGATGAAGCTCCTGCGCGTTCAGACCTCTCCAATCGGTGTCATCATGGCGACCTATCAGCCGGATGGCCCGGTCAAGACGGGGTCCTTCGCTTTGCCTGACCCGTCCAATGAGGAGATCGAGCGGCGCAATCGGCTGCAATAGCCGCGGGGGAGAGTTCGAAGAGGCGTCTCCGCTCGAGACTAGGCTTCGTGCTCGCGATTGGCGCCGAATTCGCGGAGGCATTTTATGACTTCGCGGAGCCCCTTCGTCAGATGCTTGTCGCGGCGTAGCACCATGCCGAGCTGGCGCGCAAGTCGCGGCCTGACAGGCGATGTCGCCAAATCATCCAGATTTCCGCTCTTCAAGGCCATGGCCGGCAACAGCGACCAGCCAAGGCCGGCGGCGACGAGTTCCTTGATGGCTTCGACGCTGCCGAATTCCATGGATGGTTCCGGCCGGATCCCTGCATTGATGAACCATTCATTGGTCATGCGTCGCGTATTGCCGCCTTCGTAAAGCATCAGCGTCTTGTCTCTCATAAACTCCGCATCCGGACCGCCTGATGGTATTGAGCTGTCCTTCGGCGCCACGGCGAGAATCTCGTCGTCATAGAACGGTTCGATCTCCAGCGAGCGGCCGGAGGCGGGCAGGGTGACAACGGCCAGATCCAACCTGTTCGCTTCGATATCGCGCAGCATGTCGTCGGTATTTCCGGTGCGCACGATGATCTCGAGTTCCGGCATTCGTTTCTTTGCCGCGGCAATCGCACGAGGCAGCAGATGGATCGATGCGGTACCGCCAGTGCCGATCCGCACGCGTCCGGCCGATCCCTCGCGATAGGGCGTCATCGCCTCTTCCGCCATCGCGCAGTCATCGAGTATCCGGCGAGCATGCGGGAGCAACTCGATTCCGGCAGGCGACGGTTGCGCCCGCCGCCCCACGCGCTCGATCAGTCGCACGCCGAGACGCCGCTCCAGAAGTTTTACCTGCAGGCTGATGGCAGGTTGCGTCAGGCCGATCTTGTCGGCTGCCGCGGTGAAACTACCGAGATCGACGACGCTGACGAAAGCGGCCAGCTGATCCAGACTGAGCATCAGAAGAATTCCTTATAGAACGTATTAAGATCATAAGCTTCCTTCGTAGTGAGCGCTAGCGCATCCTTGAGCCATGTCCGCTGTGGCGGGCTTAGAGCAATTCCAGGAAAGGGCGCAGCGGTTTTCCGTCCGGAATTGAGTAAAAACAATAAGTTAGAGCGGTTCCCAGATTCCGTGAAGAGCTAAACCGCTCCAGGAGTACGCAAATGGCAATTGATACGGAAAGATTGACGGTGGCGGTGCCTGGTGCTGGTCGGGGCAGGCACAGATCGGGATTTCTACGTCTCGCATTCGCGATCCTTTGGTTTTACTACGAAAAACGGAATACTCGGCGCGATCTGCTCGATCTGACCGACGACCAGCTTCGGGACATTGGCGTGACACGCCGGGAAGCGCACGCGGAAGTCAGCAAGTCGTGGTTCTGGAGCTGATGGCCGGGTGCCTTGGATAGCTGCGTGGCGGGATAGGGACTCCCGGTAAATATCGGCGAGGCCGCCTAGCCCCGGCGAGCCGATGTCAAAAAGAGCAGTGGGTTCTTTCCACCCCACCTCTTTTTAATGGCATCGTTCTTCTTTCCGCCATAGATTTGACTAATCCATCTCCCTCGAAAACCGGCTGCCGCTTGGCATCGTCCGGCCGCCGCTCCCTCCAGAATTTCAATCAAAGAGACCGCGAAAATTCATGCTCAAGACAACATCCTTGCTTCTTGCCTCGGCCATTTCGACCATATCCTTTTTTGGCATCGTTTCGACGGCATCAGCAGGGCAGGCTAGCTATCTGGTGGATGCGCATAGCGGCCAGGTGCTTGAGGCATCGAACCAGGACGAGCTGAACTATCCGGCGTCGCTCACGAAGATGATGACGCTCTATCTCGCCTTCGAAGCTTTGCACGAGGGACGCCTCAAATGGGATCAGAAACTGACTATGTCGGAGAATGCAGAGAGCAAGGAACCCTTCAAATTCGCGATCGGTGCCGGCCGCAAGGTGACGGTGCGCGAAGCCGTCGAAGGCATCGTCGTCCTGTCGGCCAATGATGCGGCTGTTGCCGTCGGTGAGCAGCTCGGCGGCTCCGAGGAGAACTTCGGCAAGACGATGACCGCAAAGGCGCATCAGCTCGGCATGAGCAGGACGGTTTTCAAGAATGCCTCCGGCCTGCCGGATCCGGAGCAGGTCACGACTGCCCATGACATGGCGACGCTCGGCGTCGCGCTGATGCGGGACTTTCCGGAGGAGTTCAAGCTCTTCTCGCTGCGCGGCATGAAGTTCCGCGGCATGAAACTGCGCGGTCATAATAATCTGATGTATCGCTATGCTGGCGCCGATGGCATCAAGACCGGCTATACCGATGCTTCCGGCTACAATCTCGTGACATCGGCCTCAAAGAACGGCCGCCGCGTCGTCGGCGTTGTCATGGGCGAAAAGACCGCCCAGATTCGTGACGACAAGATGGCGAGCCTCCTGGATACCTATCTGGCTCCGGCAGCAAAGACCGCCACGGTATCGACCGGTGTTCCCAAGCAGACCTTGGCGAATTGATCGTTAGGTCTGCAGCGGAAGCACGAGGCTCATTTCCGACGTTTGGCTTCGACCATAAAAGGGCATTCTATTGTGAAATAAACATCAGATAAGATAGATTATGGAACTTTCCCAAGCACCAGCACCCCAACAACCCCCATGACTTTCCGCTGTCATTCCAGATAGTTGGCGAGGTTGTCCAGCGTCGACGTCAGACCCTCGTCATGATCTTCCTTGCTGATGCCGTACGGCACGTCCTCGCAAATTATGGTGACCTTTGTGCCTGATGGCACTTCCGTCAGCGACCATGTCATGACCATCGTTCCGCCGAAAGCTGCGTCGTCGGATTCGAAATCCACCGCTTGAACGATACGTTCGTCGGGAACGATTTCCAGGAACCGGCCGGAAACGATATCCGTATGCTCGGACGATTTTCCGGGTGTTGAATGGTCCGGTGCGTTGTAGGTCAGCGCCAGTCGATAGCTGCCGCCTTGGCGTGGCTCAAAGGCAAGGATACGGGCCCGTCATGCCCTTGGGCGGAAGCCAGGAAATCAATGCCTCCGGATCGACGAAGGCTACGAAGATTGCCTGCGGCTTTGCGCGGATCACTCTGGACGCCGTATCGGTCCGTCTCGACCCAGAAGTTCTGCTCATCGCATCCTCCTTTGTAGCGTCCCACGACAATCCAAAGGATGCAGCCGGCGCCGATTGCCGTCTTCAGCTTGCCTTGATGCGGATCACCTTTGCCGCGATCTTTTCCGCCAGCAGCGTCGGATTGCAGGCAAAAATGCTGTCCGGCCGTCCGGCGGCGCACCAGACCTTATCGTAAGCCAGAAGGCTTTCATCGATAAAGACCGGCAGCTCGACGAGATGGCCGATCGGGCCGACGCCGCCAATCGCAAAGCCGGTTTCATCGCGCACGCGGTCGATATCTGCGCGTTTCAGGCGGATTCCATAGGTCGCCGCAATATAGGCCGTATCGGCATTGTGCGCGCCGGAGACGAGAAGCAGCGTTAGTTGGTAAGTATCGGCATTGACGAAGACCAGCGACTTGACGATCTGGCCGACGACGCATCCGGCCGCTTTGGCGGCCTCTTCCGCCGTCCGCGTCGATTGCTCCATGCGCTTGATCGAGATGTCGAGACCCATATTGCGCGCCGCAAGTTCGACGCGTTCCAGGCTCGAAAGCTTCCTGCTGTCTTCGCTCATAGATCGTCATCCTCCACGTCGAGCTCGATCTGCATCTGATCATAGGCCGGCTCGACATGATCGGGCGTCTCCGCCAGCACGGTTTCATAATCGAGCGGCGTGTGCATATGGGTCAAGATGGCATGCTTCGGCTTCAACCGTTCGATCCAGCCGAGCGATTGCTCCAGAGACAGGTGGCTGGGATGCGGCCGATATTGCAAAGCGTCGATGATCAGGACGTCAAGATTTTCAACTCTTTCAATCGATTCCGGCGGGAAGTCGCTGATATCGCTGCAATAAGCGAGTTTGCCGATGCGGAAGCCGAGCGAATGGATATCGCCATGGACCTGCTTGTGCGGCCAGAAGCGGATCGGCCCGCCTGCCCCGTCGACGGTGAAACTTTCTTGCATGCTTTCTATCAGCACCGGCCGGACGATCGGCGGATAGCTGCTTCCCGGCGGCGTTTCCAGGCAGTAGCGGAAGCCTTCGCGGATGCGCTCCATGGTCTGCGGGTCGGCATAGATCGGGATGCGCTCATTCGATATGTGGAAATAACCGCGCAGGTCGTCGATGCCGTGAATATGGTCGGCATGCGCATGGGTATAGAGTACGGCGTCGATCGAGCTGACGCCGGCATGGATCATTTGTTCGCGAAAATCCGGCCCCGTATCGACCACGACGGTGGTGATGCCGCCGTTCGGCGCGATCTGCTCGATTAGGAAAGCCGCGCGCGTGCGGTGGTTCTTCGCATTCCTGGGATCGCAGGCACCCCAATCGCCGGTGATGCGCGGCACGCCTGGCGACGAGGAACAGCCCAATATGGTGAAGCGCCGCCGATGTGTCACGCCGTCAGACCCTTGTCATCTTGGAGAAGCAGCGGAAGGCATTGGCTGTGGTGATCTCCGCGATCTCCGCCATGGTGACACCGATCGTATCGGCCAGCACCTCCGCGGTATTGACGACGTAGGACGGTTCATTGCGCTTGCCGCGCCAGCGCTTCGGCGCCAGATATGGCGCATCCGTCTCGACCAGCAGCCGATCATGCGGGATCGTTTTGGCGATGTCGCGCAGTTCCTCCGACTTCGGGAAGGTCAGGATGCCGGAAAAGGAGATATAGCCGCCCAGTTCCACGCCCGTACGGGCAAGGGCAGGGCCGGCGGAAAAGCAATGGAGGATGAAGGGGAAAGCCCCCTTCCCTGTTTCTTCCGTGAGGATCGCGGCCATGTCCTCGTCGGCGCTGCGGCTATGGATGACCAGCGGCAGCCTCGTTTCGCGCGCGGCTGCGATATGGCGCAGGAAGCCGGTCTTCTGGTCCACGGGATTGACTGTATCGTAGAAGTAATCGAGACCCGCCTCGCCGATCGCGACGATTTTCTCGTGCTGATTTGCCAGCCGCACGAGATCCTCGGTCTGGATGTCCAGCTCCTGATCAGCGCTGTTCGGATGCGTGCCGACCGAGCAGAAAACCGACGGATAGCGCTCGGTAAGCGCAAGCAATCCATCGAGATTCCTGACCTTGGTCGAGATGGTGACCATCTGCTTGACGCCAACTTCGTGGGCGCGCGCGACGATCGCGTCGCGCTCCTCTTCAAAATCGGCAAAATCCAGATGGCAATGCGTGTCGATCAGCATGGAAAACCTTATTCGGCAGTCGGTGCGACATAGCGTGGGAAGACCGGCTTCGGTGCTTCCAGCGGCGTTCCGGCAACGAGGCGACCTGCTTCGCCGAGCGCCGCGAAATCGCGCTTGTCGGCGGGGATGGCGATGAGATCCAGTAGCTTCGCCGAGGATTCCGGCATGAAAGGCTGCAGCAGAATGCCAATCTGGCGCACGACATCGGCCGTCACATAGAGCACGGTCGCCATGCGAGCCGGGTCGGTCTTCTTCAGCGCCCAGGGCTCCTGGCTTGCGAAATAGCGGTCGGTCTCGGAAACGACGGCGATGATCGAGGCCAAGGCGCGATGAATGAGCTGCTTGCCCATATCTTCACGGGTCGAGGCTAGCAGCGCATCGGCTTGCGCCAGAAGCGCCTTGTCCTCGTCGGTCAGCGGACCGCATTCGGGGATCTGGCCGTCGCAATTCTTGACGATCATCGACAGCGAGCGGCTGGCGAGATTGCCGATGCCGTTGGCGAGGTCGGAGTTGATGCGCGTGCCGATCGCTTCTTCGCTGTAGCTTCCGTCCTGGCCGAAAGAGACTTCGCGCAGGAAGAAGTAGCGCACCTGGTCGAGACCAAAGTGGTTCACGAGATTGACCGGATCGACGACGTTGCCGAGCGACTTCGACATCTTCTCGCCCTTGTTGAGCAGGAAGCCGTGGGCATAGACGCGCTTCGGCAGCGGCAGCTTCGCCGACATCAGGAAGGCCGGCCAATAGACGGCGTGGAAGCGGATGATGTCCTTACCGATGATGTGCACGTCGGCCGGCCAGTATTTCGCAAGCGGATTGTTGCGGTCCTCGATATAGCCGGTCGCCGTGATGTAGTTCGTCAACGCGTCGACCCAGACATACATGACGTGAGCCGGATCGTTCGGCACCTTGATGCCCCAGTCGAACGTCGTACGCGAGATCGACAGATCCTTCAGACCCGACTTGACGAAGGAGATCACTTCGTTGCGGCGTTCGGCCGGGCCGATGAAATCCGGGTTCTCCTCGTAGTGCTTCAGCAAGCGGTCCTGGTATTCCGAGAGCTTGAAGAAATAGCTTTCCTCCTGCACCCATTCGACCGGCGTGCCCTGAGGTCCATAGCGCACGCCGTCGGCGCGCAGCTCGGTTTCGTTTTCCTGGTAATAGGCTTCGTCGCGCACGGAATACCAGCCGGCATAGGAATCCTTGTAGATGTCGCCGGCATCGGCCATCAGGTTCCATATGTTCTGCGAGGTTTCGTGATGACGCGGCTGGGTCGTGCGGATGAAGTCGTCGTTGGACGCGTTCAGCAGCTTGCCCATAGCTTGAAATTCGTCGGAGTTGCGGTTGGCGAGCTCTTGTGGGGTCATTCCCTCGGCGCGCGCTGTCTGCTGCATCTTCTGGCCATGTTCGTCCGTACCCGTCAGGAAGAAGACATCGAGCCCATCCAGACGCTGGAATCGCGCCATGGCATCGGTGGCAATCAGCTCGTAGGCATGGCCGATATGCGGCTTGCCGTTGGGATAGGCGATTGCGGTGGTGATGTAGAACGGGGTCTTTTCGGTCATATCGGGCAAGGGTCCGTTTTTTACGGTTGCGTCTTTGTGATGCGTGCTCCGCTCGCTTTAGCGCATGTTTGCCGGGAGCGAAACACCAAGTTTGGCGGGTGCAACATTCCGATGTCGGGAAGCGGGCGTTGCTTGACTCACTCTCGCCTCACCTTTACCCCTTCGAAAGATCGGAATGCGGGACAGGGATGGCCGTGAATTTGAAAGAATTTTTTATAAGCCTGTCCGACGGCTTCGAGGGGCCGTTACTTTGAGTTTGTTCGGTTCCTATCAGCCGCTTTATTCCTTTTCCGGCTTCTTTGTCGGCATGCTGGTCGGCATTACCGGCGTTGGCGGCGGCTCGCTGATGACGCCTTTGCTGGTGCTGCTGTTCGGCGTGCATCCGGCGACCGCGGTCGGCACCGACCTGCTCTATGCCGCGATCACCAAGACAGCGGGAACTGCCGTCCATGGCATGCACGGACGCGTCAACTGGAGAGTGGTCGGGCTGCTGGCCTCCGGCAGCGTGCCGGCGGCATTGGTGATGCTCTGGATCATGGCGGGCGTCAATCGCGAAAGCCCGGCGGTCGCCCATACCATCACCTTCTCCCTTGGCTGTCTTCTGCTGCTGACGGCGCTCATGCTGATCTTCCGCGGGCAGATCCTCGAGGCCATACGGAAATGGCGGGGTGAACGCGGCAAGCTGGCACCGCGCACTATCGCCGTGATGACTGTTATTCTTGGACTTGTGCTCGGCACTCTCGTGACCATGACCTCGGTCGGAGCCGGTGCGCTCGGCGTCACGGTGCTGCTGGTTCTTTATCCGCAAACGGATGTCCGCGAGATCGTCGGCTCGGATATAGTCCACGCTGTGCCGCTGACCCTGATCGGCGGCATGGGCTACTGGTTCATCGGCGAGATCAAATGGTCGATGTTGTTTGCTCTGCTTGTGGGATCCATTCCCGGCATCGTCGCCGGCAGCCTGCTGGCGCCGCGCCTGCATGAGCGGTCCGTGCGCCTCATCCTTGCCGTTACGCTCACTGTCGTCGCCTGGAAGCTGATTCTTCCCTGATCCAACCCTAGGAAATTGGCATTGTGGCTACTGCTCGGACCTGCGTAGTCGATCTATGCTGAAAGCTGTTGCTTGAGTTCGCCGAGAATGGTGATGAGCGTCTGCTTGCGATCGAGATTGTAGGCTTGCGATATATTGAGGCGCTCGGTGGTCTCCGAGTGGAGACGGGCCAGCCTTTCGGCCGTGGCAATGGATCCGCCAAGCGCTGCCGCCCTTGCACGCTCGATGATATCGTCGCCGATATGCGACAGAAAGAAACCGAAGATGGTATCGCTGTCCTTGCTGGAAAGCGCGTCGGCTAAGCGGTGCATCGCCTTGCGTGCGGCAGGCCCATCCGCCGAAAGCACCTGCCGATAGGCGTCGATGATTTCACCGCCGCCATAGTTCAGAAGTTTGAGCGCCTCGCTGACGCTGCCCTTTGCTGCCGGAAGCAGTTCGCTCCCCTGCCCGGCAGGCACGCCTAGATTTTCGAGCGCCATGTGCAAGGCCTCGTCTCCGAGCGGCGCGAGCTTCAAAGGCAGGCACCGCGAGCGGATCGTCGGCAACAGTCGGCCCGGTGCATGCGACAGGACGAGGAACAGAGCACGTTTCGGCGGTTCCTCGAGAATTTTCAGGATGGCATTGGCGGCGTTGCGGTTGAGATCGTCAGCCGGATCGATGATGACGATGCGCCAATTGCCGGTCCCCGAGGTCTGCGAAAAGAACTTTCCGGCACGACGCACTTCGTCGACGGTAATCGCAGACTTCACCTTGCCGGTCTTGTCGTCGACGGGACGGGACAGATGCAGCAGATTGTGGGATGCCCCGCTGGAAATCTGCCGACTGGTGGCGGATGCCAGGTCTGGATCCGGCATGATCTTGGGCGCAGACGATGGATCCGGGTGCGAAAGGACGTAATTGGCGAAACGAAAGGCGAGCGTCGCCTTGCCGATTCCTTCCGGCCCTTCGATCAGAACAGCATGATGGCCCTTGCCGGAGCGATAGGACTGGGCGAGGAAGGCTTCCGCCTCCTCATGGCCGAAGAGCCTGGGATTATCCTGCGGCGGAATTGCGCCGTCGAGAACGCCGGGTCGTTCCTCGCTCATTGCGCCGCTTCCGGTGTCTCGGTAGCAATATTTGCTGAAGGCCCGAGCCGCTGGTCGACGATCCCAGCGATTTCGCCGGCAATCTCATCTTCCGAGCGTTGCGCGTCGATGACGTGACAGCGTCCCGGTTCGCGCGCGGCGATATCGAGAAAGGCCTCCCGGCGCTTCTCGTGGGTCTGCATCTCTTCTTTCTCGAAACGATCCGGTACGGCGACGGCAGAGGCGCGCTTGCGCGCCCGTTCAAGCCCGACCTCGGCGGGAATGTCTAGAATGAGTGTGCAATCGGGGATGACGCCGTTGACGGCAACCCTTTGCAGAGCCTCGATGTAGTCGGGCTCGAGGTTGCCGGTCACGCCCTGGTAGACACGCGACGAATCCATGAAACGATCGCAAAGGACGATGATGCCGCGCGCCAGCGCCGGACGAATGACTTCCTCGACATGGTCATTGCGCGCAGCGGCGAATAGAATGGCCTCCATCCGCGTGCCGAATACCTCCGCAGCTCCAGAAAGCAGTACGTGGCGGACAGCTTCGGCACCAGGGGATCCGCCCGGCTCGCGTGTCACCAGCACGTCATGGCCGCGCGCCCGCAAGCGTTCAGCCAGCCGGCGGATCTGCGTGGATTTGCCGGCCCCTTCCCCGCCTTCGAAGCTTACGAATAATCCGTTTGCATCAGCCAATGATCATGTCCTGCACTTGTCGCCTGCCTGCGGTTTGGCAAGCGATACCTATCCTGTTTAACCCAAGATATGCCGGCGTGGAACCGTGCATATATCGGCGCATCATATTCTATATGGGGTGTAAACAGGGATTTCGCGAGCCGCGCGTTCTCTCAGCTCGGCAAGGGTTTGTCCCAGAGCCAGGAGAACAAGAGGGATTCGGTCAATTCCATGAAGGCGTCGAGGGCGCGACGGCCGAGCGTGCCTTGAGCGACCGATTCCTTTGTATAAAGTGGCAGCTCGCGAACCAGACGAGCACCCAGGAATACGCGAAGCGTGCCGGCCGCATAACCTTCGGCCACGGGCGCCGTCAGCGGCCAGCGATAGACGATTCGTGCCGACAGTCGGTCGGGAGTATCGGCGGGAACATAGACATCGACCGGGGTCTTGGCCAGCAATCCCACCGTGGATCGCGCGCCGCCATAGACGCTGGCATCGCCGATCACCTCGCCTGCAGCGAAAATTCGCTGGCTCTTGAAGTTGCTGAGACCCCATTCAAGCACGCGCCGCGTTTCCTCGGTCCGGTCCTTGTCGCTCTTCAGGCCGCCGAGTGCCAGAAACAGCCGGCGTCCGTCGCGCTCCACGGAAGCGACGATCGAAAACCCCTCGCCGTCGGCAAAGCCCAGCCCAAGGCCATCAATGCCGATATTGAGGAGGAGCAAGGGGTTCTTGTTGCGCTGATAAATCTTGTTCCAGGTGAAATCCGCCTGGCCGAAATATTTGTAAAGATCCTGATGCTTCTGCTGCAGGTCTTGCGCCAGGGTCACCAGCTCCCGCATCGAAACCTTCCCGCCGCCGGTGGGATTCTCGGCATCAGGCAGGCCCGTGGAATTGGTAAAAGTAGCCCGCGCCATACCGATCTCGCGCGCTCGCGCCGTCATGCGTCGGGCAAATTCACGCTCGCTGACCGACATGCCCTCAGCCAGCACAATGCAGCCGTCATTGGCCTGCTGCACGGCGACCCCTTGGATCAGATCGCCGACTCGCACGCGCGACTTCAGCGCGGCAAACATCGTCGACGCGCGCGATGGTGCGCCGCCGGTGCGCCATGCGTTTTCAGAGACGGGATATTCCGTATCGAGCGAAATCTCCCCTCGCCCAACGGCATTGAAGACGACGTCCAGCGTCATGAGCTTGGCAAGCGAAGCGGGCGAGATCGGTTGATCCTCGCTTTTCGCCAGGAGGATGGTTCCTGTGGAGGCCTCGATCATGAATGCCTGCGCGGCTTTCGTCTCGAAAGTGCCCGGCGTGGCCGGCTGCGCTTCGGCGGCCACGTTGCCGATCCCGAGGAGAAAGAGGAGCAAAAGAATCAAGCGCTTTGGCATATCGTCCTCTCAATCCGAACACCGGCACGATTATTTTAGTGACGGGTTAAGATTCAGGCAATGACGCTGATCAGTCAGTCTGCGTCATGCCCTGGTGTTGGCGACGATATGCCGAGAGGATCGACTCCTGCGTCAGGCCATCGTTACGAACCATGACGGCATCGAAAGCCAGATCGACATAGACGGTCTTGACCGGAGTATTCTGATAGGCGGCGGCGGCAGAGCCTAGCGATTGATCGCCATGGCTTGCCAGGCGATGCGTGAAATCCGGCCGCTCATAGGGGATCGGTCCGATCTGCGGCAGAACAATCATTCCAGGCGCAGCCGACTCGACAGCCGGCATAGCGCCGCCATTCCACATCATCGGAGGCGGGTTGTTGCTTTTGCCGCGGCTATAGCCGGCATCCGGCGTCGAACCGGAGAAAGCCGTGGCAGAATAGGGAGACTGGCGCGGAATGGGCGCAATCGCGGGCGTGGCTTCGAAGCTGCGCTGCTGACGGCTTGCCCGTAAGGGCGTGCTGGAGTCGGGCAATTGATCCGCAGTGATGCGGCCAGCCGAAGCAACCATCACGCCGCTAGCGATCTGGCCGCCCGGATTGATGCTGGGCAGGCGCGAGCCCTTCGGAATGTAGGAGGCCATCAGATAAGGATCGTCATGGCCGTCCATGCGGGCGCGGCCGACATATTGCACGCGCACGTCACCCGTGCCGCTGTGCTGCAGATCGAGCATCTGCGCCGTCTTGTTGGAAAGGTCGATGATGCGGCCGGGATGGTATGGGCCGCGATCGTTGACGCGCACGATGATGGAGGAGCCGGTTTCGACATTCGTGACGCGAGCATAGCTCGGGAGCGGGAACGTCGGATGCGCGGCAGTCAGCGACTGCTGATCGTACACTTCACCATTGGCGGTCAAACGGCCGTGAAAGGCGGATCCGTACCAGGAAGCGATACCGACCTTGCTATAGCCGAAATCTTCCTTGGGATAATACCACTTGCCCTTCACCTGGTAGGGATTGCCCACCATGAAGCGACCGCCGCCCTTCGGCACCGGGCCGTTGGCAACGACGCGCGGGCTGGCCTTCACGCCATATTCTTTTTCGGAGAAATATTCCTTGCCGTGCTGACGCTTGGTGGGCGCTTTCTGAGTTGTTCCGCAGGCCGTGATGGTTGCGCACATCAGCGAGAGAGCAAACCAACGCATACCCGTTGCGTATGTCATCGCACGATTTTCGAATTTCATCTGTCCCACGCCGCTACTCACTACTCTGACGGAGGTCTGCTGTAACCGGTACATCCCTCTTTCCGGTATCCTGCTACGCCTCAACCACCTAACGGTACTTTAATCATGATTGTAGTTTGGCGATTTTGCGATGCAAATTGAGCGCACAGCAGAAATTCTGAAGATCGTGGTTAATGAATAGTAATGTGCCAACCATCTCCCGCGTTGCCTAGAATAGCACTAGCTGCCATCTTTCGATCGTCATCACGGGTCTCATGTCGGGACAGATAAGAACGAACTCTTGTCGTTGCCGGTATGCGGACGGACGGGAATCGAACAAGCGGTCAGCCCCTTGTTTCAAGGCGCATCAGTATTTCATCTGATAGACATCCCAGCGCTTTGCCTGGTCGACGATCAGTGAGCCAGGGCACTTGCTACGTGCCGGAGTTTGTCCGGGTTGCGCGTGCAATAGATGGCAACCACCTTTTCCTGCTCGATATGCAGCGCGGTGGTCTGCACGACATTGCCGCCCTCCATCGTGAGAAAACCCGGCAAACCATCGATGAGGGCATAGCGGATCAGTTGCGAGGGCTGCACCTGGAAATCGCGCGCCATCTGCTCATGACGTCGCATGACGGCTTCAAGCCCGATAAGCGGCCTCCGCGAAGCCGGTACCTTGCCGCCGCCATCGGCATAGGCGACGACCTCTTCCGAGAGCATGGCGCGCAGCGCGGCCATATCGCCGGTCCTTGAGGCGGTGAAGAAGGCGGCGGCGAATTTGAGCCCCTGCTCCCGTCCGATCGCAAAGCGAGGGCGGGCATCGGCGATATGCGCTCTCGCCCGGCTCGCCAGCTTGCGGCAGGCAGCTGCCTCGCGATCGATCGCCAGCGCTACGTCCTCGAAATCCATGCCGAAGACGTCGTGCAGCAGGAAAGCCGCGCGCTCCAGCGGCGACAGGCGCTCCAGCGCCATCATCAGCGGCAGCGTTACGTCGTCGACAGCGTCATCGTCTTGCGGATCGAAAATCGGCTCGGGCAGCCAGGGGCCTACATAGGTTTCGCGCCGGCGTCGTGCCGATTTCAGCTCGTTCAGGCAAAGCCTCGTGACGATGGTTCGCAGGAACGCGGCTGGTTCGCGAACCGACGTATAATCGGTCGCAAGCCAACGCAGCCATGCCTCCTGCACGATATCTTCCGCATCCGCCACCGATCCGAGCATCCGGTAGGCAAGCCGGACAAGACGCGGGCGCATGTCTGAGAAGATCGGATCGGCAGTTTCTTCGGTCATGGGGTTGCAAGAGCAAATTGAGAAGGAGCGGCGATGGCTTCGCGGCCGCGAACGAATTGTAGCGTCGTCAGCGCGACGCGTCGCCCCAGATAACGCGCCGTGGCAAGATCGGATTCGGGCGGCGCGGTCTCCGGGCCTTCATCGGTATTCGCCTGGGCGCCGGCGCCAAGCCAGAAGCCAAGCCGGTTCATATCTTCTTCCGAGCCCGTTGACGAGCAGTTCGCCGGCGGCAGATCGAGGCCGACCCAGTGCATTCCGTGCTGTGCAGCGAAGATCGCCAGTTGGATAAGGGTAGAAAGCTTGTCACCGGATCGAGACCCCGACGTGGTGAAGCCGGCGGCGATCTTGTCCTTCCAGAGAAAGCCCTTGGCGAGGACGGCGCTCGACGTCATCTCCTGGAATGCTTTGAAGGACGCTGAGACCGCGCCCATATAGGTCGGCGAGCCAAAGATGATCGCCTCGGCTGCATGAAGATCGTCCCAATGCCGCTCGACTTTATCGATGGATAGCAGCATGGCCTCGACGCTCTCGACCTGCTCGACCCCTGCCCTGACGGCTTCGGCCTGGCGACCGGTGTGTCCATAACCCGTATGATAGACGATTGCGATGCGTTGGCGGATCATTGTTGTCTCCAATGAAAGAACACAAGGGGTAAAACACCTTCAAGTGGCGGCTTTTCCTTGGGTTCGGTTATGGTTTGATCGGCATTGGCGCCGATCGGCTAACTCTCTTCCTTCCGCTGGACAGCGTGTTGCCGTCCTGCGGTTCTCGAACCAATCTCCAATACGTGACCTAATGCGTTAGCTTCGGTCACAGAGTGACGTTCGGCTCCCGGCTTCCCATTCTCCTTGAGGAGCGCAGCCCAGTCCTGCCGGGCTCGCTAGACGACAGTCAGGACAGCCGGGATATCGTCGACGCGCCTTCCATGGTGCTGGTGTCGCGCGGCTCATAGGCGCGCTGGTCACGCAGGATCTGGAAGGCGATCGTCAAAAGTTTGCGTGCAATGGCCACGCGCGCCTTGTTTACTCCTCTGATCTTCAGGTGTTCGTATTGGGTGCGCAGCTGCGCATCGCTGGCGATAGCCGGGGCGACCGCTTCCACGAAGGCCCAGCGCAGCCACTTGTTGCCCTGCTTGATGATCTTGCCGTGATAGGTCTTACCGCCACTCGAATAGGTCGAGGGCACAAGCCCGGTATAGGCGGCGAGCTTCTTGGCATTGCGAAACCGCGATATGTCATCGATTTCCGCGTCGATCAGCCGGGCGAAGAACTCGCCGATGCCGGGGATCGTCTTCAACAGCTTCACATTGCCATTGGTTTTAGTCATCGCCCGGATCGTTGCTTCCGACTGCTTGATGCGCACGTCGATGTCGGCGATGAAGTCGAGGCCACGGTCGATCTCTGAGACCTTCACCTGAGCCAATTGGACGCGGCCGGCCTTTCCGAACAGATCACTGAGCTTCTTCAACTGTGCCGTCTGCTCCGGATAGCGATCAAACACCGTGACGATCCGGTTTTTCGTCATCGTGCGCAGCCGCACGTAAAACATCCGCTCGCGCAGCGCGACACGCAGCTCGCGGGCCTTGTCGCTGGGTGCCCAGGCCTCCGGCACCAGGTCGGCTCGCAGCAGATGCGCCAGCACCGTCGCATCGATCTTGTCGGTCTTGATCTTGGCGTCGGCAATCGCCTTCACCTTCAAAGGATGGGCGAGAACGACATCGTCACAAATGTCGTCGAGCCAGTCATACATCACCATCCAGTTGCGCGTGGCCTCGACAACCGCGTGGCTGTTCTCGCGGTAGCGTTCGAGAAACCCGCCGAGCGACTGGCGATCGTTCATTACCCGGCCAGAGCGCAACGTCTTGCCGCCACTGTCCTGCACCACCAGATGGCTGTAGGATTTGTGGTAGTCGACACCGATATGGTAATCATAAGAGGCAGTCATGCTTCCAACTCCCTTGTTGAGATCTTCAAAACCCCAATAAGGTAAGCCGAAAGGCTGGAGGTGTGACTGTCCCTCGATCATCATCTGCATCTCAGTGATCCGTTCTATCCGTGGAGGCCGCCTCTTTCATGTCACCTCCTTCGAAAATGGCATTGCGAAGGATAAGACAAGGCAGGAAGTCCATCTGTGACATGCCCTGCCCACTTTTCTCTTTTCGACATCGGGGCGGCAGCCGACTTGGTTATGATGCTAGCTTTGCCAGTTGGCTGCCTCGCCGTTATTCTTGCCGATAGAGGATCATGCCGGCGTGATGCAGCACGCCGTCAATGAATGTTCCGTCGGCGGTAAAGCCGGTGTCGTCCCAATAATCGATGTGATCGCCTCGGACTGCGTAACGCCCCTGATATGCGCTCTCTCGCTTTCCGCGCGCCTCGTCGTAGCGACTGTTCGCAAGCAGATTGTGGCGGATCTGGCCATCGGCCGTGACCCACATTCCGACATAGGGATGGTTTTCCGGCGTTTGCGTAACCGAATTTCGTTCGACATTCATCTCCGCGAGACCTTTCTGCGTGGGTAAGATAGCCGCGCCTGCAAGAATCCCGGCAGCGACAAAAAAGCGAAACAAGGTTGGCTGCCGCCACCTCACTGGTTGCGCGTCGGCCGGATAACGATCTCGTTGACGTCGACATCGTCTGGTTGCTCGATCGCGTAGCGTACCGCTCGTCCGATCGCATCCGGCTGCAGAGCCGTGGCGCGATAGGTCTCCATCGCCTCCACGGCTACAGGATCGGTGATCGTGTGGGCAAGCTCGCTTTCCACGACGCCGGGATGAATGCAGGTGACTCGGATCTTTTCATTTTCCTGTCGCAGGCCGTCGGAAATCGCCCGCACCGCATATTTGGTGGCGCAGTAGACGGCGGCCGTGGGCGACACGGACAGCGCGCCTATGGAGGCGATGTTGATGATATGGCCGGAACCACGGGCCGTCATCTCGGGCAATACAGCGGCGATGCCATAGAGCACCCCCTTGATGTTGACATCGACCATCCGATCCCACTCATCGACTTTCAATGAGGCCATCAGCGACAGAGGCATGACGCCGGCATTGTTGACGATCACGTCGATGCGGCCGAAGTTCCGTCGCGCCGTCTCGGCAAAGGCGGCAACATCCGAGCGGTCGGTCACATCAAGACGCAGTGTGGCTGCCTCTCCGCCGTTTTCCCTGATTTCGTTCGCCAGCGCCTCGAGGCGATCTGTGCGCCGCGCGCCGAGCATGAGCTTTGCTCCGGCCATACCGAGTTCTCGGGCAATCCCGGCGCCGATGCCGCTCGAAGCCCCTGTTATGAGGACGACTTTGTTGAGGGACATGTTCATTTCCTTCCTGATTGTTCTTCGAACTGCCCTGTGGCAGTTGCCAGAAAGGTAGATCCGTCTCATTGTTGTGATAAGACGACTATTTCTTGCCACAATGGAAAGTAGTACTAACCAATGGAGCCGGATCTCAATGCGCTCGCCGTCTTTGCTTTGGTCGCCGAAGAAAGAAGTTTTCGCGCGGCTGCAGATCGCATGGGCATTACAAGATCAGCGGTCAGCCAGACGATCAGGCGGTTGGAGGAGACACTCGGCATCGCGCTGGTACTGCGCACGACCCGCAGCGTAAGCCTCACCGAGGCGGGTGAGAGACTTTATGGCCAAGTCACCCCCGCGATTGCCGATATGCGCGCCGCAACAGAAGCCGCCGGAAACTTGCGCGGGCCGCCGCGCGGACAATTGCGGCTAGCCGTCTCATCGATCGCCGAGCGATTTCTGTCCGGGCCTCTCCTGGCAAGCTTCGCTGAGGCCAATCCGGAGGTTCAGATCGATATCACAGTGACGGACGAAGAATTCGATATCGTTGCCGAGGGATATGATGCGGGCGTCCGGCTTGGCGAGGTGATCGAACAGGACATGATTGCGGTGCCTGTGGCTGGCGATGAAAGGCAGCTCGCTGTCTGTTCGCCGCGATATCTGCAACGCTTCGGCGCGCCGTCCCATCCGAGCGAACTCGCCACCCACCGCTGCATCGGCTGGCGCCCGGCGCCCAAGGTTGCACCCTATCGCTGGGAATTCGCTGAAGATGGCAAGGAGTTCAGCGTCGCCGTCGCGCCGGAGATCACCACGAACGACATGGCCTTGATGACCAAGCTTGCCGTAGCCGGCGCCGGAATCACCTTCGGCATGGAGGAGAGTTTTCGCCCTTACATCGAGCGGGGCGAGCTTGTCGCCATTCTTGAAAGGTTCTGCCCGCGTTTTGCTGGCTTCTACCTCTACTACCCGAGCCGTCGCCACATGGCTCCCAAGCTGCGAGCCCTGATCGGTCATCTGCAACGTCGGGACTAGCGTTTGGTCGCCCCGATGATTCGCCTGTGACGGCTGATGCGGGTTCGAGGCCTAAAAATGGAGTGGCCCAACCGCTGGAGACGGCCAGGCCACATTTGCCAGGTCAGGGGTCAAAGCTGACTGAAGCACGCTAACAATAAGTCGAGCTTATTTTTTGTCAATAATGCTTCATGCGGGCACGCATTGCGCGTGCGTTGCCTGATCAGGCGTAAGGCGTGCCGCTCAGTGCGGCTTTCTGGCCGATAGCCCCTTTGTCGATGATCGCGAGAAACGCGTCTCTCGCTTGCTTCGTGTCCCGCTCTTGCCGAAAGGTTTGATGTGCCTGGATGAAGGCGATTGTCCATGTTGCCAGAAGGAGACCCGCCGCCAGTCTGGCATCGGGATCGGTAGGCTCCCGCTCTACGCATTCGGATAGCGCCACCGCGACGAGTTGCGCGATCTCGTCGCGTATCGCCCTCACCCTCGCCTTCAACGTTTCGCTGCCCTCGATCGTCTCTATGAAGCCTTCGCTGCGAGCTGAAAAATCGACGGCGGGGTGCTGTTCCGCAACGAGCCGATGCGCGAGCAGACGATATGCCTCGATCGGAGCGATGCCGGCGCCGCGTTGCCGCAAAGCGTCGCGCAGCATCTCCCTAGCCTCCTCGTCACGGTCGAAAAACATGTCCTCCTTGCGCGGGAAGTGGTTGAAAACCGTCATTCGCCCAACGTCGGCGGCGGCCGCGATCTCGTCCACGGTCACATGGTCGAAACCGCGTTCGAAGAAGAGCTGCGTGGCGATGTTGGAAATGTTTTGCCGCGTGGCGAGGCGTTTGCGGGTTCGGCGGTCGGGTGGCGTTGTCATGACGCCATCGATAGCAGGAATTTTATACTGAGTACATATTTGTCGTTGACGCATGCCTTCTCGGTCCGTAATTAAAATATGTACTTAATACACTTTTGTACTTGATACGAATAAACGAGTGTTTTCGCACCGGTGGCGAACCGAAGGAGAAAATCGTGAAAGCAGCTCGGTTCAGCGAATATCGAGGCCCTGACACTAAAGAAATGCAGACCTTTTCACTCGAACAAACAGCGAAGGCGCAGGAAGTCACCGCCCAGTGCCGCGTCATGGGCAAGCCCGCAATTTCCATGGATTGAAGCCATTATGAACAAGCCACTTGTCGTTATCTTCGCCGCGATCTGCCTCGACGCGGTCGGAATAAGCCTCATCTTCCCCATTCTCCCGCGGCTTCTCGAGGACGTGACCCACTCCCAGGACATCGCGTCCTACATCGGGATCATGACTGCGCTTTACGCCGCCATGCAGTTCGTCTTTGCGCCGGTGCTCGGCGCGCTGAGCGACAGTCTCGGCAGGCGCCCTGTGTTGCTGATCTCGCTCGCGGGGGCAGCGGTCAATTACCTCATCATGGCCTTCGCACCGCAGCTTTGGATGCTGCTGCTCGGCCGCGCCATTGCCGGCCTGACCAGCGCCAACGCATCCGTGGCAACCGCCTACATCACCGACATTTCGTCCGAGAACGAGCGCGCCCGCCGCTTCGGTCTGCTTAGCGCCATGTTCGGCATGGGGTTCATCGTCGGGCCGGTTCTCGGCGGGTTGCTCGGCGATTACTGGCTAGCATTACAGTTGCATTTTTGACCTGAGATGCGCTTGCCTTGCTGCGGCTTGGTGTGCCCGTCGCCAAAGCGACCATGCGATGACGGCTGAAGG
>NZ_FMAH01000051.1 GCF_900094545.1 Martinezella miluonensis
GACATAGCCATTCTGCATCGGCTTTCCTGGCGCGATGTAGTGCCATTCGACCTTGTGATCTTTCGACCAGGCGAGGATGGCATTCGACGTGAGTTCGGTGCCGTTGTCGGAGACAATCATTTTTGGCTTACAGCGTCGTTCAATCAGCGTCGTCAGTTCTCGAGCAACACGTCGACCGGAGATAGATGTGTCCGGGATTGCCGCCAGGCATTCGCGCGTCACATCATCGACAATGTTGAGAACGCGGAAGCGTCTGCCGCAGGCAAACTGATCATGGACGAAATCCAGCGATCCCCTTGCCCGGCAGGCGTTGCTTACAACGCCGAGAGGGAGCGGGCATTGGCCTTCGCTTCAACCAGGATCGGCGCACGCGTGCCGACCGCACGCCGCCGTGCTTTCCGCTTGCGAACCGAAAGACCTTCCTCGCGATAGAGCCGGTAGATGCGATTGACCCCGGACGCTTCTCCATCCCGACGAAGCAGGATGAACAGCCGTCGGTATCCGAAACGCCGACGCTCATTGGCGAGGTCACGCAGTTTCGCCCGCAATTCTATCTCCGGCGGTCGACTTGACCGATAACGGATCGTCGTGCGGTCGGCAGATATGATCTGGCAGGCCCGTCGCTCCGAGAGACCCATCACGGCCTTCAGATGCGCAACGGCGTCACGCTTGGCGGCAGGCCCTACCATTTTTTTGAAAGAAGCTCGCGAAGTGCGGCTGCATCCAGCATCTGCTCAGCCAGCAGTTTCTTTAGCCTGGCATTCTCGTCTTCAAGCGCCTTCAGACGCTTCGCCTCGGAGACTTCCATCCCACCATATTTGGCTTTCCAATTGTAAAACGTTGCTTCTGAAATCCCGTGCTTGCGGCAAAGATCAGCGGCCTTTGCGCCTGCCTCCTGCTCCTTCAGTACCGCAATGATCTGCTCTTCTGTAAATCTCTGCTTCTTCATTCGTCCGTCCTCAATGGCCGGACTCTAATTCATTCTGGAGGAAATTCTCAGTGGCAGGTCATCATCACAATAATGTCCTCGTTTGAGCACGACTTCGGCGGCACCGCTTGGCAATGGCCGCTCCCTCGTTCTTCCCGGTGCCGCAAAGCTGGTCTTGGAGCCAACCTGGGCTGTGGCCAGGGAAGCAGCAAGCGCCTTGCATTCCGGAGGACAGTCCGGAATTTCTTGAATGACGCTGAGACTCTCAGCCAGAATAAGCCCCATCGGAGCAATCCCAGGCACAGGGTTTGCAAGGTCCGAGAATCGCTGCCGCAAGACACCGTGCAAGCCATCGCTGTTAATTTTGCGAGGTTTTGACCCTAACGGTGATTTTACGCTGATCCGTCTGGATGAATTTAACGCCTTGAAAAGGTCGGGCTTCGAATTTCTGGTCGGGTCAACGCGACGCGAAAAGCTTGGTCAAATTACCACGCAAATCAACAACCTCAAATTTCAGCGCTAGATCCGCTTACTAACCTCGTCCAAGAAGAACGTGCCAAAACTATCTGCCAGGCGTTCACCCGGATTTGCGACGCTGGTGGCCGGAGTCCATTCAACGACAGGGTACTCGTCTTCCGAGCTCACGACAGAACCATCCAGACAGAAAATGGGACCGTAACCACTGCTCATGATCGTGATATGGGTCTTGGGGTAGCCGGCAAGTTTGCGATCCTCCAAAGTCCGCCAAATCATACTAGGGACCGAACTGCCCGGTATCTTGTTCGCAACGATCCCATAGAATTCGGCATCTTCAAAAGAACCAACGCCCAACGTCGTAAGAAACCTGCGATAGCTAGGAGGAATTCGAACGCCCAGCATCTGTTCTGCCGCGTCGACATTATCGTCCGGTGCCGGACCGAAAAAATCAGAACTCGACGGATTGGCTTGTACGGTCGCAAGTGCACTTTCAAAATCAGTTATCGCTGTCATTCCGCGCTCCTAAAAATCCTTTGCTCTCGTCCGCCAGTAATCGGACTTCCATTGATTGAAGGGGCCTCTGTCCATAGATGGCGGTGCACTACTGTATCTGTGCCAATTGCCAGCACTATCCCGATACATCTTATCATATTGATTTGAATACATATGTAGTACGCGATCATTCTCAGAATGAAAAGTACTCTTCACTTCAGCCATCGCACCCGGCTCATCTTGAGTTAGATGATGCAGGTTAATTTCTTTTCCATCATCGCCAAGGGGTGCGAGCCCTTTTTCCATACGTTGCTTATTAGTCCTGCCCAAATCATCAACCCTGTTCGGATCAATTAAGTCATCGCGTTGATAGACTCTTCGACCATTGACATCTTTTCTCACCCACCGACTAAGGCGAGTGCTGCGTGCGCCTTCCCCGCCGTTTTCAACCGCCCTCCCGACATTGGCTCCTTCTTCGACAATGCCATCGCCGACTTTGGCCGTCTTAGCGATCGTCCCAGCCTTGCCGATCCCGACGGCAATTGTACCTGCACCGCCGCCAACAGCCTGGGTCATTCCGACGACATTCTCAACGGTCTGCGCTGTCTGAGGCGATCCTCCAAGTGCAGTTGTTATTTGCCCGGCGGCCTGGGCGATCGCAGTTGTTTGAGTTTCCCCCGTCCACAGCTGCTTTAGGCCGGTTGAGAAATTGTCGTAGCCGTTGACCGCGAGTGCGGCCCCTCCAATCATGGCAGGAACACCCGGCGCGGCTCCGACGCCGGTAGCAGACGCCGCGCCGCCGACACCGGCTAGACCGGCGCCCGCGACACTCTCCGCAGCACCACCTATGGCCTGCAGCCCGCCCATGCCGCGTGTTATGACGCGACCGTGACTCTCATCAAACTCATGAATGGCCTGCCCGGCGTCATGAAACTTCTCGCCAGTCCAATCCCAAGCCTTTTCGTACCAAGCCCGGTCGTCCTTGTCCTTGCCGTCGGGTGCCTTATTTGCATCGGTCGACTGAACATAGACATATTCACCGTCGGTATTGCCGTTATTCAATGTGCAACGATCATTGTGGCGTTGAACCCAAACACCGTTTGCTCGCACTATTGTCGAGGATGTAACCGGCTCGACGACATCACCAACCGTGCCGGATTTGCATCCCAATCCCACGCCGGGTTCATCGCCGTAGCAGCGTGAAAACTTCGAGTCCTGGCGCTTGATAGCCATACCATTCGAACGAACGTCTAGCGAATAATTCAGATCATCCGAGGCTTTGCCCCAAGACATGTAGGGAACCGGCTTATCCGGTGATTTGCATACGTCCGGCGACAGGCAGACGGCGATTGCCTTGCTATCGTCAGGAATGAGCTCGGGCGGGGCGGGATCGGCAGCAGTGGGACGTGGTTGCTCCGCCGCCTTGGTAGCCTCCTTCTTGGGAGGCGGCCAAGGTCCATCATATTTGAGCAAGGGATTGCTGCCATCCGGCGTCTTAGTAAGCAACGTGCCAGACATCGGCGGACCGATGATTTTGGTGTCTGCAGGGAGCCCGTAATGAGCAGCGAAATCCCCGTCATAGATCGGGTCGGGAAATTGCCTCTCGCCCATTAAGCCACTCCCAGAGTGGAACTTGCAAAATCAAGGCGCGGCAATCCACGGCGCTCCGGCCAAGGAAAGCCAGCCCGCCAGGTCAGGAAAACGCGCCCCACACCGGGCCGCATGTCGAAATGAACGCCGTCGAGCACCATGAGGCCCTGCGCTGGGCCTATACCCCGATCAATTTCGATCTGAAGACGAACGCCAGGGAGGCAGCCGTGGAGCATTCCTAACCCCGGCAGTAGGTGATTCAGCTCGAAGGTTTCATCTCCCTGCAGCCAAGGGTTTGCCACCAGGTCCGGATGCGCTGCTTGCCAGAAGGAGAAATCGAAGTCGCGGGGAAGGAGCGGATGCCTTTCGTTCAGCCAAGCGTCGTCGTAGGTCCCGGCTTTCCGTATCCGATCCTCCCAGAATGGCGAAAGCGGACCAAGACCTGCAGGCGCCGGCCTGTCGCCGACAGAGCGGACTGGTTCGTCCGCATCCTCGATCTGCGGTGCCGGCCATTCCGGTCTTTCACGGAACTGGTCCTGACCGACAAGCCCGATCCCGAGCGGGTTCCGTTCGAATACCTCGCCGCTCTCGATCCTGCCACCGAAGGCAAATCGCCAGTCGATGGGCACGTAGGTCGCCGGCTTTCCAGTGGTCAGCTCCCAACCGTCAAGCGCGTCTTCTTTTTCCCTGTCGATTAGTCCGCGCCACGTCTTGCGGGTCTTCGCCCGCCAGACACGCGGCCCATGAACGCGCAGCCGCTTTTGAACAGGTCCAACTCTCAGACCGCAGGTCCAGGATGGCGCCGCGATACCATCAGGCGCAAAGGCAGCGCCGATAAAGGTTACATCCGTACCCGGTTTGAATGGCGCCAGATCCGTGCAAGCCATCTGAGGCGTCTCGTGCGGATTGCCGTCATAGACATCCGACATGACCAACGGTTGCTGGATGTCAGCCACGACAAGCGGACCGCCGTTCGCGAGCTTGAACGTCCCTCTGGCGACAACGACCCCCAGCAAATCGCCCGCGAGGTTGTATTGCCGGAAGGCAAGCGCCGCAAACGGTGTGCGATTGTCAACCGACATGGCGCCTCAGCCCTGCGCCGTCGTGTCTGACGATGTCGGCGAAGCCTCGGCAAAGCCGCCTCCCGGCTTGTTGAGATCGACGACCTTGCCGTTGATCTGCGTCGGCCCGGATGCGGTGAAGTTGAAATGTGTCCCCAGAATGATAACGGTGCCGTCCTGGCGCATGATGAATTTAGAGGCGCCGCATTCGATGACGAACTCGTCGCCCACGATCACTTTCTTGAACTTTCCGACCTTTTCGAGGGAGGTTTGGCCGACATGCGTGACCTTGCTTACACCGATCTGTTCTGCTCTTGCGATGCCGATAGTGTCTGATTTGAACGACCCGACAACCGTGTTCATGATGCCGGGAAGAGGAAAAAGGCCGCCAGCCGCCTCGCCCAGGCCGCTGCCAGAACCGGAAAGGTTCGTTCCGGCGTCTGCTCTCGGATTTGGCCCGGAGACCACGCCTTCGCGGCTGCCAAGTCCCCCCAATCCAAGGAAACCGAGGGCTGAAGATGCGATCGTGCCCGCGAACGCGGCAAGCCCCTCGCCGCCTCCGCCGGCGATCTGGCCTGCCTGGGAGAGCAATCCGGCCGTCTGTCCCGAAAGCCCCTGCACCGTCCCCATCAGCGCCATCGCCATCGGCCCCGTGCCGCCAACGACAGTATTTACCGACCCACCAATCTCATGCTTCTGGTTGCCGCTCACCTCCACGGCGCGGTTACCGCCGATGGAGGCGACCTCGTGGCGGTCGACGCGTTTGGTGCGGTCGTTGCGGATGCGCGTCGTCTGGTCCTTCTGCGCGTGGAAGAACATGTTTTCGCGGCCAGCATCGTCTTCGAAGGTCATTTCGTTGAAACCTGTACCCTTATGGGTATTGGAGCGCATGACCATGCGGGTCTTGTTGCCGGGTAGGTCGTAGGGCACGCCATTGCTTGGGTTCGGCACCACGCCTGTTACCAATGGACGATCCGGGTCGCCGTCGATGAAGGCGACCATGACTTCCATGCCGATGCGGGGGATGACCTGGCCGCCCCAGGTGCCACCGGCCCAGCTTTGGGCGACACGCACCCAGCACGTATCCGACCCATCCTTCTTGGCGCGGCGATCCCAGGGATACCAGAGCTTGATGCGGCCATACTGGTCGGGATGGATTTCCTCTCCTGGGGGCCCAGCGACGATTGCGACCTGCGTGCCGCGAATGCGTGGCCGCTCGGTGCTGCGATGCGGCGTCATCGGCACGCGCGATGGCATAGCCTCGAATTCGTTGGAGTATTCCGGCTGATCGGTGTTGGTTTCGTAGGATGGATCGACCGCGGAATGGGTCGCACGCACGATGACGTGCTCTTCGTAGACATGGTCAGGATGAGCTATTTCGTAAGGCGTGAAACGGCGGCCGGCCTCAAGGATACGCGATGTCGATTGGCCGACGACGCGATTGTGGTCGGCTTCACTTGCCTGCATGCGCAGCTTCTGCGCCCTTTCCGCCTCCGCGACGGATGAGATGCGGGCTGGGTATTCATAGAGTTCGCGTTTCATCGCTCCCGGCATCTGTACCAGCGAAGGCGTGGTCGTGCCCGGCACCATCTGTGGCGTCTCAAAATTCCAGTCGGCGCCGGCCCGCTGCCCGGGGATGTAGGCGTAGTGCTTCATCCATTCGTTGATATGGTTGCGGTCCGTCGAGCCCTGGGCAAGACGTACCCTGCCCTCACCCTGGGCGGAGGGAGACGGCCCCGCCCAGGAATTGGCGCCGTCGGCAAGGTGCAGCCGATGGCTGCCTTCCTCATGGGAAAACCAGTAGAAAAGCCCATCTTCCTCGAAGCGGCGAGTAAGATAGTCCAGATCCGTTTCGTTCCATTGCACCGAATAGTGCTGCGGCGGAGGCGCCGTCACGACGCCGGAAACATCTGGAGCGGGAATCCCGTGTTCGGAAAAGAGCGTCTCGACGATATCGATGCTGGTCTTGTCCATCCATATGCGGCAGTCCGACCGCTGCGACAAAAGCCACATTTGCGGCTTCAGCACCATCGAATAGGAGCGCAGGCCGCGCGTGATCGGAGGGCCTTCCTGAAGGGAGGTTACAAGAGCGTTGAAGGGGCGGCGAACGCCGTCGTTCCCGTCCTCGGCCTGCTGAACCTCCAATGAAATATCGACCAGGCGACCGATCAGCTCCTCCGGCTTGATGACTTCGCGCTTGGCGCGCACGGAAAGCCGGATGTCGAAGAGCGAAGACACACCTTCGGTGATTGTCACTCGCTCCGGCAGGAGCTGATCCGTGCCAAGCGGCGAGACGACCCGAAGATTTCGGGTCGCCTGGATGAAATCATTGGCCGAAGGCTGGTCGTTCATCGGCGCCTTATCCTACCAGTGAACTTGTCGAGCCAGTCTTGCCGGTGCTGCCGACCGCCTGACTGCGGCCGCCGACGAGATAGGCGATCTGGTACAAGGTACCATTCGGCACCGTTTCGCGTATGCTGGGACCATAGAGCACTTCCGGCGTCAGGATCTTGCCAATGTCGGCGCGCGAAACGACCGTACCTAGCAAATAGGCACCTCGGACCATATACGTCCGGACCTGGCCATCAGTTACCGTATAGTTGAACTGAGCCACGAAGACCGAATGATGATTGATGTCCATCTCCCGGATGATGTGGGGCTCGTTGTTTCGCAGCCACACCTTTAGCCAGTGCGTCAACGACATCTCATTCGCTTTTTCCATAACTGATTGGAGACCAGATGCGAAAGCGCCCGCGGCCTGGTTGCGAGCGGCTAATTCGCGCGGGCCGCTCGGCCACAAGAAGTAATCATAGGAAGGACCGCGCCCTGCGCGCCGCATCGGCGGAAGGTCGGTCTGCTTCACCGGCTCCATTTGCAGCGCCGGTGACGAAACGGAAAAATCTACCATGGCGACCTCGATGAGAAACGTTGTAGAAAACGTGCAGATAGCCGCCACAGCGGCGATCTGGCATCGAACACGGTTCCGGCGCGCCTAACTGCAACGCGCCGGAAAACAGTGTTATCCTCAGGCAGCCTTGGTCGTTGCCAGATCGTAAGAGGCGATCATCGGCGACTGCGGCGCTTGCGAGTCGTCGTAAGGCGTGTACTTCACTTCCATCTTGGTGAAGTTGAGCTTGATCGTCTCGACCGGACGGTCGCCGTTAGAGTCGACCGAATAGCTCGCGATCAGCGTGTTGGTGAGCGTGTATTCGATATAGGTATCGCCCGGATTGCCGGTCGTAACCAGGTGGATGACCGCCTGCTTGCCGGTGCGGCCCGAGCATGCTTCCTGGAACAGCTTGGTCGACGAGGAATCGCTGACCTTCGTCAGGATGACTTCCGAAACGGTAGGCTCGGAAGCTTCGCGGTTCGCTGCGGAACCGGCCGACGTCTTCATGTTGCGCGAGACGTTCCAGTGGATGACTTCAATGTCCATCCACTTCTTGTGCTGCTCGTGAGTGGCGTCGCCCTGAATTCCGTCGATTTGCAGATAAATCGGCATGCTCTCAACTCTCCTGTTGGGATTGAATTCGCCTTGTCGCTGCAAGGCGGTTTACCTTTCCGTCTAATGCCGCATCCGGGCGTTGTGTTCGTCCGGGGCTGCTTCATTCGCCGTGCCATGTTGGTTGAGGCCGGAGAATTCATTGCCGTCCACCGGCCTCTCAGCGATGAGGAACCGGTGATCGTGAAAACTAATAGTAATGCCGGCGACCTTGCGTCCCTCGGCGACAGCGTTGAGGAAGAAGGTCGACAATTCGGGCAGAAGATCGCGCCCGATCATGGCTTCGATGGCGCGCGCGCCCATTTCGCTCGCCTTGGCGCGGCCGACCAATGCTTCGCGGGCCTCCGAAGCGAGCGAAATAGTTGTCCCATATGAGGCTACGACGCGGTCACGTATACGGCCGATCTGGATATCGACGATACCGCTCAGCGTCTCGCCGTTCAGCGGCATGAACGGCAAAACGGTCGTGCGGCCGATGAAGGCGGGCTTGAAGTGCTTATGCAATTCGGGAAGCAGCAATGCTTCCAGCGCTTCGCCCTCGGGCACCGTCTCCGGATCGGCCGCCAGCGCCGCCAGCAGCTCGGAGCCAGTATTGGCGGTCATGACGATGGTCGTGTTTTTGAAGTCGATGTCGCGGCCTTCGCCGTCGCGCAGCGTTCCCTTGTCGAAGACCTGGTAGAATACTTCCTGAACGCCGGGATGCGCCTTATCGATCTCGTCCAGCAGCAGGACGCCGTAGGGGCGGCGGCGGACTGCCTCGGTCAAGACGCCACCCTCGCCATAGCCGACATAGCCGGGCGGAGATCCGAGCAGCAGGGAAACCTTATGCTCCTCCTTGAACTCGGACATGTTGATGGTCGTCAGATATTGGCTACCGCCATAGAGAAGATCCGCAAGAGAAAGCGCTGTCTCGGTTTTACCGGTTCCCGACATGCCGATAAGCAGGAAGACGGCAGGTGGGCGGCGCGGATCGGAAAGGCCGGCGCGAGCAGACCGCATGGCGGCTGAAATTCGCGCGATCGCGGCATCCTGGCCCAAAATACGCTCTTTGAGCCTTGTGTCGAGCGTCTTGACAGTTTCCACCTGATCCGACAGCAGCTTGCCGACCGGAATACCGGTCCAGCGCGCGACGATGCCGGCGATCACGTCCTTGTCGACGACGCGAGGAACCAAAGGCGTCTCTCCAGCAACGTCGGCAAGGTTGCGCTCGGCTTGCGCCAATGCCGCGCGGGCGGCCTCGGAGGAGCCGCCCGGGGGAAACAGCGCGACATTGTCGGCTCGCGCGTGCCCCCCCTCATCGGCTTGCTGCGTGCCGCCGTCACCTAAAGATGCTTCAATTCGGTCAGCCTCTTTCGAGAGACGGATTTCGGCATCGAACTTGGCCTGCAGACGCCCTATTTCGGTTAGTACTTCGCACTTTTCGTTCTCGATGATTGCTAGGCGCGCGGCAAGTTCCGGTGTTGGCGGCTCCGCAGAAAGCGCTTCAGCTTCAGCTGAAAGCATTTCCCGCTCGTTGTGCAATCCTTTCAATGCCTCCGGCACAGTCTGCCGGGCAAGAGACACGGCGGCGGCGGCAGTATCGATCAGGCCGATCGCCTTATCCGGGAGCTGCCGTGCCGGGATATAGCGGGCCGAAAGGCGAACGGCGGCTGCCAATGCCTCGTCGCGAATGCGTACCCTGTGATGTTTCTTGAAGCTACCGACGACACCGCGCAACATGCGTATCGCAGTTTCCTCGTCGGGCTCCAGCACCTGAACGACCTGGAAGCGCCGCGTCAGTGCAGCGTCCTTCTCGATATAGCGCTTGTATTCACTCCAGGTCGTTGCCGCGATCGTTCTCAGTTCGCCGCGCGCAAGCGCCGGCTTCAATATGTTTGCGGCATCGCCGTGTCCGGCCTGGCCACCGGCACCGATCAGGCCATGCGCCTCGTCGATGAACAGGATAATCGGCTGCGCGGAGGTTCGCACCGCCGCTACCACGCCGTGCAGACGCCGCTCGAACTCGCCTTTCACACCGGCACCCGCCTGTAACAGGCTGAGATCGAGGAGGAGTATTCGCACCGGCTTCAACATGTCCGGCACGCGGCCGGCAGCAATCTCCAGCGCAAGCGCCTCGGCGACGGCCGTCTTGCCGACGCCGGCCTCGCCGACCAGGATCGGATTGTTCTGACGACGACGCATCAGAATGTCGATGACCTGGCGCAGTTCGCGGTCACGTCCAATGACCGGATCGATGCGTCCAAGCTTTGCATCCGCCGTCATGTCGCGAGTGTAAAGGCGCAGAAACTCATTCTCACCGGCGCTGGAGACGGCCTCGGAATCCTGCAGGCCCGAAGCCGCTTCGCGGGGAGTTGCCGAATTCAACCGCTTTTCGAGCGCATTGCGATCGAGGCTGCGCAACGAGGGAGCCATGCCACGCGCCATGATCCGCAACGATTGGTCATCGGTGAGCGCCGTCAGAAGATCCGCCAGCACGATGCCGGTGCGGCCGCATTGAAGCGAGGCGACGAGCCAGGCCTCACGCATCAGCGACAGCAGATTTTGGGAGAGCACCAGCGCAGAGCCATCGCCCACCGGCAGCTCGCCAATGGCGCTATCGAGCTCTGTGCGGAGCACCTCGGATGACACGCTAAGTTCTTCAAAGAAGGAGCAAACTTCCGACACATCCAGCAACGCGGCTATCCAATGTGCGACATCGACATTTGCATGCCGACCGCGGGCTGCACGCGACGCTGCAGCCTCGAGACCGACGCGTAAAGCAGGCTCAAGCGTTCTGATCAGACGGTTGAGGTCGATATTCGACACTTTGAAATTTCCTCCTCTGGTTTTGGATCGAGTACACCCTCCATACCGCGGCAACAACTAGGGCGGTTATCTGCGAGCGTCCAGAAGGAAAGCAAAAAAAATTTGCAACTTCGAAATTCGATATTGTCACAAACCCGTTACAGAATAGACATGGTTGACAAAGGAATAGATCATCCTAACTATCACGCCTTCAAGCGATGTAGTTCATAAATTGGAGCCAATCCCCTGTTGAACATTTGCGACATCGAAATTCCATTTGAAGAAAACGCTCCGTGCGGAGAAGATATCCGAACAAATACTTCCATGGTTGAAATATACTATAGAATAAAGGATGCAAGAAACCAGGCTCGCGCTGCGGAGCGAGGTATATCACCAGGTGAAAATATTAGTCTTTCACCTCTCTGGTTAGATGTTAGCAATCTTGGATTGCAGATTATTTCTTCAAAAAGTAAGGACCTCGAAGTATTAGCATGGTTGGCTGAGGCGGAGTTACGTCTGCGCGGCTTCGAGGGGTTAAGGGATGTCTACCTGGCCATCGCGTCGCTTTTGGACAAGCATTGGGAGAAATTTCATTCCGTCGGGGCTGATGATGTCGATGAACGCCTCGCCCCACTCTCGGGTCTCAATGGTGTCGGCGGCGAAGGAACCATCATTCAGGCAATCAGGCTGTCGCCGCTCATTCCGGCAAAGAAATTCGGCCAGTTTTCGCTCTGGGATTTCCAGCTGTCGCAGCGTCCTAACGAGGTGAAGCGGCGTGACGAACTGAGCCAAGCCGCCCTTGAGGCCGGCACGGCCGCCATGAGTTCGCATCTCAACATGGTCAATGGCTGCCTTGCAGCCTTTGAGCGGCTGGTGTCTGTTCTGAACGAGCGCTGCGGGCCGATGGCGCCGCCGAGCTCCAATACCCACAACGTCCTGCAAGAGGCGGCCGTGGCCCTTCGCGCTCTTACAGGCATCGAATCCTCGGCGACCGAAGCCCAGGCCGAGCCACAAAAGCAGGAAGGCTCGGGCGAGCAGACGCAAAGCCGCCTGCGGCCCTTGAATGCGGAACAGATCGGCTCGCGCGAGGAGGCGTTCGAGCTGTTGCTTGCCGTCGCGCGCTACTTCCGCCGCAGCGAACCGCACTCCCCGATTTCCATGGCGATCGAGACGATGGTCAGGCGCGGCCGCATGGATTTCACAGAACTATTGGCCGAATTGCTGCCCGAGCAGCAGGTCCGCAATGCCGTTCTGACGGCAGCGGGCATTCAGCCGAAATCGAACAAAAGTGGGTAAAAAACACAAGCTGCAGCCTGAAGTTTTGCAACCAGCCCTTTCCAAAGCCGAGTTGCGCCACATGTGAAAAGCGAATTTGCCGCTGGCATTGAAGGAGAAGTTTTATGGCGAGTGTTCACGAAAAGCTCGAGCGAGTGCGCAAGCCGAGGGTCCACATCAAGTATGAGGTGGAGACAGAAGGCGCCATGGTCGTCAAGGAATTGCCCTTTGTCGTGGGCGTGCTCGGCGATTTCTCAGGCAATCCGACCCAACCGCTGAAACCGTTCGGCGAGCGCAAGTTCGTTCAGATCGATCGCGACAATTTCGACGATGTCATGCGCCGCATGACGCCGGGCCTCAACATTTCGGTCGAAAATACACTGGAAGGCGACGGCTCACAGCTTCCCGTCTCGCTGAAATTCGAAAGCATGCAGGATTTCGAACCTGGTTCCATCGTCGATCAAGTGCCGGCCTTGAAGGCGCTTCTCGATGCCCGCAACCAGCTTCGTGACCTCATGAGCAAAGCGGATCGGTCAGAAGAGCTGGAGCGGCTGCTCGAGGATATCCTGCAGAACAAGACTGATCTCTCGAAGCTGATGTCTGAGCTCGGATTGGCCGAAAAGCCTGCCGCGAGCTGATCGTCGTTGGCGATCTGCACATGCCGGTCGCCCAATCCCGTTTCAAGCAGCCGATAGCGGCGGGCCTCAAGCTTCACCACTATCGCCTGCAATTTTCCGCGAGGATCGAAAAATGAGCGCTGAAAGCCAACTGAAGACCAAAGAGGCCGAATTTGCGCCTGAGGAAAATCTGCTATCGCAGATCGTGGCTGCAACCCGCCAAACCGAACCAGACCGTGCCCAGGACCTGCTAAGGACGCTGACCGACCAAGCGCTCAAGGGCACCGTCACTTATGATCGCAACCTGACGATCACGCTCAACAAGGCAATTGCCGAGCTTGATCGGAAAATCTCCCGTCAGCTTGCCGCGATCATGCAGTCCGCGGAATTCGCTAGGCTCGAGGGAACCTGGCGCGGCCTGCACTACCTGGTCAAGAACAGTGAGACCAGCGTCAATCTGAAGATCCGCGTACTGAACGCATCGAAGCGCGATGTCTCCAAGGATCTGGCGAAGGCCGTGGAATTCGACCAGTCGCGGCTCTTCAAGTCGATCTATGAAGACGAGTTCGGCACGCCCGGCGGTGAGCCCATGGGCGCCCTGATTGGCGACTACGAGTTCGACAACTCTTTCGAAGATGTGCAGACGCTGCAGGGGATTTCGTCGATCGCAGCGGCAGCCTTTGCGCCGTTCATTTCGGCCGCCAGCCCGCGCATGTTCGGCTTTGACGACTACCGCGAGCTTGCTCGTCCGCGCGATCTCGAAAAGATCTTCGAAACGGTCGAATATGCAAAATGGCGCAGCCTGCGCGACAGTGAAGATTCGCGCTTCGTCACGCTAGCCTTGCCGCGCGTCCTTGCCCGCATGCCATATGGCCCGAAGACCAATCCGATCGACGACTTCGCTTTCGACGAAACCGAACATTCGAAGACCGGCGAGCTCGATCATAACTCCTACTGCTGGATGAACGCGGCCTATGTGATGGGAACGCGGCTAACGGACGCTTTTGCCCAGAACGGTTGGTGCACGGCGATCCGCGGCGCCGAAAACGGCGGCAAGGTGGAAAATCTGCCGATGCACATCTTCTCGAGCGACGATGGCGACCTTGACCTCAAGTGCCCGACCGAAGTCGGCATCACCGACCGTCGTGACGCCGAGCTCGGCAAGCTCGGTTTCCTACCGCTCTGCCATTACAAGAACACCGATTATGCCGTGTTCTTCGGCGCCCAGACGACCCATAAGCCGAAGGTCTATGACAAGCCGGAGGCAACCGCCAATGCGGCCGTATCCGCACGCCTGCCCTACATGATGGCCACCTCGCGCTTCGCGCACTACCTGAAGGTCATGGGCCGCGACAAGATCGGTTCCTTCATGGAAGCGCAGGATTGCGAAAACTGGCTCAACCGCTGGATCGCCAACTACGTCAACGCCAACGACAATGCCGGCGAGGAATCGCGTGCCAAATATCCGCTGCGCGATGCGAAGGTGACGGTCCAGGAGGTTCCAGGCAAGCCCGGCTCTTACAATGCGGTTGCATGGATGCGACCCTGGTTGCAGATGGAAGAGCTGACCACTTCGCTCAGAATGGTCGCCCGTATCCCGACCAAGAACTAGGAGAGGCGGCGCGGCGATCATCTCGCCGCGCGCCTTCTGTCAGCACCATGACCGCGACAACGATGGAACCGAGAGCTGCCTGGCCACATCAGGTGCATCGCTTGATCGCCATGATCGACGATGCGCTTAACCGGCAGGTCAATGCGATTTTGCACCATTGCGAATTCCAGGCGATGGAGGCGCGGTGGCGCGGGCTTGCCATGCTCATGCGCCATACAGGCCGATCGGAAGAGGTGAAGGTCAAGATCCTCAGCGTCAGCTGGCCCCAGCTGACGCGCCATCTTGAGCGGACGACGGAATTCGACCAGAGCCATCTCTTCGAGCTGATTTATAGCCGCGAATTCGGCATGCCCGGTGGAGAGCCCTTCGGTCTGCTGATCGGCGACTATGAGCTATCGCCCCAGGATCCAGCCGGCGGCGATACTGTGGGGGCATTGACCCAGATCGGCATGGCAGCCGCTGCCGCCTTTTGCCCGTTCGTGGCCGCCGCGGCGCCACAGGCAATCGGCCTGCAGGATTTCAGCGAGCTCAATCGCGTCCAGGATTTTTCCTGGCTTTCCTATGATCCCACGCGCATTCGCTGGAACGGGCTCCGGTCGCGCGAGGACTCTCGTTTCCTCGGATTGGTCGCGCCGAGGATTTTGATGCGCGCGCCCTATGAGGCGTTTTCGCGTGAGCGTGACGATCAGTTCCCGTTCCGCGAAAGTGTCGCAGCCGACGGCAGCACCTTGCTTTGGGGCAATGGTGCCTTCGCCTTCGCGATGATCGTCATTCGCAATTTCATCGAATCCGGCTGGTTCGCGGATATCCGCGGTGTAACACAGGACACCATCGATGGCGGCGTGCTGAGCACGGACGAGCTCGCCCCCTACGATCTAGGCATCGAAAGCAATGGCCTGTCGCAACAGGCTCCCGTCGAGATCCGATTGACCAACGGGCAGGAACAGCAGCTCTGCGAGCTCGGCATCATACCGGTAGCGACCACCTACCTCTCCTCTTCGGCAATCTTCAACTCCAACCAGTCGCTGCATGCACCGGCGCATTATTCGAGCGAACATGCACGGCAGAATGCCCGCATTGCCGCCATGCTGCAGTATGTGCTCTGCGCCTCGCGCTTCTCGCACTACCTCAAGGTCATCATGCGCGACGAGATCGGCAAGCTTGCCGATACAATCTCGATCGAGCGCAGACTGAATGACTGGTTGTCGAGCTACACGCTCGGCAATGACGACGCCGACCTTTCGCTGCGCACGCGCTACCCGTTGCGTTCGGCAGGTATCAGCGTCAACGAGATTCCCGGCAAGCCTGGCATGTTCGCCTGCACCGTGCGGCTCCAGCCGCATTTTCAGCTCGACGACGTGTCGACAAGTTTTCATCTGATCGCGGAGACGGCGAATGCGACCTATGCGTTCTCCCGCTCCGCAAACAGCCCGCAAAGGATGTCTGCATGACGCTCTCCGCCAAAATCGCCGAAGCTCTCAGCGAAAACGCGCTCGACGATGCAATCGAGCAGGCGAAGGCGCATGTCAAAGCGGCCCCCACGGACAAGGATGGCCGGCATATCCTGATCGATCTTTTGATCCTTGCCGGCGACTATGCAAGAGCCGACACGCAGTGCAATCTCGCCACGACATTCGCACCGGAAGACGTGATGGGCTTCGCGATGCTGCGCAACCAGCTGCGGGCAATGGCGGCACGGTCTGCCTGGTTCGACGGGGCTGCCGCGCCGGACTTTCCGAACGGCCCGACAACCCTGGATCAGGCGGCGATGAAGGTGGCGGTCGCGTGTCGCGACCATTCCTCGGATACGGCCGCGGCGCTGCAATCCCTGGAGGAGGTTCGAGGCGAACGGCCGATGAACTGGAATGGCCAGCTCGTTTCGGACCTTCGCGATCTCGACGACCGCATTCCGCATGCGATCGAGGTCATCATGACGGGCGGAGCATATCTCTGGGTTGATTTTTCCAGAGTTGCCGCGCTTCGCGTCGAGCCGATTGCGCGTCCGCGCGATCTTGCCTTCCGCAGGGCCGAGCTGGAACTCGTGGATGGCGCGAGCGCGCCGGTGCTCCTGCCTGCGATCTATCACGGCACGACGGGCGCAAAACTGCTGCTCGGCCGCGAGACGGAATGGGTCGACGAATCGACCGGAATTACCACTGGCCGTGGCCAGAAGTGCTTCCTCGCCGGTGACGATCTCGTTTCCTTCCACGATCTGAAATCGCTGGAAATGACTGAGAGCTCCGATCACATGAGGCCTGCCGCTCATGGTTGATCCACTGGAGCGCTATAGGCCGCGGGAAAGGATCGTCGCCAGGTCGATCATCGATCGGTTGATCGACGAAAATCCCGATCGTCTGCAGGATCCGCCGCTGACATCGGCAGAACAGCTGCGCGAACTGCGCGAATGCATTCGACGCGACCTTGAGGCCCTGCTCAATACACGCCGCCGCCCGACTGCGCCGCCTTCGATCTATGACGAACTCGGCGATGCGCTGGTGTGCTTTGGCGTCGACGGCATGGTGTCGGCAAATCTCCTCACCGATGAAGCCAAGAGTCGGCTCGCTCGTCTGATCGAGAGGCGCATTGCTCTGTTTGAAACGCGGCTTTCCGACGTGCAGGTGAGCATTCTCAAGAGCCGCGGCAACGGCGAACGGGCCTTGCGGCTGCGCATTCACGCGACCTTCCGCGTGCATGAGGGCATGCCGCCGATCAGCTTTGAATCGACGATCGATCCGACGACCCAGCGCTTCCTAGTGGAGGCCAACAATGGCTGACGGCTTTCTGCAGCGGTATAACGAAGAGTTGGCCGCCATCCGCCGGCGGGCCGCCCGTTTCGCCGATGCCTTCCCGAAAATTGCCGGTCGTTTGCGCGTAACCGGCGAGGTTGCCGATGATCCGCATGTAGAGCGCCTGATCCAGAGCTTTGCCTATTCGGCCGCCCGCGTCCGCCAGAAGCTTGACGACGAGTTTCCGGAACTGACGGATGGCCTGCTTGAAACGCTCTATCCGCATTATCTGGCGCCGCTGCCCTCGATGAGCATCGTGCGCTTTGCGCCGAGCAACACTCTGGCGTCCGTACAGACTCTGCCGCGTCATACGGAAATCTTTGCAGAGCCGATCGGCGGCGAGAGCTGCCGCTTCCGCACCACGCAGGACACGCAGGTCGCGCCGATTGAGATCGTCTCGGCTTCGTTGACCGGCCATCCGATCAGTGCGCCGCCGTCCCCTCATGCGGGTGCGGCCGGTTGTCTGCGCCTATCAGTCCGGGCGCGCGACACCAACAAGCCGCTCGGCGAGATCGGCCTTGATCGGCTGCGGCTTCACATCGGCTCGTCCTGGCAGCAGGCGGTCGCCATTCACGAGCTTCTGGTCAATCACACGCTTGGCATAGTGCTTGCTTACCATGCAGACGATCGTGCGCCCGTCATGCTGTCAAAAAAGGCATTGCATCCGGTCGGTTTCGAGCCGGACGAAGCGATCCTGCCCTACCCCAGCTCAAGCTTCGCCGGCTATCGTCTACTGACGGAATTCTTCGCCCTGCCGCAGAAATTCCTCTTCATAGATATTCTCGGCCTAAAGGCCTGGCGTGGCGAGACGCTGGAAATCTTCATCTATCTCGACGAGACCAGCGCCAAGTTGGAACGCGCCATTTCGGCCCGCGATTTCGTCTTGAATGCCACCCCGATCGTCAACCTGTTTCGCCAGAACTGCGAACCAATCGCGCTCGACGGTACGCGCACCGAATATCGCGTACTGCCGGACGCGAGGCGGCAGAAAACGCGCGAGATCTATGCGATCGAGAAGGTGTTGATATCCGGGCGCAGCGGAGACGAGGAACAGTGCCAGCCCTTTTTCGGCCGCAGCTTGAAGGGCGGAGCCTCGTCACTGTTCTGGCAGTGCGCTCGCCGTTTCGATGCCGACGACCACACCTCGGATATGGAAATCACCTTCGTCGATCGCGCATGTCGGGCAAGCGGCCCCGTCGACAAAATCGCCAGCGTCGATGCCCTATGCCTCAATCGCGAATTGCCCGAGCAACTGCCCTTTGGCGGCGGCCACCCCTATCTGCAGCTCGCCTCCGGCAGTGAAGCGGTCGCCTCGGTCGAAGCCTTGATGGCCCCTACGCCATCCGTGCGCATGAACGAGCAGCAAGGTCGGAATTGGCGGCTCATGTCGCATCTTCAGCTCAATCACCTCTCCATTTTCGACAACGATGGTGCCGCGCTCAAAGATATCCTGGCGCTTTACGCGTTCAGAGACAGCCGTGAAACCAGGCAACTGGCCGACGCTCTGGTGCGGGTCGAAGCCAAAAGCTCGATGACCAGGCTTGCCAGCGGCGGGATGGTGACCGGCACGGATATCCGCCTGGTGTTCGATCCCGCAGCGATCGACAGGCCGTCGGCCCATCTTTTCGGCAGCGTTCTCGATCGGTTTTTTGGGCTTTACACCTCGATCAACAGCTTCACCCGCCTCTCCATCTCGATGAAGGGGCAATCAAAGCCAATCGCCGTCTGGCCGGCCCGCGCCGCCGAGCGGCCGTTATTGTGACGAAGGGGTACGCAACGACGATGGACCAGTTCCGACCAAGTGATAGTGAAATGCTTGCCGCACTGCTCGAAAGCGATCCCGGCCGCTTCGAGCCATCGACGGCATTTCGCGTTGCACAGCACGCAGCTGGCGATCATTTGACCGTATCGTCCCCCATCGGCGTTTCACCGGCGCCGCTTGCCGTCAGCGGCTTCAAGAAGAAGGGGGCGACAGGATCGGTCCAGGCAAGCATGGCAGGCCTTCTTGGCCCGTTGGGCGCGATGCCACCGAGCTACAATGAGCTTGTCATGCGCGAGGAGCGCAATCGGGCTCATGGCCTTTCAAGCTTTTTCGATCTGTTCACGAGCCGCCTTGCCGAGCTTTTCGTCGATGCTTGTGACAAATATCGTCTTGCTCGGCGGCTGCGATGGAGCGCGGACAGAAACGACAATGCATTCATCAAGACGCTGTTCTCGCTGACAGGCTTCGGTACGGCCCGGCTGAAGGAGCAGGTTCGCGCTGACGACGAGTTGATCCTCAGATTTTCCGGATTCTTTGCGGCCCGGACCCGCAATGCGGTCAATCTCCGGGCCATGCTGCGGGAATTCAGCGGCCTACCCGTTGCGATCGAATCGTTCAAAGGCAGATGGCTCTCCATTCCCGAAGGCGAGCGCAGCCGCATGGGGCAGCAGCAAGGCGTACAACTTGGCATCAATTCAACGGCGGGTGCGGCAATCCATGATTTTGGCGGCAGTTTCCGCGTCGTGATCGGACCTGTCGATTATGAGGACTACCGCTCTCTCGCGCCGGGCAGCGCTAATATCGATGCGCTGTTTGCGCTGACGCGCCTTTATGTCGATCCGTCGCTCGATTTCGACATCCAAGTGGTTCTGAAGAAAGAACACATCCCCTTCTGCCGACTTGGCGAGGGCGGTGATCCGCCGCGGCTCGGATGGAACAGCTGGGCACGCGTCGCTTCAGCTGATCGCGACAGCGGCGATGCCATCATCATCGAGCCACGCAATGCCCAAAGGCAATCCGACCAGGGAGGCCTTCATGCGGCTTGAACTGCGGCAAACGTCTGGAGAAGGTTCCAGCAAGGGATGGTTTTTCGAGCGCGGCAAGCGCACCCTCGGCCGATCGCCGGATTGCGACTGGCAGGTGTCCGATCAGCAGCGGTTGATCTCGAAGATTCATTGCGTGATAGAGCGCGATCGCGCCGGCTTTCTCCTGCGCGACCAGAGTGCCAACGGCACCCGTGTGGACGGTGCAACCGTTCTGGAAGGCGAGACAGCAAGGCTTGCGGACAAATCCAAGATCGTATTCGGCGATCTCGCGTTCAACGTCGTCATTACCGGAGAAGCCGACCGTGATATCGATGATCCGGCCGCCGATCTGCGCCTCAGCGACGAGACTATGACGATCTCCTCGATCCTTGCCGACATCGTGCCCGGCGGCGGCTCGGCAACGGGCGTGCTCGGCCAGCGGAGCGGCGACGACTGGATCGCAGCATTTCCACAATCGCCAAAAATGGAAAAGTCGCCGAGCAGGAACGTCGATATCGGCTGGAATGGTCCGCCTGACATCAACGGCATCAAGCCTGTGCTTCCGGACGACTGGAACTCGGGTTTCGAGCTGGGCACCCAGCTGGAACATGGCGCGGCAACGCATGTCTCCGTCGCCGTTGCCCGCAGTTCCGGCCCGGAGGCGGTCGAGACTACCAAAACGATCATCCCGGCCAATGATGCGCGAGCCGCAGATGATGCGGGTGAAAGCGCGGAGGATACGAGTTTCGCGCTGCAATTCGATCCGCTGCGCCAACTGGAAGCGCTCGTCTCGACACTGGAGCAGACACTCGACGACGAAGCATCCATTTTCGGAATTGAGGACAGCCGTGCTCATTCCTCCGCTTCGCTGTTCAGCCGCGAACGGACGGAGCAGCTTGCCGACCGTCTTCGATTGCTCGTCGCAAGGCAGTCCGCGCTCAACGCCGGCCTCGAAAACCTTGTTCGCGAGGCCGGCCGGATGTTCGAGCCCCGCATGGTCGAGGCTCACGTCGATGCCTCCCAGCGCAAGGGCATCTGGCGCGGCAATGGCGATTACTGGAAGGCCTACCGCGCACGGTTCGAAAAGAGCGGCAAAAGCATTCCGGTCCGCGATCTGTTGGCCGAGGCCTTCCGCGCGGCGGCCGATGACCGCGACGGGCAGGATATCACCAGTTTGGCGGAGAGGACGGGCAGCACCCGATGAAGAACGAAAATCGCGTGGCTTGGAGCGAGGGCATGTTCCTTCGCGTGCAGCATTTCCAGCAGGCTGACCGCTGGACCGAGCGGCTGGTCCGCACGACCGCCCGGGGGCTTGCGCCCTACCCCTGGGGTATTGCCGAAATCGGCATCGATCGCGGCGCGCTCGCGATCGGCCAGTTTGCGCTGTCGAACCTGCGCGGTATTCTGCCCGACGGCACGCCGTTCGAAGCGCCAATCGATGCGGATCTGCCTCCTCCTCTTGAGCTTGACGATTCCACGAAGAACGCCGTCGTCTATCTGGCTCTGCCGACGCGTCAGCCCGGGAGAGCCGACGTCGCCATGAACGGCAGCGCCATGCGCAACAGCGTTCGCATCACCGCCTCGCAATATGAGGCACCGGATGCGAATATGGAGACCGACTTCATGGCGCCGATCGACGTTGGCCGCCTGAGCCTGCGTTATCTGAAGACCGGCGACGAACTCGCCGGATATGATCTGATCGGCCTTGCGCGTGTCATTGAGGTTCGCTCCGATCGTTCGGTCATCCTCGATCCGGACTACATCGCTCCGTCGTTAAATTGCGCCGCCGAAGCGCGTCTGAACGAGCTCATCACCGAATTGCTCGGCATCGTGCGCCATCGCGCCGAGGCGATTGCCGAACGGATCGGCGACCCCACGGTGCGCGGCACCGCAGAAGTAGGCGACTATTTTCTGTTGCACATCCTCAATCGCGCCGACCCGATGCTGCGCCATATCGCGGCAAATGCATCGCGGATGCATCCGATGACCTTCTATGAGGAATGCATCCAGCTAGCCGGAGAGCTGGCCACTTTCACGACCGACCGCAAACGCGCCAGCGATTTCCCACCCTATCGCCACGATGATCTGAAGGCGACGTTTGCGGCTGTCTTTAATGATCTTCGTGCATCTCTGTCGGCAGTTCTCGAGCAGGCTGCCGTTGCAATCGAGCTCATCGAGCGGCGCCACGATGTTCGCGTCGGCACAATCAACGACCGCTCCTTGCTCAAGGACGCCGGTTTTGTGTTGGCCGTGCGCGCGGAAATGTCGGCGGAGGACGTGCGGCGCAAGCTGCCCGCTCAGATCAAGATCGGCCCCGTGGAGCGGATCGCCGAGCTCGTCAATGTCGCGCTGCCGGGCATTCCCGTCAGGCCTCTCCCCGTCCTGCCGCGGCAGCTGCCGTACCGGTCAGGCACGATCTACTTCGAACTCGACACGAAAAATCCTCTTTGGAAACAGCTTGATACCTCCGGCGCGATCGCCCTGCATCTCGCAGGCGACTTCCCCGGCCTGGAGATGGAACTGTGGGCTCTGAGAGAATGAACACAACACGCTCAACACCCTGGCACGAGCTACCGACGATCATCGAGCTGACGGAGGACGGCGCGCGCAAGAACGACGCCGCCCGCAAGATGGCCGATTTGCTGGACGAAGAGCTGGACCGGCAGCCGAGCGGCAAGGCCGGCGATGCAGGCGGCGGCTGGTCCGTCGATTCGCTTATCCGCGGCTTTCGCTTCGGCGGCGAGGATGTTCCGACCGTCGTGCGCTCGGCAGCACCATTGCTCAATCTCGCCCATGGCCTACGCAACACCGAAGAACAGCCCGATATTGCCGAGTTGCGGCGGGTGACGATCGACGCAGTTGGACGCTACGAACGCGACCTTGCGAGCGCCCGTATCAGCCCCGAGCGGGCGCGCGCGGCACATTATGTCATCTGCGCAACCATCGATGATGTGGTTTTGAGCAAACGCTGGGGCGTGCGCGCCGGCTGGGCGCGATCCGGCCTGGTCTCGACCTTTCACATGGATGTCACCGGCGGCGACCGCGTCTTCGATCTCCTTGATCATTTCCAGCAGAGCCCCGGCGCCAACAAAGATCTGCTGCTCCTGATCTATCTCTGCCTGTCGCTCGCCTTCGAGGGTCGCACGCGTGTTTCGCCGCGCGGATCGCTGGAACTCGGGCGCATCCGTGATAGCCTTTATAAAACACTGCTCGGTCAGTACGGCGTCTTCGAGCGCGAGCTGTCGCCGGATTGGCGCGGGGTTTCCGCGCGCCACAAGCCGTTGCGCACGGCCGTTGCGCTTTGGACGATCCTTTCCGTGCTCGCGCTTCTCTTTGCGCTCGGCTACATGTTCTTCACGCTTTCGCTGAACCTCGCCTCGGACGCGACCTTCGAGCGCCTGGCCAACCTGCCGCCACGCGATACGCCGAGCGTCCTGATCGAGAAGCCGAAGGAGGTCGCTGCACAGACGCCACCGGTGATGAAGCAACCGGACATACCGCCGCCGGTCGTCAGGCCGCAGCCGACGCCGCTCGACAACCTGCTCGCCTTCCTACAGCCGGAAGTCGATCGAAAGCTGGTGACACTTTCGGACTCCAATGGAAGGTTGTTGGTCCGCATCAACAATTCCGGCCTGTTCGATACAGGCAGCGCGGAAGTCAGCGATAAATTCCGCGATCTCCTCCAACGCATCGGCGGTGCGCTCGCCTCGGAAAAATTCCGCGCCGTTGTCGTCGGCTACACCGACAATGTACCGATCCGCACCGCACAGTTCCCATCGAACTGGCATCTTTCCGAGGCACGTGCTCGCGCCGTCGGCGATATCCTTGCGGCCTACACGGGCAAAGAGGCGATCCTGACGGAAGGACGTGCCGATAGCGACCCGCTGGCAAGCAACGACACGCAGGAGGGCCGCGAGGCAAATCGCAGGACTGAAATCCTGGTGCTGACCGACCCGACGCAGCGCCTCGGCGAGGCGGCCCTTAACCCGCAAGCAACACCTCAAACGCAGACAGGCAATAGGCCGCCGGCGTCTGCCACGACGACGGGAGGAGCCAGATGAATCCGCTCGGCGCGTTTTACACGCTTCGCTCCTACGTCTCGGTCTATGCCGGTCTTCTCGGACAACGCTTCATATCGCTGATCTGGGTTGCGGCGATCTGCGTCGTCATCTGGTTCTACGGCTCGATGGCCGGCTATGGCAGCTTCAAGCCGCTAATGAGTGCTGCCGCTCGGATAATCGCGATCGGCGTGGTCATTGCGGGCTGGCTGATCTACCTGCTGATCACAACGCTACGCTCCCGCAGGCGCGACAAGGCGCTCGTAGAAGGTATTGCCGACGATGCCGCCAGCCAGCAGGCGGAAGTGGGCGAAATCCATAGCCGCCTGAGAGAAGCGCTGCTGCTTCTGCGCCGCATCAGCAAGAAGCGTTTCGGCTACATCTATGAGCTGCCCTGGTATGTCATCTTCGGAGCGCCGGGGTCGGGTAAGACGACGGCACTGACCAATTCGGGGCTGAAGTTTCCGCTTGGTGATGCGATGGGCAGCAATTCCGTCCAAGGCGCCGGCGGCACGCGCAACTGCAATTGGTGGTTTGCCGACGAGGCGATCCTGATCGATACAGCCGGCCGCTATACCACACAGGATGATTTGAACGGGGCGTCGAAGGCCGGATGGGAAGGCTTTCTCGGGCTGTTGCGCAAATACCGTCGCTCGCAGCCGATCAATGGCGCCCTCGTCACGCTCTCGATCGGCGACCTTCTCAGCCGTGATCATGAAGTGCAGCTCGAGGAGGTCCGCTCCATTCGCAAGCGCCTGTCGGAGCTCGACGAGTTCCTGCATGCGCGCGTGCCCGTCTATGTCGTGCTGACGAAGGCCGATCTTTTGACCGGTTTCGTCGAGTTTTTTGACGGGCTTGCCAAGACCGATCGCGAGCAAGTCTGGGGCACGACCTTCGATCTCGACGAGAGCTATAAGGGCCAGAACCTGCCCGAGCGTTTCATGGAAGAATTCGCACTGTTGCAGCAGAGGGTCGATGCCATGCTGATCGAGCGCCTGCAACAGGAGCCGAATGTCGAGGTCCGTGGCCGCATCTTCCGCTTCCCCGCAGAGCTTGCCTCCTTGGGCGAGCGTCTGCAGGAATTGCTGAGTGAGCTCTGCGCGTCTTCCAATCTCGTCGAATCCCCGCTTGTCCGCGGCGTCTATTTCGCTTCCGGCACACAGAGCCGGGAGACGGATACACCGCGCACGCGCCGCAGCTATTTCCTGTCGCGACTGTTCAAGGAAGTCATTTTCGGCGAGGCGTCGCTGGTCGCGCGCGACAGGCGGCTGTCGGGCCGGCAGGCCATGATCCGACGCATTGCCTACGGAGCGGCGGCCGTCGCGCTTGCAATCGTCTTCACCGGCTGGACGGCGAGCTATTTTCAGAACTCGCGCGCGATCGCTGCAGCCGAACGGCGTATCGACAATTATGAGAAGCTTGCGAATGGCATTCAGGTACGCGACGTCACGGATGCGGATTTCCTGCGTATCTTGCCGGCGCTCGACAATCTGCGTGCGGTCACCGGCGGCTTCGACGAGGTGCGCGTCTGGCCGACGAGTTTCGGCCTCGACCAGGAAGACAAGATCGCCAGCCGCCAGCGCGGAGCCTATCAACGCGCCTTGAACTCTCTTCTACTTCCACGCATGCTGGTGGAGCTTCAAAATGAACTCAAACAGACATCGGATGTCCAGAAGACCTTCGATGCCCTGAAACTCTACGGTATGCTTGGTGGGCTGGGGCCGGTCGACAAGGATTTCGTCTCGCAGCAATCGGAAGATATGTTTGCAACACTTTATCCCGGCGAAGGCCGGTCTGCCGCGCGCAAGGCACTTCTCGCCCATGTCGAAGCGATGGCTGGTGGTAGCTTGCCAGCGATCGAGCTCGACACCAGCCTGATCGCCAAGGCTCGGGAGGCGATCCATACGCAAAGTCTCGCAGCCCGCGCCTATGATATCGTGATTCATTCCCGGCAGGCCCGTCAGCTTGACACCTGGCTTCCCGCCGATGCGTTGGGGCCGCTTGGCGCCCAGATCTTCCAGCGGAAATCGAAGGCGACGCTACGCGATGGCATTCCCGGGATCTTCACGGGCAAGGGCTACCGCGACGTGGTATTGTCGACAGTCGCTGCTGCCGCTTCGGAAGCGCTCAAGGAGCAATGGGTTCGCGGTGGCGGCGACGCACCTCCCTCGGGAATGACCACTGACGCGATTTCGCAGGCGGCGCTGCAGCTCTATTCCGATGCTTTCCAACAGCATTGGTCTTCGCTCCTTGCCGATCTGCAAATACGCCCGTCGAGCAACCTTGCGGATGCGACCGAAACGGCGCGCATCCTGGCGGCAAACCCGAACCCAATTGAGATGGTGCTGAAATCCATAGCGGCCGCAACGGACCTGCGGCCGAAGGCGGGTACGGAAATTGCCTCCGTTGACGTTCCGGACGCCGCGTTGAGAGCCGCCACGGCAAGTGCTGCAAATCCGCCGGATCCCTATGGTCCATTGCGGGCCGCACTCGAGGCGAATGCCGCCAATGCGCAATCGGTATCTCAGGACGGAAAGGCTGACAACGGCAGCGGTAAGCCCCGCTCCCAGATCCAGAGCCTGCAACCGATCCTGCAGAATATTTATAGCCAGCTGTCACGCGCCGCAAATTCGACTGTGGAAGTCGCGCGTGTCTTCGACGCCGGCGGCCAGCTTACAAACGCCAATCAAGACCTCTTGCAGCAGGCTCGCGGGCTGCCCTCGCCCGTGGATGCGTGGATGGTCGCCGTTGCCGCCGATATCGGCTCGTTGGCGGTCAAGGCCGCGCGCGTGCGTATAAACGATCTTTGGGCAAGTGAAGGCGCGGATCTTTGCGCGCGTATCGTCACCGGCCGCTACCCCTTCGATAGGGCGTCCGGTCAGGATATCGCCATGGCGGATTTCGTCCGGCTGTTCGGGCCGCAAGGCCTGCTCCAGACGTTCTTCAAAAACCGGTTGGAAGTATTTGTCGATACAAGCGCCCAGCCGTGGGGTTGGCGCGGCACCTTCGGCGGCGACAGCATCCCGAGCCAAGCGATTGCGCAATTCGAGAATGCGAGCAAGATCGAACACGCCTTCTTCCCGGCCGGCAGCGAGAAACCGGCGATATCGATCAATATCAAGCCTGTCTCCCTGTCGGCGTCTGCCAATGCCGTGATCGTAGATATCGTCGGCGAGCACGTCCTTTATAATCATGGCCAAATAGTTCCAAAATCCATTGCCTGGCCGGCGGCCGGTGCGGAGAACCAGTCCAAAGTCAGATTTTTTCCCGGAGATTTGCAGCCGGCCATCACACAGACCGGGGACTGGTCGCCTTTCCGCCTATTCGATGCTGCCAAGGTAACCGTTCAAGCCCCCGATCTCTTCCGTGCCAGATTTGAAGACAAGGGTCAGACTGCGGAATTCGACGTGCAGTTCGGTTCGGTGCTCAATCCCTTCCGGCTACCGGCATTGTCCGATTTCAGCTGCCCGGCGCAGTTCTGACGGTCCGCCGATGAATGAACCGCTCGCCCGCACCCAATCGCCGATGCAGGCCGACACAATCGGCTTCTTCGGAAAATTGCCAACACATGGCGATTTCGTTTCCTCTACGCTTAGCCTGCGTCTGCAAGGCGAGCTCGATCAATGGATTCGCAGCGGCCTGATCGCGCTCGAAGCGGCATTGGGATCGGATTGGCGCGGGCTGTTTCACGCCATGGCAGCCTGGCGCTTCGTCGTGGGCAAGGGCGTCTGGGCACCATTCGCTATTGCAGGCGTTCTCCTGCCCAGCCGTGATCGCGTCGGCCGAAGCTTCCCCTTGATTATCGCCGCGCAATTGCAGCGCTTCTCCGGTCCCTTGCGCGATCTTTGCGAGGACGACAGCTGGTTTATCGCCGCCGAAGCATTGGCCGAGACCTCGAGCAAAGCCGATTTCGAGATGCAGCGTTTCGCAGAGAGCATCAAGCGACTTCGCCCGCCATTCATCGACCAGAAATCAACAACGACGCAACCGGCGACCACGGGCGATGCCCAAACGCCAGCCTCGCTCTGGTGGCGCATCAATCCCGGCACCCGACACGGCAAAGGGTTTCGCACCATGGCGAGCCCCACTGCACGGGATTTCGTCAAGCTCGTCACGACAGAAGCTCCCCAATTACCTGCAACTGACGCACCGCTGGCACGATCTGCTGTCGCTGTTCCGATGCAAACACAGCAGACGACGGCAACAATCCGGCCAAAGCTCGCTATAGCGGACAGCCATGCCAGCCACGCTGGAACGCGCCTTTCATTGAATGCCGATGCACTCCTTGTCAGCGATAGACCGCAGATTTTTGCAATCGCCGATGGTGTCGGCGATGGCATCGGCGCCATCGAAGCAGCTCGGATCACAACCGGAATACTCGCCGGTATTCCTCAACGTGAAGCACTGCAAACTTTGGTGCAGGATATCAGGAGCAAGCTCAGCCATGCTCATGCGATCCTGCGCGCCAAAGGCGCCAACGTCGAGAGGGAGCTTCCCGTGGCCAGCGTCGTGACCGCCGCGCTGCTTGATGGGAGATTTGCAGTCACATGGGTAGGCGATGCTCGATGCTATCTGCTGCGCGACGGGACGATGCGGCTGCTGACCCATGACCATGTCAACATCGGACTTCGCCGAACACTCGGCCGCGGCCTTGGGCTATCGGATCAACTCGTCACGGAAACGGTTGGAGATCCGCTTCACCATGGCGACCGCCTCCTGCTTGCCAGCGCGCCCCTTTCTCGCACGCTTACCGATCGCATCATTGCCGAGATCCTGATCGAGACGCCGCTGGAACAAGCTGCGGAGGCGCTGATCCAGGAAGCGCTCATCGCCAACTGTCGCGAAAATGTCAGCTCCATCGTCATCGGCGCGACATGATGGGAGATCCAAGCGCTGAGGATATGAGGAAGATTGCAAGAAGCTTTGCGGAACTACTGCATCTTTTAACGCATGATGGCGAGATAGAGCGGTCGAAGCATATCCGCGATCTCCTGATCGATCGATTGCGCGATACGCTGGACCGGCGCCTCTCTTCGCTGGCAGAGATCGAACCGACCTTCATCGGAAATACGTTTCTCGTCGAGGCGGTCATGCATCGCAACGACCGGACGGAAATCAGCCGATTGCGCCATCGCGATCTCGGCACGCTCCATGCCATGAAAACGATCAGGGTGGATCGGGCGAACGAGGCGACCGCCAAAGCCTTGCTGCTGCGCGAAGCACACATCGGAATGGTGTTACGCGACCGCAATCTTGCTTCTACCCAATCCGTCATCCGCTTGCCCGACGGCCGTCTGGCGATCGTCATGGAATGGGTCGGGCCATCTTTGTCGCAACGATTGGCTGAAGGTTCTCTTTCATCCGCCGATGTCCGAGCGGCGACAAGATCCATGCTCATCGGGTTGAGCGCAATCCACCAGGCCGGCCATGTTCATGGCGATATTTCTCCGGCTAATATTTTGCTTGGCGACGGCGACTTCAATCAGCTGAGGATAGCGGACTTCGGCACGGCAGTAGAATGCGGAACGCGATACAGCGATCTCGATATTGCCAAGGCCGCGACGCCGAACTTCACTGCACCCGAGGTTTCAGCCGATACCCCCATGCAGTTCAGTGCCGATCTCTACTCGGCCGGCCGTCTGATGAACCTGCTTCTTGAACATTGCAACGAGACTGATGAATCGATCATCGCACTAAAGGCGGTCGCCCGGCATCTGTCGGACCTCACCCCTTCCATGAGGCCGCCGAACGCAATGGCAGCCCTTGCTTTGATCGGTGAGGTCTAGTTGAAACCTCGTCAGTTCGAAGCCGAGCTGCCTGGAAGAGGCGCAGCGGCCGTCGGCACACTCTTCTGATAGACAGTCAACAGCTTGGCGGCATCGACCATGTCGGCATTGCTGGCGTAAATCGTGTCGCCATCCTGCATCTTGAACTGCTGCATCAGCACGAAATTCGAGACTTCCTTCAGGTTGACGCTGTAAATGACGGGCTTGACCGAAACGACGGCCGACCCGCTGGCGCCCTTGGCCACTGTCGATGCAGCCTGCGAATAGACCTTCTGATTCCGAAATAGATAGAAATTGCGGGAATCGGCTCGATCATCAAGCAGGCCGCCAGCGCGGGCGAGCGCCTGCGCCAAGGTGGTCTGGCCCGGCTCCAGCGGGAACTCGCCAACGCTCTTGAAGGCGCCAAGTGCAGTGAAGCTCTGTGACGCGCCTTTGACGAACAACTGATCGCCGGGCACGAGCCGCACGTTCTGCTTATCGTCCTGCAGGATGCGATCCAGGGGTGCCGTCGCCCTTTGCGATCCGCGGGTCAGCGTCACGGCCGTGTTTGCCGGCGCGGAGGATGCGCCGCCGGCAAGGGCAAGCACGTCAAGCACGCGCTCCTTGCGTGCCGTCAGCGGGAAGCGACCGGCGGAGCGGACCTTACCATCGACCGTTACGGCGCTGGAGGGCTTATCGACGACCGTCACGACAGCCTGAGGATTGACGGAAGAGCCTTTGAGGGCAGTGACGATCTGCGACTGCAAACCTTCTGGAGTGGAATCGATGACGCGCTGCTTACCGACATAGGGCATGGTGACAAAACCACGAGAATCCACCGTGAAGCGGCCGAGATTGAGCGACTTGCTCTGGGTGGCAGACGGTAATCCGTCCTCGCCGGTATCGAGCACCGTCACATCGAATACGTCGCCCGGACGCAGGCGCGCATCCGAAAAGCCGCGCGAACGGAGGCTTGCAAGCCCCTGATCGGTGGGCTCATAGGGTGGCGCAACAACCTGCGCGGCCATCGGCGCCTCGGAGAGTGGTACGACCGGAATCTTTCGCTGCGTGACGGGCATCGTTGCATTGCGAATATTGAGGGCGCTTGGTCCATCAGACGGCCTCGCACAGGCACTGAGGACAACCAAGGGTAAGACCGCCGCCCATTTCCGCATTCCGGAATCTCCTTCGGATGTTACAAGCAAGGCAGAAATATCAACCATAAGGCGGGAGGCAATATGCCAGGTTGATAAATAATGAACTGTGACAGTTCGGTTGTTTACCATTGTGTCCAAAAAGCAACCGATGGCCAGTTCAGCGCCATAGGGGCGCCCCACGCGGGGCGGCGAAGCCAGGGGGCTCAAGCACTTGAGCAGTGCGAATCAGCAAGGCAATGGGACTTTAAGAATTACACGAGCATTGATCGAAACGACGGTAGCTTAATCGCCCCATCCGTTGGATTTCCCCATGCGGCCGGACATCGGCATGGTCTCGAGACACCTCAACAGCCTCGGAATCGTTGGTCGTTCCCATGTTGCTCTTGTCAATCGCTTGTCCGTGGATGACCGCCCGATACTGAAAGCTATCTTGGGTAGACCGTTTGCTCTTGAAGGGATTAGGATCGACGCTCCTCTTATCGCAAAGTCCCTCTGCGACAAATTCGTTAGGCGAGCCAAGAGCTTGGCCAGGCAGGAACGACCAATTTGGGTCTGTTTGCTGAAAGTCCGTTGTCTGGCAGAATGAGGCAAATAGCCGTGGCGGCTTTCGCAAATGCTAGCGATCTTATGTCGAAGGAAGCGATAGCTGACGGGTGGTCGCGGCGATCACTCTGGCGGATGTTCCCGCAATCATCGGTGCGGCAACCGGCCTCGGTTTTCCAGGGCAAGCCAGGATGCGCGAAATCAGGCGAGCGCCGCGGTGCGGCCCCTCAAAACACGCGAAAGCGACAGCAGATGGGCGAGCCGACTGAATCTGGCCACCGTTCGCCAAACAGCAGCACTCGGTTTCAAAGTCGAGAGAGCAAAGGATGCAGATAAAAATATCCTCCCGGATTGAATCCTTTCGCTGGGGCTGAGCGTTTTGCATGAGCTCGGACTACCACGCATCCGATTGGACAGCTCTTCCCGCCACTATGGAGGGTAAGGATGAAAAACCTGCCAACTCATCAGACGCTGGGCGCTTATCGTCGAAAGATCGGCGATCTCGTCCTTACGACACTATCAGACGGATATTTGGACGTATCGTTTGACTTGCTTTCCAATATCGCGCCAGAGGAAATCGACCAAATCCTCGAAGCAGCCGCCGTGCCGAAGCGCGCGCGGGCGACGATTCAAAGCTATCTGATCCAAAGCAGTACAAAGACGGTATTGATTGATGGAGGTGCCGGCGGCATGAACGGTTGGGGCGGAGAACTTCAAAACTCGCTGGCATCCGTTGGTGTCGCCAAGTCGGACATTGATTTGGTGTTGCTCACGCATGGTCACCCGGACCATCTCGGCGGCCTCGCAACGGAAAACGGAGAACCGGTCTTTCCCAATGCTGAGCTGGCACTGAGCGAGGCGGAGCTGGCTTTCTGGACAGACGACGCAATTATAAATGCGACCCCGGAAGGGTTTCGCCCATTCTTTCTAGCGGCCCGCAAGGTGTTCGACGCCTACGATGATCGCCTGCGGATGTTGGATTCCGGAAAGGAGGCGGCCGCCGGCGTTGAGGCCATTGCGCTGCCAGGGCATACACTGGGACATACAGGCTTTGCCGTCCAATCGGGGCGCGATAAGCTCTTTATTTGGGGTGACATCGTGCACTTTCTCGATATTGAGGTCGCTCGACCGGACGTCACGATTGCCTTCGACGTTGACGCGAGTATGTCGGCCCAAACGCGCAAGCGGACCTTCGACATGCTTGCTACGGAGGATCCCTTAATCGGTGGCATTCACACCGGATCGCCCGGCTATCTCAGGCTGCGCCGCAACGACGGCGGTTACGCAGTCGTGAGAGAGCCATGGCTGCCAGCATTAGATTAAGACACGAGATCCTCTGCAAGATGATCCTAGTCGCAGGCGCCACAGGCATGGCTCCCACCACACTGTAGTTCTTTTGCACGAGTAGGAGCAACACCATGAGCCGCGCGATCGTATTTGATGCCTACGGGCCGCCTGACGTTCTGAAAATCATCGATCTGGACGTCGGCGTCCCCAGGCGGGAAGAGGTCAAGGTAGTGGTCCGCAGCGCTGGCGTTCAGCCATTCGACTGCCTTTTCCGAAGCGGGGGTGCCGGACAAGCTGGGCGCCAGACGCATCAACACCCAGCGGTCTCAAACCCAGTTGTGAATGCTGATCCAGTTATATGAGGCAGAACTCCTTCGCAGTCCGATCCAACGAAGCTCACCGAGAAATGGAAGCCGGCCACGTCTGCGGCAAGCTCGTCCTGATCAATGGGGATTGACTGACATTCTCGTTTCCAAATCGGCCTCATGCAACGAGTTTCAGTCCGAGACGATCGATGTACGCGATCGTCAGGCGCTGTGCGGCGGGGCTGAAAACGCCACGGGTCTCATCAGCAGCAACTAGCGCCAAACGAACCCATCTGGGAATGCGTGCCAATATAATCGGCGGCTAAGTCCGCTCACTCACCCTCTATCAGCCACGCAATCTGCACCATCGATAACATACTCCGCGTAACGAAAGTCCCTGATCGCGGCGAGCTTATCGGCAGACCAGTTCAGAAGCATAAAGTATTTCGGCCGTCCATTCGGCTCATTCGGATCGAACACTAGGATCGCCGGACGTCCCTCCACCTGCCCGGTCACCAGGTGCCAGTCACTGACCTTCGAGTAATTGCCAAAGTATTTCGAGACCTCGGCCTTACCGTTCAACTTCTTCCGGTTGACCAAATCGAGCCTGATGTCGTCCGCGATCATGGCGCGGATGGCGTCGAAGTTGCGGGCATTGAATTGGCCCACATAGGCGTTGAGCCTGGTGCGATCGGCCTCCGACAAGCCAGATTGCGGCGCGTCGTCCGGCTCCTCGGCGAACTCGCGCAGCTGCGTGCGCCCACGATGCAGCGCGGCCTTCACTGCCGGCAGGCTGAAATCCATGATGTCGCAGATCTCGGCAAGCGAGCAGCCGAGCACGTCCATCAGGATCACGCTGGACCGCTGCGCCACCGGCAGCCGCATGAATGTGCGCAGGCTGGTCGCAGCGATCTGGCGACTTTCCACGTCATTGAGCCGGTCGGCAATCACCTCAACCTCCTCAGCCGAACGCAGCGCCTCCTGCCGGTTGCGGCGGCGCAGGAAATCCAATGCGGTGTTGTGGGCGATGCGGAACAACCAGCCCTCCGGATTGTTGACGGGCGTGACCGATTGCAGCGCTTCCATGGCCTTGATCAACGCATCCTGCAGCACGTCCTCACCGTCGACGACAGAGCCGACCATGCGTGCGCAGTAGCGATGCAGCTTCGGTCGCATCCCCACCAGCAAGGCCCTAATATCGATGATGGCCAGCGGGTCTGGCGCCATTGTTACTCCCCCTCGCCCGTTCAGGATTCGTCCAGCATACAGTAGTTACCGACAACCCTCATATCACGAACCAGCGGCGGTTCGGCGCAGCGGTCGCGGATGCCCTCCTGGAATGCCTGAAACGCCTTAAGTTTCGGGATTGGGCTCGAGCCGTCCCCGGCTGAGGTTTCGACGATATGGATAAAGGTGTCATCCTCCAGCCGCAGCGTCAGATAGCGCACGCTGTCGGGCCCGGCCCCCTTTAATTCCGCAAACACCGCCGCAACCAGCTCGGCGTTCTTGTCGGCCAACTCCGGCTTGGTCTTGTATCTGATCAATGTCCTTCTCATCGCGCGCTCCTTGCTGTTGTCGAAACCTAGGACGTTTGCCGGCCGCCGAAGGATGCGGCCAGCAAAAAATTATTTTGGGGTGCATCCTTTGCCCCTCCCTCCTCGTCTAGCCCGCAGAACGCGCTGCGACAGGGTGGCGCGACACAGGGAGAATGGGCGATGCAGACCCCGACCGATCGTGCCGAGCAGAAGTGGGTGCTTGGCGTCACCGCGCTGGCATCCTTCATGATGGCGCTGGATGCCATGATCATTACGACAGCGTTCGCGGCCATACGCGCCGAATTCGGCAGCCCGGTCCAGACCCTGCAGTGGACCGTTAACGCCTTCAACCTGACCTTTGCTGTGCTGCTGCTGACCGGTGCCGCCCTGGGCGACCGCTTCGGGCGCCGCCGCATGTTCGCAGCTGGGATCGCGCTGTTCGTCTTTGCATCGACGGCCTGCGCCCTGGCCGGCAATGCCACCGCGCTGATCGCCGCCCGCGCGCTGCAGGGCGCCGGCGCTGCGCTGGTGATGCCACTTGCGATGGCGATCCTGAGCAGCACGTTCGGGCCGAAGGAGCGCGCCCGTGCGCTCGGTATTTTCAGCGGCATCACCGGATGCGCGCTCATCGTAGGCCCTGCCATCGGCGGCTTCATCACCGAACACCTCGGCTGGCGCTGGGTCTTCTGGATTAACCTCCCGATCGGCATGATAGCGATCGGGCTGGTACTGGCACGTTTGCGCGAAAGCTTCGGACCGGCCGCCGCAATGGACCTCCCCGGACTGTCGCTGGTCGCCCTCGCAGCGCTAGCCCTGGTCTGGAGCCTGTTGCGTGGCAACGCTGTGGGGTGGGCGAGCGCCGAGGTCATGGGCATGCTAATATCAGGTCTGGCGTTGGCAACCTGCTTCGTGTTCTGGGAATTGCGCGCGGCCGCGCCGATGGTGCCGATGCGGCTGTTTGCATCACGCGCCCTCGCCTCCGGCATGTCCGCAAGCGTCCTGTTCTACGCCGCGATGTATGGCGTATTGTTCCTGCTGCCGCAGTTCCTTCAGACTACGCTCGGCTTCGATGCCTTCGGCGCCGGACTTCGCCTGCTGCCCTGGACAGCGACGTTGTTCGTCACCGCCCCGGTCGCCGGCGCGGTGGTCAACAAATTCGGCGAGCGGCCGCTCGTGGTGACGGGATTGCTGATGCAGGCGATCGGGCTTGGCTGGATCGCGAATGTCGTGAGTCCTGCGGTTGCCTACTCCGCTCTGGTCGCGCCGCTGGTGTTGGCTGGCGTTGGCGTATCAATGGCGATGCCAGCGGCGCAGAACGCCATCTTGAGCTCGGTCGCGGTGACCGAAATGGGCAAGGCGTCCGGCGTGTTCAACATGGGCCGCTTCCTCGGCGGCATGTTTGGTATCGCCGCGCTGGTGGCAAGCTTCTCGGCCAGCGGTTCGGTCGATTCGGCCGCGCATTTCGAGAGCGGATTTGCTGCCGCGATGGGGCTTGCCGCAACGCTGTCGTTGGCCGGCGCGATTGCAGGGTTTTTCCTTCCGGCACGACGACACATCGCCAGCGCAGCCGCGCCGCAAGATGGATAGGATAGATGTGATGCGGATGTTCGATCAAGCCGACATACATCGGGTCTCCGCGGAATTCAGTAACGAAGATAACAGCACATCTCGTGTCTTCGTCGAGTAGCATACCGTAGAAACGCCCCGATTTAAAAAGTGCGTCGAGCGCTATTTCGAGCAAGTCCAGCTCACGACGTGGCAGCCGCTATCATTTTCTTCACAGTTCGCGATCGCGATGTTTCGTGCTTGGTTGCGTCTTGCGCTCCAACCCCAGCCGTAGCCCCGTTCACTGCCGACAGCGAGTGCGCCGCACGCGTTGCGGAAATAGACGACCACCCTGCAATCATCAGCATAGGAAGAACACCCCGACAACGCTTCCTCCTCAGCACCAGCTCGCGAAGAATAATTATGAGAAGAGCCGTAGGAGCCTGTGTCTCTCGAATAGGCAATCGCCCCAAATTGGGCCGCGGAAGCAATGCCCGTGCTAAGAGTGATTGCCAGCGCAGTGGTTGCTGCAGTCAATTTCAAAGATGTCATGTTTTTGGGTCCCAAGTGAAGGTGGACGGTCGCCAGACCCGTTTGTAAAGTGCGTCTCGCCTACCCCCATATCATTCGCAAATGGGTGCGGCCTAGTTAGCAGTCTGCGCCGCCTGGGTGGTCATGCATTCGGACAGGCCCATGAAGGCCTTCTCGCCGCCCGCGAGGCTGAAATCGGCAGTCGTGCTGTTGGCGGTCAGGCTCAGCGACTTGCCGCTGGTCAGCGCCATGACGGCCTCGGTCGTGTTCGGGACGTCGATCGTTGCCGTTGCTGCCGTGTCAGCAGTCGACGAGAAATTTGTGGCCGTGCCACCATCGATCGACCAGGAGCCGGTCACCTGATCGCCCTTGGCGAAAGTGAACTTCGAAGAATTGGCAAACAGGACGACCTTGTCGCCAACGGCGAGAAGACCGACGCCTGTCGCGGGGTTCTGAGCGAGGCAACCGATGAAGGTGTCGCCGTCTTTCACCGGCGTGACGGAGAAATCGGCAGCATCGACGGACGCAGTGGTCAGAAGCATGGTGGCGAGGGTCATGGTTGTCAGGTGAAGTCTGTTCACGGCATTTCCTTCATGAGCGGGGAAAGCGATTAAGCGCTTGGTTACAAAAAACCTGCGACTCCGGTTTGGACGGGACGGAGAATCTACGTTCAACGAAGCGGAAGCCTCGCCAAAACCCTCAGCGGCTGTCGCATGGATTGTTATTTCCACTTCTAACCCCGGCGAAATTGTTGCACTCCATCCTTAAACAGAAAGTACCGGATATTTTCGCGGTTCATTTCTGGGCTGATTTGCTATTCTTGAGCGTGGAACGTTTCTCCAGGTAACCGCGAGCAGGAGCCTCTATGGATTGCCGCTGCATCGCCAAATTGATCGCACAACACACCTAAATCCTCAGCAAAATCCGACATAGACCGAGAGCGCAACCTGTTGTCGCTTCTAGTTCCGGATTTCAACCGGCGAAATATCTTGAAGCAGTGGGTTTAAACGTCAAAGTCGGCTCGATTTTCTGCTAAGGATTTCAATTTCAGTTTGCGATTGCAATCGTAGGCGCGCCCAGGATCACGATCCCATCTCAAGGGCGGAGATGCTGTCCGATTTTCAGCTTGGCATTTCAATAAAATCCTCAGCTGGGAAATTACGATCCCGGCCCGCACGAAACATTTTGGCGCCGCCAATCATCATCTTGGCAGCTGAGGCCACTGCCGAGAGCCCAATTTTGTGCAATTGTTATCATATTCCCTACGGCCAGCCGTATCGGGTCATTGACCGCTGATAAGAAAATGGAACGAGGTTATCGCATAAACGATGCTCGATCTTCCTTCACTCGTTCCGATCATCATGGCGCTATCGCTGTGTCTGTCGATCCTCCTAGTCCACGGTCTGACGGGCGTTCCACCAGTGCCATCCAGCGCAGCCGAAATCGCCGATGTCATCGAGTTGTTGCGGAAGGCGAATTTGCCGAAGCGTGCAATCATCTACGAGCTCGGAAGTGGCTGGGGCTCACTGGCGATCGCACTTGCTCGCGCGTTTCCGGATGCTGAAATCCGCGGGATCGAAATCTCGCCGGTGCCCTACTTGTTCTCCAAGCTGCGGATGTGGCGCTTCGAGAACGTGACCATCCGCTGGGGGAACTTCTTCAACCGAGATATAAGTGATGCCGACGCCGTGACCTGCTATCTCATGATCAAGCCGATGCCAAAGGTCAGCAGCTTCCTCGACCATATGCTCAAGGACGGCACGGCAGTGGTTTCGCTGACATTCTGGTTTCGCGACCGAAAGGTCGAAGCGGCGCGGGAAGGACCGGGATTGCGGGGTGGTGCCGCACTTTATCACTGGCCCGCCCGCAAAGTTTAAGAACGTCCCGACGGCGACCTATTTCGATTCGCCGCTTGGGGCGTGTGACACCGGACAAAACGTCCGGAGACGTGGCATTCACGGCGAAGCGATTTCCCGAACCTTCGGCTCGCCCTGAGCCGCGTTCGAGACGCTTTCCCAAGCCTCCCAGGTTGCTAGACGTGCCGCATAGGCCGCGCGTACGACCAGAAGTCCCTCGGTGCCGAGGAACAACCGCAGCGGCGGGGCATCCAGGTCGACGATTGTCAAAACAGCCTCCACCGTTGCCTCAGGATCGCCAAAGGCGATGCTGGCCGCGCGCGCGAAGATTCCGGTCCTGAGATCCGAGTAAGCCTCGAGACCAGCCGAGACTTTGAGAGAGGTCTGGTTGGAGAAGCCGGTGGCATAGGCGCCGGGTTCCAGCATCGTGACCTTGATGCCGAGGCCGGCAACTTCCTGGGCGAGACTTTCATGCATCGCCTAGAATGCCCATTTCGAGGCGTGATAGAATCCGATGATCGGGCTCGCGACGAGGCCAGCGACGCTGGATACGCCGATGATATGACCGCTACCCTGCTTGCGCAGCAAAGGCAGAGCCGCCTGGATCACGCACAGTGTCCCGAAGAAGTTGGTTTCGAACTCCGCCTTGATATCGGCTTCGGCGGTTTCCTCGACGGCGCCCACAAGCGCGTAGCCGGCGTTGTTCAAGACGACGTCCAGCCTGCCGAAATGATTATGACCGCGCTCGATCACGCTGCGAACCTGGTCAGTATCCGTGACGTCAAGCGCCAGCGGCAGAACTGCATCGCCATATTGTACGCTGAGGTCGGCAACACTTTCGAGAGAACGCGCCGTAGCCACGACCTTGTCGCCGCGCTTCAGAGCGGCCTCCGCCCAGATGCGACCGAAACCGCGGGATGCGCCGGTGATGAACCATATTTTGCCAGACATTTTAGTCTCCTTGAACTGATAGAGGCTTTGGATCTCCCCGGCATCTTTTGCTATCAGCAGCGGCATGCCGACGCAGTGGCAGACGATGCCAATCGCGTTGCAGCAGGCGCCAAAGGATTTGTCTTAAGTGGCTGGAAATACCTCCGACGCTCGCCGCTACGGCGGGAGGAGGTGGGGCCTGATCTGTGTCAATGCAGCGAATTGAAGTGCGACGCGTCCCGTCCGTTCAACTCGCGCCATTGCAGAGGCGTCAGCCCCTCCCAGTCGCGAAACGCGCGATAGAAGGAACTGCGATCCTGATAACCGAGAAGACATGCGACCTCGTCGATGTCGGTGGACGGGTTGGACAGGAGTTGCCGTCCGAGTTCCTTGCGTGCTTCCGACAGAAGCTCGCGGAAGGTCTTGCCCTCTTCGGTGATGCGCCGTTGCAGCGTTCGCTCGCTCATGTTGAGATCCTGCGCTATCTGCGACAGCTCCGGACGTCCGCTTGCAAGCGACCGTTTCAGGACGACTTTCACCTGATCGCCAATGGAACTGCGCGCCTGCAGTTCACCCATAGCGGCGGCCAACGCAGGTGTGAGGATTTCCAGAAGCTCGGGATTGTGCCCCGGAAACGGCCGGTCAAGATCGGCGGATTTCAGGACGAGCTTGTTTTGCGGAGCGCCATATTTGACGGGACACCCGAAGAAGAGCTGGTACAGATCGCTCTTTGGTCCGGCGCGCATGAACTCGACCCGAACCGGCGTCAGGGGCTGGCCGGTTCCGCGGCGACCAAGCTCGACCAGGAAGGCGAAGGCAACGTCGGTGGCGATCCCGGGCTCGAGCTCGGTCGCGTAAACCCAGCTGCTCGTGATCGAGACTTCGCCTTTCTCCTCATGGAAAGTCAACTGCTCAGGCGTGCAGAGCCGCTTGAAGCGCGCGACCCGGTAAAGTGCGTCGCGATAATCCCTGGCGTGAAAGGCGGCCAAGGTCGATGGTGGATGAACCGCCGTGTCCGCCTCACGAACGAGCCGAAGTCCGAGTGCAGGCTCCGGCACCAATTCCTCAAGCGCCCTGAAGATCGCAAAATACTGCGCCGTCGTCACCATGCCATTCTCGCCAAGGTGCAGCGTGGCAGGCAAACGGGCCTGCCGCAGAACCGCGGACGGCGGCAGGCCGATCCGCTCGACCGCACGCCAGAAGGCCTGCGGCACCTTGCATTTATCTGCTGGCATCACACTCATCTCCGTCGACCCTTCAAGCCTGATCTCGCAGGAGTACGCGTCATCCGCTTTCGGGAATGTCAGCGCATCTGGCTCATGATGATACGATCGAACATCCGATCCCCGAACCATTCGCGGATTGCAATCATCGGCTTGGCATATTTGCCGGCGACGTAGCGCGTCCGCGGCCTTCTCGCATGCACAGCAGCCGAAACGACATCTGCGATCACTTTCGGATCCGTACCGCGCCCATGGCCATAGGTCGCCCTCGTGGTCTTGGCGACGACTTGCGAGACCTTCGCATAGGGGCCGGTTCCGGAACGCTTCACGAGACCGTCGGCGACCACGTCGCCGAATCCCGTCTCGATCAAGCCTGGTTCGACGACAACGACATTGATGCCGAATGGAGCCAGCTCCAGTCGCAGGCTATCCGACCAGCCTTCGAGCGCATGCTTGGTGGCATGATACCAGGCACCGAGCAATGTATAGATCTTGCCGCCCATCGAGGTGATATTGACGATGGTGCCCGAACCTCTCTGGCGCATCGCCGGCAACAGAAGCTGAGTCAGGCGAGCCGGGCCGAAAACATTGACCTCGAACTGATATCTCGCCTCATCCATCGCGATATCTTCAACAGGTCCATACAGTCCGAAGCCTGCATTGTTGACAAGGACATCGACGCAGCCGCTTTCTGCCAGAATGGTGCTAACGGCGGCGTTGATCTCGTCGTCCTCGGAAATATCCATTTGTAGGGCACGCGCGCCGATCTTCTCCAGATCACGCATCTTATCGACGCTGCGCGCCGCCACATAGACCCTGAAGCCATCGCTGATGAGGCGCTTGGCGATTTCCTTGCCCATACCGGAGGATGCGCCGGTCACGAGTGCTGTTTTCTTGCGTGTGTTACTCATATTTGCCTCATTGTTCGCAAGATCACAAATATAAGGTCGCCGGTGCCTGTTCATTGACGGAAGATGCCGTCACTGTTGCATATTACGCCAATGTGGGATGCCGCCTCTTCAGGAAAACTGCTTCCCGGCCGAGCGGTGGCGTGTATAGGCGACCAGCCCGAAATCAAGCAACCAGTTCAAAGGCAGGCTGTTCATGGCCAACGGTCTCCGTGGTCGCTGCAAGAGGCAAATCGGGCGAGCACAGCCTCATGCTGCACCCGCCCGACGCCAAGCCACCTGACCACGACCGATTTGTTGGGGGCGCCTCAGTTGGCAAAAGATGGTGGCTTGTCCAGGTAATCAATGATTGCGGGCTACGCGCCCACGCGATGGAAAGCCCTGGTCTGGCCGAGTGCGGAAATGCCGATATAGCCTCTCAGGTTCATTTTACTACCCTGCATCGTGACTTGGCAGTTATACGTGCGGCCCGACGAGCCGTCGTAGAGTGAGCCACCTGTCCAACTCCCCGCATCCCAGCGCAAGCCGGTGATAAACACGACGTTCTTCATCGACCGGGAACGCAAGGAGGGATCGGGATTTTTCGCGTCCTTCTTGAAGGTGACGTTGTCGGCTTCCACCAACTGATTGCCGTAGAGTAGCCGTGCACGGAACTCCGTTCCCGCCTTGAACATATCGAGCTTCACGCTGCCATCGTCCGCCTGCCACACACCGACGATGGCGTCGGCTGGCGAGGCTTGTTGCGCATAGGCTGCCGGCACGGCGGCCAGTCCGACCGTTGCCAATGCCAGGAATACGGCAGATCGCCTTGAGACCTTTGACACGTCCATAAAGTGAAACCTCTCGAATAAACTAATATTGATGCAATCCGCAAAGGAAGGGCCACGGGCTGGAACGGTCCGTGCCCTCAGTCTCGCGCAACTGCATTGCAGACCAACTTGCATGGGTCTGGCGACACGTCCGGTGTGATTGCTATCTGCGGACGGAAAGAAGGCTAACGGCAGGCAGGCAATCCTGCAGTGACAGAACACGTCAATCGTGTTGCACAATCCGCCAATGCAAAGCTCTTCGCCTCAGCGAGTGGTAATCCGATAGACCGCGGCCAGCGGGAGATTCAGGAGGGTACGGCCCACCAACGTTGCCCTCAGGTCGAGTTGATCAAGGATCCGCTGAGGCACCGGGCACTTTCTCATGTATCCTCGAGCTCACGGCCGACGACGAAGCCGACGAAACCTGCGGTCTCTTCCACGTCGAGGGCTTGCTGGAGAGAAGGTTGATTGCGGGCCGGGCTGGTCGCAACCTGGCGCCGATCTCAACGAGACGATCCGCATCTTCATCAATGCCCTTCTAATTGCTGCATTGGAAGCGCGGAACGCAGACCGCACCAATGAAATGCTGGCCACGAAAGTTGCACGATTGCGTCCCGAGAGCGTCATTCATGATAATAATCTTCAGTGACGCCATTCGGATCAACACCCTCACGAGGGAGCCTTGACAACATGAGGCGGCCGCCAGTCGTGCAGGCTCCTCGTGCCGTGAAGCGATTTTCTAATCAAATTGTTCACCGTGGCCGATCTGTTCGCGAACGGCGTCGACAATTGGCAGATCATCTGCGAGGCCAGGATCGGCGCTTTCAGCGTGCTTTAGATGCAGTGCAGCGTCGACCAGCGCGTCAGTAATCTCCCAAGTATTCCAGCCGGCTTCGTTGGCGGCTGCGACAACCGCTTCTAAAGCCATTCGGGCGGCCAGCCTTGATTCCTGCAAGCGCTGGGTTGCTTCTTCTGACCGAGGCGGTGGGAAGGACATGGAGAATCTCCTTTCGATGTCGCTCAAACCCTTTAGCCCACCGACTGTTTCGGATGGGCCTTCTGTCGGGCCAGATCGCATTTCATCTACATCGTATTGAGCAAAGTAGCAGCACCGAACCAGATATCGAGCTTCCGGGTGCTCTCATGCAAGCGGACCTGCGTAACAGTGTCTTAAAACTTTCGTTCAAAGACCACCACCTCGTCCGCATCCAGCAATCTGATAACATAGGGGCGTCGGGGCATCGACTCCACAAGATCGCGTGCCTGGACACTCAAGAGCCCGCCTTTGCCCGTTGGAATCCGTACATTCCCATCTTTATCCTTCCATCCGTAACCGGAGCCGTTCGGGTTTGGAACCCAGTCTGGACCGCCTTTAGGATCATCATAGTCTGGATGATCACCTCAACGAGGCCAACTTGCTGCAGCTTGACGTTACGAACTTGTCCCCAGTGGAGGCGGCGACCATCACTCTCTGAAAGGTTGTTGGCAGTCCTTCCGCCCGCAGATCTCATCAATGTTTTATCAGCCGACGCTATGTGGCTCCGTCGTTCAACCTACGGAGATTATTTTGACACAAACGACTATTGTTGGGCTGGCTCGATGTCGTCGGAGGGCGCCATCCACCACATCAGGTTAACGGAACGGCGATCCAGCTATGGAAATATGGCATCGGATCGTGCGCCTTCGCGCCGCTTAAACCAAATCTGAAGCCATGGTTAAATGACGCAATGACCGGACCGATGTCTTCGTTTGCGCGCGGGATCTGTCGGGACGTCGAGGCAGTTCATGCTGCATTGACCTTGCCTTGGAGTAGCGGCCAGGTCGAGGGGAAGATTAATAAGCTAAAGCTCATCAAGCGCTCTATGCACGGAAGAGCTGGGATGGACCTCCTGCGCTCACGCATCATCGGAAACTGAATTGCACCGAAATTGCGGAAGAGCCCGCTTCTGACGGAAATTCACGCAGCGTCGACAGTCAAGACCTGGATCAGGGCAAAGGCTCGGGTCCTAAGCCGCGGTGGAAGCCGCAGGATCTCTTCGACGAAGCGTCGGCCTTCGCTTGTTGCCAGGTAAGCGATGCGCTCGTCTATCTCAGGCAAGCCGCTGTTCACCGGCTCTGATCCCAGCTGCGGCAGACCGTCGTAGAAGCGCGAGACCGGAACGTTCAGACAGTTGGCGATCTCGTAGAGCACCGAGGCACTCATACGGTTCTTGCCGCTCTCGTATTTCTGTATCTGCTGGTAGCTCAGATTGACCAATTTCCCGAGCTCGGTCTGCGACAGGTTCGAATGTATCCGGATGATCCGAAGCTGCTGGCCGACATGCCGATCGATCGGATGGATCGAGGGAGTGTCTGGAATAACCCCCATACTCTTGACGGATTGCCGTTGCGGGTTTCCGATTAAAGCTTTCGGGACTCGATCATCCATCAGTTGCATCCCCGCATTGAAGAGGTTCACACGGCATACAGCCAATCAAAAATGTGATCATTCATCCCTCGCCTGCTGGCGTGCTTATTCTCTATATACCCTATTTTGGGGTATCCGAAAACCGGGTTTATTGAAATTGCTGGTTTTAACCAACTGGCTATCAAAATTGTCCTCGTTTCATGCGATTGTTTACCGCCGACTGATTGATGACTTGATCGCGGCTCGCAAGGCTGCAAACCTAACCCAAGCGGAGTTGGGCCAGCTGATTGGGCGCCGGCAAACCTTTGTCTCCAAGGTTGAATTGGGAGAACGGCGGCTCGACGTCGCTGAATTCATCAAGATGAGCAGGGCAGTGGGCATCGATCCCTACCAGCTCATGCGGGAAGCCGAGCTCGAGCAAGACTAGATCCCTGCGCACGTTTTTCCGCGCAAGCCCTTCGCCGCCGCTGGCCTGTTGTGATTTCTCATCAAGCAATGATGAAGGAAGCGTCTCAATCTGATGGCCACGCCAATTATCTCCGGTGAGATAATGAGACAAGCAGAGAGTTGGCCCCAGCACGAAGGACCAAAATTTAATCCGATGCTATGAGGATTGTGTCCCGGCACGTGGTGTAGGTGACGGAAGATAGCAAAGCCGAGCGCCCGCGCGCTTTTCATAGCGCTGTAGCGGGTGATCGGCTTTGCGGGCGGCCATCAGTGTTTTCCGCTAGGGTCGGGTTGTTCAAGACACAACCTGACGGAAAGATCACTGATGACCGATGACATGATGAACGTGCGTTCGCTTGTTGAGAAGAGTGCGGACGCAGATTTGTTGCGTGAGATGATCGGCTTTGCGGCCGAACGGCTGATGGAGCTGGAGGTCAGCTCGGCTACGGGTGCAGGGTTCGGGGAGAAGAACCCGCTG
>NZ_FMAH01000052.1 GCF_900094545.1 Martinezella miluonensis
CACCATAAACATAACATCAAAACCCGCATAGACCCAGAAACCAAAAGAGGCCCCGGTCAAACCGGAGCCTCCAAACGTTTCCACACAGGCTGCTCACGGCGGCCCTTTTTCTTTTGCGAAACAGCGTCACACTTGCGATGAATCCAGCGGTCGGATCGAGGTTCGGGGATATCGCAAAAAGGTGATTTCACGCTTCATCATTCCGCCTTATGTTGATGCTTATACAAGATTTCCCTTTCTCAATGAGGATGCCTGATGGCCCCGATCAATCGCCTGCCTTTCAGACGTTCCTGCGCTTTGCTGGCCAGCATAGCTTTGATTGCCGGCCCGGTTGTGGGGAGTGCAGGACAGGCTTTCGCTCAGGTACAAAATAGCGGTGCGGCGGCCGGCGCTCAGGTGCCGGCAACCTCCAACATCCAGACGCCGCCAGCGACCTCACCGACGGTGACAATGAACCCGACGCTGAATGCAGGCCCGGCCTCGGTCGCCGATCTGGCCTCCGGCCTGCTCGACGCCGTCGTCAACATCTCCACGTCGCAGAAGGTAAAGGATGAGGGAAACGGGCCGGCGACGCCGAAGCTGCCGGATAATTCGCCCTACCAGGATGAATTCAACGATTTCTTCAACAACAAGAAAGACGACGATCGCAACCGCAAGGTGAGCTCGCTCGGCTCTGGCTTTGTCATCGATCCCGCCGGCTATATCGTCACCAACAACCACGTCATCGAAGGCGCCGACGATATCGAGGCGATTTTTCCGAACGGCACCAAGCTGAAGGCCAAGCTGATCGGAACGGACACGAAGACCGATCTGTCGGTGCTCAAGGTCGAGCCGAAGCATCCGCTGACGGCGGTCAAGTTCGGCGACTCCTCCAAGATGCGGATCGGCGATTGGGTGATGGCGATCGGCAATCCTTTCGGCCTCGGCGGTTCCGTGACCATCGGGATCGTCTCGGCGCGTGGGCGCAATATCAATGCCGGCCCTTACGACAATTTTATCCAGACGGATGCGGCGATCAACAAGGGCAACTCCGGCGGCCCGCTCTTCAACATGAAGGGCGAGGTGATCGGTATCAATACCGCCATCATCTCTCCGAGCGGCGGTTCGATCGGCATCGGCTTTGCCGTTCCGTCGGAATTGGCGGAAGGCGTCGTCAATCAACTGAAGAATTTCGGTGAGACCCGCCGCGGCTGGCTCGGCGTGCGCATCCAGCCGGTCACGGATGATGTTGCCAACAGCCTCGGTCTTGGCAGCGCGAAAGGCGCGCTCGTGGCCGGCGTCATCAAGGGCGGCCCCGTCGACAACGGCACTATCAAGGCGGGTGACGTCATCCTGAAGTTTGACGGCAAAGAGGTGGATGAGACGCGCGACCTGTTGCGCATCGTTGCTGAAAGCTCGGTCGGCAAGGAAGTGGATGTCGCCATCTTCCGCGACGGCAAGGAGCAGACCGTCAAGGTGACGCTTGGCCGGCTGGAGGACAGCAACCAGGCCGCAGCGGCAAGCAGCGACAAGGGAAAGCATCCGCAGCTCGCGCCGGATGGCAATGGCAAGCATGACGGGGTCATCAATCCCGACGAGGGTGATGACGACAATGACGGCATGGACGGACAGGACCAGGGCAGCAATCCGCAGCAGTCGCCGCAGGCGCAACCGCAAACCCAGGCGAGCTCGGCCTTGCTCGGGATGAAGCTTGCAAAGCTGACCGCCGAAAACCGCAAGAGCTTCGGCATTGCCGACAGCGTCGACGGCGTCGTCATTACGGAAGTCGCGCCGGGTTCTGCAGCGGCCGAAAAGGGTCTGAAGCCGGGCGATGTCGTCGTCGAGGTCGCGCAGGAATTCGTTCAGACGCCCGGTGCTGCATCGGACAAGGTATCTTCGCTGAAGCGTGAGGGACGCCGCAACGCGCAGATGATGATCGCGTCTCCGAACGGTGACTTGCGCTTTATCGCCGTTCCGCTGGAATAGGAATTCAGCGCGTCGCCTGTCCGGCCTGCTCTGCACGCCATTCGGCGGCACTCAGGCGATAGACGACGTGGCGCTTCAGATGCGGATGCGTCTCCGGAATTTGAGGATGGTCGAAATCGCAGCCCGGATCGGGCTGCATGCCGATCTTGGCCATCGCTGAAAGTGCGCGCCTGTTGTCATGCACCGCAATCGACAGGATTTCTTTGATCTCTAGGATGGTGAAGGCTTGGTGCAGAAGGGCCAAGCCGGATTCGGTCGCATAGCCATTGTTCCAATGGCGTGCTGAGATTCGCCAGCCGATCTCCACGACATCCTGCGGCAGAATGGGCGCGAGCTGCAATTTCGATAGCCCGCAGAACCCGATTGTCTCGCCGCTGTGCTTCAAGACCATGACGAGAAGGTCGAAGCCGGGTTCAGGCGTCATGTCCTGGATCATGGCGAAGATGGCGTCTGCATCCTCGCGGCTGCGGCGGAAGGGGAAGAACTCAAGCACGGCCGGATCGGCGCTGAGCTCATGGAACAGCTCGCGATCCTCATCCAAGCATGGCCGCAGGATCAGTCGCAGTGTTTCGATAGGGGTCATTGCTTTGAGCGCCACTCGGCAGCAGTCAGCCGATAGAGAACGTGGCGTTTGAGATGAGGGTGAGTGTCCGGCACATTGGGATGATCGAAATCGCCGCCCTCGACACGATGCAGGCCGATCCGCTCCATCACGGCGGTCGATCTGACATTATTATGCACGGCGAAGGAAACGATCTCGTTCAGACCGAGCTTTTCGAAGCCATAAGCCAGCAAAGCGCGCGCCGCCTCGCTGACCAGTCCCTTACCCCATTGTCGCGTCACCAGCCGCCAGCCGATCTCGATCGTTCCCGCCGGAATGGCCGGTTCGAGGTGATCCGTCCTCATCAGCCCGCAATAGCCGATTGCCTCGCCGCCTTCCTTCAGCTCCAGCGCGTAGAGCCCAAATCCGGTTTCCGTGATCATCGAGTGAACGCGGTCGAAGAAGGCGTCCGCTTCCTTGCGGTTGCGGCGGAAGGGGAAGAACTCCATGACGGTCTCGTCGGAATTGATCTCGTAGGCCAGGTCGCGGTCCGTCTCGCGCCAGTTGCGGATGATGAGTCGGTCGGTTTCGGTGATGATCATCTGTGGCCCCGATCCGGCGGTTTGCGCCGTTCTACGGTTTGATGAAGTCCGTCTTGCGATAGCCCTGGATGTAGAGCAGGGCGGTGAGGTCGCCATGGTCGATACGCATTCTGGCCTGAGCGGAGACCGTTGGCTTGGCATGCAGCGCAACGCCGGAGCCGGCAAGCTGCAGCATGCCAAGATCGTTGGCGCCGTCGCCGACGGCTATAGCGTCGTCGGTGGAAATGCCGAGTTCTTCGGCAATCTCGTTCAAGGCATCGACCTTGGCCTGCTTGCCGAGAATGGGCTCCTTGACGAAGCCAGTCAGCAGGCCGCTTTCCTCCAGCAGGATGTTGGCTCGGTTTTCATCGAAGCCTAGCGTCGCTGCGATGCGGCTGGTGAAAACGGTAAAGCCGCCCGAGACGAGGGCGGTGTAATAGCCCTTCGCCTTCATGGTGGCGATCAGTTCAGGACCGCCCGGCGTCAGCGTGATGCGCTTTGCAATAACCTCGTCAACAACGGAAAGTGGCAGTCCCTTCAGCAGAGCGACGCGCTCGCGCAGAGCCGGCTCGAAGGCGATCTCGCCGTTCATCGCGCGCGCAGTGATATCGGCGACTTTCTCCTTGAGGCCGACCTCGGCTGCCAGTTCATCGATGCATTCCTGGCCGATCATGGTCGAGTCCATGTCGGCGATCAGCAGCTTCTTGCGGCGGGTTTCCGCTTGCTGAATGACGAGATCGATCGGCTTGCTGCTGATCACGGTCAGGATGTCGGCTTCTGCGGCTTGTAGATCCGTATCGTCGCGCAGCGCGATATCGCAGGCAATGCCGTCGGCCAGCCAGTAAAGTCCTGAGGCTCTGATGGCTTCCGCTGCCTGTTCGGCTATCGCCGGAGCAAGAACGGGGTTTGACGGATTGGCAATAAGCGTGGCAACGAAGGTCATGAGCAGAAACCTTATGAGCAATATCGACGCGATCCTGATAACCGGGCCGACAGCGAGCGGCAAGTCCGCGCTTGCGGTCGAATTGGCGCGTTCACACGATGGCGTGGTCATCAATGCCGATAGTATGCAGGTCTACGATACTCTACGCGTCCTGACCGCCCGGCCTTCCGAAGAGGATATGGAGGACATTCCGCACCATCTTTATGGTCATGTCCCTGCGGGGCAGGCTTACTCCACAGGCGCCTGGCTGCGCGAGGCTACCGAACTTGTCGAGCGCTTGCGCGAGCATGGGCGATTGCCCGTTTTCGTTGGCGGGACAGGCCTTTATTTCAAGGCGCTGGCAGGCGGCCTCTCAGATATGCCCGCCATTCCCGCCGAGATTCGCGACCGCCTGCGTGCGCGGCTCCTGGCGGAAGGGGCAGAAGTTCTGCATTGCGAACTGGCTGATCGAGATGCTTCGGTTGCGGAAAGCCTCAACCGCCAGGATGGCCAGCGTATCGTTCGTGCGCTGGAGGTGATCGAAGCGACCGGCCAATCCATCGCGGCCTATCAGGGCAAGCAAGGCCCTGTCGTGATCGATCCCGACCGCGCGCGGAAGATCGTCGTGCTGCCCGACCGTGAGGTGCTGCATCAGCGCATCAACGGCCGCTTTGAGAAAATGCTGGCGATGGGCGCGGAAGACGAGGTTCGATCCCTGCTGGCGCAGGAATTGTCACCGGATATGCCGGTCATGAAGGCGATCGGCGTGTCGCAGATCGCCGCCATGCTGAAAGGCGAGATGACGCGCGATGAAGTTCTCGAAACCGGAGCGGCTGCGACCCGACAATATGCCAAGCGGCAGATGACCTGGTTTCGCAATCAGATGGACGAAAGCTGGGAACGGCTCAGCCCCTGATTTGCGGCGTCAGTCCTTGTCGTAAAGACTGCCCAGCGGCTTCTTCAAAAGGCTGTCCCGCAGTGAGAGGCCAGGTTCCCGCCTTGGCGGCGCAGGTACCTCCTCCCTTGCAGGGACGGTGCGTGGGATTGCCGGGTCGCTGCTGCGGAATTCGCGGCGCAGTTCGGCAAGCCTGCTGTCGATCGACGTCTGTACCGGTGCGGCAGTCTGTGGGGCGGCGGCACGGGGCAGCATATCCGGTCGATAGGGTTCGTTCAGCGGCGCCTGTGCTTCCGCCGGGCGCCATGCGGGCTGCTCGACCGGCATATCATCAGGATCGTTCCTGATATTGGCGAGTGCCTCGCTGGCAGCGCCGTAGCTTTGCTGCAGGGAGCCGATATCGGGGCCGGAAATCGCGCGCATACGGTTGACGATCGTGCGCAGGTCGACGGTATCCGGCGACTCGTCGCTGACCTTCGCCACGCTGCCGGTCGCTTTCGGCAGCAGGTGTTCATTGACGCGAGAGAAGCGCATGCGCATCGGCACGGCAATGGCCGCGCCGAAGGCGATGGCTTCGCCATTGCCGATCGACGACAGGAAGCTGGTCGTCGAGATCGAGGAGTTCGGTATGGCCGAGCGGATGATTTCCTGGTCGTGGTCGTTGGCAAGACGCATCGCAAAGAGCGTCGAGCATTGCGACAGGATCGTCTGGTCGAGTTCGCCGGGACGCTGGGTGATGATGCCAAGCGACACGCCGTACTTTCGCCCTTCCTTGGCGATGCGGGCGATCGCTTGCCGCGTCGGGAAGAAGCCGAGGCTCTGATCGGCGGGAATGTAGCGATGCGCTTCTTCGCAGACGACCAGCATGTGGATTGCGCCGTCGCTCCAGAGCGCCAGTTCGAACGCCATGCGGCAGAGAACCGAGGCTACGGAATTGATGACTTCGGACGGGATTCCGGCAAGCTGAAAGGTGCAGATCGGTTTGCCGTCGCCGGGAATGCGGAAGATCTTGGCGATGGTCTCCGTGATCGTATCGGTGATCGTGTTGTTGGAGAACATGAAGTGATAGCGCGGATCGTTGATCGCGGAGATGATGCGCATCTTAAGCGAGCGCAGATGTGGCTTTTCCTGACGGCCTTCCAGCCGGCCGATGCGCTCGTCGATCAGCGCCAGCAGATCGGCCATGCGGTAAGGGAGCGGCGTATCGGCCGTCACCGAGGCCCTTTCGGTCTGGCGTCGCATCAATGCGGAATCGCTGCCCCTAAAGGCGCGTTTGGCTTCGGGAATAAGATCGCGCAGGGCGTCGAGCTCTTCCGGTATCGCCGGGCGACCGCGAAAGACGACTTCACCGAACTCTTCGAGCCGCATCAACCAGAAGGGGAGGTCAAGCGTATCCGTATCGATAACGACGGCATGGCGGGGAAAGGCGGCGGCAAATTCGTTGTGCGGGTCGAGGATCAGCACGCGCAGTTTCGGATCGGCGCTTATCGCTTTGTGCAATAGCAGCGAAACGGCGGTCGACTTGCCGACGCCGGTCGAACCGACGACGGCGAAATGCTTCGACAGCATCGATGGAATATGGATGGAGGCGTCGATGCTTTCGTCCTGCGTCAGCTTGCCGACGACGCAGCTGTCGCCCTTGCCGGCATCGAAGATACGCATGAGGTCGCTGGCGCGGATGCGGTGCGCGATGGCGCCGAGATAGGGATAGGCGGAAATGCCGCTGGAAAATTCTTCACGGCCGTCCGGCTCGACCCGAACCTCGCCCAGCAATTCCACTTCGATGCGGAAGAGGTTGTCCTGCCCTTCGCCCCAGCCGACGCTTTCGGTGTTCATGGAATAGACAAGGGCGGCGACGCGGTTCTTCCCGACGCTGATGGAGATCAGCTTTCCGACAGACCAGAGTTCGGTCAGATCGGTGCCGCCAGCTTCTGCGACGGCTGCTATCGTTGCCCGCGAGCCGTTGCAGGCGACGACGCGGCCTAGGAAACGATTTCCCGGCTTTAGCTTATCGCGGCGATCAAGATCTCCCGCTTTGCCTGATGTCTGCAGATCGTTGTTGAGCAAACGGCTACCCCAAGCGTTAGATGGTAAAGCATAGGGAGTGCGGCTTAACAAAACCCTGTCGGCAATAGGCGCTTTTTATCTGGTATAGGGGCGAGCGCGATTTTTTATTGCTTCACGCGTTGACGCTTCGAAATTTTCTGTCTATCACTTCGGCCCATGAAAAACTCGATTATTCTTATCGTGGTGGGAAGGCGCATGGGCAGGATGGTGTAACCATCCGGCGACAGCCACCCATGCGCTAGATGACAGGCTCCCCGAGGGGCCTTTTTTTATGCCCGAAATCGAGATTTCATCTTCCCAAACCTCCAGCAGACAGCGGAACAAACGTATGACCGGCACAGATAATCAGGCGAGCGGCAATCGAATGACAGGCGCGGAGATCGTGTTGCAGGCGCTCAAGGACAACGGCGTCGAACACATCTTCGGTTATCCGGGCGGCGCGGTGCTTCCGATCTACGACGAGATCTTCCAGCAGGACGACATCCAGCATATTCTGGTTCGCCACGAACAGGGCGCCGGCCATGCGGCCGAAGGCTATGCCCGCTCCACCGGCAAGGTCGGCGTCATGCTGGTTACTTCCGGTCCGGGCGCGACCAATGCCGTCACGCCGCTGCAGGATGCCTTGATGGACTCGATCCCGCTCGTCTGCCTGACGGGTCAGGTTCCGACGTCGCTGATCGGCTCGGACGCTTTCCAGGAATGCGATACGGTCGGCATCACCAGGCCCTGCACCAAGCACAACTGGCTGGTCAAGGACGTCAACCAGCTGGCCGCCGTTATTCATGAAGCCTTCCGCATCGCGCAGACCGGCCGTCCTGGTCCTGTTGTCGTCGACATCCCGAAGGACGTTCAGTTCGCCACCGGCACCTATACGCCGCCGGAAGCGCATGACGCCCAGAAGAGCTACCAGCCAAAGGTTCAGGGCGATCTCAACAAAATCACCCAGGCGATCGAACTGATGAAGAATGCACGCCAGCCGGTCATCTATTCCGGCGGCGGTGTCGTCAACTCCGGTCCGGAAGCTTCCAGGCTGCTGCGCGAACTCGTCGAGCTGACAGGTTTCCCGATCACTTCGACGCTGATGGGTCTCGGCGCCTATCCGGCTTCGGGCAAGAACTGGCTCGGCATGCTCGGCATGCATGGTTCTTACGAAGCCAACATGGCGATGCATGATTGCGATGTCATGGTCTGTATCGGCGCGCGCTTCGACGACCGCATTACCGGCCGCCTCAATGCCTTCTCGCCGAATTCGAAGAAGATCCACATCGACATCGATCCTTCCTCGATCAACAAGAACGTTCACGTCGATATCGGCATCCTCGGCGATGTCGGCAATGTTCTGGAAGATATGGTCCGCCTGTGGCGGGCGCTGCCGCAGAAGCCGGCCGCCGACCGCCTCGGCGATTGGTGGACCAGCATCACTCGCTGGCGTGCGCGCAATTCGTTCGCCTACAAGCCGAGCGATGACGTCATCATGCCGCAATATGCGATCCAGCGTCTCTATGAGCTGACCAAGCATCGCGATACCTACATCACGACCGAAGTCGGCCAGCACCAGATGTGGGCGGCACAGTTCTACGGTTTCGAACAGCCGAACCGCTGGATGACCTCGGGCGGCCTCGGCACCATGGGCTACGGCCTGCCGGCCGCGCTCGGCGTGCAGATCGCTCATCCGGAAAGCCTGGTCATCGATATTGCCGGCGATGCCTCGATCCAGATGTGCATTCAGGAAATGTCGGCGGCGATTCAGCATAACGCGCCGATCAAGATCTTCATCCTGAACAACCAGTATATGGGCATGGTTCGTCAGTGGCAGCAGTTGCTGCATGGCAACCGCCTGTCGAACTCCTATACGGAAGCGATGCCCGATTTCGTCAAGCTGGCCGAGGCCTATGGCGCAGTCGGCCTGCGTTGCGAGAAGCCGGGCGATCTCGATGCCGCCATCCAGGAGATGATCGACGTCAACAAGCCGGTCATTTTCGATTGCCGCGTCGCCAATCTCGCCAACTGCTTCCCGATGATCCCCTCGGGCAAGGCGCATAATGAGATGCTATTGCCGGACGAAGCGACCGATGAGGCCGTTGCCAACGCCATCGACGCCAAGGGTCGCCAGCTGGTTTGATCGATAGCCAGGGGCGCGGCGGGAGCCGCGCCTCGGCCGATCTCGCTGGCATACCGAACAAAACCGAGGAAACGGAACAGGAATAATGAACGCACACCTTCAACCCACGGGCTCAGCCTATTTCATTTCGCCGGAAACCGCGGCGGCCGAGAGCCATACGCTTTCGGTACTCGTCGACAACGAGCCCGGCGTTCTCGCCCGCGTCATCGGCCTCTTCTCCGGCCGGGGCTACAACATCGAAAGCCTGACCGTCTCTGAGACCGAGCATCAGGCGCATCTGTCGCGCATCACCGTCGTAACCCGCGGCACGCCGCAGGTGCTGGAGCAGATCAAGGCCCAGCTGGAGCGTATTGTTCCCGTTCACCGCGTCGTCGATCTCACGGTGCGTGCCCGCGAACTTGGCCAGGAACGGCCGATCGAGCGCGAAGTGGCGCTGCTGAAGGTCACGGGAAGCGGCGAGACCCGCGCCGAAACGCTGCGGCTGGCCGATGCCTTCCATGCCAAGGTGGTGGATGCGACCGTCGAGCACTTCATTCTCGAAATCACCGGCAAGTCTTCGAAGATCGATCAGTTCATCGCCATCATCAAGCCGCTCGGCCTCATCGAAGTCTGCCGCACCGGCATTGCAGCGATGAACCGCGGCTCGCAGGGAATGTAAGAGCTGCATCGTTGACCGGCTCGCGGGCGTCGCTTAATTTCTGCGATGCCCGGTCCGGATTGTCGGCTCTATTTGCAGCGGGGGTAGAAGGTGGCAATCGTTGCTGGCGAGGTTTTGCCTGATCTCGGTGAAAAGCCGTGGCATCCGCCGGCGGACATGCGCCTTGGCGCGGCGTTCTTCGTGCGCGGCGATTTTCCCTGGCTCGGACATTATTTCGGTTCGCAGAAGCTGGCGTCGATCCTTTCTCCAGGCATAGGCGGTGTCGTCTCCTGGGGCGGCCGCGCACCTGCCAAGACGGCGGCCAGGATTGCGCGGTTTCGTCAACTACGGCATTGGCATTTGGAAGATGGCTTTCTGCGGTCCATGGGGCTCGGCAAGGCCGGCGCCGTTCCGCTTTCCATCGTCATCGACGATCTCGGCCTACCTGTCGATGCAGGCCGACCGTCGCGGCTTGAGCGTCTCATAGAAGGCACCGAGGAGGCTGGCGATCTCGGCCGCACCATCCGAGAGCAGATCGTTCTCAACAAGCTTTCGAAATACAATCATCTTCCTCATCAACCGCCTCGTATCGAGCGGACGGCAAAGCGTCGCATCCTTTTGGTCGATCAGGTCGTTGGTGATGTTTGGGTCGGCAGAGCACTTGGCTCGCCAGCTTCCTTCGAGCGGATGCTTACGGAAGGACTGGCAAGCGGCGCGCAATGCCTGATCCGAACCCATCCGGATGTGATGGCCGGACTTCGTAAGTGGTATCTTACAGATGATGCATCAAAAGGCGATGCAATCCTTCTTGACGATGAAGTGTCGGTAGCGTCGATACTAGATGTCGTCGACGAGGTCTGGACGGTCTCGAGCCAGTTCGGTTTCGATGCGCTGCTGCGCGGTATTCCGGTTCGCTGCTATGCCGCCCCCTTCTATGCAGGCTGGGGCGTGACCGAGGATCATTTCGGCGTCTACACCAAGGCTACGCTTGCCGGGCGTCGGACGAAGCGGCGGACTGTCGACCAGATCGCCGCGGCCGCCTTTTCGCTCTATCCCACCTATCGCGATCCTGCTGATTGACAGGAGATCGATGTCTTCCGGGCAATCGAGCTGATTGTTGCGCAGCAGAAGGCCGCTGCCTGAACCTACAGCATTTCCAATGATTTCTTTCGCGATGGCGGTGGGAAGGCGGCGTCGAGGATGGCCCAATCCTCATCGGTCATGTCGACATCTATGGAGTCACGGTTCTCCTCGACACGCTGCGCATTCGATGATTTCGGAATCGATATCACGCCGTCGCGTTCCAGCAGGAAGGCGAGAGCGATCTGGGCTGGCGTGGCCTGATAGGTCTTGGCAATGCGGATCAGCTCGGGATGATGGAGCAGGCGGCCTTGCTCGATCGGCGAATAGGCCATGATCGGAATGCTGCGGTCCTGGCACCAGGGCAGCAGATCGTATTCGATGCCGCGCCGGCCAAGATTGTAGAGCACCTGATTGGCGGCGACATTGCCGCCATTCGGCACGGAAAGCAGCTCATCGATATCATCAACGTCGAAATTCGAGACGCCCCAGGCCTCGATCTTGCCTGCTGCCTTCAGTCCTTCGAAAGCCTCCACGGTCTCTTCGAGGGGGTAGTTTCCGCGCCAATGCAGCAGATAGAGATCGATGCGATCGGTGTTCAGGCGCCTCAGACTGCGTTCGCAGGCTTCGACTGCGCCCTTGCGGCTTGCATTGGCGGGGTAGACCTTGCTGACCAGAAAGACCTCGTCGCGCCGTCCTTCGATCGCCTTGCCGACTATCTCCTCCGAGCCGCCGTCGGCATACATTTCTGCCGTGTCGATCAGCGTCATGCCGAGATCGAGGCCGGTTTTTAGGCTGGTGATCTCGTCTCTGGCCTTGGCGGCACTCTCCCCCATGTTCCAGGTCCCCTGACCAAGCGCGGGAACGGCAATGCCGGAGGGGAGGGTGACTGTCGGGATGGGGTCTCGCATGGCATGTCCTCGCTTTACAGAGGGAAGGATAGGTTCATTCCACGGGATTGCAATCGGCGACCTTGATGTCACCGTGACAATCGTCCTATGGCTTTAGTATTGCCTGCGAACTAATGTCGGCTCGACCATGCGTCGCCGTAGTTGGCGTGCACGAACCGCGTATCATGAGAAGAATTTTGGATGCCGCCCCTCGTCACGTACGGTGTCCAAGGAGGCATTATGGCGCTGGATACATTTCTGGCCCTCTTACTTTTTGCATTCACAACCTCGATCACCCCAGGGCCAAACAACATGATGTTGTTTGCTTCTGGTGTGAATTTCGGTTTCCGGCGCACTATCCCGCACATGCTCGGCATCGGCGTTGGCTTTCTGTCGCTGCTGCTCGGCGTCGGCCTGGGCCTGGGGGCTGTGCTGCATACTGTGCCGCTGCTCTACACCGTGCTGAAATTCGCGGGCGGCGCCTATCTCGTCTGGATCGCCTGGAAGATCGGCACGTCTCGCAGCCTGACCGAAAGCGAGGATTCTGCGCAGCCGATGAGCTTCATGAGCGCTGCCGCGTTCCAATGGGTCAATCCCAAAGCCTGGGTGATGGCAGTTACCGCCATGGCAACCTATACCAACGAGCAGCTTTATCTCTTCAGCGTCCTTCTCGTCGGGCTAGCATTTGCCGCCGTGAACGTGCCCAGCGTGTCGACCTGGGCCGGCTTCGGCTCGGCGCTGCGTGACTGGCTGGCCGATCCCGTTCGGCTCAAATGGTTCAACATAACCATGGCCGTCCTGCTGGTGCTCAGTCTCTGGCCGATGCTAAAGTAATCGGCAAGCGATAGGAGACGGCCATGTCCCACGGACACTCGCATGATGACGACGATCATCACGATCATCACCATCACCACGACAACCATTATTCCGACATGCAGGCGCGCGTGAAGGCGCTCGAGACGCTGCTGACTGAAAAGGGGCTGATCGACCCGGCGGCGATCGACCGTATCGTCGAAACCTATGAGACGAAGGTCGGGCCGCGCAATGGCGCGCAGGTGGTGGCGAAGGCCTGGAGCGATCCCGATTTTGCGGACTGGCTGCGGCGCGACGCGACAGCGGCGATCGCAAGCCTCGGCTTTACCGGCCGCCAGGGCGAGCATATGCGCGCGGTGTTCAACACGCCGGAAACGCATAATCTGATCGTCTGCACGCTTTGCTCCTGCTACCCGTGGGCCGTGCTCGGGCTGCCGCCCGTCTGGTACAAGGCGCCGGCCTATCGTTCGCGCGCCGTGATCGATCCGCGCGGCGTGCTGGCCGAATTCGGTCTGGCATTGCCACAGGAAACCAAAATCCGCGTCTGGGATTCGACGGCGGAACTTCGCTATCTGGTGATCCCGGAGCGGCCCGCCGGTTCCGAAGGCATGGACGAGGCGGCGCTGGCGGATCTTGTCAGCCGCGATGCCATGATCGGAACTGCGCTCGCCAAGGCGCCGGGGGCCGCGCTATGAACGGTCCACACGATCTCGGCGGCCAGATGGGCTTCGGTCCGGTCGCCCCGGAGCCGAACGAGCCCTATTTTCATGCGGAGTGGGAAAAGCGTGCGCTCGGCATCACGCTTTCCTGCGGCGCCTTCGACGCCTGGAACCTTGATGAAAGCCGGCATGCGCGCGAAAACATTCCGCCGGCCAGCTATCTTGGCGCCAGCTACTACGAAATCTGGACTCGTGCCGTCGATACGCTGCTGGAGCGGCACGGTTTCGCCACGGCCGAGGAGCTACGCACCGGTCACTCGCTTGAGCAGGGCAGGGTGCCGAAGCGGGTTTTGAAGGCGGATATGGTCGATGGCGTTTTGACCAAAGGTGGTCCTTGCGACCGGCCGGTCGATACCACACCGCTTTTCGCCGTCGGCGATCATGTGCGGACGAAGAATTTCAATCCGACCGGCCACACCAGATTGCCGCGCTACGCCCGCGCCAAGAGGGGTGTTGTCGAGGCCGTGCAGGGCTCGTTCGTGTTCCCCGACGACAACGCTCATGGCCGCGGCGAAAATCCGCAATGGGTTTACACTGTCGTTTTCGACGGTGTTGAAATTTGGGGTGAGGGTGCTGATCCTTCGCTGACGATCTCGATCGATGCTTGGGAGAGCTATCTTGAGCGCGTGTGAGGTTGCATCGCCTCTGGCGCAATCGCCGGGGTTGCCGAAGTCTACCGATGGCGAGCCGGTCTTTCCAGAGCCCTGGGCGGCGGACGCTTTTGCTATGACCGTTCACCTCCATGAGAAGGGCTTGTTTGCCTGGAGCGAATGGGCGGAGCGGCTGTCAGCCGAATTGCACAAGCCAGGTCGCGCACCTGACGGCAGCGACTATTTCGATTGCTGGGTGGCGGCGTTGTCTGGTTTGCTTGTGGCGAAGGGCATTGCCGATGCCGATGCGATCCTGACCTTGCAGAAGAGCTGGCAACGCGCGGTGGAGGCAACGCCGCACGGAAAGCCGATCGCGCTGGAAAACGATCCGCAGCGCTAAGGCAATCGCGGAAACGCTTCAGCGCTCTTAATAGGCTAGGACGAGAATTGCTTGTAGCATTCGTCCGCCACTTGCCGCAGCATATCGCGTGAGATCTCGCCGGTGACGGCATAGCCGAGATGGCCATCGATCCAGTAGAAGGTTTCGACGGCGTCGTTGCTGGCAAAGCGGAAGCTCGTCGTGGTGTTTCCCCTATTACGCCCCAACAGCACCGTCAGGCGCTGGCCGCTGGCATTTTCATACATGAACAGGGCTCCGGGCGTGCCGTTGATCGGCAGCAGCCGGCCGCCGACCAGCTGGAAGCCCAGTTTCTGCAGGCTCGGCACCTTGAGGCCGGCAATGTTCATGCGCTTGCCGAGCCAGGTGGCGAGATGCGCCTCCTGATCCGCGCCGACTTCGACCGGATGGCGGACATCGCTGGCATAGACGACGAAGGCTGAATGCGCCTGCTGCGGCAAGGCCTCGATGGCGGTCATTTGCAATTCGGGCTGTGCGAAAAGATCTGGGCCGAAATGGCCTGCTGCTGCGCCGGCGACGAATAGCGCCAGCGAGGCGGCGAGCATCATCAGTCTGCGGCTTGGTCGTGCTGGAAACGCCTGAACAGTGGATGTGCTTCCGCTTCTGGAAATGAGGTCCGCGTCGCCGTCCTTCGATACGGCATAGGGGGAGAACATGGCCCGGATTTCATCGTTCTGCGCCTGCCATGCCGCAACGGCAGCGGCGTCTTCGGGATTTTCGGTCAGCCATACTTTCAATTCCGCCTGCTTTTCCGGCGGCAGTAAACCATCGGCAAAGGCGTGAAGGTCCGCTTCGGTCACGGTCGGATTGTTTTCGTTCATCTTGGTCTCCGAAGCGTGACAATATTGTCTGTATTCAGCAGGCTGGTCATCTTCTGACGGGCGCGCGATAGGCGCGACATTACGGTGCCGATCGGGATATCGAGCATTTCCGCGACATCCTGATAGCTGTAGCCTTCGACGACGATGAGCATCAGCACGGCGCGATAGTCTTCGCCGAGGCTGTTCAGGGCCATTTCCAGGCGTGACCGTTGCAGTGGGTCGTTGTCGGTTTCGGCTGCGGACAAGTGGCTGTTTTCATCGATATCGACGAAGCTGCGGTTGCCCTGCTGGCGCAGTCCGTTGCGATAGAGATTGGTCATGATGGTGAGCACCCAGCCGCGCAGGTTCAGCCCGCGCCATTGGCTGCGCCGAGTCAGAACCTTCTCAACACAATCCTGAAGCAGGTCTTCGCCATCGGCATCCGAACGGGTGAGGCTGCGCGAATAGCGTCGCAGCGAGGGGAGGAGCGCCAGCACCTCCGCCTCGAAACCATCCGGCGCGGGGGAGGCTCCCGCCGCGCCGTTTTCGGTCCGGTCAGGGCCGTGCGGCATTCCAGAGGCCCTTGAAGCCGTCGCCGGCTACATCACCGGACTTCGCGTCCTTGACGAAGAAGTAGAGCGGCATGCCGTCCTTTGCCCACTGTTTCATCCCGTCCTTGCGGGTAATAATCGAATATGCACCCTCTGCCTTGGCTTTGCCATCGGCCATGAACGGCGGCCAGGCTTTTGCGCAATCGTCGTTGCAATTGGACTCGCCAGCCTTGTCGTTCTTGAAGGTATAGAGCGTCTTGCCGTTTTCGCCGGCAAGGACCTTGCCCTTGGCGCTTTCGACCGTCTTGACGGGGGCTGCGGCGAAAGCTGCTGTGGCAAAGGCCGATGCCGCAGCCAGCGCGGCCAGGAAACTCAGAGTCTTCATGATGTCTCTCCTCGGGTGGTGGACGATAGTAGTCCAGGCCCCGCATTTTGCGTTGCCGGACATGAGACACCGGTGCTCCCGATTTTATTCCCTAGCCACCGGGTATTTTTTACTGCTTGCTTCCTGCCGCCGAATCCTGCCATTTCGGCCCATGCAATTCGCGCCGCAACAAGATGAAGCGCTCCAGGCAGTCGCCAAGTGGCTGAAGGAAGGGCGCTCGCCGCTGTTTCGCCTTTTCGGCTATGCCGGCACGGGCAAGACGACGCTTGCGCGGCATTTTGCCGAGCATGTAGATGGCGAGGTGCTGTTTGCGGCCTTTACGGGTAAGGCGGCGCAGGTGTTGCGCTCGCGGGGCGCCTCGAATGCCAAGACCATCCATTCGCTGATCTACCGGCCACGCGGCGAGGAAGCCGTCGAGGATGAGGAGACGGGTAAGACATCCATCGCCCCGATGTTCACCATCAATCGCCAGAGCCCGGTCGCCAAGGCCGCGCTGATCATCGTCGACGAATGCTCGATGGTGGACGAAGCGCTCGGCAAGGATCTGATGAGCTTCGGGACGCCCATTCTGGTGCTGGGCGATCCGGGGCAGCTCCCGCCGGTTTCCGGCGGCGGTTTCTTCACGAACGAGGAGCCGGATTATCTGCTCACGGATATTCATCGCCAGGCCCGTGACAATCCGATTATCCAGCTCGCCATGCAGGTGCGTGAGGGCAAGGAAATCATGCACGGCGACTATGGCACCGCGCAGGTGATCTCGAAGAACGAGGTCACGCAGCCGCTGGTGATGGAGGCCGATCAGGTTCTGGTCGGCACCAACAGGACGCGCCGACGCTACAATCAGCGCTTGCGCGAGCTTAAAGGTTTTACGGCCGACTATCCGCAATCCGGCGACAAGCTGGTCTGCCTGCGCAACGATCCCGCCAAGGGGCTGCTCAACGGCTCGCTCTGGCAGGTCATGACCTCTTCCAGGGAAACGACGAAACCTGGCATCAATCTTTTGATCCGCCCGGAAGACGACGACATGGATCGAGGTGCTGCCAAGATCAAGCTGCTGAAGCAGGCCTTTGAGGATGTCGAGGGCGAGATCCCGTGGTCGACCCGCAAGCGCTATGACGAGTTCGATTATGGCTATGCGCTGACGGTGCACAAGGCGCAGGGTTCGCAATGGAACAATGTGGTGCTGTTCGATGAGAGCTGGGCGTTTCGCGATACGCGCGAGCGCTGGCTCTATACCGCCATTACCCGCGCCGCCGAGACGCTGACGATCGTCCGCTAGCACGACGTTCAGGCCTCTCCATAGATCCGTCACTGTGTAGTGACACTGGTGCGGTGCGCCTATCAAAGTTTTGCATGGATTGATGTCGGAATCTCGTTGGTTTTGCTGGCCGTAATGGCATAAAACGACGCTACCATCCGCTTTGAAAATCAGGGATTTCGATCATGCCTGCCAAGCTTTCCGTGAACCTCAACGCCATCGCGATGCTGCGCAATCGGCGTGATCTTCCCTGGCCGAGCGTCACCGGGCTTGGCCGCATCGCGCTTGCTGCTGGCGCCAGCGGTTTGACTGTTCATCCGCGCCCCGATCAGCGGCATATCCGCTTTTCCGATCTGCCCGATATCCGTGCGCTGATCGACGACGAGTTTCCCGAGGCGGAGTTCAACATCGAGGGCTATCCGACCGATGAGCTCTTCGATCTCTGCGCTTCGGCTGAGCCCGAACAGGTGACGCTCGTACCGGACGATCCCACGCAGGCGACATCCGATCATGGCTGGGATTTCCGCAAGAACCGTGCTCTGCTGGCTGATGTCGTTGCCAAGTACAAGAAGATTGGCTGCCGCGTTTCGCTGTTTGCCGATGGCGACGGCGATGCCGACGCCGTGAAGATCGCCAAGGAAGTCGGTGCCGATCGCATCGAGCTCTACACCGGTCCTTACGGCGGCTGCTACGATGCGCCGGAACGGGCTGCCGTCTTTCTGGAGATGCTCGGAAAGACCGCTGATGCCGCCTTCGCTAACGGCCTTGACGTCAATGCCGGTCACGACCTGACGGTCGCCAACCTGCCTGCGCTCCTCAAGCGCATTCCGAAGCTTGCCGAGACGTCCATCGGTCACGGCTTGACCGCCGATGCGCTGGAATACGGCATGGCCGAAACGGTGCGGCGCTTCCGCCGGGCCTGTGGGCAGACGGTTTGAAGCTGAACATTTCGGATTGGTCGGGTAAAGCGCCGGTGGCGAGCTATTGTGCCAGGCCCCTCATCCTAGCCTTCTCCCCGCATCGCGGGGAGAAGGGACAACAGCGCAAACCAATGATTCCATCACTCGATTAGAGCTCATGCTTCAGGCGTGAAAACTCCCTCGCCCCGCTTGCGGGGAGAGGGCTGGGGTGAGGGGCTATACTTGAGGTAGCGGCAAAGACGTCTTGCTCAGCCGCTCCAAAACTCAGCCGAGCAATGCGGCCTTGTGTTCCTCGACGAAGCTGCGCAGCGTCTGCGGTTCCTTACCGGTCAGCTTGTTGAAATCGTTGGTCAGGATGTCGAAATTGCCGGCGCGGGTGTTGGCGTCGGCGGAGACGAGCATGTCGATCACGAATTTCGGCAGGCCGGCGCCGGTGAGGCCGGCGGCGAACTGCTCGTCGTTGACCTGCACGACCTCAAGCGGCCGGCCGGTGATCTTGCTGACGACGCTTGCGACGTCCTCGATCGTGAGGGCAGTTGAGCCAGTCAGCGTATAGGTGGCGTTTTCGGTCTTGTCGGACGCCAGCGCCGCGGCGATGGCGAGAGCGCAATCGTTGCGGCTGATATTGCTGACGCGGCCATTGCCGGTCGCGGTATACCACTTGCCGACTTCGAGGCTGTGCGGCAGACCCAGCAGATAGTTGTCGAAGTACCAGGCGTCGCGCAGGATCGTGTAACCGATGCCGCTGGCCTCGATGGCGTTTTCGGTGCCGAGGTGGTCAGGTGCGAAGGTGACGAGCGAACCTTCCGGGGCCGGCATGGAGGTGTATAGGATATGCTTCACGCCGGCCTTTTTCGCGGCCTCGACGGCAACCGTCTGCTGCTTCAGGCGCAGGCCCGGGACGGCGAGCGCATCGGTGCTGATGATCAGCAGCCGGTCGACACCGGCGAAGGCGGCCGGCAGGGTGGCGGCGTCATCGAAATCGGCCTTGCGGGTCACCACGCCCTTGGCGGCTAGGTCGGCAAGCTTCTCCGGGCTGCGGGTTGCTGCAATGATGCGGCCGGGCGCGACCTTATAAGTCTCCAGCAGGTGATGAATGACGCGCTGGCCAAGCTGCCCGGCGGCGCCGGTGACGAGAAGAGTGCTGCTCATGTCTTTTTCCTTGTTTGACCGCCGCAGATTTGCAGGAGTCTGGTTGCTCTCAAAAAGAGACTAGCACTAGATTGGGGTTTGACTTCGATCTGTAAAGGAGGCAGTTTTTTGGCTCTACGTTACCAAAAGGGAACCGCCTTGAGCACAAGCACTGTCGTCAATCTGCGTAGCACGAAGGTACCGTTGCGTGCCGTCGATATCAGCAAGGTCACTTTTACAGACTGCCCGGTGCGGGATCTGATCTCGCAAATCGGCGGCAAGTGGTCGGTGCTGTTGCTGGAAGCACTGGCACAGCGGTCCTATCGCTTTGGCGAGCTGCGCCGCATGGTGCCCGATATCTCGCAGCGCATGCTGACACAGACGCTACGCGAGCTCCAGCGCGATGGCTATATCGGCCGCGAGGTTTTTCCGACCAAACCCCCGAGCGTCGAGTACCGCATGACCGATCTTGGTTATTCGCTTTATGAGCCGCTGGCGCAGCTTTTGAATTGGGCTGAGGCCAATCACGACGCCGTGCGCGCGGCGCGCGCCAGTTTTGATCAATCGCCGGACTGAGCCCCACAGTGAAGCCTCTGAAGATCGCCATTGTCGGCGCCGGGCCTGCCGGCCTTGCCGCCTCTCTTTTTCTGACCCGCGCCGGTCACGCGACCGACATTATTGAACGCTTCGATAGCCCCGCGCCGGTCGGCTCTGCTTTGATGCTGCAGCCGACGGGGCTGACCGTGCTGGAATCGCTTGGGCTCGGCCCGGCGATCCATGCGGCCGGCAATCGGATCGACCGCTTGTTCGGCACGGAAGCCACCCGTGGCCGCATTGTCCTCGATGTGCGCTACAATGCGTTGCCGGGCGGTCGCTACGGGCTCGGCGTCCATCGCGCCGCACTGTTCGACACGCTTTATGATGAGGTCTCTGCGCGGAGACATCCGATTTACACAGGGCAGCGCGTTGTCGGCGTGATTGAGGAAGGTGGTGGCAGCTATCTTTCCGTCGAAGGCGGTGAGCGCCTCGGACCTTACGATCTTGTCATCGATGCCAGCGGCGCGCGTTCGGAGCTGGTGGCGGCGTCACCCGTCAAGCCGCGCGCGCGGAACCTCACCTACGGCGCCTTCTGGGCGACGCTCGATTGTCCCGACGGCCTGGTCGATCAAGCGTCGCTGACGCAGCGTTACGACAAGGCGAGCGTGATGATCGGCGTCTTGCCGATCGGCGGCAGAAAGCCGGATATGCCGAAACAGGCGGCATTGTTCTGGAGCCTGAAAGTCGCGGATGCCGATGAAGTGCGCAAGCGTGGACTCGACCGCTGGAAGGACACGATCCGCGGCTACTGGCCGGAATGCGAGCCGTTGCTGGAGCAAATTGGCGATTGGGAGCAGCTGACGTTGGCGCGCTACGCCCATCGCACGGTGATGGTGCCCTATAGCGGGCGGACGGTTTTTGTTGGCGACGCGGCCCACTCCACCAGCCCTCAGCTCGGGCAGGGCGCCAACATGGCCCTGCTCGATGTGGCGGCGTTGGCGCATGCGCTTGCGGAACATGACAAGCTGGAGGCCGCGCTTTCGGCCTATGCCAAAGCGCGGCGGATGCATGTGCGGTTGTTCCAGCTGTTGTCACTGGCATTCACGCCCTTTTACCAATCGGATTCGGCTGCATTGGCGTGGATTCGCGACCGACTGGTCGCCACTATCGCCAGGGTGCCGCCGGCGCCGCAAATCCTGGCGGGCATCGTTTCCGGCACGCTGGTCGATCCCTTCAATGGTGCGGGCTTGCAGGAATGTGACTGGCTGCGGCAGGCTGTGCCGCAGCCGTTCTGATCAGTTCTTGCGTTCTGTCAGGAAGGCGAGCAGAGCAATGACCGGGAAGGCGACGCCGATCCAGGACGCCATGTTCCACCCGCCGGTGGCATAGGCCCAGCCGCCGAGCGCCGAGCCGAGGGCGCCGCCGGCAAAGAAGGTCGCCATATAGAGCCCGTTGAGACGGCTGCGATGTTCGGCGCTGAGCGCGAAGATGGCGCGTTGACCAAGCACGAGATTGGTTTGGACGCCGAAATCGAGCATGATGCCTGACAGCGTCAGCATGATCAGTGCCAGCAACGATCCGCTACCGGAAAAATGGCCGATCAGGAAAGCGACGATCGCAATCACCAGAGCGAAGGTGGTGGCGAGCTTTGTCCAGCCGCGGTCCGCAACACGTCCGGCAATCGGCGAAGCGACGGCACCTGCCGCACCGGCGAGTGCGAAAAGGGCAATACCGTTTTGCGTCAGGCCGAAGGCAGGGCTTGCCAGCAGCAGCGGCGTTGTCGTCCAGAAGAGGCTGAAGGCGCCGAACATGCATGCCTGATACAGCGCACGCCGCTGCAGGACAGGGGTATGAAGCGCGAGATGCCCCATGGAGGACAGCAGCTGTCCATAGTGCAGCTTCGTGTGTGGCACGCGGGTCGGCAGGGCTGCGCGCAGGATGACGATCAGCGCGATCATGATGCCGGCCGAGATGATATAGACCGCATGCCAGGACAATAGCTCGGACAGAAAGCTTGCAGCAGGGCGGGCGAGCATGATGCCGCAGAGCAGGCCGCTCATGACGTTGCCGACGACGGCGCCGCGGCTGGCGTCAGGTGCCATATGGGCGGCAAAGGGCACGAGGACCTGCACCGCAACGGAGGCGAGGCCGATACAGAGCGAAGCGAGCAGGAACAGCGACGGCGACGAGGCGAAGGCCGCACCGACCAGTGCTACGGCTGAGAGCGCCACCAGCGTCAGGATGAGCCTGCGGTTTTCCAAAAGGTCGCCGAGCGGGACGATCAGCAACAGGCCGAGGCCGTAGCCGATCTGCGTCAACGTGACGATGAGGCCGGTGGCGGCGGGTGTGAAGCCGAGCGACTGGCTGATGGGGCCGGCCAGCGGCTGGCCATAATAGAGATTGGCAGCCACCAGCCCACAGGCGGCGGCAAACATAAAGGTCAGCAGTGGCGAAATGGTCTCTTCAGGGAGCGGTGTGCTCTCCCGTCTGGCGGCGGCATTTGCAGACATGTCTTGTCCTCGATGCGGGCAGGGAAGTTTGCCCGGAAAATTCCATGAAAAATCAATTCAGCAGTTTCATTGCCGCCTCCGCGGCGGCGAGCATGTGTTCAGTTTTACGGCCGGTTTTTCCGATGACGCGCATGCCCTTGGTGAGGGCAAGCAAGGCGCAAGCCGTGCTTTCTGGGTCGACATGCGTCGCCACGGATCCATCCGTCTGACCCAGGCGAATAAGTTCCAGGATGCGCCGCTCATCGAAATCGAAAGCCACGCCGACGCGGTTGGCGACCTCCTCGTCGAAAAGTGCAAGTTCGGTCGCGCTACCGACCACGAGACAACCTCTGCGGCCGATCTCGCCGCATGATGCCTCGGCAAAGAAGGTCACCAATATGCGCAGTTTTTCATGCGCATTTGGGGCCTTGGCAAGAACTTCGTCGATCAGTCGCTGCCGTACGCGGCGATAGCGATCGAAGGCGGCGAGAAATACGCCGCGCTTATCGCCGAAGGCCTTGTAGACGCTGCCGGCGGTCAGGCTCATCGCTTCGGTCAACTCGCTGATCGAGGCGGCATGATAGCCGCGCTCGGAAAAGACCCGCAGCGCTTCATCGAGCGCTGCGTTCATGTCGAATTCCCTGGGGCGACCGCGCAGCCTGGGCGCGATATCGATGGTGTCCGTCGTCATGCGACTCTTTTAGGAAATGATCGTTTCCAAATCAAGCGATTTTTGCGCCGCAACATAATCGTTGCCCGCTGCTGTCGGCGACGGGCGGTCTAGTGGCCGGTTTCGTTGCCGTTATTGATCGTTGATCGCCACCTGGATCGCGTCCTTGTCGCGCCCGTCTGTGCGCACGGATCTGCCCTTACAGATCAAGCTCCCATGTCTGGCCGTTCAATTCCGGGCCGAACATGCGGTGTTTTTCCTCGGCCACGAGCCTGAAGCCGGCCTTGATGTAGATAGCCCGCGCGGTATCGAGGATGTCGTTTGTCCAGAGCGAGAGCTTTGTATAGCCGGCCTTGCGGGAAAAGCGGATGCATTCGTCGACCAGCAGTTTGCCGAGGCCGAGACCGCGCGCCATCTTGTCGACATAGAGCAGCCGGAGCTTGGCGATGCCGTTGCCGCCGTCGGCGATCATGACGGAGCCGATGTTCAGGCCGCTGTGCTCGGCGATCCAGCATCGGTCCTTTTCCGGGTTGAAGTTGGCCAAGAATTTTCCGGCGACTTCGGCGGCAAGGGCCTCGAAACGATGATCCCAGCCGAGTTCCCCGCAGTAGAAGCGCGCCTGACTTTGCACGATCCAGCCGATGTCGCCATAGCGGTGATGACGGATGATGGCGGGTGGCGCCGAGCCGCGGTTTGCACCGAGCGTGTCCTGGATCGTCCGCATGGCTTCGACGATACGCTCGGGCTCGCCGATCGAAAGCCTGTCGAAGTATTCGGTGATCTGGGCGCGGGAGCGGCGGACGAATTCCTGGAGCTGGATCTGTCCCTTGTCGGTGAGGTTGATGGCCTGGCTGCGCGCGTCGTCGGGATCGGGCTTCGTTTCGAGCAAACCGTCCTCGCGGAAGCGTTTGACGATGCGGCTGAGATAAGCGGGGTCCAGATGCAGGTCACGCGTCAGCGCCGAGGCAGCAACATCGCCGCGCACGCCGACCTCGAACAGAACGCGCGCTTCCGTCAGCGTGTAGGGGCTATCCAGATAGGCCTTGTTCAGGACGCCGAGAAAGTTCGTATAGAAGCGATTGAAGTCGCGGACGGCATCAATGGTTGCGAATTCGGCATCAAGGGTCATGGACATCGCCTCCTCAGCTAAAGAGACGATGTCCATTATTTATTTGACTGAGTCAAGTAAACTAATGTCTATGCCGCGCGAGCGCCGCAAGCCTTTTCATCCGCAAGGGCGAAGTCGACAGCGGCTTCGGCATGGATCGTTGTCGTGTCGAATCCGGGCAGGATCAGAGCGTTCGGATCGAGGATGAGGCAGATCTCGGTGCAGCCGAGAATGACGCTGTCGGCGCCTTCGGACTTGGCGCGCTCGATGATGTCATGCAGCTTCCGGCGCGACTCGTCTTTGATGATGCCGGCGCAGAGTTCGCTGAAGATAATGTCGTGGGTCACGGTCCTGTCTTCGGGGCCGGGAACCATGATGGAGATGCCGTTCTGGGCCATGCGCTCGGCATAGAAGCCATGTTCCATCGTGTAGCGCGTGGCAAGCAGCAGCGGCTTTACCCGGCCTGCGGCCTTCAGCGCTGCTGCGGTTTCATCGATGATATGGATAAGCGGCACGGAAATACGCGAAGCGACTTCCGGCGCGATCAGATGCATCGTGTTGGTGCAGATGAGCACGCATTCGGCGCCTGCTGCCTGCAGGCGATGGGCTACACCGCCGAGGCGAGCAGCCGCGTCGTCCCAGCGTCCGGCCTTCTGCAGGGCGACGATTTCTTCGAAATTGACGGAGTACATCAGCACTTCGGCGGAGGAGAGGCCACCCAGGCGGTCGCGGACCATCTCGTTGATCTGGCGATAATAAACCGCCGAGCTCTCGAAACTCATGCCGCCGATGAGGCCTATGGTGCGCATACTGCTGTTCTCCGCTTCTTGTTCGTAGGTGGGGCAATAGTGCTGCGATTCATGCGCCTTATGTTTGCAATCTTTGTGAGATCGGCAACCAAATCTGCAATTATTTGCGCATAAATCGTATTTTGTGCAAAATAACGGCGCGATAATGAAAGGCTGCCGCACATGCTTGACGAACGTGACCGAAAGATTCTCGAAATTTTGCAGGCCGATGCCGGCACATCGGTGACGGAACTTGCCGATCGCGTGGCTCTATCGGTTTCTGCCTGCTCGCGCCGTATCCAGCGGCTGGAGGAAAGCGGCCATATCGCCCGGCGCATCGTCGTGCTCGATCGCGAGAAGATGGGGGTGCCGACCACCGTCTATGCGATGATCAAGACGGCGCATCACGCCGACGAGTGGATCGAGGCCTTCCGCAAGGCGATCGGCGATGTTCCGGAGATCGTCGAGGCGCATCGGCTCACAGGCAATTACGATTATATTCTGAAGATCGTGCTGCCGCGCGTCGAGCATTATGACGTCATCTACAAGCAGCTCGTGCGCAAGGTCGAGCTTTTCGATGTCTCAGCCTCGATCTCCATGGAGGAACTTAAAGGTGGCGCGGCCATTCCTGTCGGTTATGCGCAGTAGGTGCTTCTCAGTATCGTGGGTGCGCAGGGGTGCCATGCATAAAAGAGAGTTGCTGCCTACTCGTCTCAACCCTACGTTTTCAGCGAAACATAGCCATGAGGTGTTGCCATGCAGGATCATCGTGTTGTCGTTGTCGGGGGCGGTTTCGGCGGGGTGCAGGTCGTCAACGATCTGAAAGGCGCTCCCGTCCGCATAACGATGATCGACCGGCGCAATCACCACCTGTTTCAGCCGCTTCTCTATCAAGTCGCGACCACCTTGCTCGCCACGTCGGAGATCGCGTGGCCGATCCGCAATTTCTTCAGGGACAGGCCTGAGGTGACGACGTTGCTCGCCGAAGTCGTCGGTGTCGACAGCGAGGCGCATCAGGTACTTCTGAAGAACGGACAAAGGATCCCTTACGATACGCTGGTGCTGGCGACCGGCGCCACCCATGCCTATTTCGGCCATGACGAATGGGAGCCGGTAGCGCCGGGATTGAAGACGCTCGAGGATGCCACGACCATCCGCCGCCGCGTGCTGCTGGCCTTCGAGCAGGCGGAAATGGAAACGGACCCTGCTATCCGTGAGGCGCTCCTGACCTTCGTCATCGTCGGGGCAGGGCCGACGGGCGTCGAGCTGGCCGGCATCATCTCGGAATTGGCAAGGACGACATTGCCGAAGGAATTCCGCAATATCGATACAAGCAAGGCGAAGATCATTCTCGTCGAAGCCGGCCCGCGGGTGCTGGCTGCTTTCGCGGAGGATCTTTCCGACTATGCGCGCCGCGAGCTGGAATCGCATGGTGTCGCCCTGCGCTTCGGCAAGCCCGTGACTTCGTGCACCGCGCAGGGCGTGACGATTGGCGATGTTTTCGTGCCGTGCCGCACCATCGTCTGGGCAGCCGGCGTTGAAGCATCGCCGGCCGCAAAGTGGCTGGATATTCCGGCAGACCGTGCCGGCCGGGCCGTGGTCGACAAGGATCTGCGGGCGCCGGGCAAGGGGGATGTCTTCGTGATCGGGGATACCGCAGCCGTCATGCGCGATGACGGCAGTCCGGTGCCGGGAATCGCTCCGGCTGCCAAGCAGCAGGGAGCCTATGTCGCCAAGGTGATTAAGGCGAAGCTTGCCGGAAAACCGACCCCCGGTCCGTTCCATTATCGCCATCAAGGCAGTCTCGCGACGATCGGCAAGAGTGCCGCGATTATCGATTTCGGCTGGCTGAAGCTGAGGGGATGGCTCGCCTGGTGGGTGTGGGGTCTTGCCCACATCTACTTCCTGATCGGCGTACGCTGGCGCATCGCGGTCGCCTGGAGCTGGCTGTGGATCTATATCAGCCGGCAGCATAGCGCCCGGCTGATCACGCAAAAGGAAACCATGCGCGAGGAATAAGGAGAGGGCGGCGTCCGGATCGGACGCCGCCCCTTTTCTGGTTAGGCCAGCGAGGCGATATCGATGACGAAGCGGTAGCGCACGTCGCTCTTCAGCACGCGCTCATAGGCTTCGTTGACCTGATCGATATTGATCACCTCGATCTCCGAGGCAATGTTGTGCTTGCCGCAGAAATCGAGCATTTCCTGGGTTTCCTTGATCGAGCCGATCATCGAGCCGGAGAGGCTGCGGCGGCCGGGGATCAGCGAGAAGGCATGGACCGGGACCGGATGCTCAGGCGCGCCGACCACGACCATGCTGCCGTCGACCTTCAACAGGCCGAGATAGGCGTTCCAGTCGAGAGCGATACCAACCGTCATGATGAGGAGGTCGAAGGTGCCGGCGAGTGTCGTGAAGGTCTCGGCGTCGCTGGTCGCGTAGTAATGGTCAGCGCCGAGACGCAGACCGTCTTCCTTTTTGGAAAGCGACTGGCTGAGAACGGTGACATCAGCGCCCATCGCATGGGCGATCTTGACGCCCATATGGCCGAGGCCGCCCATGCCGACGATCGCGACCTTCTTGCCGGGACCGGCTTTCCAGTGGTGCAGCGGCGAGTAAAGCGTGATGCCGGCGCAGAGCAGCGGAGCCGCAGCGTCGAGCGGAATATTTTCGGGGATGGAGAGGACGTAGCCTTCCTTGACAACGATCGAATCCGAATAGCCGCCATAAGTCGGCGTTGTGCCATCGGCTTCGAAGTCGTTGTAGGTCTGGACCACGCCCGGCATGTAGTGTTCCAGATCGAGGTCGCGGGTGGCACACGTCGTGCACGAATTGACGAAGCAGCCGACGCCGACGCGGTCGCCGACCTTGAATTTGGTTACATTCGAGCCGATGGCGCTAACGATGCCGGCGATCTCATGACCCGGTACCATCGGATATTTTGCATTGCCCCATTCGTTGCGGGCCTGGTGAATGTCGGAATGGCAGATGCCGGAGAACTTGATCTCGATGACGACGTCGTCCTCATTCGGCTCGCGGCGTTCGAAGGTGAAGGGGGTGAGCGGCTTCGACGCGTCGGTCGCGGCATAACCCTTTGCGATAGGCATGGGAGATTTCCTTGTTCTTCGGAGGAGGTGGGAGTGGAATTGGGATGGCCGACTATGCAATGGGAGCGGGCCGGAGCGTTAGAGCGATCCTGCAAGCTTTATGTACGATCCTGCGAATCTAAATGCGCGGCGGGTCTTTCGCGATCGAACGACGTTACCTAGATAGGTTTCGATATCTACTCGAAAACAGTTGGTTGCGAATGACACTGCCTTTCAATCCCAATCGGGAACTCGCATCCATCGTTGCACGTTTCGCCACGGGAGACGGGGAACACCGCACGCCGATAGACAGTCTTCATCTCTATCGGCAGTCGGCCGCGACGGTGTGGCAACATGGGGCTTATCGGCCCTGCTTTGCAATCGTGGTTCAGGGTCGCAAGAGCCTGACGATCGGTGCTGAAACCTACAATTACGGTGTCGGCGAATATATTTTGACCGCCCTCGACCTGCCCGTATCGACGCAGGTGACCAATGTCGGCAGTGACGCGCCTTATCTTTGCTTCGGCATGGCGCTCGATAGCGAGCGGCTGAAGGAGCTGTTGTCGCGTGTCAGCATTCCGCGTCAGGCACTGACAGCCGAGCCCGTGCGTGGGATCGCGATCAATGCGGCGTCGCCGGAACTGCTCGATGCTTCGCTGCGGCTGCTCAGATTACTTGATCGGCCAGAAGATATTCCGGCCATGGCTCCATTGATCGAGCAGGAGATCCTTTATCGTCTGCTGACAGGCCCGAACGGTCCTAGACTGCTGCAGGTCGCCATGGCGGAAAGCCAGAGCAATAGGGTTGCGCGTGCCGTCGCCTGGCTTCGCGGCAACTATACGCAGCCGCTGCGCATCGAAGAGCTGGCCGAGCGCGTTGGGATGAGCGTTTCCTCGTTGCATCACCATTTCAAGACCGTTACCGCTCTGTCGCCGATGCAATATCAGAAGCAGCTTCGGCTGCATGAAGCGCGGCGGCTGATGATCGTTGAGCAGCTCGATGTCGGTTCGGCCGGTCATCGCGTTGGGTATCAGAGCCCTTCGCAATTCAGCCGGGAGTACAGTCGCCTCTACGGCCTGCCGCCGCTGAAGGACGTCGAGGCCATGCGTAGTGCCGCGGCAGCCGAATAGGTTTCCGTCTTTATTCGTGGCGCCAGGCTCTGATCAGCTGGTCGGAGCATCGCAGTCATCGCCGTTCCAGGTGTAGCTGGGATCGACATCCTGTGGTCCCCACAGGCCTTCGAAATGACGGTAGTCGGACCTGAATCGGATCGTCAGTAACCCCATTCCATATCTGTCGAACCAACGCAGTGTTCGTACGCCGCCTTGGCTCGCCCCGATTTCCGACAAGGTACCGGTTGTGGTGTTGCCGTCATCATCGAAGCGATAGGTCCCGGAGATATGGCCTCGCCTGTCGACTTGCAGGGACGTTTCGACATCCACCAGATCACCGCTGGAAAGAAGCTTGCCGCAATAGTGTCCGGCGGGCTTACTGAGCTGCTTTGCCGTTAAATGAGCTGACGCGGGCAGCGGGATCAGGCCGATCGCAAGGCAGATCCCGACAATGCGCTCAAGCGTCCGTCGCTCGCCTTTGCCGGTTTGGCTGTGGGCCGGGGTTTGGGCGAGCGATGCCTCGCGATTATGGTCGAATGCGGCTTTCATCAAAGAATCTCGAACAGAAACCTATACGTCGGCAAGGCTTATCCGGCGCGCATTCCGCATGGCAACCACTCTCCATCTTTTTAGCGCAGTGCAGCAACGAATTCCGCTTGACGCCCGTTGCAGCGTGCTGCATAACGCCTCACGAACCGTACCGTACGGTACGCATTTGGGAGTAGCATCGTGCTGAGCGAAGTAGGACAGTCGAGCGAGTTTTCGCCGCGCCAGAACGCCGTTCTGGAGCAGGCGTTGCGTCTGCTCGTCGACGGCGGCGAAAAGGCGCTGACGACTTCGGGTGTCGCGCGCGCTGCCAATTGCTCCAAGGAAAGCCTTTACAAGTGGTTCGGCGACCGCGACGGTCTGCTATCGGCGATGATCGCCTATCAGGCGAGCAAGGTGCGCACCTTCGAGCGCAACGGTGAGCGGCTGACGGTATCGAGCCTGCATGACCATCTTGTCGTCTTTGCCCGAGATCTGCTGGAAGTTCTGGCGGGCGACGTCTCGCTCGCGCTGAACCGTCTGGCGATCGGCCAGTCAAACCGCGACGGCTCCAAGCTCGGCAAGCTCTTGCTGGAGCGCGGCCGCCGGCAGATCGACCGCCGTGCCAGCGGCCTGATCGATGCCGGCAAGCGGGCAGGGTTGCTGCGCTTCATGGATGCCGACGAGGCATATCACACGTTTTACGGGCTCATCGTTTCCGATCTGCATGTGCGCATGCTGCTCGGTGAACCCGGTTTGAAGGATTCCAGCCGTCAGGCGGAGAAGGCTGTAACGGCTTTCCTCAAGCTTTACGGCACGGAAAAGGTTTTGGCGGAAGCAGCGGCGACCGTCTGAGCAAATCTAAGTTTACACCAGACAAGCAAAGGGAAGGACAAACAATGCGCGTCTATTACGATCGTGATGCCGATCTCAACCTCATCAAGTCGAAGAAGGTCGCCGTTATCGGCTACGGTTCTCAGGGCCGCGCTCATGCGCTCAACCTGAAGGACAGCGGCGCACAGAACGTTGCGATCGCGCTCAAGGCCGGCTCGCCGACTGTCAAGAAGGCAGAAGCCGATGGCTTCAAGGTCATGACGGTTGCCGAAGCAGCTGCCTGGGCCGACCTGATGATGATGGCGACCCCGGACGAACTCCAGGCCGACATCTACAAGGCCGATATCGCTCCGAACATCCGCGACGGTGCTGCCATCGCTTTTGCTCACGGCCTCAACGTTCACTTCGGCCTCATCGAGCCGAAGGCTTCGGTCGACGTTGTCATGATCGCCCCGAAGGGCCCGGGCCACACGGTTCGCGGCGAATACCAGAAGGGCGGCGGCGTTCCCTGCCTCGTTGCCGTTCACCAGAACGCTTCCGGCAATGCGCTTGAACTCGCTCTCTCCTATGCCTGCGGCGTTGGCGGCGGCCGTTCGGGCATCATCGAAACCAACTTCCGCGAAGAGTGCGAAACCGACCTCTTCGGCGAACAGGTCGTTCTCTGCGGCGGTCTCGTCGAGTTGATCCGCGCTGGCTTCGAAACCCTGGTCGAAGCCGGTTACGCTCCGGAAATGGCCTATTTCGAGTGCCTGCACGAAGTGAAGCTCATCGTCGACCTGATCTATGAAGGCGGCATCGCCAACATGAACTACTCGATCTCGAACACCGCAGAGTGGGGCGAATACGTCACCGGTCCGCGCATCATCACCGAAGAAACCAAGGCTGAGATGAAGCGCGTCCTCAAGGACATCCAGACCGGCAAGTTCACCTCGGACTGGATGCAGGAATATCGTTCCGGCGCTGCCCGCTTCAAGGGCATCCGCCGCCTGAACGACAGCCACCAGATCGAAGAAGTCGGCGCCAAGCTGCGCGGCATGATGCCCTGGATCGGCAAGAACAAGCTGGTCGACAAGGCCGTCAACTAAGCTTTCGGCACTGCCGGAATAGAGGGCCGGGGCGAAAGCTCCGGCCTTTCTATTTTTTGGCTGAGACGTAGAGCCATTTCGTCGGCTTGCCGTCAAAGCCCCCGCCGTCAGCTTCGGTCATGGCGATGTCTTTCCATCCGCCTTCGCTGAGGAGAGCCATCAGCCATTCGGCCGAGGGATAATTATAGTAGCGGCCGAGGGTATCGTGCCCTTCCGCATCTCCGGCCTTGAAACTGCCATGGAAGATGCCGCCGTCCTTCAACGCCCGTAGAATCCGATCGAAGACATTTGGGAGGTTGGAGCGAGGTACATGAAGGAGGCTAGCCTCCGCCCATATGCCGTCAAAAGCAGCGCCGGTGTCCAGCGTCTCGAACCTCATGATCCGGACGGGTCTACCGATCAGGGCCTCCGCCTGTTTGGCAAGCTCGGTAGAGCCATCGGTCGGGGTCACGTCGAAGCCGCGCGAGATCATATATGCCGCATCCTGTCCTGCGCCGCAGCCAAGTTCGAGAATGGAGGCACCTGCTGGAAGAGCAGCCAGGAATTCATCAAGCCGGTTTTGCGGCAGGTTGCGTTCGCGTGCAGCGTAGATGATGGCGTTTTCGTCGTAAAAGGAAGAGGTGGGATTGTCGCTTGTCATGTCAATCTATTGCCTTCGGGTGATAGATTACGCTTTCCAGCCCGTTGAAATGTGCATCGCAGGTCAGAACGTCAGCCTCGTGCTGAAGGGCGGTCGCATAGATGATCGCATCGGCAGTGGCAAGCTTGTGTTGCACGGAGATCTCAGCGGCGCGGCGAGCGATTGTTGTGTCCAACGATATGACGTTGCATAGCATCGTATAGGCAATGAAGTTGTTCAGGGCGTCTTCGCCTTGTTCTCGAAGAAGCCATTTGGAAAGTTCAAGCTGAACTATCGTCGGAACGATGCAGTTTTCGGGTTCGGGAATTTGATCGGACAGTTGCCGTCCGACAGTGCTATCAAGAATCCACTCGATCCACGCGGAACTATCGACGACGCGCATTAAAAGCGGTCGTCCCGATCGCGGTAGTTCTCTGGATTTGCGCCACGCGCCATCCCCCTGAGATCTTCCAACGTCGGAACAGGCATAAGGAGCACGCCTTTGCCTTTTGGAATGAAGACGAATTCCTGGCCCGCGCTCCAGTGTTGTTGATCGCGCACTTCTTTTGGAATCGATATCTGAAATTTCGATGAGAGGGTTGCGGTCGCCATTCTTACGTTTTTCCTATCGATTGACAGAATGTAAGAATAACACTTCGGCAGTTGGGTGTATAGGTCTTTCGAGAGGGGTTCAAATCGACGTGCATGTTGCTTGAACGACGTCCTTCTGCTGAGCAATCCCTTTTCCTTGTCACCCTCACAAACAAATTAGGTCAGCAATGTTGACTTATCTTTTGTTGCGTGATTTTGTGCTGGAAAGACCAAAAATTACGAGGAAGCCCCATGTTGAATTGGGAAAATATCTTTGCGACGCGCTCGAGCCGTATGCGCGCCTCTGAAATCCGCGAATTGCTGAAGCTGCTGGAGCGGCCTGATATCATCTCGTTTGCCGGTGGCATTCCCGATCCTGCATTGTTTCCGGATGCGGAGTTCAAGCAGGCCTATGCCGATATCTTTTCAGGCCCGACGGTGAATGCAGCGCTGCAATATTCGGTCAGCGAGGGCTACAAGCCGCTGCGCGAATGGCTGGTTGGACAGATGGCGGCGCTCGGCATCCCCTGCGAGCTTGAAAACGTCTTCATCGTTTCCGGTTCGCAGCAGGGTCTCGATTATCTCGGCAAGCTCTTTCTGTCACCGAAGGATACCGCGCTGGTTACGGCGCCGACCTATCTCGGCGCGCTGCAGGCTTTCAACGCCTATGAGCCTACCTATGATCAACTGACGCCGAATGGCAACCGCACGCCGGATTCTTATAGCGCCGCTGCCACGAAGGCTGGCGGGCGGGTGAAGTTTGCCTATCTCTCGGCAGATTTCGCCAACCCGACGGGCGAGACCGTCGATCTGGCCGGCCGCGAAAAGCTGCTCGATCTTGCCGAGGAACTGGATATCGCCGTCATCGAAGATGCCGCCTATCAGTCGCTGCGCTATGACGGCGAGCCGGTCGCGCCGATCCTAGCGCTGGAAATCGCGCGCAAGGGCAATATCAACGACACGCGCACGATCTATTGCGGCAGCTTTTCCAAGACCTTGGCGCCGGGACTTCGTGTCGGCTTCGTCGTTGCCAATGCGCCCGTCATTCGCAAACTGGTGCTGATGAAGCAGGCGGCGGATCTCCATTCCTCGACCATCAACCAGATCGCCATCCATCAGGTTGCCGAACGCGGTTTTGATGCGCAGGTTGCCAAGGTTCGCAAGACCTACAGCCACCGTCGCGACTGTATGCTGGCGGCGCTCGCCAAATACATGCCGGACGGCGTAAGCTGGACGAAACCTCAGGGTGGCATGTTCGTGTGGATCACCCTGCCGAAGGGCATGGATGGGGCGAAGCTGCTGGCACGGTCTCTGGAAACGGCGAAGGTTGCCTTCGTTCCCGGTCAGGCCTTCTTTGCCGACGGCACCGGCGCAAACACATTCCGTGTCAGCTTCTCCTGCGCCAATGACGAGATGATCGAAGAGGGCATCTCACGGCTCGGCAAGTTGATTGCCAGAGAGATCGGGGCGTTGGCGGCCTGATTTACCTTCTCCCCGGCGGGGAGAAGGATGCGCTCCTGAGCTTGTCGAAGGGGCGCTGGTTGAGGGGGCGTTGCACCGTTGTGGTGGACACTGAAAGTGCCACGCCACCCCCTCATCCGCCCTTTGGGCACCTTCTCCCCGAGGGGGAGAAGGAGTTTCTTACTTTGCCAGATGCGGGCCGATCAGCGAAAGGTCGGCCTCGCTCAACCGGTCGCTGGCGGTGTTGCCCTGGTGCCAATAGGGGTACATCAGCGGCGATAGGCTGACATCGTCAAGACGCTTGCGCTCCTCGTCCGTCAGCTTCAGTTCGGCACTGGCGAGATTGTCCTTGAACTGGGCTTTGGTGCGGCCGCCGATGATGACCGAGGTCACGCCCTTACGGCCGATAAGCCAGGCGAGCGCAACTTGGGCTGCCGAGACGTCGCGGCCGTCGGCGATCTCCACCAGCGTATCGACGATATTCCACAGCCGGTTTTCGTCGCGGATCGGCGGTTCCGTCCAGCCGGCGAACTGGCGCGTGCCTTCCGGCGTTGCCTGATTGCGGCGATGCTTGCCAGACAGCAGGCCGCCGGCAATCGGGCTCCAGACGAGGATGCCGAGGCCCTGGTCGATGCTAACAGGCACCAGTTCGTTCTCGGCGTCGCGGGCTTCCAGCGTGTAGTGAATCTGCTGGCTGACGAAGCGTTCGCGCCTGTCGCGCTCGCTGACGCCGAGTGCCTTCATGATGTGCCAGCCGGAAAAGTTCGAGCAGCCGATGTAGCGGACCTTGCCCTGGCGAACCAAGGTGTCGAGCGCTTCCATCGTCTCTTCGAGCGGGGTCTGCCCGTCCCACTCATGCAGCTGATAGAGGTCGATCACGTCGGTCTTCATGCGCTTCAGGCTGGCTTCGCACGCCTGGATGAGATGCTGGCGGGAAGATCCGGTATCGTTCACTCCGGGACCCATCGAGAAGCGAGCCTTAGTGGCGATGAGCACGCCGTTCTTGCGCGGGCCGCCGATGATCTCGCCGAGGATTTCCTCTGAGGCACCTTGCGAATAGACGTCGGCGGTATCGAGCAGGTTGACGCCGGCATCCACGCACATGTCCACCAGCTTCTTCGCTTCCTTGATGCCGAGATCGCCAACGGTCTTGGCCCAGCCGACTCCGCCGAAGGTCATGGTGCCCATGGTGATGGTGGAAACTTTGAGGCCGGAGCGGCCAAGCAGGCGATATTCCATAGATCTGTCCTCCTCGATCCCATCTGAAATACGTGCGTCAGAAAATAGCGCGAAGCGGCGATGGTCAAGATTCAATCATCATACGAACGACAATCTATTCAAATTCAACTGTCACAATCATGTTAAGCCGCGCGTCTAGACAACCTTCTACAACCCAGCCGAGGACGTTTCATGAAGACCTTTGTTTCCGCTTTTGCCGGCCTCTTGGCCATCGCTCTTTTCTCCGGTGCTGCCAACGCCGCCGATCTCGTCCTCTACACCAGTCAGCCGAATGCCGATGCGCAGGCGACCGTCGATGGCTTCATGGCTGCCAATCCCGGCATCAAGGTCGATTGGGTTCGCGATGGCACGCCGCAGATCATCGCCAAGCTGCAGGCGGAAATGCAGGCCGGCGCGCCTGCTGCCGACGTTCTGCTGATCGCCGATACGGTGACCCTCGAGCGCCTGAAAGAAGCCGGCAAGCTCCTGGCCTACAAGTCGCCGGAAGCCGCGAATTACGATGCGTCGCTCTATGACGCCGATGGCTATTACTATTCCACCAAGCTGATCACCACCGGCATCGTCTATAATACTGCCGCGTCGCTGAAGCCGGCAAGCTGGCAGGATCTGGTGAAGCCGGAAGCCAAGGGCCTCGTCGCAATGCCGAGCCCGCTTGCTTCGGGCGCTGCTCTCATTCACGCACAGACGCTCGCCGGCGTCAGCAGCCTCGGCTGGGACTACTACAAGAACCTTGCCGAGAACGGCGCGATCGCTTCGGGCGGCAATGGCGCCGTGCTCAAGGCCGTCGCATCCGGCGAGAAGGCCTATGGCATGATCGTCGACTACATGCCGATCCGCGAAAAGGCCAAGGGCGCTCCGCTGGAATTCGTCTTCCCGAAGGAAGGCGTTTCGGCCGTCACCGAGCCGGTCGGCATTCTCGCCAGTACGCAGCACGCCGATGCCGCCAAGAAGTTCGTCGATTACGTCCTGTCCGAAAAGGGCCAGGAAGGCTTCCTGAAGCTTGGCTATATCCCGGCCCGCAACGGCACGCCGCTGCCGGAAGGTTTTCCGGCACGTGACAGCATCAAGCTTTTGCCGTTGAATGCCGCCGATGCTCTCAAGAATACGGATCAGGACCTGAAGACCTTCTCCACCTACTTCAAGTCGAAGTAATCCGGCCCGGATTTTAGATGTACGGATATGTGCGTAGGGGAAACAGCCAGCCGGCCTGGCTGTTTCCTTTTGTTGTCGCCGTCGTGCTGCTGCTCAGCGTCCTGCCGCTGGCGCGGCTGGCGTTTGTCGGTATCGAGGCGCTGCTCAAGGGCGGCACCTATGAACTCATCAGCGACCCTGCGCTCTGGCGCTCGGCCTGGTATACGATGGAGACGGCCGTGCTTGGCACCATCGTTTCTGTTGTTCTTGGTTGCCTCTTTGCATTCCTGCTGACTCTGACCGATCTTTCGGGCAGGGGGCTCCTCGGCTTCCTCTTTGTGCTGCCGATGATGATCCCGCCGCAGGTGACGGCACTCGCCTGGGTGCAGATGTCCGGACCATCGAGCCCGTTGCTGAAAGCGCTGCATATCGCGCCGCCGCTCGGCTCGCCGCAGCCGCTCTATTCGGTCGGCGGTATTGCGCTTCTCTATGGCGTCCAGCATGCGCCGCTGGTCTATCTGGCTCTGCGTGCCGGTTTGATGGCGCTGCCGCGCGATGGCGTCGAGGCCGCGAGGCTCTCGGGCGCATCCGGACTGCGTGTCTTCCGCGATATCATCCTGCCCTTGTCACTGCCCGGTATCATCGCCGGGGCTGCAATTGCCTTCGTCTCCTCTATCGGCAATTTCGGCATTCCCGCGATCCTCGGCATCCCCGCCTCGATCTATACGCTGTCGACCTTGATCTTCACGAAATTCTCCAATTTCGGCCCGCGGACATTCGGCGATATTGCCGTGTTGTCGGCGATGATCGCCGTTATTGCGGTTGCAGGGCTTGCGGTACAGGGCAGGGCCTTGAAGGGGCGCGACTATCGCGTCATCGGCATTTCCGGTGCAGCGGCTGCCTTTTCGCTTGGCCGATGGCGCTATCTTGCGATGCCGATGCTTTGCGCCATCCTGTTCGTCATGCTCGTCGCGCCGTTTCTGGCGCTGGTCGCTGGCGCGCTGGTGCCGACCTATGGCGTGCCGCTGACTTTGAAGACAGCATCGCTTAACGCGTTCACGGAGATCCTGTTTCGGCAAACGGTCACACGAACCGCCTTTTCCAATTCGCTGTTCCTGGCGGGCATGACATCACTCGGTCTCCTGCTGGTGACAGTGCTTGCGGCCTATGCGCTGACGCGGCGCAAGGACATGCTGAGCCGCATCGTCAGCGGCATGATCGAGATCCCCTATGCGCTTCCGGGCATCATCATCGCCGTCTGCTTCATTCTGGTGTTTGCTGCACCTCTGCCGATCCTCAATGTCACGCTTTACGGGACGATCTGGATCATCCTGCTTGCCTATTTCTCCGCCTATTTCGCCGTCAGCCTGAAGCCGGTCATGAGCGCCTTCCTGCAGCTCGATCCGGCGCTGGAGGAGGCCGCGCGTCTCTCGGGCGCCGGGTTCTTCCGTCGTCTTACAGACATCATCGTGCCGCTGATTGCGCCGGCGGCCGGTGCCTCGGTGATCCTCGTCTTCCTCATCGCCTGCAACGAGTTGACCGTTTCGGCTTTGCTCTGGTCGGCCGGCACGCAGACGCTCGGCGTCATCATCTACAATCTCGACGATGGCGGCAGCGCCGATCTTGCCTCCGCCATGTCGGTCATCGTCATCGCCATGGTCGTTGTCATGATGGTGCTTCTGGAAATCATAGCCAGGCGCCTGCCGAAGGGAGTTGTGCCTTGGCGAAGCTGATCCTCAATCACATCAGCAAGGATTTCGGCACAGGCGGACGCGCTGCCGTGAATGCCTTGTCGCTCGACGTGCGTGAGGGGGGCTTCCTGGCACTGCTTGGTCCCTCCGGCTGCGGCAAGACGACGGTTCTCAGGATGATCGCCGGCTTCGAGCAGCCGACCGATGGCTCCATCCATCTCGGCGAGCGATTGTTGGCGGATGCGGGGAACATGCTGCCGCCAGAGCGGCGCAACATGGCGATGGTGTTCCAGTCCTACGCGCTCTGGCCGCACATGAACGTGACAGACAATGTCGGCTATCCGCTGAAGGTGCGCGGCATTTCCGGCGAACGCTACCGCGAAAAGGTGCGCGAGGCGTTGGCGACCGTGCGTTTGGCCGACTATTCGGAGCGTCGGCCCGCCGACCTCTCCGGCGGCCAGCGCCAGCGCGTGGCGCTAGCGCGCTGCCTGGTGACATCGCCCGATGTCGTGCTGCTCGACGAGCCGCTCGCCAACCTCGACCGTCATCTGAAGAAGGAGATGGAGGAAACTTTCCGGGAGTTCCATCAGCGCTCGGGTGCCACCATGATCTACGTGACGCATGATCAGAGCGAGGCGATGGCGCTCGCCACCGATGTCGCCGTCATGTCCGAGGGGCGGCTGTTGCAGGTGGCGCCGCCGGCGGAAATCTATGCGCGCCCAGAAGGCAAGATGGTCGGTGGCCTTGTCGGGCAGGGTGCCATTCTGTCGCTTGGCTTCCCTGATGGCGGAACACGCCGCATCGATTGGCGGTCCTTCCGAGGCCTGTGGGGCAACCGTGCGGGCGGCTCGGAGAGTGCAGATATCCTCGTGCGCCCGGAGGACGTGGTTGCCGATGCGGAAGGTATTTCCTGCCGGGTCGATTCCGTTCTCTATGAGGGCGAGCGTTATGCGGTGAGGTTGTCGATGCCGGACGGACAGGTGCTGCGCGCCTATAGCCGCGAGCCAGTCACGGCGGGCGACGATTATCCGGTCGCCATCCGCTCGGCATGGCGGCTTTGATCGAGCAAGGGGACAAGATGGTTGTTCCCCGCCGCCGCCTATGCTTGATTTGCTCGACGTCACGAATGGGAGTCGCGCATGTCCGATCATAGCTTTCCGATTTTCGATCTCGGTGCCTTCGAAGCGGCCGATCATGACGAGAAAAAGCGGCTCGGCGCGGAGGTGGATCGGATATGCCGCTCGACCGGCTTTCTGGCAATTGCCAATCACGGCGTCGCCGATGCCGTTATCGGCCAGGTTTGGAAGAAGACGCAGACATTCTTCGACCTGCCGGCCGAGGTGAAGCAGCAAGCCAAAACGCTCTATCCCGCTTATCCCTACGGCTATCTCGGGCCGGGAACCGAAGCACTGGCGAAATCGCGCAATGTCGATACGCCGCCGGATCTGAAGGAAAGCTTCAATGGCGGCCCGCTTTCCGTTCCCGAAGGCATGGGCGATCCGGAAGCGCTCGGCTTCTGCTATGCCGCCACCATCTGGCCGGAAGGACCCGAAGGGTTCGTTGAGGCATGGAAGGCCTATTACGGGGCGATGGAGGATCTGGCGGCGCGCATCATGCGCGTGTTTGCAACGGCGCTTGGTCTCGATGAGCACTTCTTCGATTCCTATGTCGATGCGCCGATCAGCGCACTGAGGGCGCTGAATTATCCGGAGCAGCATGTGCCGCCGCAGCCGGGCCAGCTTCGCGCCGGGGCGCACACCGATTACGGCAGCCTGACCATCCTGTTGCCACAGCCCGGTTCGAAAGGGCTCGAAATCATTGCCCCGGACGGGAACTGGACGCCGGTGCCGCCGGTCGACGGGGCCTTCGTCATCAACATCGGCGACCTGATGGCGCTGTGGACCAATGATCGCTGGGTTTCGACCGTCCACCGCGTCGTCAATCCGCCGCCGGAAGAGGGTGGCATGCAGCGCCGGCAATCCCTTGCTTTCTTCCATCAGCCGAACTGGTTTGCCGAGATCGCCTGCCTGCCCTCATGTCTGACGCCGGGTAAAGAGCCGAAATATGCTCCGGTTCTTTCCGGTCCGTATCTGATGGGCAAGTTCAAATCGACCGTTACCGCCAAGGCCGGCTGATGCGAGTATAGTAAGCCGGCTCACACTCTTCTTGCAAACTGGAATGCTTCATGTCCCTGCGCCTTGCGACATTCAATGTCGAAAACCTTCTGACCCGTTTCGATTACACCGGTTTTCGCAATCAGCTGCGTCAGGATCGCGTGCTGCAGCTCTTCGATGTTCGCAACGAGGAGGTCTATCAGCAACTGGAAGCGGCGCGCGTGGTCGCCGCGACCGATGACACCAGGCAGATGACGGCGCTGGCGATTGCGGATGCGGATGCCGACATCATCTGCTTGCAGGAAGTCGACAACATGGCGGCGCTGCAGGCCTTCGAATATGGCTATCTCTACCGCATGGTCGGCAATGGCTATCGCCAGAAATATTTGATCGAGGGTAATGACAGCCGCGGCATCGATGTCGCCGTGATGATGCGCGAGGAAACGCGCGATGGCCAGCCGATCGTGCTCAACGACATCAAAAGTCACGCCATGGTGACCTACGGCGATTTCGGCCTTTTCAACGATGAACTCGCTGAGCTCGGCCTTCATGCGGAAGACAAAATCTTCAAGCGCGATTGCCTGGAACTGCATCTTCATATTGGCGGTGTGCCGTTCTCGCTCTATGTGGTTCATCTGAAATCGATGGGGCCGGCGCGCGAAGGCGTGGATGGGCGTCATGCGACCATGCCGATCCGCCGCGCAGAGACCTTGGCCGTTCGCCGCATCATGGAAGATCGTTTCGGCGCAGGTCATACGGCGACGAAGAATTTTGCCATCTGCGGCGACATGAACGACTATCAGGAGTGGATCGACGTCATTGGCACGCGCCGCACCGGCTATCGTTTCGAGCCGCGCATGGAAGAAAAGGAGAGCGCGCTCGATGTTTTCAGCCATGATGGCTTTGCTGAAAATATCGTGAGCCGCCGGGAAGAGCTCGACCGTTGGACGCTCTATCACGCCCGCGGACCGCAGGAGCAGCGGCTCTGCCAGCTCGACTATATCTGGCTGTCACCGGCTCTGGCGCGCGCCAATGCAACGCGCGCGCCCGACATTGTCCGTTCGGGTCAGCCTTTTCGAACAATATTTCCACCGGGGCAGGAGGTGGAGCGCTATCCGCGCGTCGGCTGGGACAGGCCAAAAGCCTCCGACCATTGCCCCGTCGTCATGACATTGGACCTGATATGACCATTTCAGAACAGAACGACTTGGCCGGCTGGCCGCCGGAAGGCAGTGTTTTTCCCGTTTCGCGGATGGATCTTGCCGTGTTGCCCGGCGAACATCCTTTCCATCAGCACGAGTTGGAAGCGGTGCGAGAGAATTGGGCAAAGGAAGTTGCCGCCAATCCGTCGCTTTATGATGGTCGTATGGTGTTCCAGCATCGAGTGTCGATCAGCGATGGCGTGGTGAGGGCAGAAGCCTATCTGGCGCCATTTTCCACCTTTCTCTGGTGGCGCAAGCAAAGAGCGGCGGGTGGCTTTCACCTCTTTGCCTTTGCTGTGGCGATTTCCTCCGATGGAGCGCTGATCGCAATCCGCATGGCGCCGCATACGGCCAATCCTGGCCAGGTCTATTGCGCCGCCGGATCGATGGATGAAAGCGACGTCGTGGACGGGTATTGCGATGTCGAGGGCAATATGCGCCGCGAGGTTTTGGAGGAGACCGGCCTCGATCTCAACGATGCGGTCGTCGAGCCTGGCTATTACGGCACGCATGTGAACCGTTCGGTCACTCTTTTTCGCGTTTTTCACTTCCCCTGGACAGCTGAGGATATGCTGCGCAGGATCGAAGAGCATATGCTGGTTTCCGAAGAAGACGAGGTCGATGGAGCGGTCGCCATTCGCTCGGCCGATCCGGCGGCGCATCACTACAGCGTGGCGATGCTGCCTATCCTCGCCTGGTTCTTCGGAAGAGGGAAATAGCTTGGGCTTGCGCTGGAGTCGCTTGCCGTTATGAATAATCAAATGTGGAAGCGTGAATGGAGGCGGGATTGGCGCGCAGCTACAGTGTCTATGATGTGTTCACCGACAGCAAGCTGGCGGGCAATCCTCTAGCGATCATCTTCGATGCCGAGGGCTTGAGCGACGAGGCGATGCAGGCGATCGCCAGGGAGATGAATCTCTCTGAGACGGTGTTCGTGCTGCCGCCGCAGAATCAGGCGCACACTGCCAGCCTGCGCATATTCACGCCCGGCCGCGAACTGCCCTTTGCCGGGCATCCAACCGTCGGCACGGCGATCGCGCTTGCGGAGAAGACCCATGCCAGCCATGGCGGCGATCTCGATCTCGTTTGCGTGCTGGACGAGCGGGTCGGGCCGGTGCGCTGCGCGATCAAACTTAGGCAGAGCAAGGCGAGCTTTGCCGAATTCGATCTGCCGAGAAAATCGCAACAGATCCCGCTGCCGCTCGACAGGGCCGATATTGCCAATGCGCTCAGCCTGAAGATCACAGAGATCGGTTTCGAGAATCACGTCCCCTCCATCTGGAGCGCCGGTGTGCCGTTCCTTCTCGTGCCTGTGCACGATGTCGGCGCTGCCGAGCGGCTGGAATTCGATCTGCAGCTTTGGGAAAAGACGGTTCCCTTCGTCGACGGCGCGCTTGCCTCCGCCTTCATCTATTGTCGCGGCGGCATCAATCATGTCGCCAAGTTCCATGCTCGCATGTTCCCTGTGGGGATGGGTATTGTCGAGGATCCAGCGACGGGTGCGGCGGTGGCGGCGCTCTCCGGAGCGATCAATCAATTCGACGGACTGCCGGATGGACATCATCCCGTGATTATCGAGCAGGGAATCGAGATGGGACGCCCCTCGCTGATTCATCTTCATCTCGATGTCGACGGCGGCCAGATCGCCAATGCCCGCATTGGCGGCCAAGCCGTGCGTGTTGCCTCCGGAATTCTTGAGCTTTGATTTTAAAGGCTTTTCGGCGGCCTCCGAAATTTTTTTGAGAAATAATCAAAGAAAATTCGTTTGGCCGCTGGACAATCAAACCGATCCTATTTATATGCCCGGTCACGCCGCCAGCAAGCGGTACGGGTGATTAGCTCAGTTGGTAGAGCAGCTGACTCTTAATCAGCGGGTCGTAGGTTCGAGCCCTACATCACCCACCATCTTTTCAAGCACTTAGCTGAAATTTGACGCTGATTGACGCCGACGGCTTGGGCGCGGTTTCCAAGTCATGTGCGCTCTTTTTCAGCATTATCGGCATTCCGGCTATTTTAATCCTAGCAGGGATCATCTTCTTCTTCCGAAGGCGATGAGCGAGCAAGGCTCGGGTGCCGCTTGCGTTACGGCCCAGGCGTAGCGTCTCGATCCGTCTCTCCGGTCGGATTGCGTTTGGAGTACTCTGTCCCCCGCATCGATCTCAGGCAAATAAGACCCACAGGCGAGGGCGCCTCGGCATCAACGGAGATGCAGCAGGAACATCGTCGGCGCGGCCAGGAATATTGCGAAGAGGAGCAGAGAGATCCCGTATTTCAGTTTTCGTATTCGTCGTGTTTTGCTGCCGTCCCAGTCGTATCCCATGAATATATCTCCTTTTGTCCAGCGTTTTGCCGACAAGGAAAATTCTCTCAAGGATCGTTTGCGCGAGGCTTGCGAAGGAAATACGTGGGATTCGTGAAGAGAGGGGCGTTATTTCATGCGATGATACATGGCAGTAAAAGCCAATTCATTAGAGGCTGGATAATCTACTTGCGACGCGATGCCTCGCAATGGCTCTTGGATGGGCACGCTCCATGATAGAGGCTGCGCGCTCGCCTGCTGAGGGTTTTCGGGCGTCACCCTGTCAGTCCCAGTTAGCCGGGCTGCATCGAGCTTATGGTATTGCGGGAATCCGATCTTTCCGCGCCGGCGTTTGCAGCAAAGCGAATTCATCTATAGCGAAAGGCTGCAAGCTTCGAAGCCGGCGCTGTTCCCGAACCTCTTTTCGACCTTGAAATCATCCTTCCGCTGGCTCAGGCGCGGCAAGAGCGTAACGCTGCTGGGGCCAGCCTCTACATTTTCAATGCCCGAATTCCCAACGATCACGTCCGCCGCGCGAAGTGCGGGGGCGTCCTTGCTTGCGAATTTGCCAGGCGATGAGCGAAATGTGCTGCTTAGTCTCGCTCAAATGCGGCTGGCGGCGAGCGCGGGGAGTTCGCCGCGAAAACTCTCGCCTATGTGCGCGATGCCTATCTGGGGAAAAGACGAGATGACTGGACGAGCCACCAGCAGGAGGCGAAGGAAGCTGCGGCTTACCTTCATCATCAGGTAATGGCGCAGCTGCAATCGACCTAGGCGCGTTCCAAATCTTCACGCCGGCAATTCGATCGCCTGAGCCTTTCATGCAAAGACACGAGGCGCTTCCATTCAGGACGCGATCGCGTGACGGCAAGCTGCATCGCCTTCAGGCGGGCGCGCCTAGTGCTTTTTATGCCCGCCTTCCAACACGCTAAATACAAAGATGGCGGCCAGAAGCAGCATCAACGTATAGTCGAAGGGGGTGAGCAGGCGAAGCAGTTCCATGATGTTTCTCCTCCCGAGAGAAAACGGATCAGAACAATCATTAGTGTGTTCTTTTATTCGTTGTATGCCAAGTTTTTTACATTCTGCGGTGCAAAACAATGTTGTGCGCGGCACAATTAAATACTTGTTTCCTAAGCTTTATCGGCCCCGTTTCGGGGCGTGGATTCCGAGGCGCTTGAGTTTCGCGATCGTGTCCATGTAGGTGGTGTAGCTACCGGCTGCTTGCCGTGCTTTCCGCCCCAGGTCGGAGCGATTATCAGCGCGCCACAGCAGGCAAGCTGATTTGGGGATCATCGCTCATTTGAGCCATGGTCTCAAGGGTCAGGTATCTCCCTCGCTGGACGGTCCACTCGTCGTTCGCCTCCATGAGCAGTGCGCCGACGAGACGGATGATGGCTTCATCGTTCGGAAAGATACCGACAACCTCGGTGCGGCGTTTGATCTCGCCGTTGAGACGTTCGATTGGATTCGTCGAGTGCAACTTCGCCCGGTGCTCTTTGGGAAAGGTCATGTAGGCG
>NZ_FMAH01000085.1 GCF_900094545.1 Martinezella miluonensis
AGGGTTGGAAATCTACGGCGCGGGCCAGTGGCTGGAGGAGAAGCACGGTGCCAAATCACGTCGGAACTGGCGAAAATTGCACCTGGCTCTGGATGCCGGCAGCGGCGACATCATCGCCCACGTCATGACCGACCAAGATGCCGGCGACGCCTCGCAGGTGAAGGCGTTGCTTGACCAGATCGATGCGCCGATCGGACAGTTCACGGCCGACGGCGCCTATGACGGCAGTTCAACTTATGACGCCGTGGCCTGGCATAGCGCCGGTGCTACGGTGGTCATTCCGCCACGCGCGAACGCGGTGAAACGGCCAGACGCCGGTCCCTCGAGCCAACGAGACCGCCACATCGCGGCGATCAACACCGATGGCCGGATGAAGTGGCACGCTGCGACCGGCTACGGGAAACGATCTCTGGTCGAGACCGCAATCGGTCGCTACCAATCGATCATCGGATACAGGTTGCGGGCGCGCTCATTCGGAGCGCAGCAGACGGAAGTCGCCATAGGCTGTGCCGTCCTCAATCGAATGCTGGCATGCGCACGCCCGAAATCCGTCCGCTGCAAAACCGTCACCGCGTAGCCAGAGCATCAAAGACAGAAATCCGTTCTTTCAGCGACCGATGCACCAACGCTATGCTCGATCGGATTGAGGTCCGGCAAGTAGGGTGGCAAGAACCGGAGCCCGGCACCGGCGGCTTTGATAGTTTTGCCGATGCTGGCCGAATGGTGGCTGCCGAGATTGTCCATGATGACAACGTCGCCTGGCTTGAGGACGCGAACCAACTGATGCTCGACATAGGCGCGAAAGCACTAGTCGCTGATCGGCCCGTCCAAGACACAAGGTGCGGTCATCCAGTCGCTCCTCGACGCATTGAGGAATGTTAGAGTGCGCCAGCGGCCGTGTGGCGCGAACGCCCGCAGACGCCTGCCTTTTGGTCCCCAGCCCCTGATGGGCGTCATGTTGGTCTTGATCCAGGTCTCCTCGATGCAGACAAGACCTGGATCAAGATGACTTTGCAAGCTTTGCCGCCATCGCAGAGGCAATTCTCGCGTATCGCGCAACGACGATGATGATTCAATGGCATTGGGCCGAGCTCGGTGAGAGTCGGCGGTTCGATTCCGTTCAAGAGCTTCACGTGCGTTTATAGTCACGCAGGCATGGCGCGGATAGAGTCAACGCTTGGGATGCAAGAGGTGGAGGATGTCGTTCACATGTGCCGGCTGGAGCCACTCCTCACCTAGACGTCGAACGACAAAGGTGATCGTTCCCCCATTTAATAGACCTCAGGAATAGCATTGTTGCCGTCCCCCGAATTCGCTCGAGTGGACGGCGTTCTCTGCTTGACAGTCAGAACGCGCTCTTCACAACGCCGCCATCGACCCGCAGTGCCGCGCCGTTGGTGGCCGAGGACAGCGGACTCGCCACATAGGCAACCATGGTTGCGATTTCCTCAGGCGTCGTGAAGCGTTTGATCAGTGAAGTCGGTCGGATTTTCTCGAAGAACTCGGTCTCGAATTGCGCGAAAGTCTTCCCCTCGGATCCGGGCAACGCAGCGACAAAGTCGACAACGCCGCGCGACTTCGTTGGACCCGGCAACACGCTGTTGACCGTGATTGCGGTGCCGGCAACGGATTCGGCGATACCGCGCGCCGCGGCGATCTGGGCCGCCTTGGTCACACCGTAGTGCACCATCTCGGCCGGAATATGCACGCCGCTTTCGCTCGATATAAAGATGATGCGGCCCCAGTTACGCTGGCGCATCGAGGTCAGATAAAGACGGGCGAGACGAACACCTGAAAGCACATTGACATCGAAGAAGTGCCGCCAGTCAGCATCCGGGATCTCTTCGAACGGCTTGGGTTCGAAGATGCCGAGATTGTTGATCAGGATTTCGACATTTGGGTAGAGTTTCGTGACCGCATCCGCGGCTGCTTCAGTTCCGAGATCGCCGGCAAATCCTTCAACACGGCCGCTTCCAATTGCAGCAAGTTCGGCGACCGCGCGATCGACGGCATCTTGGGTTCGCCCGTTGACGATGACATGAGTGCCTTCGCGAACGAGCGCTGCCGCAATCGCATGACCGATGCCGGCGGTGCTGCCGGTAACGAGAGCCAGTTTACCGTTGAGTTCGAGGTTCATGAGAATTCTCCAATGAAAAACAGAAGAGCTCGAGTGAGCATAAAGAGCGGGTTATCTGAGTGGCGGCGTCGCCGCGTTGAGAGTCGCCACCCTACGGCAGATCCGGTTGGCGGACCAGCTGGCCCTGCTTGGTGACGATGGTCGATCCGTAGGGCTCACGAGACGCGACTGCCAGCGCACCATTGGCGAAGGGCCGCGTAGATGGTGTCTCAAAGGACATATGTAGCGAATGGTGAAGGCGCCGCGTCAGTCTGCGGTTCGATCCATTTCAAGAGCCGCGGATATCGTTCCTATAGCGCGCAGCGAGTGGCTGGGCTTTCGAACAATGAGCCTGCTTGCTGATGGGCTGTGCCGAATGAGACAGTCAAGGACGGCTGGTCGGGTCCATTTGATTGGTCCGTCATCAGTGGGTCTCTTCCGAAGGCTCAGTCTTCGGAAGAGACGGCCGGCAAGTCGCCGACGATGATCTCTTTCAGGCTGTGCCGGAGCGTTGCGACGTTGGTGGTACCATTCAGTCGCTCGAATTCTTGCTGCGCATCCTGCCAGAGAGGAGCCGCTCTCTCGTGCAAGCGTCGGCCCTCCTCCGTGAGTTCAATGATACGAACTCGGCCGTCCGCGGGTGATGGCTTGATGGTGACAAAGCCGTCGCGTTCTAGGAAGCCAACCATCTTTCCCATCGCCGTCCGCTCGATATCGAGCCGTTCCGCGAGAGCGTTGACAGCGGCACCGTCCGCTTCGTCGAGAGCCGCCAGTGTCAGGAACTGCGTGATACGCAGTCCGACGGGCTCAAGATGGGCATCGTAGAACCGCGTGATCTGTCGGCTCGCCTTTCTCATGGCTGAGCAATTGCATTGATCGATTCCAAGCGGTTGGTTCGCCGACAACATGTCGTTTCCTTTCGAGTCCTAGTTACCGTCCGCAGGCCATATGGCGCAAAGTCCAAGGCCTCCGCATCACATAGCCTGCGGCTTGGCGGTTTCTCCACCATCTTGGCGCTTAGAACAATCCTGGCGGCGGCGTGATATAACCGGGTATCTCGGCTGCAAGCGTGCTCTTCAGGAGTGACGTTCCCTGGTCGGCCATGATCTCGCTCTTGCCGGCGGCGAGTGCGTCATAGGTCTGGCGCACCACATCCTCTGGGCTGGCTTTTGGCACATCGATGCCATTGGTCAGGTCGGTATCCACGAAACCGACATGCAGTCCGAGTACCTCGATGCCACGATCTTGAAGGTGAAAGCGAAGCTGATTGGTATAGCTCCATGCCGCCGCCTTCGATGCGGCGTACGGTGTGAGATAGGGACGCGGCAACCACACGATGTCGGATAGAACATTAATGATCGCAGCATGCTGCTTGGACGACAGGACCTGTTCGAAGGCCTGCGTGACGCGGGCCACACCATAGTAATTGATATCGAACAGCTGCTTCGACTGCGCTTCGAAATCGCTTGCCAGAGGTCCGTCGATGAGAGCAGCGGTGCCCGCGTTGTTGATCAGCAGAGTGGTATCATCCGCGATTTCTGCCGCGGCGGCGATCGATGCCTTGTCCGTGACATCGATCCGGACGGGGATGATGCCGGGCTCATCGAAGCCGCTCGTGTTGCGCATGCCGGCATAGACCTTCTTTGCTCCGCGGCGACGGGCCTCGCGCGCAAAGGCTAGGCCCAGGCCGCGATTGGCTCCGGTAATGAAGACGGTGGTGTTGGTGACATCCATGACAAATTACCTCTCTAAAGCCACAGATCAGGGCATCCAATATCGATACCCGCCTGCGGGCGATAAGTTTAAAGAAAAAGGTCTTCCGACAACTGGCCGGACAGTGCCTCGCGAAGATTGGCGGCGAGAGACAACACAGCACCAAGCGGGCTCATCCGCACGCTGACGCGTGGCACCGAACCATCGGGGTTCCGGTCGACAACGACGACGGCGTTCAGGCTCTCCCCGCTTGTCAGAACCGCCTCGTATTCAAGAAAGAGGCGAGAGCCGACAGTCTCGAGAAACGTGGGAATCTGCGAAGCGTAAAAGGTTCCGACCGTGTCAACGGCGAGCTTGATCTCGTGGCGTCCGATGACGGGACCTCGCAGCACGGAGCTGGTCAGTTCCGCGTCGACGGTCAGGTCGTCCAGAAACGGGTGACGTTCGCCTTGAATATTCGACATTGTTCAAACTCCTTGCCTCGACGGTTGTCATGCAAAGGCGGCGCGATTGTTGGCGATGAATTGCTGCACCGAGAGTGCCGGCGTTCTGGTAATCTTCTCGACGGCATCGTTGGTGCCGGCGAAGACGCCATCACGATAGTTCTGGGCGACTTCGGCCAGGTGCTGCACGAGGAAAGGCGGAAACTTGTAGAGACTTTCCATCTTGTCCTTGAACACCTCGATCGAAGTCGGCGCGTAGTCGATCTTTGCGCCGAGCACCTCGCTCATGGCGGCGGCGATCTCGGTATGGTTCATCTCGACGGGGCCATGGAGCGGATAAATCTTGCCTCCGTGCCCCGAAGGATTAGCCAGGAGGTGGGCGATCACTCGCCCCTGATCATCGGTCGCGATTGGTGCGTGACGACCGTTGGCAAACGGAAATTCGATCTTTTTCGTGGCCCATATCTCCTTGGCAAAATGCGGATAAACGAGCCAGTCGGCAAAGAAGGTCGGGCGGAGATGCGTTGTTGGAACACCGGACCAGTCGAAGACCCGCTCGGAAACCCAATGGTCCTGCGCCGCATGGCTCGCCGATTCACGACGCGCCGATATCTGCGACATGTTGACGACCGCGGTGACGCCCGCTTCCTTTGCGGCCTGCGCGAAATAGGCCGCGGCACCGATGATACCCGGTGCGATGGGATGAAGGAAATAGGCCGCTCGGATGCCTTCCATGGCGCCCCGGATGTCATCGAGGTCGGTAAAGTCGCCGATGGCGATATCAACTCCCCGCTGCCTAAGGGCCGTCGCCCGCTCATCGTTCGAACGCACGTAGGCGCGCACCGACTTGCCCATCTTCAGTAATTCATCGATCGCCGCACCACTGGTCCGTCCGGTCGCCCCGCTTACAAGTACCTCAGCCTCACTCATAATCTCGCTCCTTTTCGATATGAGAGCATATGCTCCTATAAAGATCAAAATAAGAGCATATGCTTGTATCGTCAATAGGGAGCATTTGCATTTTTGAGGAGGATCATTTTTGGATCGAGTGTGAACCAGCACCAAAGGCGCCGAATGACCGGGGCGCGCGGGTTCATATCCGTTCGAGACCATCATTTGTGGTATTTATCGGAGATGCTTGTCGGTTCAGCTAGCTAACGAGCCTGCTTGCCGCGCCGCGATGAAACACCATTCGGCAGCACCTTCTTCGGTGAGCGGCCGGGAATAGAGGTAGCCTTGCACCAGCGTAGCTCCCAACCCTCTAAGGGCTGCAAGCTCGTCTGGTGTTTCAACTCCTTCAACCACGCATTCCAGCCCCATGTCCCGGCTGAGAGTGAGAAGAGATTTCACTATTTTGTAGCTGGCAGGCCTCTTGTGCAAATCTGTGACGAAGCTGCGGTCGATCTTGATCTTGGTCAGAGGAAGAGCATGCAGCCGGGTCAGGCTGGAATAACCGGTGCCAAAGTCGTCGAGTGAAATGCCACAACCGAGGCGCCGTAGCATTTCGACCGACGATTTGATTTGCTCGAAATCAAGCGTAAGGGCCGTTTCGGTAATTTCAAGATCAAGGCGCCCCGCGTCGAAGCGGCTGCCTTCGATGATCCCGACTAACGACAGCACCCCTTCACAGGAGTTGAGATCGTGGGCTGACAGGTTGAAGGACAGGCGCAAAGGCTCCTCCCACTGCGATGCGAAGGCAAGTGCCTTTCTAAGCAGAGGCTGCGTCAGCGAACTGACGATGCCGGCTCGTTCAGCAATTGGGAAGAATTGTCCTGGCGAGACATGTCCAAGAACCGGGCTGTACCAGCGGGCAAGAGCCTCGAAGCCAACCGTTTGCTCATCGCCTATGTTCACAATCGGCTGAAACATGACCGAAAGTTCGTCTTCCAAATTGGCTTGCTTGAGCAGATGCTCGATGCGCGCTTCGATGTTGATCTGCCTTTCGTGTTCAGCGTCAAATAGAACCGCGCCCCCACGGCGTGTCTTTTTGGCATGGTAGAGGGCATAATCCGCCCTGTCGAAAAGCTGCTCCAGAGTAGAGGCGAGGTCTGGAAAGACCGCTATTCCCATCGATGCGGATACGTGCACCGTTCCTTCCGGCAAATGATAGGGCTCCCCCAACCGTTCGGAAATTGCGTTCGCATTTGCGACAAGCAGAGCATCGTCCGGCGCGAGCGGAGCGACAATTGCAAACTCGTCACCACCCAATCGAAACGCCCGACTGGCTTTCAAACTGGTCGTGAGGCGCCTACTGACGTCGATCAGGAGCCTATCTCCCATCGAATGTCCGTAAAGGTCATTGACCGGCTTAAAGCCATCGAGATCAATGACGCCTAAGGCCAGTCGCGTATTCTCGGCTTTGGCCCTTTCAAATTCGACTTCCAGATGCGTAAAGAACGCTCGACGGTTGGGTAGCTCCGTCAGGCTGTCGATATTCGCAAGCAAGAGATTCTCATTGCTAAGTGCTTCTGTGCGCTGCTGTGAAATAACCATGCGCTCGAAATTGCGATAATTTGTCAGGAGAATCGACATCATGCCCGCGCAGACCAGTGCCACATTGATTGCTATAGCAATGAAAGTCGGTTGCCTTGAGGCGATGAAGAACAAAACGAATGCTCCATTGACGATCACAGTGACTATGAATGCCGCCGAGCGAACATACATTAGACAGAAGATGCAGGAGATGACCGTGATCGCCATATAGAAGGCAACGTGAGATTGAGCATATGCATCGCCATAAGGCACCAGCAAAAATGACCAGACAGTGAATGCAATGGGAAGGCCGACAGCCAGACGATTGGTGCGGACGAGTGCGGCGTGAGCCACGTCTGGCATGGGATCGATATTGCGCGTTCTCCACCAGAATGTGATCCTAAGCATGCAGCCGAGCGTAAAAAGCGCGGGAATGCCAACGGTGAGCCAAATCGGTGCTGATTGCATATGGGTGATAGAAAGCGCCCATGTGCTCGAAATCAGGATTAAATACATCATCGGCATCTGCCGCGTGAAAGCGCGGTACTGAGCTTTCAGCAGGTCCGGATTATCGGACCGAATGGACATGAAATGCTGCAATTGTTGTTTAGCTTTCAGTATTTCCATTGCTCGACTCGCAGAGTAATTGCACAGCTCATAGCATCGATGTCATTACACTATTTGAAATACACACGGTTAACTAATAAACAATGGCTTCAACCATCAAGTGCATGTCTTGTTATTCTGAGTCGGAAGAAGAGCAGGCGCCAGATTATAGCAAGCGACATAATGCAATCGATTCAATGAAGAACGTCCGCGCAAAGCAGAACCGTGCCGGGTTTGGCGGGCCGTTTGGTTGTCTTGCATTGCCTTGGTCAAGGTGGTTGGAGCATTCGTTATCGTCACCGTATTGCAGAGCAGGCAACGCGGCGTAAATTGATTGTTGGGATCGCGCCTCAGCGGCGATCCGCACTTCACGAACCAGCCAGCGGAGGACTGACTGAGGCGGCCGCGCCTGGCAAGATCGGCACGCTCCATTGATCTTGAACGCGCAATGGAATGGCCGCAGCTTTTTCGCCTCGGCGACACCGTCTTCTTCGGCGTGACCGATGCCTCGGGCAGGAGCGTTAGCGTTCTGCAGAGCACCTATTTCGACGGGGTACAGTACGAAGGATAGCTGAGGCTCTCCGCTCTACGTCGCGTCAGCTTGCCATACCACAAGGAGCAAGCAACAAATCGACCATGACCGCCAGTATTGGAGTGGCGAGTATATCCGATAAGCGTTGGTGCATCGGTCGCTGAAAGAACGGATTTCTGTCTTTGATGCTCTGGCTACGCGGTGACGGTTTTGCAGCGGACGGATTTCGGGCGTGCGCATGCCAGCATTCGATTGAGGACGGCACAGCCTATGGCGACTTCCGTCTGCTGCGCTCCGAATGAGCGCGCCCGCAACCTGTATCCGATGATCGATTGGTAGCGACCGATTGCGGTCTCGACCAGAGATCGTTTCCCGTAGCCGGTCGCAGCGTGCCACTTCATCCGGCCATCGGTGTTGATCGCCGCGATGTGGCGGTCTCGTTGGCTCGAGGGACCGGCGTCTGGCCGTTTCACCGCGTTCGCGCGTGGCGGAATGACCACCGTAGCACCGGCACTATGCCAGGCCACGGCGTCATAAGTTGAACTGCCGTCATAGGCGCCGTCGGCCGTGAACTGTCCGATCGGCGCATCGATCTGGTCAAGCAACGCCTTCACCTGCGAGGCGTCGCCGGCATCTTGGTCGGTCATGACGTGGGCGATGATGTCGCCGCTGCCGGCATCCAGAGCCAGGTGCAATTTTCGCCAGTTCCGACGTGATTTGGCACCGTGCTTCTCCTCCAGCCACTGGCCCGCGCCGTAGATTTCCAACCCT
>NZ_FMAH01000001.1 GCF_900094545.1 Martinezella miluonensis
TGCTGGTGGCGATCGACCAGTAAGCGGCGTTGTCGGAAGCCTTGGAGATGCGCAGGCCCGACGATACGTGGCTCTGCGTCTGCTGCAGGTTGCTGGTGATGCCGCGCAGCGTCTGGAGGGCGGCCATTGCGGAATTGTTGGTAAGAATGCTGGTCATTGAGTGTGTCCCCTGGAAACTGGATACGAAAGGAGGACATACCGGACTGAGAATACCGGCGATGACGGAGCAGCTTCATGCCCCTCGATCCGTCTTCCTAGAGGACCAAACCCGTCATGTCGCAAGGAAAGTCGCATCCATTGCTTGCCAATTCCTTAAACGTGGCCTTAACGAAGCCGCCTATCCGGAACGTGGCTAAGAATGCGTAAAGGCCTTGCGATCGTTGCTTCGGTTTCAGGCAAGCTACGTGCGCGATGATCGAGCGAATCCATGATGCCGGCACTCGGCCTTTGAAGAGGGCCGGTTCAACATTCCGCTTGGAGTTCTCGCTCGTGAATATGAAAAACGCCTTTGTGACAGCGTCCAGTTTCTATCAGAAGGGACAATATACGCGCGCGCTCGAAACGCTGAACGACCTGCTCAACGTCGACAGGTCGGCCAAAACCTACGCGTTGCTGGCCAAGACCCTTCTGAAGCTCGGCTTCAAGGCGGATGCAGCGAGCGCCTACGAGCTGGCAGGCCGGCAACCGCCCCGTCGCGACGACTATCTGCGCGAAGCGCTGCTGCTCCACAGCGAGTGCGGCAATGACGATCAGGCGCTGGCAATCGGCAGCCTGATCCTACCGCTCGCGTTCAAGGATCCGGATCTGGCCTTCGTCCTCAGCCGCATTTTCCTGACCCGTCAGCAGAAAGAACTTCTGACCGGCTTCAAGAGCGTGCTCGTCGAAGGGCCGGAGATGAGGCATCGGATGATGGCGGCAACGCTCCTCACCGACGATCTCTACGAGGAAGGCAACAAGCACATCGTTGCGACTTTGTTCAAGACCTACCCCGACAATATCATCTTCCGGACGCTCTATCTGATCTTCGCGCGCGAGGAGTCGGATCTCGCGGCCGTCGACAAGCACATGGCGTCGGTCGTGGCATCGCTGGCACAGGGCAGGCTCGACCACGTCATCCCTGACAACCCTTTCTTCCATCTTCACTGGTGCGGCGACGAGGCGATCAACAAGCTCGCGATCCACGACACCGAACCGCTGCCCGTCGGCCATGGCGAGACACGCCGCACGCTTCCGCACGCATGGGGCCGAAAGATACGTATCGGTTATCTCTCCTCCGATTTCTGGCCGGGGCATGCGACAATGAAGCTGTTGCAGCATGTTCTCGAGCTGCATGACAAGGAGCGGTTCGAGGTCACTCTGTTCGACCACTCGAATCCGCTTGCTCAGCAGGAAGAGCAGTTCGATTACGAGAAGCTTGGAACGATGGTCGATATCCGCGACCTTTCCAACCAGGCGGCTGCGGAAGCGATCCGCGCGCGTGACATCGACATACTCATCGACCTCAAGGGGCATACCAAGGGAAGCCGGGCCCACATTCTCAATCACATGCCGGCTCCGATCCAGATTGCCTGGCTGGGCTTCCCCGGCACAACAGTCAATATCGATCTCGACTACATCGTCGGCGACCATTACGTGCTGCCGGAGCGTTCGAAAGAGCATTTCCACGAAAAGTTCTGCCGCCTGCCCGAATGCTATCAGCCGAACGATCCGCTCAACCGTCCGAAGCCGCAGCCGACGACGCGCGCCGAGCATGGGCTGCCGGAAGACGCCTTCGTCTTCGCTTCCTTCAACGGCAACCGCAAGATCACCTCGCAGATGATCGACGTCTGGTGCAATATTCTCAAGCGCACCAAGAACAGCGTGCTCTGGCTGCTGTGCAACGGCCCGAAAGCGGAAGCCAATCTCTGGGCGCGTCTGGAGGCAAACGGCATCAATCGCAAGCGTGTCATCTTTACCGCCCGTATCGGCTACCAGGAACACATCGATCGTCAACAGCTTGCCGATCTCGGTCTCGACACTTTCCCGGTCAATGGCCATACGACCACGTCGGAACAGCTATGGGGCGGCCTGCCGGTGCTTACCATGAAGGGCACCAACTTCGCCTCCCGCGTCAGCGAAAGCCTGCTCAACGCGATCGGCGTGCCGGAGCTGGTTGCCGACGACATCAAGCAGTACGAAGACATGGCGGTGGAACTCGCCAACCAGCCGAAACGCATTGCGCAGCTCAAGGAGACGCTGGTAGCCAATCGCTACATCAAGCCGCTCTTCGACTCCGAGCGCTTCACGCACCATCTGGAGACGGCCTTCGAGATGATGGTGGAACGCGCCAAGCAGGGACTGGCGCCCGACCATATGGACGTGCCGGCACTGCCGACCCGCGCGGAACCCTTCATGACGGAAGACCAGAACGCAGCGGCCATCGCCGCCGAATAAACCCGAAGTCGCCGGGAGGAAAATTCTTCCCGGCGATTGCCCTTCGATTGCTTGTCCCAGAGCATTTCCGCTTCTCTTCGAAAAGCGAAAACGCTCTATCTTCTTGTTTCTTTGAGCATTCCGGACGGAAAACCGCTGCGCGCTTTTCCTGGAAATGCTCTAATTGTCAGTGGAATGAACGGACGAGGCTGCCGACCAACAGGTTCCAGCCATCGATCAGCACGAAGAACAGAATCTTGAAAGGCAGCGAGATCGACGTCGGCGGCAACATCATCATGCCCATGGCCATGACGATGGTTGACACGATCAGGTCGATGACGAGAAACGGCAGTACCACAAGGAAGCCGATTTCGAAGCCGCGGCGAATTTCCGAGATCATGAAAGCGGGGATGAGGACGCGATAGTCGATCTTGTTGTCGACCACGGTCGTCTGGCCCCGCTCCTTCGCCAGATCGACGAAAAGCTTCAGGTCCTTGTCGCGGGTATTGTTCGACATGAAGGTGCGGAACGGCTCGGCAATGCGCTGCACGGCGTCCGCTTCCGATATCTGATTGGCAAGTAGCGGTTGGACGCCATCCTTCCAAGCCTGATCGAAGGTCGGCGACATGACGTAGAATGTCATGAACAGCGCCAGGCTGAGCAGGATCATGTTCGACGGCGTCGTCGAAAGGCCCATGCCGGTGCGCAGGATCGAAAAGGCAATGATGAAGCGCGGAAAGCTCGTCACCATGATCAGGATGCCGGGCGCGATCGACAGGACCGTCAGGAGCCCGAACGTTCTGATGATCCAGGCGGCAACCGAGCCGTTCACCGGAGCGTTCAGAAGATCGGTGGGAAGCTGTTGCGGAAATTGCTGCGCCATCGCCAGTTCAGGCGAAAATGCAGCAATCACTAATATTAACAGGGCGAGTACTAATCGACTCATTCGATCACGAAAGTTCTGAACATAACTTTCGATACTCGTCCTTCCGAGCGCAGGTCAACACGCTCCTGAATGTCATCCCGAAGATATTGCAGGCCGCGCGCCCCTTCGATCTGCTGCAGGGAGACCGTGCGGATATAAGTCAGGATATCCTGATGGATCGATTGCGCGAGTTGCGCATCCGGCTGCCCCTTGAATACAAGGGCGAGTTCCAGCCTTATCCAGTTCTGCGAGGGGTAAGCCAGATTGGTGGTAATCGGGTCGAGCGCGATGATGCCGTTTGCCTGCGCTGCGGCCGCGGCCTGCTTGCCGCCGGCTGCCGGCGTTTTCGCCTGCACGGCCGCGGTGGCCGCCTTGATCCTTGGCGCGACCACGGTGCCGACCAGCCAGCCGCCGCCGCAGCCGAGCACAGTCAGCACCGATAGCCCGATGATCGTCATGATGAGCGGCGATCCCTTGCTCTTTGTCGGTTCGTCTGCGGCTGCCGCCATATCCCTATCCGTCCGTTGTCAAACTATCCGATGCCGTCAGCCGTCAGAGCGGCGACAGCAGATCGACCGCTTGCTGGCCTCTCGGCGGCTGCTGTACTTCGGTCAGGCGACCGCGTCCGCCATAGGAGATGCGCGCCTCGGCGATCTTGTCGTAGGAAATGGTGTTCTCCGAAGTGACGTCTTGCGGCCGCACGATACCGGCAACGTTGAGAATGCGGATTTCCTGGTTCATACGGACTTCTTGCGAGCCGCTGATCATCAGGTTGCCATTCTCGAGAATGCCTGTCACGACAGCGGCAACCAACAGGTTGATCTGCTCCGAACGCTGCATCTTGCCCTTGCCGTCGGTACTGGTGTCAGAGCCTGAGGTTGCATCGGCCTTGGTGTTGGGCTGCATGCCGAAGATCCTGGCGGAAATATTCCAGTTCATATCGCTCTTGTTCGTACGACTGCGATTGGTCTCGTTGTCCCAGTTCGCCTTGTCGTCGATCTTGATCGTGACGGTCAGGATGTCGCCGACATTGAGCGCGCGCGCGTCCTTGAAGAGCGCGGCCTGCGAATCGTTCCAGAGCGAATAGCCCTGCGCGACCTGGTGCGGCCGCTTCGGATATTGCGACATCTGCGGCGTCTGCGCATATTGCAAACCGCTGCCGATCGGACTCATGGCAGGCGCCCTGCCGATTTCCTTGAGGGCCTGCGACTGGCAGCCGGCAAGAAAGACGACGATTGCGCAGGTGGCCGTAAGACGCATGTTCATGAGGGGTCCTTCGACTTCGATGTATTCGGGTTGGATGCGCTGGCGATGATATTGGCTATAACGCCCGCCTTCTTCGCATCCATTTCCGCGAGAATAAGGCTCGACTGACGCGGCGATAGCTTCATGATGATGGCCGCCGCAACGACGGTCCTGACCTCGTTGAGGCTTGCCGCTGCGGCATCCGGCTTCATGTTCTTGTAGATATCGACCAGGCCGAGATCCGCTGTCTTGAGGAAGTCATCGCGCCGTTTCAGCCAGTCCTCATATTCGGCCTTGCGCTTATCCATAGTGGCGATGCGCTGATCGATATCGCCACGCAACTTCTCCAGATCCTGCTTCTGCAGCAGATAGCGCTGATCACGGGCCGGATCGGCGATGTTGGTGCAGAATTGCCGGATCTCGTCCTGGCTGGAAGCCGGATCGACAACCGGCTTTGCTGCCTGTTGCGCCACCGTGGTATCAAGCGACAGCAGCATAGCTGTCGTCGCGAGGCACGCGGAGATCAGCATTCTTCTGGCGATGACGATCGATATCATTGCAACACGAGCTCCGCTTGCAGGGCGCCGGCCGACTTGATGCCTTGCAGGATGGCGATGATGCCGTCCGGCTTGACGCCGATATTGTTGAGACCGGAGACCAGCGTCTTCAGGTCAGGCCCTTCCAGCACGGCGACACGGCCGCCGCTCTTGGTAGCGGTGATGTCGGTCTGGTCCTGAATGGCCGTCTGTCCGTTCGAGAACGGCTCGGGCTGGATCACCTGCGGGTTCTCGCTCACCTGCACGGTCAGCGTTCCATAGCTGACGGCGACCGGGGAGACGCGAACGTCGGCGCCGATGACGATCGTGCCCGTGCGCTCGTTGATGACGACCTTGGCCGGTGTATCCGTCTGGACATTGAGATTCTCGATATCGGCCATCAGCCGCGTCAGGTCGGCCATCTTCGGCTTGGCGACGGTAACCTCCTGCGAATCCTTCGCCTCGGCGATCGGCGAGCCGTAACGCGACGTTGCCCATGCGTTGACGGTGTCGGCGATGCGGATGGAGGTGGAGAAATCGGGGTTGCGCAGCTGCAGGACCAGATTGACCGAATCCTTGAAGCGCGAGGGCAGCTCGCGTTCGATGATGGCGCCGCCCGGTACGCGACCGGCAGTGGTGACACCTTCGGTAACGCTTGCGGCAGCACCCTGCGCCTGGAAGCCGGACACGATGACGGAACCCTGCGCAACGGCATAGATCTGGCCGTCGGCGCCGCTCAGCGAGGTCATGATGAGCGTGCCGCCACGCAGCGACGTCGCATCGCCGAGCGAGCTGACCGTCACGTCGATGCGGCTTCCCGGGCTTGCGAACGGCGGCAGATTGGCCGTCACCATGACGGCTGCGGTATTCCTGGCCGCGGACTGGCCACCCTGGGTCGAAATGCCCAGATTCTGCAGCATCGCGCGCATGGATTGCTCGGTGAACGGCGACGAACGCAAGCTGTCACCCGTTCCCTGGAGACCGACGATCAAGCCATAGCCGATGAGCTGGTTGTCGCGGCCGGATTGCAGCGACGCGATGTCCTTGATGCGCGACTGCATCGCGGCAGCCGGATCGGCAATGATCAGGCTGGGCAACGCGAACAGAATTGCGAGAAATTGACGAAGTCGTTTCATTTTGCGACCACGCGGATCGTACCGTTTTCAAGAACCGTGCCGTTGACGATGATGCCGGAATCCATGTTGCGAGCCCGGATACTGTCGCCGACGGCGCCGTCATCCAGTGGCGTCCCCGCCGCCGTGATCGTCATGGTGCCCATGCTCATGACCAGGCGGACATTGGAGCCGCGCATCACTGCAAAGGGCTGCCGCAGCGAGGAAACGGAGATGGTGCGACCGGGCAGAAGCGTCCGCTTCGATACCTTGCCGGTAACCTCCCGGATTCGCTTGACGTAGTCGCCCGTCAGATTGGGGTTGGTGACTTCGACCTCTTCGAGCTGGCCGCTGCTGATGATGTCGCCGGGATAGATCGTCTCGGTCGGGACGACGGCGGTACCCATGCTGCTCGCATCGGCGCTCTGGGCGCCGGCGGGCGCGGCCGGCACGACCACGATAGAAAGGCTCGCTGCGGCGAACCAGGCCATTGCTAAGCTTTTCATCCGGCGAAACCTCATGTTCAGCCCGTCCTTCCCGCTATTTCAGGTTCTTACTGACAATCTGCGCCATGTCGTCGGCTGTCGTGATGACCTTGGAGTTCATCTCGTAAGCGCGCTGCGCAGTGATCAGATCGGTGATTTCCTTGACCGGATCGACGTTCGACGATTCCAGGTAAAACTGCTTCATATAGCCGAAGCCGTTCTGGTTCGGATCGGAGATGACCGGGGTGCCGGAGGCCGGCGTCTGGGTGAAGAGGTTGCTGCCCATCGGCTGCAGGCCGGCTTCGTTGACGAAGTTGGCGATCTGAAGCTGCCCAAGGGTGGTCGGCGTCGTTGCCGTACCGATGGTTGCGGAAACCTGACCGGATTGGTTGATGGCGAGGTTGGTGGCGTTGTTCGGGATCGTGATCCCGGGCGCCAGCACATTGCCGTCGGGCGTGACGATCTGGCCGGTGTCGCTCTTGTTGAACGATCCGGCGCGGGTGTAGGCCGTCGTACCGTCCGGCATCTGGATCTGGAACCAGCCACGGCCGACGAGCGCGATGTCGAGATCGTTCTGCGTCTGGGACAACTGCCCCTGGATCTGGATATTGCGGACGGCAGTGGTCTGCACGCCGAGGCCGATGTTGGCGCCTTCCGGAACCACGGCCTGGTTCGGCCGGTTGGAAATGCCCTTGGCACGCTCGGTCTGATAGAGAAGGTCGGAGAACTCGGCGCGCGAACGCTTGTAACCCGTCGTATTGATGTTCGCGATGTTGTTCGCGATGACTTCGAGATTGGTCTGCTGGGCGTTCATACCCGTTGCGGCAATTGCGAGCGCTCTCATGCTTTCGTCCTTCGAGCTGGGGCGTGGTCTTCGGAGCCGCGATGCGGCGCGCGAACAACTTACGCAAAATCAAGTGATTAGAGCGAGAGAACCCGCTCTAGATCTGCATCCTGGTAATATCGAGAAATGCGGTAACGACCTTGTCGCGTAGCGCGATTGCGGTCTGCAGCGTCTGGTCGGCCTGCATGACCTTATCGACGACTTCGCGCGTGCTCATCGTTCCCTTAATGCCGGCGAAGGAGGCGTTTTCAGCTTCCTTCAGCGAGTTGACGGAATCCTTCGCGACATTCGACATGACCGAGGCGAAGCTCATTCCCGCCTCTGCTCCCATCGCGACGGCGGGCGAGGCGTTCATCGCGTCTGTAGCGACTGACGTCAGATCTGTGGCGATGCTGCCGAGGCCGCGGGTTGCCGAGAGAGAGGCGACATTCTTGATTGAGTCGATCATTATCAGTTCTTCAGCAGGTCAATGGTGGAAGAGATGAGATCGCGAGCCTGGCGGACCGTCTGCAGGTTGGCCTCATAGGAACGGTTGGCTTCGCGCATGTCGGCCATTTCGACGAGGACGTTGACGTTGGGCATCTTGACATAACCCTTCTGGTCCGCAGCCGGATTGCCAGGATCGTATTCCTGAATGAATTTGCCCGTATCTTCGCCCAGCTTCTTGACGCCGACCGTGGTCAGGCCGTTGGCGCGGTCCATTTCGGCGCCAAAGGTCACAGTCTTGCGCCGGTAGGGATCGGCACCGGGAGTATCGCCCGTCGAACGGGCGTTGGCGATATTTTCGGAAACGATACGCAGACGGGTCGATTGAGCCTCCAGGCCGGAGCCTGCAATCTTCAAAGCGGCGGATAAGGGGTCCATGGCATCTTCACTTCATCTATGGTTTTACGGTCATCAACATCATGCGATGAAAGGAACTCACGAGCGCAGTATTCAAGCCGTACTGGCGCTTGATTTCACCGGATTTGGAGAGCTCGTCCTCGAGGCCGACGGTGTTGCCCGACTCCTGGACGCCAATTTCCTGATTGAGCGACGCTTCCTGCACGTTGATATTGCCGCTCGAACTGAAATCATTGCCCGAAAGATGCGCAGGATCGGTTCTCGCCATGGTGACGTTCTGGTTGTCCAGAACTGCCTGGAACGGCGTGACGTCCTTGGAGCGATACTTCGGGGTATTGGCATTGGCGATGTTGCCGGCAACGACTTCCTGGCGCGCCTGGAGCCACTCGGCTTGCCGCGAGGCCAGGTCAAAGAGCTGAATCGGTTGCATGGGCTTCACTCCGTTCTTACACTGGGAAACTAGCGGGATAATCTTGCGTGGGACTTGCGGGAATTGCGTTCCTGCGAAGGTCTTCGAAGTGGCGGAAACACAGGCACTTCCGGGTCTTTCATTTGTTGCCGTAGATATCGCCCGCGGAGGTGACGATGATCCACTTTCCGTCTCGCTGTTCGATCGAGGCCAGGCGACTGTTGTCGGGCAGAACGGAGCCGACGCGCACGACGTACATGCCGGTATCGTCCTCGATCAGCGCGCGCCCGTTGACCACATGCAGCAGGTGGAATGGGGTCTTGCCGGGAAACGGCTGCTGATCGGCGGGTTGCCCCTTGTCGTCCTCGCGGCCGATATTGCTGACTGTCGCGGTCGTCAGCGGATCGGGAATTAGGTCCCGCGGCTCGCTGGGGTTCTTGTTGACCATGGCGAGCGGCGATACGCTGACCACCTCGCGGCCAGGCCAGTTCGGCAGATCGCGGGTGCGATCGCCTTCAGCGACCTGGATGCCGAACTTGTCCGGATTCAGGAAAACGTACCAGGGAAAGAAGGCGGAGGCACCGGCGAGCACCAGCCCCGTACAGGCCAAAGCCTTGTCGGTGATGGTCCGTCTCCTTGCCGACCTCGGCGGAGTTACCGGTTCGTCTGCGTCGGATTCTCTCACGTCTGACCCCTCTTTCGGCGCGCAATGCCGGAATATCGGCTGGTTGCGAGCAATGGATGGTTGAAGCGATCCTTCATGCGGCCGTCACTTGGCTCTCGCCGGCACTGCGCCGGCAGAGCCATTTCTGAGCGCGGTCGCAAGATCGGTGAAGGCATCTTCCGATGGCCCTTCGCCAGGGGTCTGCTTCAGAATGTCGTAGATGATCGGCACCTGGCGGACAGCGATATCGAGATCGCCATCGCTGCCCTGGCGGTAGCCGCCGATCAGGCGCAGATCGCGGGTTTCCTCATATCGGTGCACGAGCGCCTTCAGCCGCGAGACCAGCTTTTCCTGATCCGAGGTCCAAGCCTTGCGCGCCAGACGCGACACCGACGCCAGCGGATCGATCGGCGGATAGCGGCCTTCCTCGGCGAGACTGCGCTGCAGGACGATGTGACCGTCGAGAATGCCGCGGGTGGAGTCTGCGATCGGGTCGTTGTGATTGTCGCCGTCGACGAGGATGGAAATGATGGCGGTAATCGTTCCCGTGCCTTCCGGCCCCGGCCCTGCCCGCTCGAGCAGGCGCGGCAATTCCGTGAAGACCGAGGCGGGATATCCGCGGGCGATCGGCGGCTCGCCGGATGCGGTGGCGACTTCGCGAATGGCATGGGCGAAGCGGGTCACGCTATCGACGATCAAAAGTACATTGTCGCCCTGATCGCGGAAATGCTCGGCAATGGTGATAGCCGACAGAGGCGCCATCTTGCGCAGCATCGGGCTTTCGTCGCTGGTCGCAACGACGGCCACCGATTTCTGCATATGGCTGCCGAGCGTATCCTCGATGAACTCGCGCACTTCGCGGCCACGTTCGCCGACAAGCGCGATGACCACCTTGTCAAAGGCTTCGGCTCTGGCCAGCATCGACAGGAGCGTCGATTTGCCGACGCCGGAGCCGGCAAAGATGCCGAGGCGCTGGCCGAGGCAAAGCGGCGAAAAGATATCGATGGCCCGTACGCCGGTCTTGAAACCGGTTTCGACGCGCTGGCGCGTCATCGACGGCGGAGCGGTATTGGAGATCGAACGCGACTCGAGCCCCGCCGCCAAAGGGCCCAATCCGTCGATCGGCTCGCCCAGCGAATTGATCGTGCGGCCGCACCAGCTGTTGTCGGGCGCGATGCGGAAAGCCCCCTTGCGGATGATGGTATCCTGGATGCCGATCGGCTCGCCAGGCTCGATCGGACAAACATAGGTCAGCTCCGGCTCGACGCGCACGACCTCGCCGAGATGGATGCCCGTCTTCGAGCGATGGGCAACGAAGTCACCGAGGCGCACCTGCCTGGAAAGGCCGGCAACCGTGTAATGTCCAGCGGCGATGGTGCGCACATGACCGCCATGGGCCACGGCATTCTCCGCCATCGCATACTGTCCTGCCAGAACAGCCATATGCGAAAGCTTCGGCGACAGCGCGTCCTCCGGCAACCGATCCTCGACCATGATTCGTCCTCTTTACTGGCTGCCGCCGAGGGTCTTGATCGCGTCGGTGAGAGTGCCTTCGCTGCTGCTGGTGAGCGTGCTGATATTGTCGAATGCGCGGCTGACCTCGATCAGATTGGTCATTTCCCGCATGCCGTTCACGTTGGAATTTTCAAGATATCCCTGTGCGACGCCGACATTCGAGCGGTCGATAACCGACTGGGGCGTGTCGGTCGGCAGGATGCCGCTATTCTGGTAGCGCAGGAAACCCTTGCCCACATCCGCATTGTAGAGCCCGATCTGACCCATGACCTTGCCGTTCTGCGCGATCGTGCCATTCGACGCGACGGTCGGGGCGCCGCCCGACGGATCGAGCTGGATCGGGGCGCCGCCGGGGTCGACGATGGGAAAGCCGCGCACGGACACCAGCGCACCGCTTTCGTTCATGGTGAAGCGGCCGTCGCGCGTCAGCACCAGGCCGGCAGGCGTATTCAGGCCGAACCAGGCATCGCCCTTGACGGCGAAATCGAAGAGATTGCCGGTGTTCTGCAGTTCGCCATTTTCGACGGAGAGATAGTCGTTGCCTTGCGATACGAAGGCGACCTTGGCGTTGAGCTTGTTTTCGGTGTTGCTGAGAACCTGATCGAACTTGACCTCGGTACCGCGGAAGCCGGTCGTGTTCACATTGGCCAAGTTATCGGCGATTGTTGTCAGACGCCGCTCGAGCGCCATCTGGGACGATAGCGCCACATAAATACCAGACTGCATTTTCAACGCCCTCCGGACATTGGAGAATAACGGGAAAGGAAACGCTAGGGCGTTCCTACATTTCGTTAGCGGGGCATGGATGCCCTTACCCGCTATCCTGCCGGCATTGGCTTGTGCGAAGCTGACACGGCAAAATAAGGTTGCGAGCGACATCGAACAGCCTCACGCAAGGCAGATCTCCTAGTTCATCGTATGAAGCAACGTTCAGGTGTGGACCGACGATGAACATTATTATCGGATTTGTAGTGACCTGCGGCTGCATCATAGGCAGCTTTATGGCTATGGGCGGAGACGTAGGCGCGCTGTTCCAGCCCTTCGAATTTGTCATTATCGCAGGCGCCGGTCTCGGCGGCTTCATCATGGCCAATCCGATGAAGGTCGTGAAGGACTCGGGCAAGGCGCTCGGCGAAGCCTTCCGCCATGCGGTTCCCAAAGAACGCAATTATCTCGACACGCTCGGCGTGCTCTATGCCCTGATGCGCGACCTGCGCACCAAGTCGCGCAACGAGATCGAAGCCCATATCGACAATCCGGATGAATCGGCGATCTTCCAGGCCGCGCCGACGGTGTTGAAGAACAAGGATCTCACGGCTTTCATCTGCGATTATGTCCGCCTCATCATCATCGGTAACGCCCGCTCGCACGAGATCGAGGCGCTGATGGACGAAGAACTCGACACCATGCAGCACGACAAGATGAAGCCCTATCACGCGATCACGATCATGGGCGATTCGTTCCCCGCCATCGGTATCGTCGCCGCCGTTCTCGGCGTCATCAAGGCCATGAGCCACATCAACGAATCACCTGAGGTTCTCGGCCACCTCATCGGATCGGCGCTCGTCGGCACCTTCCTCGGCATCATCCTGTCCTATTCCGTCTGCGCGCCGCTGGTTTCGCAGATCAAGGTCGTACGCAACAAGCAGCACCGCCTCTACGTCATCGTGAAGCAGACGCTGCTGGCTTACATGAACGGTTCCGTACCGCAGGTCGCGCTCGAATACGGCCGTAAGACCATCTCCTCCTACGAGCGCCCATCCATCGATGCCGTCGAGCAGGAAATGATGAACCCCGGCGGTGAAAGCAAGGCGGCCTGACAATCATGAGCCAGCAATCCGCACATAAGGCACAAGCGATGGATCGCACCCTCTTTGCCAAGCTCACAGGCAATCTTGGCGATCAGGCGACGATCTCCAAGCTCGGTACCTCCTTCGCTCAGGTCTATGCCGAATTCCTGCCCGATATCATCAAGAGCGAGACGGGTCTCGAGATCAGCATTGCCTATGCCGGCTGTCAGTCCGGCTTGATGAACGACCTGATCGCCGGGCTCGGCGGCAATCATGCTATGGTCAACGGATCATTGCGCAACTGGGCGCCCAAATTCGCTCTCGGTTGCGGCACCAGTTTCATTATGACGCTGATGGAACACATGCTGGGAGCTCGCCCGGAAGACATGGAAGTGGCCGTTGCAAGGCCGCTTTCGGTGATCGAGCTCGATCTTTCCGTCATGGTGTTCGACAAGATTGCCAATGTGCTCCGTTCGGCGGTTAACGCCTCTGGCGGCTTCGAGCCCTACCTGGATCCGCCCCGCAACGTCGAAGATCTCCCGACAGCGATTGGCGAGGAGAACGACGACTTTGCCGCTGCAATCACGATGATGATTTCGCTTGGCAAATGCGTTTCCCAGATCGTCATCATCGTGCCCCAGCGCGATCTGCTGCGCACCGTCGTCAGCGCGCCGCGTGCGAAAAATCCAACGGCCGCCTCCCAGGCCTGGTCGGAGCAGCTCAGCGAACAGGTGCGCCGCTCGCAAGTGACGCTGGAAGCCCGCATCCGACTGCAATCGCTGACGCTCGATACGATTTCCAAGCTCGAGGTCGGCGACGTCATTCCCTTCATGGATAATACCGGCGACGTCCGGGTTGAGGTCAGCGCCAACAGCAAAGACCTTTATATTTGCGAATTCGGCCGTTCCGGCGAAAATTATACTGTGCGCGTCAAGGACAACGTCAACTCCGACGACGAGCTTCTTCGACACCTAATGAATTGACCGGCTGGCGGGTGGCCTCCCCACCCACGGCAGCTTGAGGCAAGTTTCAACTGGAATAGTGATTTCATGGCTACGAAGACGATACAGCAAGACAGCGACGAATCGCTGGAGATTTCAAACAGCGACGCCGCATTGGACGAGGCCATCGATGGTCTGCGCGGCGTCCTGAAGAAGGATAGCGACGGCGGCATGCCGGATCTCGACACCGATGCCTTCGGCGCGGAAACCGGCACGGATCTTTCCACCTTCGGCGATTTCGGCGACGAGGATTCCAGCCCGGCTTTCGGCGACAGCGATTTTGCCAGCGCCTCCGCGGCGCCGGCGCCGCTCGGCAGCGCTCTTGCCGCCAATCTCGACATGATCATGGATATCCCGATCGACGTCCAGATCGTGCTCGGCACCAGCCGCATGCAGGTTTCCGGCCTGATGAATCTGAGCGAAGGCGCAATCATCGCGCTCGACAAGAAGATCGGCGAACCTGTCGAAATCACCGTAAACGGCCGCAAGATCGGCCGGGGCGAAATTACCGTTCTGGAACATGATGACACCAGATTCGGTATCAAGCTCACTGAAGTCTACAACACGAAAAAAAGCTGAACCCGGCTCAGGATGAGCCCACTCCCTGTGCGGGATGGAGACGAAGACCATGATGGACTTTGACGATTTCAGCGGCGCACTTGCCGAGAAACCGTTATCTCAGACTGAAAAGGCGGCCGCCGTCCTTCTTGCTATGGGAAAGCAGGTGGCAGGGCGGCTGCTCAAATATTTTACCCAGAACGAATTGCAGATGATCATTGCCTCCGCGCAATCGCTGAGGCTCATTCCGCCGGACGAACTGGCTCAGCTCGTCGCGGAATTCGAGGACCTGTTTACCGAAGGCGCCGGCCTGATGGATAACGCCAAGGCCATCGAGAGCATTCTCGAGGAAGGCCTGACGCCGGACGAAGTAGACAGCCTGCTCGGCCGCCGTACCGCCTTCCAGGCCTACGAGACCTCGATCTGGGATCGCCTGGGCGAAGCGGATCCTGTCTTCGTTGCCAAGTTCCTCCTGCGCGAGCATCCGCAGACTATCGCCTATGTCCTGTCGATGATGCCTTCCGCTTTCGGCGCGAAGGTGCTGCTGCAGCTTCCCGAAGCCCAGCGCGCCGACATCATGAACCGTACCGTCAACCTGAAGGAAGTCAGCCCGAAAGCCGCGCAGATCATCGAGAACCGCGTGCTCGGACTGATGGCGGAGATCGATGCGGAACGCAACGCTTCCGGCTCGACCAAGGTCGCGGACCTCATGAACGAACTCGACAAGCCGCAGGTCGATACGCTGCTGACCTCGCTCGAATCGATCAACAAGGAATCGGTCGAGAAGGTTCGTCCGAAGATCTTCCTGTTCGACGATCTCACACGCATGCCGCAGCCGAGCCGCGTGCTGCTGCTCAACGATATCGCCTCGGACATTCTGACCATGGCGCTGCGGGGCTCGAACACGGAGATTCGCGAGATCGTCCTGTCCTCGATCAGCCCGCGCCAGCGTCGCATGATCGAATCGGATCTGCAGATGGGCAATACCGGCATCAACCCGCGCGAAATCGCTATCGCGCGGCGCGCCATCGCCCAGGAAGCCATCCGGCTTGCCAATTCCGGCCAGATCGAGCTCAAGCCCAAGGAAAATACGCCTGTGGAAGAAGCGGCTTGATCTCGCCGCGACTCACTTGAATTGTCTTAGAGTGCTAAGCTCAGGGCCGCGTATGAAGCGCGGCCCGTTTCCGTTGCGTAAAGGGCGGCTGCTTTGGCTGACGAAGACAAGGACAGTAAAACAGAAAACCCGACGGAGAAAAAACTCCGCGACACCCTGGAGAAGGGTAACGTACCGCATTCCAGGGAAGCAACGATCTTTGCCACTATGCTGGCGACGGTTATCTACGTCACCTTCTTCCTGCCCGCACGCATGGGCCGCATGGGCGAGATCCTGCGTGACCTCTTCGAAAAGCCGGATCAATGGAAGCTTGAGACCGGCCCCGACGCCATCTCGCTCTTCATCCGCATAGGCTGGGAAATCGCCAACATGGTGCTGCCCGCCGTGGTGCTCTTCCTGACCTTCGGCATCGGCGCCTCGATGTTCCAGAACCTGCCGACGCCGGTGCTGGAGCGAATCAGGCCGCAGTTCTCGCGGATCTCGCCCGTTGCCGGCTGGAAGCGCATATTCAGCATGACGGGCCTGGTGGAATTCGGAAAGTCTCTCACGAAGATCGTCATCGTGAGCGTCATCATGTTTTTCGTGCTGCGCAGCCAGTTCTTCCATTCGATCGACGCGATGGCTTCTGATCCGCAAACCATCTTTGTACGGCTCGCGACGATCGTTCAGCGAATCCTGGTCATCGTGCTCCTCGCAACCGCGGTCGTCGGCATCGCCGATATATTGTGGAGCCGTTACCACTGGTTCGACGAGCTGAGGATGACGAAGCAGGAAGTCAAGGACGAACACAAACAGTCGCAGGGCGACCCGATCGTCAAGTCGCGCCAGCGCTCGATCGCGCGTGACCGCGCCCGCCGGCGCATGATGAAGCAGGTGCCGCGCGCGACCCTCGTCATCGCCAACCCGACTCACTTTGCCGTGGCCTTGCGCTATGTACGCGAGGAAAACGACGCACCTGTCGTCGTTGCCAAGGGCCAGGATCTGATCGCTTTGAAAATCAGGGAGATAGCGGAAGCCAACAATATTCCCGTTTTCGAAGATCCGCCCCTCGCTCGCTCCATGTTTGCGCAAGTCTCGGTTGATAGCGTCATACCGTCAGTATTTTACAAGGCGGTCGCCGAACTTATCCATCGGATCTATGCCGTGCAGTCAAATAGAAAACGGGTACGATAAACCATATGAAAAAATGCCCCTACTCTGCCCAGCGCGAACAAATACTTGCCCAAGCCATCAGCCCCGTCGCAAGCGAGCTGCGTCTTCTCGATGCCGCCGACTTGATCTCGCTGCTGCGTTTCGAACGCTACGGTAATCTTGCTGACCTCGTGGCCTCGGCCGCTGAGCTCTATTTCCTTCCAGGCGTGGTCAATTTCGGGCTCGGTGGCGACTATAAGCTCGATTGGGGCGGCCCGGCCGAAGTGACGCTCGATCTGGAGATCAAACCGCAGGGCGTCACCATCTATGCCAAGCTTGCCCTGACGGAGCACTACGCCGGCATCGAAATCAACCATATCGCCTTCGACAGGGCATCTGCCGATCCGGACGAGAACACGGCACTTCTCGCACGCAGTCTGAAGGATGCACGTTACGTCACCCACGGCGAAACAGTGCACGCATTCTGAACCCCTGAAGAAAAACGAAGACCTGCGAAGCTATCCGCCGAGGCGCTGCACTGTCAGCTTATGTAGCCGAAGCGGATCGCCTTCGCGATCGCCTGGATGCGATTGACGCTGTCGAGCTTGATCGTTGCCGATCCGAGATAGGCGTTGACGGTATGAACCGACAATCCCAGTTTTTCTGCGATTTCTTCGCTGATGCGCCCGTCGCCGGCCAGCTGCAGGCAGGCGATCTCGCGCTCGCTCAGCGCTTCGGCCGCCTGAGAGCGGCGTTCGTCCAGCGACAGTAGCTCCATCATGATCTGACAGCTGCGGCCATGCAATTCGACGATCATGTCACTCGCCAGATCCATGAATTTCGCCGTGAAGACGACGTAGCCATTGCCTACGGCTCCGAGCCGCACGGGAAAAGCAACGCCGGCGAAGGGCAAGAGATGGGGTTTCAGGCGCTGCGTAAAGGCCGCAAAGTCGGGCGTCTCGGCGGTGCTGTCGCTATCGCGGCCATTCCACATGAGCGGAAGCAGCGACTTGTCGATGTGCTCGATCATGGCGTCGCCGTAGGCATCCACGAAAGACTTGGCAATGACGGAATTGGCGGAGCCCCAGTTGTCGAGCTCGCAGACCAGACGTTGCTTATGCGGCAGGCCGGAGCCGTGAAGGCGGTAGACCGCGAAGTGCTGTGCATCGATCAGCTTCAGCATCGATACCAGCTTCGGGAAGAGATCGGAGCGACCAGAAATCCGGCCCGAGCGGGTCAGCCGCGCTTCTGTCGGCATGTCCATCGTCCTGTCTGGCTGATATCGCATTCAACGAGCCTTCAAACGAGGTTGTTTCGCACGGCAAAGGCAATAGCCTCGGACCGGGTCTTGGTGGCGGTCTTGCGCATGACGCTGGTGATGTAGTTGTTGATGGTGTTGCGCGATATCCCGAGGATCATGGCAATCTCATCGCTCGTCTTGCCTTCGGCAATCCAGAACAAGCATTCCAGCTCGCGGTCGGTCAGATCGAAATCGCGCTCCAGCTTGTCCTCGAAGCAGCGGGTGCAGCTGGCAAGGTAGCCCGACAGCAGACCGACATCGCGCAAGCGCTCCGACGCGAGCGATGCCGATTCGCGAGCCAGCAGCATCAGGGAAAAGCGCGTACGGCCGACATTGAGGGTCAGCGCGTGATATTGCCGGCCAACGCCTTCCGGCAACTCGATATCCTCAGGCAGAGAAGCCAGGCTCGGCTGGAACAGCGACATGCACTTTTCCAGCTCGCCCATACGGCCATAACCGCTGGTCAATTCGGAGGCCAGGCGCCTGACGAGATCGAAGGGCCAGTCGGAAGAGACGACGAAATCGAGGCCGCTTTCCTGGATGAAATCACAGCGCGCCAGAAGATAGTGCGAGGCACCGGCGTAGTTCGCCAGCGCGCGCAGCCCGGCTTGCAGATAGGTTGGGCCGGAAATGGCGCTCAGCTGAAGAACGAGCTGCTCGCGCGACATGGCGCCGGCTGATGCCGTTGACCGCGCATCCCTATCGCCTTTGCTCAACTGCGATATCTGTATGTCCATTCCTGCATTTCCTGCCACTGTTGGACGATCTGTCGTCAACGAGAGCATCATTCCGTCGAAACCCGTCACATCGCCCAGAAAAACCGATCGCGATTTTCCAGAAGGCATCAGAGCCGAATCATTATTTACCGCGACACAAACACATCCCGGTGAAGGCAGGGCGGGAGAACGCACCCGGTATTGGTTTTCACGTCGGCAATCGTACCAGCATAAGCACTGCGGACACGATCTACGAACCATGAACCGATTGTTCCGTCCCTCGAACTCTGCAAGTTCCAAGAACTTGCGAAATACATAAATCGAGGGCCGATTCGCGCCAGTTAAACGGCTACGACATATAGTCACACTATTTGTAGGTCGATTCTTTCTACCCAGCAACGTATATCCGCTGAAATTCCATCTTACGAACACGTCAAATTACTTGATCGCGGCTAACTGGCCACAGTGAAGCCCGTAACTTGGCTGACGGCGGAGGACAGCAGCCCAAAAATGCAAACGACCGGGATCTCTCCCGGTCGTTCCGTCAGGCAGCCTGGTCGACGGCCCATTTTCTAAGGATTTTTGCGGCGCGCTCTTCGCTGATTTCCACCATACGCGACAGGCGGCGTTCGGGCCCTTCCTTGACGCGGCGGTTGAAGGTGCCGGCGTCGTCGCCCATGGTCAGCAGATCGTCGGTACTGTCGAAGCCGAAGTCCGAGCCGAAGCCGTCCATGAGCGCGGCACCGGGACCGCCCACGGCGGGAGCGAAGTCCGGCAATTCCAGGCCGGCCGCCTCCGGCAGGGCCGTGGCACCAGCCGCGCCGCCACCAAGCGAGCGGATCAGCGGACGGAAGCCCATCCAGACGATCAGGAAGGCAACCGCAACGAAGGCCAGCGAATTGATGATGCCCGCGAGGTTACGGCTCAGCATGTCCATGATGCTGAAGCTTGAAGAGGTGTCTTCGAGCAGCTGATTGTCGAGGAAGTTCATCGCATTGACGGTGACGACGTCGCCACGAGTCTGATCGACGCCTGCAGCCGTTGCAACGATCTTCTGCATTTCGGCGATATAGGCATCGACCTTCGCCTGGTCGGCGCCTTCGCCGAGCATCTGGGCGATGCGGCCCCTGTTGACCACCACGGCTACGGAGAGCTTTTCGATCTTGTAGCTGTTGCGGGTTGTCGCCGTCGTCTTGCTGTTGATTTCGTAGTTGGTCTGCTCTTCGCGCTTGTCGGACTGATCGTTCGACGTCGGCGAGTTGCCGCCGGATTTCGGAGCCGCCTGCGGGATATTCTGTTCCACGGTCGCGGCCGTATCAGGCTGGCTCTGCTGCGACTTCTGCGCTTCCTTTACCGTGCGGACGGAACGCTCGACCTTCGATTCCGGATCGAAGGTGGTTTCCTTGACCTGCTGGCTGTCGGTATTGAGCTGTGCCGTTACGCTGGAACGGAAATTGTCCATGCCGAGGAACGGTGCGAGCGCCTTGTTGATGTTGCCTTCGATCTCGCCCTGCACGTTCTGCACGATGCCGAGATTACGGCTGAGCGCGCCGTTGCTGGGATCGTCGCCCGATGCGAGCAGCTGGCCGGTCGAATCGAGGATCGTAACGTCGTCGACCTCCAGGCCCGGAACGGCGGAGGCAACCAGATGACGGATGGCCGGCGCCGATTTGCGGGCCGCATCCGCACTGGCGCGGATCATCACCGAGGCCGTCGGCTTCTGGTCCGCCCGGCGGAAATTGCCGACATCCTGCATGACGATGTGAACGCGTGCGGCGCTGATGCCTGCGATGGAAGTGATGGTGCGGCCGATTTCGCCTTCGAGCGCGCGGACGCGGGTGACTTCCTGCATGAAGGAGGTCAGGCCGAGCGAACCGACATTGTCGAAGAGTTCGTAGCCGGCTTTGCCGCTGCTGGGCAGGCCGCGTTCGGCAAGCAGCGCACGAGCCTTGCCGGTCATCCCGGCCGGAACGGTCAGGCTCGTGCCGTCGGTACCAACCTGAAAATTGATCTTTGCTTCTGCGAGCGCAATGCTGATCTGATTGAGATCGGTCGCATCCAGGCCGACATAAAGTGTCTCCTGGGCGGGCTTGTTAACGTAAAGGGCCGCAAGAAGGACCATCACAATGGAAGCTGCGGCGACGCCACCCATAATCAGCAGGCGCGTTCTGCCCAGATTCTGGAGATTCCGGAATAGGGGAACTAATTGATTTAACAGATTCATTCTGTTCTCGCACGATTCGTCAAAGACCTGATGGCTTTGTGCTCTGTAGCGAAAATAGAAATCGAAACTTGTGCGAGCGTTTCGTCCGGCCTTGCCAGAAGGAAAAAGCCGGGGAGAAACGGAGAGAATTATATAAGAAAAACAATATCCGTTGCGGATGCCCGATCAGAAGAAATCGAAGTCGCCGGCAGCCTTTGCCATGGGCTGGGGAAGGGAGTGAAAATTGCCGCCACTAAGCGCCTTCTGCATCTCGGTCAGCTTGACGAGGCTCAATGCCGCCGCGAGATCGACCGTCCATCCCTCCGGCATGGTGCCGGCAATGGTATCGATGAACTCGGCGATGCCGCGCGTTTTCTGCACCGCGAGGTCGATGCCCTGTATGACCTTCATCGTCCCGGGCGATTCCAGCACCTTGGCGCCGCCGACATCGAGCAGCTGCGGCTCGATGCGTTCGATCAGATAGGCGACGTCGTGCAATTCGGAAACGATGCGCAGCAAGATAGCCGGAAGCATGTCCTCGTTGGCAGTCATTTCAGCGCGCTGGAAGGAAGTCATGCGGTTGCCTCGTTGATCAGAAAAATTCGATCGTATTGTCGACCGGCTTCGGAGCGACGACCGGACGCTGTTCCAGCGCCACGGTCTTCTGCGTCTCCGCACCGGTTAGCGGGTATTGTCTGGCTCGTCCGGAGATCGGCCAATATTCGACCTTGCGCCCATGTTCGCCGCCGGTGCTGGAACCGACGACGGGGATGCCTTCGTCCTTCAAGAACTGCATGGCAAAGGCTGCATTCTGCTCGCCGACATTGGAGAAGGTAGCGATCGTCTTGGCACCGCCGAAGACTTTTGCCTCCAGCCGGTCGCGACGCGCACCCTTCTTCAGGAGGCCGTTGATCAGAAGTTCCATCAGGTGCACGCCGTATCGCGTCGCATCACCACCGCTCATCGGCGAGCTTGCCATTCCCGGAAGGAGGAAATGGTTCATGCCGCCGACGCCGGCGATCGGGTCGCGCAGGCAGGCCGCCACACAGGAACCAAGAATGGTGGTCAACACCACATCCGGATCGCTTAGAACCTTATACTCGCCCTGGATGATGTGCACGCGACGGGCAGCACCCTCAACGATCATTTCAATGCTCCGAACACGGCCTCGATGGCTGCTTTCATCTTTTCAATGGTGAAGGGCTTCGCCAGAACATTGTTGGCCCCGAGCTGAGCCGCTTTCTGAACCAGCGCGCGGTCGCCCTGTGCCGTCAGGATGATGAAGGCGGCCTTCTTCGTCGTCGGATTGGTACGGACGGCCTGCAGCAGGCCGAGCCCATCCATCTTCGGCATGTTGAAGTCGGAAATGACCAGATGATGGGGCTGCTGCTCCATGATCTTCATCCCCTGTTCACCGTCGCCGGCCGCCGTGATCTGCTTGAAGCCGAGCTGCGTCAGCGCATCGCTCAACAAGAGGCGGCTGGTGACCTGATCGTCGACGATCAGAACTTTGATTTTCTCCGCTAGAGACATTATTCGCTCCCTTCCTTTCGGGCGGCTGTGATTTTCAGAATTTCCTCGCCAATGGCATTCAGCGGAAACTGTTGTTCGACGGCGCCGAGCTCGTGGGCGACCCTCGGCATACCGTAGACCACGCAGGTCTTCTCGTTCTGGCCGATGGTGCGCGCACCGGCGTGGCGCATCTTGAGGAGACCGGCGGCGCCGTCGCGCCCCATGCCGGTCAGGATTACGCCGACGGCGTTGCGGCCTGCCAGTTCGGCAACCGAATCGAAAAGCACGTCGACGGAAGGGCGATGGCCGTTTACCGGCCCGCCGTCTACCAGACGGCAATGGGGTGCCGAAGCGTTGGCAACCCGCAGGTGCCTTTCGCCGCCGGGCGCCAGATAGATCTTGCCGATCGCCAATCGCGCACCATCAGTCGCCTCTTCCACGACAGGTGCGCAGAGGCGGTTCAGACGTTCGGCAAAGCTGCGCGTAAACGTCGGAGGCATATGCTGGGTGATGACCGTCGGCGGACAATTGGCCGGAAATTTCTGCAGCACATTGATCAACGCCTCGACGCCGCCGGTGGACGAACCGATGGCAACGATCTTGCGACCGACGCGGAAATCGGCGACGGCCTGCACCGGCGCGCGTTGTGCGGCAGGCTTGACATATTGTCGCTGCGAACGGGCAGCAGCCTTAACCTTCTCCGCCAGGTCGCCGAAGGGATGCGGCTCGCTCGGCGAGGGTTTCCCGACGCAATCGAACGCACCGATTTCCAGGGCTGCGAGCGTCGCATCGGCGCCGCGATGCGTCAGGGTCGAAACCATGATGACCGGCATGGGCCGCAGCGTCATGATCTTTTCCAGAAATTCGAGGCCGTTCATGTTCGGCATCTCGATATCGAGTGTGACGACATCCGGATTGAGAGCCTTGATTGCGGCGCGCGCCTCGAGCGCATCACCGGCCTGGCCGACGACGTCAACCTCGGGGTCGGAGCGTAGCACCGCAGTGATCAGGCCACGCATGGTCGGAGAATCGTCGACAACGAGAACACGGGCAGCGGCGCTCATGGTTTCCTCCCCGCGTTTTTGCCAAGATAGCGATAGGTCGTGATGCCGATGTTATCGAAGAGATGTTTCGATTCCCCAGCGACACGCTCGGAATGGCCGATATAGAGGTGGCCGCCCTCCTGCAACTGACCGGCGAAACGCGACCAGATCTTCACCTGCGTCGGTTCGTCGAAATAGATGACGACGTTGCGGCAGAAGATGACGTCGAAGGTGCCCTTGAAGGGCCACTGCGCCATCAAGTTCAGCTCGTTGAAGGTAATGAGCCGCTTGACGCGGTCATCGATCTGAAATTTGCGGCGCCCCTGAACATTGACTTCCTGGAACCATTGCTTGCGCATCGCGGGCGAGATCGTTTCCAGCGCTGCTTCGTCATAGGCGCCGGCACGGGCGAGACCGAGGATCTTCGGATCGATATCCGTCGCCAGGATCTTAAAATCGAGCTCCGCGACATTCGGCATGAGCGCCAGAACCGTCAGAGCGATCGAGTAAGGCTCCTGGCCGTCGGAGCAGGCGGCAGACCAGATCCGCACGCGGCCGCCGGCCTTGGCGCGTGCCAGCAGGCCCGGCAGGACCTCAGTGCGCAGATGATCGAAATGGTGGTTCTCGCGGAAGAAGCGGGTGAAGTTGGTCGTCAGATGCGACAGCATCTCGCGCCGCGCCGCACTTCCCGCCGGCGAAGAAACCAGCAGGCAATAATCGCGGAAGCCCGGCAGACCCAGCGCGCGAATATGCTTCGACAGCCGCGAATAGACCAGCGACGCCTTGCTTTCATTGAGGGAAATACCGGCATCCGCATAGATCATGGCGGCGATCTCGGCGAGATCGCGCCGGGTCAGCGGATATTCACCGCTAGCCAGGACCTCGTCCGGCGATGCCTTGAGATCTATTGCTCCCATCACATTCATGCAGCTTCGCTTTCACTCTCGGGGAACAGGGCTTCCAGTTCGATCAGGCAGATCATGCGGCGGTCGATGGCGACGATGCCGCGCGCGAACTGCCGTTCATGGTCGGACGAGACATCTGGCGTCGGCTGGACACTGTCATCGGTGATCGTCAGAATGTCCGAGACGGCATCGACGAGAAGGCCCACCACCTTGCGGTTGACCTGCGCCACAATGATCACATGCCGCGCCGTCGGCTCCGCATTCTTCATGCCCAGCCGGCTCGAAAGATCGATGATCGGCAGTACGGCACCGCGCAAGTTGACGACGCCAAGCATATAGGCAGGCGCATGCGGCATGACGGTTGCCGGCGTCCAGCCACGAATTTCCCGAACCGACATGATGTCGACGCAGAACTCCTGGTCGCCGATCCGAAAGGCGATCAGCTCCCGGGCCCCCTGGATCATGTTCTTGACGGCATGGGACATCGACTTACCCCGCCGCTGCGTAAGATATTTCAGGCTTCAGCGACTGGCCGCGCGAAGCGCCGACCACGGCATCGACATCGAGGATCAATGCGACGCGGCCATCGCCAAGGATGGTTGCAGCCGCAATGCCGGGCACATGCGTGTAGTTCGCTTCGAGGCTCTTGATGACGACCTGACGCTGCCCCTGGATGGCATCGACCATCAGCGCGCGCTGACCGCCGCCTTCGGATTCCACCAGCAGAGCGACGCCGTCGACCGGATTGGCCTGCGTGGCGCGGAAGTTCAGGATGCGACCGACATCGACCAGCGGGCAGAAGCTGTTGCGGATCGAGATCAGACGATGGTTTGCACCGAAGGAATGGATGGCGGATGCTTCCGGCTGCAGCGTTTCGACGATCGCCGTCAACGGTACGACCAGTGTCTGACCGGCAACCGTCACCACCATGCCGTCGAGGACGGCAAGCGTCAGCGGCAGGCTCATGGTGAAGACGGAGCCCTGCCCCGGTCTGGAGCTGATGTTGATGCGGCCGCCGAGTGCCTGGATCGAGCGCTTGACCACGTCCATACCGACGCCGCGGCCAGAAATGTCGGAGATCTTGTCGGCGGTCGAGAAGCCCGGCAGGAAGATCAGGTTGTCGACTTCCTCATCGGAAAGATTGGCGTCGGCTGCGATTAGGTCATTGTCGATGGCCTTCTGGCGCACCTTTTCGCGGTTGATGCCGGCGCCGTCGTCGGCAAGCTCGATCAGGATGCGGCCCGAACGGTGCTTTGCCGTCAGGCGAACAGTGCCTTCCGGATTCTTGCCGAGCGTCGCGCGCTTTTCCGGGGTTTCGATGCCGTGGTCGACGGCATTGCGGATCATGTGGGTGAGCGGTTCGGCAAGCTTGTCGATGACAGTCTTGTCGACTTCGGTGTTCTCACCCTCGGTGATCAGGCGGATCGACTTGCCCGTCATGTCGGCGATTTCGCGGACGATGCGTGACATGCGCTGGAAGACCGGCTTCACCGGCTGAGCGCGGATCGCCATGACGCTGTCCTGGATCTCGCGGGTGAGCTGCTGCAGCTCTTCGAGACCCATGTTGATCGAGGACGCGCCATTGTTGTCATTCTCGATGACGCTCTGGGACAGCATCGCCTGGTTGATGACGAGCTCGCCGACCAGATTGATCAGCCGGTCGACACGATCGAGATCGACGCGAATGGTCTGGCCGACACCGGCTGCAGCGTTATTCTGCGCTGCTGCGGCGGCATTGGCGGCGGCGGCAGCCGCAAGGGCTGCCTCCTTCTTTTCGACGCGTGCGGCAACGGCGGCGAGCTGCGTGACGTTGCTGGCGGTTTCAGCTGCGGCAACGGCCGCAGCGGCATCGCTCTTCGGCCGCGGCACTTCCCCGATCGGCTCAGCCGCCGGCTCGGCGCGCTCCTCATCGAGGACGGAAAGATCGAAGGGCACAGGAACCATCGGCAGCTCTTCACCGCTTGAGGCACCGGCATCAGCTCCGACCGGCCGGACATCGAGCTCGCAATCCCATTCGGCAAACTCGAAGACAGTGCGGATGGCATCCTCGCCCTTGTCCGTCTTGATCGAGATCGTCCACTTGAAATAGGCCCCTTCCGGGTCGATTTCGGGAAGGCCCGGCAGCGCATCCACGTCGCAATAGACGCTCATCTCGCCCAGGCGCGCGAGATCGCGCAGCAGCAGCGTGGCGTCGTTGCCCTTGGCATAGAGATCGGAGCGCGGCTTGAAGCTGACTTCATATTCCGGCATGCCATTGGCGGATTGCTCGTCGGCGCCGAAATCGTCATCGAAGCTGAAGGGGATCGGCTGAAAACCGCTGTCATCCGTAGGGGCTGCGGCTGGCTTGGGAGCCGCCTCTGCGACGACCGCGACGGATGGTGCAGGAACATCGCCGTTCGCCAGTGCCTCCAGCTCCTTGACCAGCCCGCGGCTGCGCGCCTGATCGACACTGCCGCCGTCGCGGGCGGCGTTGGTCAGATCGGCCAGAACGTCGGCCGCCTTGAGCATCACCTTCAGGACGTCCTGGGTCGGCTCCAGCTTGTTGGATCGAACGCAATCGAGCGTCGTCTCGAAGACGTGAGCAAATGAGACCAGGTCGTCCAGACCGAAGGCTCCTGCCCCACCCTTGATGGAATGAACGGCGCGGAAGACGGCATTGACGGTTTCCGGATCCCGGTCGCCATCATTCATTTTCAGGAGACCGGATTCCAGTTCGGCGAGCTGCTCTTCGCACTCCTGGAAGAAAATCTCTTTGATTTCGTTCATATCCATAAGGGGCGGATCCTGTTTAAGCGGTTACGCGCTCGATGGCATCGATCAGCTTGGCGGGGTCGAACGGCTTGACGATCCAGCCGGTCGCACCGGCCTGGCGGGCACGGTTCTTCTTTTCAGCGTCGCTCTCGGTCGTCAGGACGAGGATGGGAACGGCGCGATATCTGTCGTTCCGGCGCACACCCTCGATGAAGCCGAAGCCGTCGAGGCGCGGCATGTTGATATCGGTGACGATCACATCCGGATTGGCTTCTTCCAGAATTTCCAGACCTTCGACTCCGTCTTCAGCCTGAATAGTCTCGAAACCCGCATTATTGAGGGTGACAAGAAGCATGTTTCGAATGGTCCGCGAATCATCCACGGTCAGTACTTTTTTCTTCATTGCCGGATCTCCTTGGCAGGCAGGTGAGAGATATCCACCCCGATCATCTGCATCGTTTTCTGAAACGCGTCCGACACCTTGGAGAAGGTGAAGGACAGCTTGTCCTCATCCCAGGTCTTGGCAGCAGCCATGATGACCTGCATGCACAGGGCCCCAATCCTTTCGACGCCGGACGCATCGATCACGACATTGCTGCCGCGCATCCCCATCAACTTGCCGCGAAGCGTCGAGGCCTCGTTGAGGTCCAGCACCGCAGCCAGACTGATTGTCTTTTCGCCTTTCCTGCTACGCATCGCTTCATTCCTTGTTGTCTGAAATCGGACCCGCCGGCCCGAATGCGCAAAAAACTGTAAAATCAGTAGGCATTCCGTTCGCCTCCCATTGCGGCCCTGCGAAGCGGGAAGCCGAAATCGGCCATCTCGTCCTCATCCCGCCCAACGTTGAATTCGTCGCGGGCGGGAAGCTGTCGCTGCTGAGCGGCCTTCACCGGTGCCGGAGCGGCCGCATGGCGCCGCTCGCGCTCGATGCGAAACTCGCGGATGGTGCGGCCAAGCTCGACAACAACGGTTTGGAGGTGATCGGCGCCTTCCTGCGAACGATCGGCCAGGCCTTCGTCTGCGGCAGCGCGCGTGCTGAAATCGCCAATATCCGTCGAGAGCGAATGCAGTCCGGCCACTTGCACGTCGCTCGCCGCTGCGATCCCGGAGATGGCTTCATTGATGTCGGTCACCTGGCGGACGATGCTGCCGATCGCATCCTGCGTGCGGCCGACCATCTGCACGCCCGCATCGACCTGGGCCTTCGTGCCCGTCACCAGAACCTTGATTTCGCGGGCGGCATCGGCGGAACGCTGCGCAAGGGCGCGAACCTCCTGCGCAACGACGGCAAAGCCGCGGCCGCTATCGCCGGCGCGGGCGGCTTCGATACCGGCATTCAAGGCCAGAAGATTGGTCTGGAAGGCGATTTCATCGATGACGCCGATGATCTGGCCGATCTTTTCGGCCGAGGTCTCGATATCGGCCATGGCCGATATCGCCTGCCCGACGATCCGGCCGCTGTCTTCCGCAGCCGTACGCGTCGATACCGCCGCGCGTTCAGCCGAGCGCGTATTGGCGGCATTGCCGCGCACCTGATCGGCAAGCTCGGCAAGCTGGCGCGCCGAGGCTGCGAGGCCCTGCGACTGTTCGGCCGAATTTTCCGCGAGGGATTTCGAAAAGCGGGAAATGCTTTCGCTTGTCGCCTCCGCCGTCTGCACGCCGCCAGCCAGAGCCGAAAACTGCTGCTGGATGTCCGCCAGCGCCGCATTCAAAACTTCCGCGACTTCCGCATAAGCCTCGGGACAATCGGTCGGCATCCGGGTCGTCAGATCGCGATCGGCAAGACCATTGGCGACCTCGGCGATGAAGGCGGTCGCCTCGGCACGATCTGCAGCCCGTTGCTCAACCAGCATGCGCTGATGGCCGACCCGCATTTCGTTGAAACGCAGGGACACGGCGATTTCGACATCGACCATGACAAGGCGAACGACTGATGTGACCAGCTCGCTCAATTCGCGGGCACGGCGCTTGGCTCCGGGCAGGATGGCGCGACCGCCCAACTCTTCGACGAGACCGGTAAGAATATGCTCCAGCATGACGCCATGGCCGGCAACGTGCCAGCGCGGGTCGAGCCCCATCTTGCTCTCACTGTCGGATAAAACCTTGACGCGCTCTGCATAGAGGCTGTCGAAGCGGGCATCCGTCAGCACATCCCAATGCGAGGACTGCAGATCCTGGAGCCGTTCGAGCTGGCTTTCGCTGGTGAAATTGCGCGCGGCGTCGGGAAAGGCCTGGAACCGGCGGAAGAGATCGCGCAGGCCGGCTTTGAGATGGGCCTCGAGCATCGGCCGGTTGCGGCGCAGCGTCTCGCATTGTCCGGCATCGAGACCAGCAAAACGCAAGCGGTCGCGAAGGCTGCCAGCCTGCGCCCTACCTGCCTGATCTGACGGCGAATCCTGCGCCAAAATCGTCCCCGCCGAAATGCCGCACGCTCAAGCGCCGGCGAAACCGCTGATGATCCGCGCCAGGCGCGATGAGGACGCGAGGAAAAGCATAGGCGGCCGGCGATCAAATGATCGAGGCGCTAAAGCTCGCTCGTTCATCAAAGTCTTGTGCGGACCTGTTTGATGAGATGGATACCGGATCGAACCCGGTACGACGGGGCGGCTTCATGCCTTTTGAGAACGAGTCACAATTTTCCCATTCCGACGTTCAGGCTCATTATTTATGGTTAATTCCTTGCCCGAAGGTTAATGACCTCGGACCGACCGTCTTGTTTCGATCGCATCTAATTTAGATGTTACTTTTCTGCGCCTTCGGCCCGACAGCAAACGCGCCTGGACGCAAGTCACGAGCAAGCTTCATACCCTACTGCTCCAGGCGTAGACACCTTCGATGTCGATACGGAGAGAGCAATGATTGTTCTTGGTTTGACCGCTTCGCTGATGGCCAGCATGACGCTCGCGGCCTTCATGCTTCTGTGCCGCATCGAAGAAGCCCGCGGCAAGGCCTCTCGCATCCTCTAACGATGTCGAACCCGATATCTCCGGGCCGCAGGGTCGGGCGCGAAGCCCTTTGCACTTTGAGACAGGGCGCCGCTTCGCCATCTTTCTCGTTCGCCGGCCGCTAGCATTAGGCTTGATAGTTCCGTATTAAGCCTCACGACCTGGCACCGAGATCTATCATTTAATGTCCGATACGACCCAATCCCGAACGAATACCCAGAAGCTTTCGCTGGGAACAGCGCTTGCGATCATCTTCGGAGTGACGCTCTGGCGCGTGCTCATGTTGCTGATCAACAGGACGGACCTGTTCGTCGACGAGGCGCAATATTGGTTCTGGGGTCAGAACCTGGATTTCGGCTATTATTCCAAGCCGCCGATGATTGCCTGGGTCATCCGCTTCTTCAATACGATCTCGGGATCGGACTCGACATTCTGGATCCGCATCTCGGCGCCGCTTTTTCATCTCGCCACCGCCCTGATGCTGATGGTGACGACGCGACGGCTGTTCGATGGAGAAGAAGGGCGCAATATTGCCCCCTGGGCCGGCGTCATCTTCATCACCCTGCCGGCCGCATCGCTTTCGGCCGTGCTGGTGTCGACCGACACGATCCAGATCCTGTTCATCACGATTGCCATCTGGGCCTTTATCGGCCTGACCAGGCGTTCTTCCGTTTCCGAAGCTCTGATCCTCGGCCTCGGCCTCGGCCTCGCCTTCATGACGAAATACTCCGTGCTCTTCCTGCTGCCGGGCGTGGGCATCGCCATGCTGACGCTGCGCTCCGCGCGCATCGCCTGGCGGGACGTCGCAATTGCCGCCGTCGTCGGTGCCATCGTCGTTGCGCCCAATCTTTGGTGGAACCTCACGCATGACGCAGCGACCGTAAAACACACCGGAAGCATCGCCCGGTGGAGCACAGGTGGCAGCGGGGCCAGCCCGCTGAAGCATCTCCTCAACGGGCTCAACTTCGTCGGAGCGCAGTTCGGCGTGGTCGGTCCAGTCGTATTCTATGCGCTTTTGTGGGCGACCTGGCGGCTGATCCGCGGGCAAAGCGACGACAAGGAGAAATTGCTGTTCTGGCTATCCATGCCGGTGGTGATCCTGATCGCTCTGCAGGCCCTCTTCGCCAAGGCCTATGCCAACTGGGCTGTCGCCGCCTATGCTGCAGGCACTATTCTTGCAGTCCTGCTGCTCTATCGCCTGACGAAGAAGGGGCTGGTCACCTCGCTGATCATCGGCGCGATCGTCGCCATCGTCATCCCGGTGCTGACCGTTCTCGCGCTTGATGTCAAAATGCCGAACGGCGATCTCGTCATGAAGCGCTATGTCGGCCGCAGCATCGTCAGCCTGGAAATCGCCGATATCTCTACGACTGCAAAGCTGCCTGATATCGTGGCGTCGGATCGCGCCATCCTTGCCGATCTCTTCTATACGCTGAAGGGCAAGCCATTCCACATCTACGCCCGCAATTTCGGCGGCTTCCCGAAGAACTATTACGAGCAGGATTTCTCCCTACCCGCCAATGTGACCCGTCCGGTGCTGTTCGTCGACACCGATCCGATCACCTGCCCCGAAGGCCAGGCCGAGCTCATCAAGAGCTGGTCGCCTCCCTTCGGCGATATGAAGGGCGATACACTCTATGCCTATCGCGTTCCGGCAAGCTGCCTGGCGCCGAAGCCGTGATGCCCGATAGTCCTGTCATGGAAGAAATCGCGCCGGGACGGTTGACCGGCCGGCGCAAGTGCATCATGACGGGACGCACTATGAAGGCGCGAGGCGTCCTGATATCATGACCGAACCGCCGGAGTTCGCGCCGGCAAAGGAAAGAAGGCATTTCTGACCGTTGAGCCCACTCGAATTCGGCGCTGCCGACAGCGAAGATAGAGACGACAGGACGCACCGCGCCGGAGCGCGCGTGATTGCCTCGCTGTTCGTCGCATTTTTCGCCTATATCGGGCTAGCGCTTGGCGGCGGCATCAACCTTGCCACGCGGGCGGATGCAGATGCTCTCTCTTCCGGTAGGGAAAGCCAGCCACTCTACCTTTCTCTGCGGGATCCGGTTCGCGGCACTCTCGTCGCCGATCGGCTAGTGACGCCGAAGGCCACCTGGCACGACATAGGGCCTGCAACGCTTACTGCCCTTCCCTCCCTCGGATATCCGGCCACACCCTGGCAGCCGCGCCATGCGGACAACGTCTCGCGGCTCGAAACCCTGGCACTTCGCGCCTATCTCGCTCGCGGTCCTCCAAGCAGGCTCGCCTAAGCGGTCGGCGCAGACGCGCTGCATTCCCGACATGATCTTCAGTCCGCCAGCGGCCAGGCCGCCGGCATAAGCATATTTTCAAGGATAATACCCATGCGTACCTCACCATGGCTCGTGGCGCTTTATACAGTGGTCATCCTGATTGGCCTTCTGATCGCCCTGCCGAACGCGCTGCCGCCGTCAGCGCTCGACAAAATCCCCTCCTGGCTGCCGCATAGCCAGGTTCCGCTCGGTCTCGACCTTCGCGGCGGCTCCTATCTCGTGCTCGAAGTCGACGAGAAGGATCTGACGAACGGCCGGCTGCAATCGCTGCAGCAGGACGCGCGCCGCGTGTTGCGCGACAAGAACATCCAGACCCGCTCGGTCGTCCGCAACGGCAATCAGGTGGTGGTGACGATTAACGATGCCTCGCAGAGCAACGATGCGGTGACGCAGCTGCGCACGCTTGCCAACACGGTCACGTCGGGCCTCTCGGCAGGTCAGTCCGATCTCAACATCGCACCGAACGGTGCGGCGATCGCCATGTCTTTCTCGCAGGCGGGTATTTCGGCCAACGTCGATTCCGCCGTTCAGCAGAGCCTCGAAGTCATCCGCAAGCGTGTCGACCAGGTCGGCGTCGCCGAGCCGACCATCCAGCGCGTCGGCCCGAACCGCGTTCTAGTCCAGCTTCCGGGGGCACAGGACCCGTCGCGTCTGCGTGAGCTTCTCGGCTCGACTGCAAAGATGTCCTTCCACCTGCTTGCCGACAGCGTCGATCCGAACAATCCTGGCCCCGGCGTCACCATCCTGAAGGACGAGCGGGGCAACAGCTATCCGGTGCTCGACCGTATCGAACTGTCCGGCGACCGTCTGACGGACGCCCGCGTCAGCTTCGATCCAAACACGCATGAGCCGCTTGTCACCTTCCGCTTCGACAGCGCCGGTGCCAATCGTTTCGCTGAAATCACCCGCGAAAATGTCGGCAAGCCTTTTGCCATCGTGCTCGACAACAAGGTGCTGAGTGCACCGAATATCCGCGAGCCGATCACCGGCGGTTCGGGTCAGATCTCCGGCAACTTCACCGCCGACAGCGCCACCACGCTCGCCGCCCTGTTGCGCGCCGGCGCGCTCCCGGCCAAATTGACCGTCATCGAAGAACGCACCGTCGGCGCTGACCTCGGCGCCGATGCGATCCAGAAGGGCATCTATAGCGGCCTGGTAGGCTTCGTCTTGGTTGCCGCCTTCATCTTCGTGCTCTACGGCGCCTGGGGGATTCTCGCGAATGTTGCACTGCTCGTCCACACGATCCTGACCTTCTCGGCCCTGACGCTGGTTGGCGCCACGCTGACGCTGCCCGGCATCGCCGGCATCGTCCTCGGTATCGGCCTTGCGGTTGATGCCAACGTTCTCATCAACGAGCGTATCCGCGAAGAAACCCGCAAGGACCGCGGCGCATTCGCCGCCATCGATAACGGCTTCAGGAAGGCTTATTCGACGATTATCGACGGCAACATGACGGCCCTGATCGCGGCCGCCATCCTATTCTACTTTGGCTCTGGCCCGGTTCGCGGCTTTGCCGTGACCATGGGTCTCGGCCTCATCATCTCGATGTTCACCTCCGTCGCCTTCGTACGCGTCGTGATGATCGCCATCACCCGCCGCCGCAAGCTGAAGGTGCTCAACATCAGGCCGCTGATCCCCTTCAGCCCCTATGACAAGCACATTCACTTCATGAAGGCCCGCTTCTTTGGCGTCACCGTCTCGGCGATCCTGTCGATCGCCTCGGTGGTACTGTTCATCCATCCTGGCCTCAACTACGGCGTCGATTTCCGCGGCGGCATCCAGATGTCGGTCAAGACCAAGGACGCGGCCGATTTGTCGACGTTCCGCGAGGGCCTGAACACGCTCGGCCTCGGCGAAATCGCACTGCAGTCTTTCGGCGACAACAACAGCATCCTTATCCGCGCCCAGCGCCAGGACGGCGGCGAAGAGGCACAGACAGCAGCGGTGACCAAGCTCAAGGCAGAAATCACCAAGATCGACCCAGCCGCAACCATTGAAGGCACCGATGTCATCGGCCCGAAGGTCTCGGGCGAGCTTGCCTGGGCCGGCATCCTGTCGGTCGTGATCGCCAGCCTGGCGATGCTCGTCTACATCTGGGTGCGGTTCGAATGGCCGTTTGCGGTCGGCGCCATTGTCACACTGGTGCTCGACGTCACCAAGGCGATCGGCTTCTTCGCGATCACCGGCCTCGATTTCAACCTGACGGCCATCGCCGCGATCCTGACGCTTGTGGGATATTCGGTGAACGACAAGGTCGTGGTCTATGACCGCATGCGTGAAAATATGCGGCTTTACAAGTCGATGCCGCTGCGCGAGATCATCGACAGGTCGATCAACGAGACCCTGGCGCGAAGCCTCTATACCAACGCCACCGCTTTCCTGGCGCTGGTGCCGATGGCGATCTGGGGCGGTAGCGCCGTCTCCAGCTTCGCGATCCCGATGGTGTTCGGCATACTTGTCGCTGGCGCCTCGTCGATCTTCATCGCAGCGCCGATCCTGCTCTTCCTCGGCGACTGGCGCCGTCGGCATGCCAAGCCCGCCGCCAACGATGCGGCATCGACAGACGGCAAGTCGGACAAGGGCAACAAGCAGATTCCTGCGGCGGAATAAGCAGCAAATCTATGGAAACAGGACATGCCCGGCTGCGGGCATGTCCGCCAGCCGCTCCAAAGCGCGTTGCGATCCTTCAGATCCGCTTCTCGTGCTTTAGACCTTTGACGTTGCGCATGCCGTTACCGCAAAACCGCTGCACACTTTTGCGCGACATGCTTTAGGAAATAGACGGCATATGCAACGGTAGCCCCGGACGCGGCGCCGTTATCTTCTCAACCACACCGTTTTCCTGCTCGCTGACGAGCAGATGCTTGCCATCGACTGTAAAGGCGATATTGCTCGGCCTCGTACCATCCGTACGGATATGGCCGGCCATTCTACCCTCGGTATCGACAAGCGAGATTTCGCCCAGCCCATACATCGCGCAATAGAGCACTCCGCTGCGATCGAAGGCGAGACCGGCCGGGCCGCGTAGCATATTCATGGCAGGCGTTGGCATCGATCGGACGAACAGTTCCTGCCGCCCGCCAATGATCTGCCGGTGGATGTTCCCGGTTAGCGTCTCGCTGTAATAGAGCAGCCCGTCAGCGCCGAAGGCTATGCCGCCGGCAAAGAGCAGGCCTGCCGCCAGTACCCTGATGACCCGGCCATCGGCAGGATCGATCTGATAGACACAGCCATTGTAGGCTGCCTTGAAAAAATCGGGATGAATATGGCCGCCTTTGAGGAGGTCGTCGAGACGGATGCCTGAATCGGTCATGTAAAGCAGGCCATCCGGGCCAAAAGCGAGAGCATTTGGATGAAGAAACGGGCCGTCGGCGCTACCTTCGATTACCTGCAGCACGCGGCCCTGCGACGATAGCCTGACAAGAGAATTTTCCGGACCGTCGGCTATCCAGAAACATCCATCACCGTCGATCGCAATCCCGCTCGGGGTGCCGCCGATTTTGCAAATTTCCTGATATGCACCGCTTGTCTCGAAAAGTTTCAGACAGCGGCGGCTGGTATCCATCTCCACCAGTGCGAAGCGCCCATCGGGCAAAGCCACCAGCCCGCTAGGCAGACGCAGCCTAGTGGCAATCGTTTCGTTCATGTCCTGAAACCTTCGTTCTACGCACTACCAAGCCATAAAACTCAACATACCGCGTCGAAATAATACATAAGGATGACGAACGCCGTTTTCGAGCCTGAATTGACCAAATCCGGATAAGATTCTTGCACAAGAGGTCACTTCCGCGTTGCTGCCCCGCCAATCTTGACAGGCTTGCGCGATTCGGAACATCCATAGAACGTCTGGATAATTTCGCCGATGCGATTCGTCGTGGATTGCGCCCAGCCATCCTTCATCCGACAGGTTCAGGAGAGTTCATGACCGCTGCCTATCTGGAAAAGCTGAACCCGGAGCAGCGGCTGGCGGTGGAGCACGGTACGACTGCATCTGACGATCATGTCGCCGGGCCACTGCTTGTTATCGCCGGGGCCGGCTCCGGCAAGACGAATACGCTTGCCCATCGCGTGGCGCATCTGATCGTCAAGGGTGCGGATCCGCGCCGCATTCTGCTGATGACATTCTCGCGCCGGGCCGCCGCGGAAATGGGCCGGCGGGTCGAGCGGATTTGCCGCGAGGTGCTGGGTGCGAATGCCGGCATCACCGCCGATGCGCTTGCCTGGACCGGCACGTTCCATGGCATTGGTGCGCGCCTGCTGCGGGACTATGCCGAGCAGATCGGCATCGATCCGGCCTTCACAATCCACGACCGGGAAGACAGCGCCGATCTGATGAACCTTGCGCGCCACGACCTCGGCTTTTCCAAGACGGAGAACCGCTTCCCTACCAAGGCGACATGCCTTGCCATCTATTCACGCTCCGTCAATGCGGAAGCGCCGCTCGATGGCGTGCTGCGCGATTACTTCCCTTGGTGCGCGATGTGGGAGCAGCAGCTTCGCGATCTCTTCGCCGCCTATGTCGAGGCAAAGCAGGTGCAGAACGTACTCGATTACGACGATTTGCTGCTCTACTGGGCGCATATGCTGCAGGAGCCGCTGATCGCCGAGGATATCGGCAGCCGCTTCGATCATGTGCTGGTCGACGAATATCAGGACACAAACCGGCTGCAATCCTCCATCCTCCTCGCGTTGAAGCCAGATGGCCGAGGATTGACTGTCGTTGGCGACGATGCGCAGTCGATCTACTCCTTCCGTGCCGCAACCGTGCGCAACATCCTCGATTTCCCCAAGGCTTTCACGCCATCGGCCGATATCGTCACGCTCGACCGCAATTATCGCTCGACGCAGCCTATTCTCGCCGCCGCCAATGCCGTGATCGATCTTGCTTCGGAGCGCTTCACCAAGAACCTGCGCACCGAGCGGCAGAGCACGGAGCGCCCGCGGCTGGTGACGGTGCGCGATGAAGCGGATCAGGCGCGCTACATCGCCGATCAGGTGCTGGAAAATCGCGAGGGCGGCGCGAGGCTGAAGCAGCAGGCCGTGCTCTTCCGCACCTCAAGCCATAGCGGACCGCTGGAAGTGGAGCTCACCCGCCGCAACATCCCCTTCGTCAAGTTCGGCGGACTGAAGTTTCTCGACAGCGCTCATGTCAAGGACATGCTGGCGGCGCTGCGTTTCGCCCAAAACCCGCGCGACCGTGTGGCAGGCTTCCGCCTGATGCAACTCCTGCCCGGCGTCGGCCCTTCCACGGCACAGCGCGTGCTCGACCAGATCGGCGAAGAGGCAAGCCCGATCACGGCGCTGGCCGAACTGCCGCCACCTCCGCGCACGGGAGACGACTGGACGGCCTTCGTCGAGACGATGCGGGAGGTCAAAAGCGGCAAGGCCGGATGGCCGGCGGAAATCGGCCTGGTGCGCCAATGGTACGAGCCGCACCTCGAACGGACGCATGAAGATGCTTCCACGCGCCAGGCAGACCTAATCCAGCTCGAACAGATCGCCGCGGGCTACGGCTCGCGCGAGCGCTTTCTCACCGAACTGACGCTCGATCCGCCTGACGCCACCAGCGATCAGGCGGGCGTGCCGCTGCTCGACGAGGACTATCTGATCCTGTCGACCATCCACTCCGCCAAAGGGCAGGAATGGACGAAGGTCTTCATCCTCAACGCCGTCGACGGCTGCATTCCCGCCGATCTCGCCGTCGGATCATCCGCCGAGATCGAAGAGGAACGGCGGCTGCTTTATGTTGCCATGACGCGGGCCAAGGACAATCTCGATCTCGTTATTCCGCAGCGTTTCTTCGTGCACGGCCAGCACGCGCAGGGGGACAAACACGTCTTTGCCTCGCGCACACGCTTCATCCCGGCGACATTGCTGCAGTTCTTCGAGGTTTGCGGCTGGCCGCAAGCGCGCGCCGAAAGCCCCGCCGCCATTCGTGCGCGAGAGGTGCGCGTCGATGTCGGCGCGCGGATGCGGGGCATGTGGCGGTGAGTTGCGGCTATTCGTTGGGGTCGCCGTTTCGGTAAAGCCCCTCACCCTAGCCCTCAACTGGTTCAACTTTTACTATCAATACTCACTTCGCCTCCCGGAACATCTCGATAATGGCAGAAAAATCGCGGCCGCCATTGCCGAGTTTTTCGAAGAGTGCATAGAGCTGTGCCGCCTCCGCACCCAGAGGCGTGGATGCGCCGCTCAACAGAGCCGCCTCCTGCGACAGCCGCAGGTCCTTGAGCATCAGGGCAGCTGCAAAGCCGGGCTTGTAGTCGTGGTTGGCAGGCGAAGTCGGCACAGGGCCGGGCACGGGACAATAGGTGTTGATTGACCAGCACTGGCCAGACGACGTCGAGGCGACGTCGAACAGGGCCTGATGCGAGAGGCCGAGCTTTTCGCCGAGCACGAAGGCCTCGCAGGCACCGATCATGGAAATGCCGAGGATCATGTTGTTGCAGATCTTCGCGGCTTGGCCGGCACCGGCATCGCCGCAATGGACGATCTTCTTGCCCATCACTTCCAACAGGGGTTTGGCCGTCGCAAAGCTCTCGGTCGAGCCTCCGGCCATGAAGGTCAGCGTGCCGACCGCAGCACCACCCGTGCCGCCGGACACCGGCGCATCGAGCGAGAGGCAGCCGGCATCATCAGCCATGGCGTGCGCCTTGCGGGCACTGTCGACATCGATGGTAGAGCTGTCGATCAACAGGGTTCCCTTGGGCACGGACCGCAACACGTCTGTCCAGACGGTGATGACTTGCTGGCCCTTCGGCAGCATGGTCACGACCACTTCCGCGTCCGCCGAAGCCTCAGTCAGCACGCTGGCAGGTTTCACTCCCGATGCCTCGGCAGCCTTCAGCACATCATGCGAGAGGTCGAACCCCGTGACGGCATGGCCCGCCTTGACGAGATTGGCGGCCATCGGGCCTCCCATATTGCCGAGGCCGATGAATGCGATCCGTGTCATGATGTTTTCCTCCCATGATCGGTTGAAGCAATTCCGGGAAAGATGCAGATCCGCTTTCCGTTCCGGAATTGCTTAAAGTGGTGAGATAGAGCGATTCGGAAATTCAGTGGTGAGCTGAACCGTCCTAGTTCGCGAAAAGCGGCGGCTGCGGCGGTGCGAAAAAGCGGTCGATATCGGCAGCAGCCACTTCAGAAAGGCTCGCCGGAGACCATTTCGGATTGCGATCCTTGTCGATAACAGCGGCGCGCACGCCTTCGTAGAAATCGTGATTATACAATATGCCCTTGCAGGCGCCGAGTTCCCGATTGAGGCATTCGGCGAGATTGGCGCTTGTTCGCCCTGCCCGCAGCAGCCGCAAGGTCAGCTTCAGGCTGGTCGGTGAGCGGCTGGCGATCACGCCGGCGGCTTCTGCGGCAAACTCTCCGGGTTCAGCCATCAATGCCGTTAGAATCTCTTCCACCGTGTCTGCCGAGAACGTGCGGTCGATCACATTGCGGTTTGCCGCAAGCCGGCTCTCGCTAGCGTCCGAAGCCATCGTGCGGATCAATGCGTGCACCTCTGCGCCAGAGGTGGCGGCGGGCAGCGCCGCAATCGCATCCACGAGAGCCGGCAGCGCCGAGGACGCGACATAATGATCGGCAAAACCGGCATGGATGACATCGGCTGCCTCGACGGTAAGGCCGGTCAGCCCCATCCAGGTGCCGGCTTCACCCGGCGCGCGCGGCAGCAACCAGGTGGCGCCGACATCCGGGAAGTAGCCGATGCCGGTTTCCGGCATGGCAAGGCGGGTGCGCTCGGTGACGACGCGATGGCTGCCATGCGCCGAGAGGCCGACGCCGCCACCCATGGTGATGCCGTCCATCAGCACTACATAGGGTTTTGGATAGCGCGAAATGGCATGATTGAGCAGGAACTCTTCGCGCCAGAAAGTTTCCGCTTCATCGGACCCCTCCCTGCCGCTCCGGTGCAGCAGGCGAATGTCGCCGCCGGCGCAAAAGCCGCGCTCTCCCTCGCCCATGACGATGACGCTCGCGACCGCGGGGTCGGCGGCGAAATCCTCCAAGGCCGGAGCAATGGTCCGCACCATCGGCAATGTCAGGCTGTTCAGCGCCTTCGGGCGGTTGAGCCTGATGATGCCGGCCGATCCGCGCCGCTCGATGATGACCTCGTCGGTGCTATCCATGCAAATCTCCTGTCCCTGCTGCCAGAACGGTTTGCATTTCATGGAAACGCCGCGCCGTTCTAGCTCTTTGTCTTAGCGCAACTCCGGACGGAAAACCGCTCCGCACTTTTCCTGGACCTGCTCTCATGAATAAGCCTTCATCGATTGTCGGCAAGGATCATCTCGGCTGCCTTCTCGGCGATCATGATGGTTGGTGAATTCGTGTTGCCTGATGTGATCGATGGCATGATGGAGGCGTCGGCGATGCGAAGCCCCGACAACGCTCGCAGCCGCAAGCGGGGATCAACAGCGCTTTGCGCGTCGCCGCCCATGCGGCATGTGCCGACCGGGTGGAAAATCGTCGTGCCGATATCGCCGGCAGCCCGCTCCAGATCGGCGTCCGTCTCATAGGCCGGTCCGGGCTTGAATTCCTCGGGTCTGAACCGGGCGAACGAGGGCTGCGCCACGATCCGCCGCGTCAAGCGAATGGAGCGCACGGCGATCTCCCGGTCGCGCTGAGCGGAGAGATAGTTCGGGCTGATGGCCGGCTGCATGGCAAAATCGGGGCTGCGCACATGCACCGAGCCACGGCTTTCGGGCCGCAGATTGCAGACGCTGGCGGTGATCGCCGGAAAGGGATGCACGGGATCCCCGAACTTGTCGAGCGAGACCGGCTGCACATGATATTGCAGATCCGGCGTTTCCTTGTCGGGGCCGGAGCGCGTGAAGATACCAAGCTGGCTCGGCGCCATCGCCATCGGGCCTGAGCGGCGAACGAGATACTCGAGGCCGATCGCCGCCTTGCCGATGAGGCTCGTCGCCTTCTCGTTCAGCGTGGGAACGCCGGTCACCTTGTAAGCCATGCGAAGCTGCAAATGATCCTGCAGATTTTCGCCGACGGATCTGACCTCGCGCACGACCTCGATGCCGGCCTTGCTCAACACATCGCCATGGCCGATGCCTGACAGTTCGAGAATATGCGGTGAGCCAATGGAGCCGGCTGACAGTACGGTCTCCTTGCTTGCATAGGCGCGCTTCTCCACGCCGTCATGCAGGAATTCGACACCGGTCACGGCATCGCCCTCAACGATCAAGCGACGAACCTGCGCCTTGGTATAGACGGTCAGATTGCCGCGCTTCATGGCCGGGCGCAGGAAGGCCTTCGTCGTGTTCCAGCGGATGCCGGAGCGCTGGTTGACGTCGAAATAGCCCGATCCTTCATTGTTGCCGCGATTAAAATCCGGCGTTTCCGGGATGCCGGCCTCTCTGGCTGCAGCCTGGAAGGCGTCCAGCACGGCCCAGCGGACACGCGCTTTTTCGACCCGCCATTCGCCGCCGGCGCCGTGCATCTCGTCCTTGCCTCGATAGTGATCCTCGGACTTGATGAAATAGGGCAGCACGTCGTCCCAGCCCCAGCCCGCGCAACCGAGCTGCCGCCAGAGATCGTAGTCGCGCGCCTGGCCACGCATGTAGATCATGCCGTTGATGGAGGAGCTGCCGCCGAGCACCTTGCCGCGCGGATAGTTCAGCGACCGGCCGTTCAGGCCCGCTTCCGCCGACGTGGTGAAACACCAATCGGTGCGGGGATTGTTGATGCAATAGAGATAGCCGACCGGGATATGGATCCAGTGGTAGTTGTCGTTGCCGCCCGCTTCCAAGAGCAGCACTCTGCTGTTGCGGTCAGCCGAGAGCCGGTTGGCAAGCACGCAACCGGCACTGCCAGCGCCGATGATGATGTAGTCGAAGCGATCCATTCCAAAAACTCTGTCGTCCCCTCTCCCCGCGCGCGCGGAGAGGGGTGGGGTGATGGGCGAGCAGGTCCGGCAAATTCCGTGTTCACCGGCAATTTATGCAGGCCCCTCATCCGCCCTTCGGGCACCTTCTCCCCGCCCCTTCGACAAGCTCAGGACAGGGAGAAGGAAGATGGATAGTCACCGCCGATATTCAAAACCCAGTTTCCGTCCGAGCCGCGAGGCATAGAATTCACCGACGATGCCGCGGCGGAAGAGCAGGACGCAAACCATGAAGACGATGCCGGTGATGATGGTGACCGGGAATTCCGAGGTCGCGAGATAATTCTCCAGCGTCGCCACCAACCCCGCTCCGAAAATCGGACCGATCAGCGTGCCGATCCCGCCGAGCAGGGTCATGAGGATGACTTCGCCGGACATCTGCCAAGCGACATCGGTCAGCGTCGCGAACTGAAAGACCAACGCCTTGACCGCTCCGGCGAGCCCCGCCAGCGCCGCCGACATGACGAAGGCGCCGAGCTTGTAATGTGCGACGGAATAGCCGAGCGAGATCGCCCGCTGCTCGTTCTCGCGGATCGATTTCAGGATCATGCCGAAAGGTGAATTGATGAAGCGCCAGGTGATCAGAACGCCGATCAGAAACACTGCGAGAACGAAGTAATACATGTTGAAGGCGTTGCTGAGATCGAGGACACCGAGGAGGTAGCCGCGCGGCACCGACTGAATGCCGTCCTCGCCCTGAGTGAACTTGGCCTGCAAGCAGAAGAAATAGAACATGTAGGACAGCGCCAGCGTGATCATGGCGAAATAGATGCCCTGCCGCCGGATGGCGACGAAGCCCATGACGAGACCGAGCAGGGACGCACCGGCAACGCCGATCAAGATGCCGAGCTCAGGCGGGACACCCCATTCCTTCACCGCATAGGCTGTGAAATAGGCCGCACCGCCGAAGAAGGTGGCGTGACCGAAGGACAGCAGGCCGGCATAGCCGAGCAGCAGATTGAAGGCGCAGGCGAAAAGCGCAAAGCAGAGCACCTTCATGACGAAAATCGGGTAGATGAAGAATGGCGCCCAGATCAATCCGACGAGGCCGAGAACCAGCAGCAGCTTCTGTACCGATAAAGCCGGCCGTGACGTGGATTTCAATGTGGTTACTCCAGCCATATCACGCATCCCGACCGAAGAGGCCCGCGGGCCTGAGGAGCAGCACGATCGCCATGATCACGAAGACGACGATGTTGGAGGCTTCCGGATAGAAGACCTTGGTGAGACCCTCGGCAACCCCGAGCATATAGCCAGTAACGATCGCGCCCATGATCGAGCCCATGCCGCCGACGACGACCACCGCGAAGACGATGATGATCATGTTCGATCCCATCAGCGGCGACACCTGGTAGATCGGTGCGGCCAGCACGCCGGCAAAGGCGGCAAGCGCTACGCCGAAGCCGTAGGTAAGCGTCAGCAGCACCGGCACGTTGACGCCGAAAACCTGCACAAGCACGGAATTCTCGGTCGCTGCACGCAGATAGGCACCGAGCTTGGTCTTCTCGATCAGAAGCCAGGTCCCGATGCAAACGATCAGCGAGGCGATGACCACCCAGCCGCGATAGACGGGCAGGAACATGAAGCCGATATTTTTCGCGCCCGCCAATTCCGTCGGAACGGCATAGGGCTGGCCGGAGGAGCCGTAGAGATAGCGGAAGGTTCCCTCGATGGTCAGCGCCATGCCGAAAGTGAAGAGCAACCCGTAAAGCGGATCGATCTTGTAGAGCTGGCGCAGGCAGAGCCGCTCGACCAGCGCTCCGAACAGGCCGACGATCAGTGGTGCCAGAATGAGGGCCGGCCAGTAGCCGATACCGGCATAGGCGAGCAGCAGATAGGCCGTGAAAGCCCCAAGCATATAGAGCGCGCCATGGGCGAAATTGATGACCCGCAGCATGCCGAAGATGATCGCGAGACCAAGGCTTAAGAGCGCATAGAAGGAGCCGTTGATGAGGCCGATCAGCAATTGACCGAGAAGGGCCTGGGCAGGGATGCCGAATATCGTCGTCATGGCTCAGACCCCCAGGACCTTGTGCAGCATATCCATGCGCTGCTGCAATTCGCCGACCGGAAATTCCGAGACCATCTGGCCGTGATCCATCAGATAGAAGCGATCGGCGATGCGGCTGGCGAAACGGAAATTCTGCTCGACAAGCAATATGGTCATGCCGCGGCCTTTCAGCTTCTGCAGGACTTCGCCGATGCGCTGGACGATGACGGGGGCAAGGCCCTCGGTCGGCTCGTCGAGCAGCAGCATGCGAACGCCGGTGCGCAGAATGCGGGCCATGGCGAGCATCTGCTGCTCACCACCCGAGAGCCTGGTGCCGACGCTGTTGCGCCGCTCATGCAGATTGGGAAACAGCTCAAAGATCTCGTCGAGCGTCATGCCGCCAGGGGCGACGACCGGCGGCAGCATCAGGTTTTCATAAACGCTGAGCGTCGAGAAGATACCGCGCTCTTCCGGCACGAAACCGATGCCATGGCGCGCCGTCTTGTGCAGCGGCACCTGCATCATGTCCGTGCCGGCAAAGGCGATCCTGCCCTTGCGGGCGCGGACGATGCCGACGATCGTGCGCAGCGTCGTCGTCTTGCCGACGCCGTTGCGGCCGAGGATGGTGATGGTTTCCCCTTCGCTCAGATGCATGTCGACGCCATGCAGGATATGGCTTTCGCCATACCAGGCATTAAGGCCCTGAACTTCCAGAAGCGGCGCCATCGTCAAGCCTCCTCAGTGCCCATATAGGCTTCCCGGACGCGCGGGTCGCGGCTCACGGTAGCATAGTCGCCCTGAGCCAGGATCTCGCCGCGCTGCAGGACTGTGACATGATGGCAAATATCGGCAACGACGGAGAGATTGTGTTCCACCATGAGCACAGCCCTGTCGCGCGCAACGTCGCGGATGATGGCGGAGACCGTGTTCACATCCTCCAGCCCCATGCCGGCCATCGGCTCGTCAAGCAGCAGCACCTTCGGATCGAGCGCAAGCGTCGTCGCGATCTCCAGAACGCGCTTGCGGCCATAGGAAAGATCGGCAGCGACAGCGTTGCGTTCCTTCGAGAGACCCACGGAGGCAATAAGCTGTTCGGCACGGGCATTGAGGCTGTCGAGTGACGACAGCGACCGCCAGAACTGGTGCGCAAGGTTGTTTGGCCGCTGCAGGGCGACACGGACATTGTCCAGCACTGTCAGATGCGGGAAGACGGCCGAAATCTGGAAGGAGCGCACGAGGCCCATGCGCGCAACCTTGTCGGGTCGTGTCCGCGTGATATCGGTGCCGAGCAGCGTGATCGTGCCATGCGTCGGCTGCAGAAACTTGGTGAGCAGGTTGAACACCGTCGTCTTGCCGGCGCCGTTCGGGCCGATCAGCGCGTGAACGCGGGCGTGATGCACGTCGAGATCGACATTCTTGACGGCGGTGAAGCCGCCAAAATCCCGGCGCAACCCCCGGGCGGACAAGACCACCCGGGGCGCTTCATGCGGATGTGTCGCTGACATCGTCATAGGCCGGTCGCAGCCCTATTGCTTGACGAGGTCGCAGCCGCTCTTGGCCGGATCAATATAGGCTTCCTTGCCAGGGATCGTCGCCAGCACGTTGAAGTAATCCCACGGCTCCTTGCTCTCCTCGGGCTTCTTGACCTGAAGCAGATACATGTCGTGGATCATGCGGCCGTTGGCGCCGACCGCGCCGCCACGACCGAAGAAGTCGTCGACGGGCATTTCATGCAGTTCCTTGGCCACGGCATCGGTATCATCCGTGCCGGCCTTCTGGACTGCCTTCAAATATTGCATCACGGCGGAATAGGTGCCGGCATGGACCATATTCGGCATTTTGCCGGTGCGGGCAAAGAAGCGCTTGCCGAATTCGCGGCTCTTGTCGTCGAGGTTCCAGTAGTAGCCTTCCGTCAAGGTCAGGCCTTGTGCCGCCTTCAAGCCGAGACCATGAACTTCGGCGAGCGTGAAGAGCAGCGCCGCCAGATGCTGGCCACTCTGGCTGATGCCGAATTCAGAAGCCTGCTTGATGGCATTCGCGGTATCGAGACCGGCATTGGCAAGGCCGATGACCTTGGCGCCTGACGATTGTGCCTGCAACAGGAAGGACGAGAAGTCGTTCGACGACAACGGATGGCGGACGGAACCCAAGATCTTGCCGCCGTTCGCCTTAACGAAATCGCTCGTCTGCTGCTCCAGCGAGTAGCCGAATGCATAATCTGCAGTCAGGAAGAACCAGGTGTCGCCACCCTGCTTGACCAGCGCGCCGCCGGTGCCGACGGCAAGAGCATGCGTGTCATAGGCCCAGTGGAAGCCATAGGGCGAGCATTGCTTGCCGGTGAGATCCGTCGTGGCGGCACCGGTGACGATATCGATCTTCTTCTTTTCCTTGCCGACGGCCTGCACGGCGAGCGCGACCGAGGAGGTCGTCAGCTCCATGATCGCATCGACCTTGTCCTGATCATACCATTGGCGGGCGATGTTGGAGGCGATATCGGGCTTGTTCTGGTGATCGGCATTGACGATCTCGATCGGCACGCCCAGAACCTTGCCGCCGAAATCCTCCGCGGCCATCTTGGCGGCTTCCACCGACGACTTGCCACCGAAGTCGGCGTATACGCCGGATTGGTCATTCAGGATGCCGATCTTCACGACACCATCCGAAGCGCCGGCGGCAAAAGCCGAGGTACTCGCTGCAAGCAGAAATGCCAGGGATGCAATAAGACTCTTTCGCATATCCTCTCCTCCCAGAGATTTGGCAAAAATGAATCTGTTCAAAATTGGCCAGTCGCTTTCCTCAAAACGACTTTTCCCGACGGCAAGATCACGGAATTCGCGCGTTGACGCAAGTCGTGATTGAAACTAATTCCAAACAGTGTCTGTTCATTTTTGAACAGCAGGGAGAGATATGAAGCACGCGCCGCATTTTACCTGGGACGACCTGCAGTTCTTTCTCGCAGTGGCGCGGACGGGGCAGCTCTCGACCGCTGCCCGGCAGCTGCGCACCAGTCACGCCACCGTTTCACGCCGCATCGACCGACTAGAATTCGCCTTGAAAGTCAAGCTCTTCGAACGCAATCCGCGCGGCTATATGCTGACGGCCATGGGCCAGCGTTTCATCGACACGGCCGAGCGCATGGAGCAGGAAACTGAGCGTCTTCGCGCGGATCTTTCGGCCGGATCGGCGGCGCAGCGCGGCGTGGTACGCATCAGCGCGCCGGAGGGTTTTTCCAATTTCTTCTTCACGGGCGTGCTGCCGGAGTTCACCGCCAAGCATCCGAACATTTCGCTGGAGCTGATTACGATCCAGCAGATCATGTCGCTCTCGCGCAAGGAGGCGGATATCGTCGTCGTGCTCGACCCGCCGAAGGCCGGCCCCTACTTCACCGAGAAGCTCACCGACTATCATCTGCAGGTCTACGGATCGCTGGACTATCTCGCCCGCCATCCGCCGATCGAAAGCCGCGACGGCCTGCCTGACTTCGCCTTCATCGGCTACATTGAGGATATGATCTTTGCGCCGGGCCTCGATTATCTCGGCGACGTCCACCCCCGCATCAAACCGCAATTTCAGAGCTCGAGCATCTTTGCACAGCTGACGGCGGCAAAGAGCGGCCTGGGGCTGTGCGTGCTGCCATTTTTCATTGCCGGCAAGCATCCGGATCTGCAGGTCGTGCTGCCGCAGGAGGTGGATCTCAGGCGCCATTACTGGATCACATGCCATCGCGACCTGCGCCAGTCGCCGCGTGTACGCACGGTCATCGATTTCCTGATGGAGGCCGTACGCCTGAATGCGCCGGCCTTTCTCGGACCCTGGAGAGCGACCGACGGCTGACGACTATCAGAAGCTTGGGGCCGCGAAGACCTTCTGCAGCCCGCTGGCATCGAATCCGGAGCGCTGGGCAAGACGGAGTTCCCAATCCAGCGACGAGCGCACGATCGTTTCGAGGCTGTTGTATTTCGGCGACCAGCCCAACTCGCGATGTGCCACCGTTGCGTCGGCAACGACGCTGGCGGCATCGCCAGGCCGGCGCGGCGCGATATGGATGCGGAAGGCGCGACCATGCACACGCATGACCATATTGAGCACGTCGAGCACTGAATAGCCTGCACCGTAGCCGCAATTGGCGACCAGCGACCGGCCGCCGCTACGCAGATGCCGCAACGCCAGGAGATGCGCTTCGGCGAGATCGCTGACGTGAATATAGTCGCGAACGCCCGTTCCATCATGCGTCTGATAATCCGTGCCGTAGATATCCACCTGACGGCGACGACCGAGCGCCGCCTCGCAGGCAACCTTGACGAGATGGGTGGCACTCTCGCTCGATTGACCGGTTCGCCCTTCCGGATCGGCGCCGGCGACATTGAAGTAGCGCAATGCCACATAGCCGAAATCATAGGCCGCAGCAGCATCGCGAAGCATCAGCTCCGACATGAGCTTGGATTGGCCATAGGGAGATTCCGGCCGGAGCAACACGCTTTCGCTGACCGGCTGATCCGCCGGCTGCGGACCATAGACGGCAGCGGTGGAGGAGAAGACGAAATGACGGATTCCGGCTTTGATGGCGGCGCTCATCAGGATGCGGGTCTTGCCGGTATTGTTTTCGTAATAGGAGAGAGGATCTTCGATCGACGTCGGGACGACGGCCGAGCCGGCAAAATGGATGATGGCATCGATATCGTTTTCGGCGAAGATCGTCTGCAACAGCGCTTCATCGGCGATATCGCCGAGATGGAAACGGGCGGCGGGCGGAACCGCCCAGCGAAAACCAGTGGACAGGCGATCGATGACCACCACGTCCTCGCCCGCGTCCAGCAACTTCCAGACCATATGGCTGCCGATATAGCCGGCTCCGCCCGTCACCAACACCGTCATTCTTCGCGTCCCCGCCAAGTCTTGTCGGCGATATATGGCGCTGCGCCTCTTGCCAATTTGATTAAAAGCGGGCGGCAGCGCGGGGAAGATTGAGGGAATGGTTAGCGGGGGCTTTCGCGGTTTGATTGGATTTTATTGATCGGAGCTTCGGCACGCTGCGGAGAGTGTGCGGACCATGCAAATCGAAAGCTGCGAGCCGCAGCATATGGCGGCCGCCCCTACAAACTCAAAATATACCGGCTCAAACGTTCGGCCGCATCGGCGATCTTTGCCGGATCGCGCAGGAAGCAAGCGCGCATGAAAAGCTCGCCGCCCTGCCCGAAGGCGGTTCCAGGCGCCAGGCCGACACCGGTTTTGTCGACGATGTCGAGCGCGGCCCCGCGGCTATCGGTGACGCCATCGATCTTAAGGAACGAATAGAGCGCGCCATCCGGCTTCAGCGTGTGCACGCGATTGGTCGCAATCAGCGCGTCGCAAAGAATGTCACGGGAGCGGGTCGCCTTGGCGATGTTGGAACGGACGAAGTCATCACCTTCGTCCAGGGCGGCGACCGCGCCCCGCTGCATGAACTGCGCGACGCCGGAGGTCGAATATTGCACGAGATTCTCGATCACCTGCCCGAGTTCTGTGGGTGCGACGATCCAGCCGACACGCCAGCCGGTCATCGACCAGTTTTTCGAGAAGGAGTTGACGAAGAGGATCTTGTCGTCGGCATCCTTGATGTCCAGGAAACTCGGCGCGCGACCGCCGGCATAATAGTATAGCGCGTAGATCTCGTCGGCCATGATCCAGAGGCCGTGCTTGCGCGCCAGCGCCAGAATATCCCGGAGATCCTGATGGGTTGCCGTCCAGCCGGTCGGATTGGAGGGAGTGTTGATGAAGAGACCCTTGGTCTTCGGCGTAATCGCCGCCTCCAGGCGCCCGAGATCGAGCGACCATTTGCCGTTTTCGAACTGCAGCGGCACGCCGACCGAGCGCGCACCGGCGATCTCGAGAGCGGCGGCGATATTCGGCCAGGCCGACGTCAGGTAAACCATTTCGTCGCCCGGCGAGGTGATCGCCTGCACGGAAAGCTGGATCGCCTGCATGCCGGAGCCGACGACATAGAAATTCTCCATCGGCAGCGAGGTGCCGAAGTGCCGGCCATAATAATCGGCAAGCGCCTGGCGCAGCTCCGGAATGCCGCGCTGCCAGGTATAGAAGGTCTCGCCGGCGTTGAGCGAGGCCATGGCGGCACGGTTGATGAAATCAGGCGTCGGCAGATCGCCCTCGCCGACCCAGAGCGGCAGCAGGCCATCGCGGCCGCGGGCATAATTGACCACTTCAACGATCCCGCTTTCGGGTGCTGCGAGCGCGCGCGGGCTGAGGCTGTTCAGTATCGACATGCATGATCTCCGGTTTCTGCCTTCATAAAGCAGAGCGCCGGACAAATCCCATGACTTTGCCTTAGCAACCGATCGATTTTCGTGATGAATAAAGCCTCGACCCCTGCGGGATCGAGGCTTTCAGAGAGATTGAACGCGGTGTGTCAGCGCTTCGCGAGAAGATCGCGGATTTCCGTCAGCAGCTGGACGTCGGCCGGCGGCGGCGCTGCTTCGGCAACCTTCTCTTCCTTGCGCTCGACCTGGGCGCGCAGCGTGTTCACGCCCTTGACCATGAGGAAGATGATCCAGGCGAGGATCAGGAAGTTGATGAGGACAGTGATGAAGTTGCCGTAGGCGAGAACGGCACCCTGAGCGCGGGCGGCGGCAAGCGTCGGCGCATTGACGCCCGAGGAAAGGCCGATGAAGTAGTTCGAAAAATCGAAGCCGCCGAAAATCCTACCGACGATCGGCATGATGATATCGTCAACCAGCGATTTCACGATGCCGCCGAAAGCGCCGCCGATGATCACGCCGACCGCGAGATCCATGACATTGCCGCGGGCGATAAATGCCTTGAATTCATTAAGCATTGAGCAGTCCCCTTCGCGTTGCCGTTGAATTCACTGGCGATGATTAGCACCATCTTTTTCCTTATTTTTCAACAGCGAATTGGCATAGGGCTCTGCTAGAGCGCGCATATCCCAAGATAAATCCATAGGTTAGACAATTTAACCATGCACTTCCGGGTTTACCTGTTCGTCAGTTGCGCGCAATCCGGCGGAAGCTGACGAGCCCACCCTTGGAGAGCTTCTGGGCGGCTCATCGGGCATAAGCGACCAAGATTTAAGCGTTAGACTTTCGCATGACCCTTGCGACAAGCTCGCGAGCATAGCCCGCGTCGAAAGCCTGATCAAAGAGGATGCGGTATATGATCGGCGAGATGAGGTGATCCATCAGCTCTCCCAGGCTCGGGAAGGGCTCGCCATTTTCCCTGGCGCGCGCGATCAAGACGCAAAGCTGTTGCTGCGTGTAGCCGCTGCATTTTTCCGCATTTGCGCCGTCGATGGTTGCTAGAACATCACGAAGCATCTGCCGTCCGACGCCGGAGGCCATTTCGTCGGCATATTGCTCGACCCAGGCCTCCAGGTCCTCGCGGGCACTGCCGATCCTGGCCGGCTCGCCTTCCGGCTGCAGGCGCGAGGCGGCGACGTCGGCCAGAAGCTCTTGAAGATCGCCCCAGCGGCGATAAATGGTTGATGGTGTGACATTGGCGCGCTGGGCAATGAGCGGGATCGTCACATCGGCGCGATCCATCTTTGATAGCATTTCGCGGACGGATTGATGCACGGCCGCCTGTACTCTGGCACTGCGCCCGCCGGGGCGGGGATTTTCTCTGTGGCCCATAAGTCTGCCAATCTTTCCCTTTTGCCGTCAGCGAACAGGTGCGCGCCATTCACTAACGCAAATTATTTGCTTTTGTGCGCCGGGCATCCTATATCCGCCTAACGCAATCTTTTAGCTTTAAGCCAGGATATAGTCGATGCCCACGATCGAATCCACTTCCAGCTTGCCAATTTCTCCGGCCAGACGCTTTGCGCCACTGTTCTACGCCGCAACCAGCGCCCTGTTCTTCGCCGCCTCTTCCGCGCCGACGCCGCTCTACCGTCTCTATCAGCAGGCCTTCGCCTTCTCGCCGGTGCTGATCACGGTGATCTTCGCCGTCTATGCCTTTGCGCTCCTCGCCGCCTTGCTCATCGTCGGTTCCATCTCTGACCATCTCGGCCGCCGCCCGGTGATCTTCGCTTCGATCCTCCTCAATATGGTGGCGATGGCGCTGTTTTTAATGGCCGAGGGGCCGAATTGGCTGATTGCCGCACGCATCGTCCAGGGCCTGGCAACGGGCGCCGCGGCAAGCTCCATCGGAGCTGCGCTCATCGACCTCGACCCGATCAAGGGTTCGATCACCAACAGCCTTGCACCGCTTGCGGGCATGGCGATCGGCGCGCTCGGCACGAGCCTGCTGGTCCAGTTTGCGCCGGCGCCGACCCTGCTTGTCTATTTCGTCACGCTCGCCTTGCTCGTCCTGCAGGCTGTCCTGCTCTGGCTGGTGCCGGAAACGACTGAGCGTCGTGCCGGGTTGCTTGCGTCGTTGAAGCCGGAAGTGGCCGTGCCGCCGCAGGTGCGTCGGACATTGCTGGCGGTAACGCCGATCAACGTCGCCGTCTGGGCGCTTGGCGGCTTCTATCTGTCGCTGGTTCCCTCACTCGTGAGCGTTACCACAGGCAGCACGGCGCCGCTCGTCGGTGGCTCCGTGGTCGCGGCCCTGACAATCAGCGGAGCAAGCGCGGTGTTTCTGTTGCGTAAGAGATCCGCGCAGACCGCAATGACATTGGGCATATCGAGCATGACACTCGGGGTGCTGACGGTCGTTGCCGGCGTGCATGCGGCTGAGGTGTCGATCCTTGCGGTGGGAACGGTGATCGCCGGCGCGGGCTTCGGGGCGACTTTCCTCGGCACGGTACGCAGCATCATGCCGCTGGCAAAACCGGACGAGCGCGCCGGGCTGCTTTCGGCCTTCTACATTCAGAGCTATCTCGCCTTCAGCCTGCCGGCCATCTTGGCAGGCTTCCTGGCCAGAGCGCTCGGATTTGCCGAGGCCGCCGATATCTATGCTGCAGCCATCATTCTGCTCGTCGGCTGGGGCGTACTTGCACTGCGCGCCGGCCGGGAAAAGCCCTTAAGCATTGCGTAAGAATATGCTTACGGTTTGAGACCACGCTCGGCAAGGCCGCTGCCGTCCATCGCAAACGGCACCGACGTGTGCTCATGAACGATCGTCCAGACTCCGGCCTCCTTTCTGAGGCCGAGCGTTTGGCGAAACCATAGATCGACCTCGAAGCCATCTGATTTCTTACCGGTCATCTGCACGAGGCCGGTCCAGAAGGCGACATCACCACCGACAGTCAGCCTGACATCGACGGCATCGCCGCCGATCGGCCCTTCCCACGTCGAAAACCAGCCTTCCAGACCCTTTTCGCCTTTGCCCTTGTGCACCAAAGGTGCCGCCAGAGTGAAACTGACGACATCGTCGCTCAGGTGCCGAACCACACCCGCTGCATCCTTGTTGCCAAGAGCAGAAGCCCAGCTTGCAAGCGTTGTGTTGATGGCCTCTGCCTCGTCGCGATTGCCGATGATCTCGATCATGTCATCCTCCTCGGTTTGATGAGCTCAAGCAGAGGACGAACGAAAAGGGCCGCTCCCGACAGGAGCGGCCCATTATTTGTCGTGATGGATGACTGCTTGTCTCAAGCGGCCTTTTCGACACGGTAGGGATCGAAGCGTCCGTAGAAAGTCTCGCCTTTCGCGGCCATGTCCCTCAGCAGCGCCGTCGGCTTGAAATGCGGGCCATAGGATGCCGCAAGCTTTTCACAGAGATCGACAAAAGCCTTCACGCCCATGCCGTCGATGTAGGACAGCGCGCCGCCGGTGTAGGGGGCGAAACCGAAGCCGAGGATGGAGCCGACATCAGCCTCGCGCGGGTCAGTGACGATGCCCTCTTCCATGGTGCGGGCCGCCTCGAGCGCGATGGTGACGAGGAAGCGCTGCTTCAGCACGCCGACATCGACCTCATCGGCCTTCTTCTGCGGATAGAGATCCTTGAGGCCCGGCCAGAGTGACTTCTTGGCCGGCTTCGGCGGATAGTCGTAGAAGCCCTTGGAATTCTTCCGGCCCAAGCGACCCTCGCCTTCGACGAGACCGGTGACCAGCTGCATGTGACGCGGGTCGACCGCCTTCTCGCCGAGATCGGCAACAGTCGCCTTCAGGATCTTGTAGGAGAGATCGATGGCGACTTCGTCGTTGAGCGCCAGCGGTCCCACAGGCATACCGGCCATCTTGGCGGCATTCTCGATCATGACAGCGGGCACGCCTTCGATCAGCATGTCATAGGCTTCGTGGATATAGCGGAAAACGCAGCGATTGACGAAGAAGCCGCGCGTGTCGTTGACGACGATTGGAGTCTTCTTGATCGCGGCTACGTAGTCCAGCGCGACGGCGATGGCACGGTCACCCGTTTCCTTGCCGAGGATGACTTCGGTCAGCATCATCTTCTCGACCGGCGAGAAGAAGTGGACGCCGATGAAATCGACGGGGCGCTGCGAATTCTTCGCAAGGCCTGATATCGGCAGCGTCGATGTGTTGGAGGCAAAAATAGCGCCTGCCGGCAGCACGGCTTCGACGGCCTCGATGACGGCTTTCTTGACCTCGCGATCTTCGAACACGGCTTCGATGACGAGATCGGCATCCTTGAGATCGGCATAATCGGCCGAAGGCGTGATGCGGGAGAGCAGAGCGGCACCTTCTTCCTGCGTCAACCTTCCCTTACCGATCGAATCCTTTACCAGCCCCTCGCCGACGCCCTTGCCCTTGGCCGCGGCTTCGATGTCGCGATCGATGAGCGTGACGGGGATGCCCGCAGCTGCCGTGACATAGGCGATGGACGCGCCCATGAAGCCGGCGCCGACGATGCCGACCTTCTTCAGCTCCGTCTTCGGCTGGCCTGCCGGGCGGCGGGCGCCCTTGCCGAGTTCCTGCATGGAGATGAACAGCGAGCGGATCATCGAATAGGCTTCGGTGGTCTGCAGAACATGCGTGAAATAACGCTGCTCGATCTTCAGGCCGGTATCGAAGGGAACCTGCAGGCCTTCATAGACGCATTTGAGGATGGCAAGCGCCGCCGGATAATTGCCCGACGTCTCGCGGCGCAGGATGGCCGGTGCGGCCGGCCAGAGCTGGGCTGCGGCAGGCGTCCAGATGCCGCCGCCCGGTGCCTTGAAACCCTTTTCGTCCCAGGGAGCCACAGGCTTCAGGCCGTCCTTGATCATCTGCTTGGCGGCCGGGACCAGCTGGTCCGGCTCGACCACCTGATGCACGAGGTTCATCGCCTTGGCGCGTGCCGCCGTCAGCGACTGCCCCGTCGTCATCATCTGGAGGGCGGACTGAGCATCCGTCAGGCGCGAGACGCGCTGCGTGCCGCCGGCACCCGGGAAAAGGCCGACCTTGACCTCCGGCAGCGCGATCTTGATGCTCTTGGCGCTCGATGCGACACGGCCATGGCAGGCGAGCGACAGCTCGAAAGCGCCACCCATGCAGGTGCCGTTGATCGCAGAGACCCACGGCTTGCCGCAGGTTTCGAGCTTGCGGAAGAGGCCCGTCATACGCCCAACGAGATTGAAGAGCTTCTGCGCGGCAGCAGCCGGGTCTTTCGCCTTCTCATCCTGATAGAGCGAGAACATCGACTTGATCATCGACAGATCAGCGCCGCCGGAGAAGGAGGACTTGCCCGAGGTGAAGACCACGCCCTTGACGGCCGCATCGGCGACGGTCGCGTCGATGATGGCGCTCAGCTCATCCATCACCTCGGCGGTGAAGACGTTCATGGACTTGCCGGGCATGTCCCAGGTGACGAGTGCGATGCCGTCTGCGTCGGTCTCAACGGTGAAATTTGTGTAAGCCATTGTTTTCCCTCCTCAGACGCGTTCGATGATCGTGGCCGTGCCCATGCCGGCACCGATGCAGAGCGTCACCAGCGCGGTATTGAGGTCGCGGCGCTCCAGCTCGTCCAGCACTGTACCGAGGATCATCGCGCCGGTTGCGCCGAGCGGATGGCCCATGGCGATAGCGCCACCATTGACGTTGATCTTGTCATGCTCGATGTCGAAGGCCTGCATGTAGCGCAGCACGACGGCGGCGAAGGCTTCGTTGAGCTCGAATAGATCGATGTCTGCAAGCGTCAGGCCGCTGCGCTTCAAGAGCTTTTCGGTGACGTCCACCGGGCCGGTCAGCATCAGCGCCGGGTCGGAGCCGATATTGGCAAAGGCCCTGATGCGGCCGCGCGGCTTCAGACCCATGCTCTCGCCGCCAGCCTTGGAACCGAGCAGCACGGCGGCAGCGCCGTCGACGATGCCGGAGGAATTGCCGGCATGATGCACGTAGTTGATGCGTTCCACTTCCGGGTGCGCCTGAATGCCGACGGCTTCGAAGCCGCCCATCTCGCCGGGCAGCTGAAACGAGGGATTGAGCGAAGCCAACGCCTGCATGTCAGTGCCGGGGCGCATGTGCTCGTCGCGATCGAGAATGGTCAGGCCGTTGATATCCTTCACCGGAATGACGGAATTCTTGAAATAGCCCTTCTCCCAGGCATGAGCTGCGCGCTTCTGGCTTTCAACGGCATAGGCATCGACATCATCGCGCGAGAAGCCGTATTTGGTGGCAATGAGATCGGCCGAGACGCCCTGCGGCATGAAATAGGCCGGGAAATTGACGGAGGGGTCCATGAACCAGGCACCGCCGGACATGCCGAGACCGACGCGCGACATGCTTTCGACGCCGCCGGCGATGACGATGTCATCAGCACCCTGCGCGATCTTGGCCGCACCGAAATTCACGGCATCGAGACCGGAGGCGCAGAAGCGCGAGATCTGCATGCCGGGCGCCTTGGTGGAATAACCGGCTTCGAAAGCGGCACCCCTCGGGATGACGGCGCCGGCTTCCATGACCGGATCGACGCAGCCCATGATGATGTCGTCAACGGTTTCGGTGTCGAGGCCGTTGCGGTCGCGGAGTGCTTCCAGCGCCTTGGCCGCAAGTCGCACGGACGGCACCTCGTGCAGCGATCCATCCTTCTTGCCGCGCCCGCGCGGCGTGCGCACATGGTCGTAAATGAAAACCTCGGTCATGTCTCATCTCCCTGCAGCGGCAAGCGCCGCCCTGCTCAAAAGGCTTCCGCAGCCAGTTCCATCATCGTGTCGGCGCCGGTTTCGATGCGGGCCTTGCGCAATGCCGTTTCCGGCATGATGCGCTCCATATAGAACCGCGCCGTGACAAGCTTGTTCTTCAGATAATCCTCGCGCGCGCCGTCGCCGCCCGCAAGGCCTGTCTGCGCCGCCTTCGCCATCTTCGCCCACATATAGCCGAGGACGACGAGACCGAAGAGGTGCATGTAGTCGGTCGAGCCGGCACCCGCATTGTCGGGCTTGGCCATGGCGTTCTGCATGAACCACATGGTTGAGGCCTGCACATCGTTCAAGCCCTTCTTCAGATGCTTGGTGAAGAAGGCCATCTGCTCGTCGTTGCGGTTCTCCTCGCAGAAATCGCCGATCTCCTTGAACAGAGCCATGACGGCGCGGCCGCCGTTCAGCGCCAGCTTGCGACCGACGAGATCGAGCGCCTGGATGCCGTTGGCGCCCTCATAGATCATGGAGATGCGGGCATCGCGGACATACTGGCTCATGCCATGCTCTTCGATATAGCCGTGACCGCCGAAGACCTGCTGCGCCATGACGGCATGTTCGAAGCCCTTATCGGTCATGACGCCCTTGAGAATCGGCGTTGCCAGACCAAGGATATCGTCGGCTGCCTGGCGGTCCTTCTCGTCCGGGGAGCGATGGGCGATATCCGACTTCAGCGCCGTCCACAGCAGGAAGGCACGGCCGGCTTCGTTGAAGGCGCGAATGGTCATCAGCGAGCGGCGGATATCGGGATGGACGATGATCGGATCAGCCTTTTTGTCCGGCGCCTTGGGGCCGGAGAGCGAGCGGCCCTGGATGCGCTCGCGGGCGTAGTTTGCTGCGTTCTGATAGGCGATCTCGGCAATAGAGAGACCCTGCAGGCCGACGCCGAGGCGCGCCTCGTTCATCATGACGAACATGGCGTTGAGGCCCTTGTTCTCGGCGCCGATCAGGAAGCCGGTGGCCTCGTCATAGTTCATCACGCAGGTCGCGTTGCCGTGAATGCCCATCTTGTGCTCGATCGCACCGCAGGAGACCGGGTTGCGCGCGCCAAGCGAGCCATCTTCCCTGACGAGGAACTTCGGCACGATGAACAGCGAGATGCCCTTGGTGCCTTCAGGCGCACCTTCGATGCGGGCAAGGACGAGATGGACAATATTATCCGTCATGTCGTGTTCGCCGGCGGAAATAAAGATCTTCTGGCCGGAAATCTTGTAGCTGCCATCGGCTTGCGGCACGGCCTTGGCGCGCAGCAGGCCAAGATCGGTGCCGCAATGCGGCTCGGTGAGGTTCATGGTGCCGGACCAGATGCCCTCGACCATCTTCGGCAGATAGGTCTGCTTCTGCGCGTCGGTACCATGCACGAGGATGGCGGCGATCGCGCCCTGCGTCAGGCCCGGATACATCATCAGCGACATATTGGCGGCAGAGGTATACTCGCCGACGGCGCAGTGCAGCACATAGGGAAGCCCCTGCCCGCCGAATTCCTCCGGCACCGCCAGACCCAGCCAGCCGCCTTCGCGATAGGCGCGATAGGCTTCCTTGAAGCCCTTCGGCGTCGAGACGGTGCCGTCGTCGTGGCGCACGCAACCTTCCTGATCGCCCGAATAATTGAGCGGGAAGAGCACTTCTTCCGACAACTTGGCCGCCTCGCCGACGATCGCCTCGATCATGTCGGGCGTGGCGTCCGCGTAGCCGGGCAGGTTGTTGTAGCGCTCCACCCCGAGCACATCGTTCAGGACGAAGAGCGTATCGTTCACGGGGGCCTTGTAGACTGGCATCTTTCGAATTCCTCCAATTCGCCGCCGGACCTCAGATTCCGGTCACTGCGGTTACTCTTACAAAATATTGACGTTTGCGTAAACGTCAAATTTGTATCGCACCGAATTTTTGGCGAAGCGATGGAACGGCGCTTCGATCGGCACGAACGGAACGCAGCGTTTCCAAAGACCTTCCGGGGTTTGCCCCATAAGAATATCGGGGCATCCGACAGCAGAACCGAAATAAAAGGTTAAGACTTCCGATAAACTTAACGAGTTGTTTACCACGTTTCGTAAATTGTACGAGTTGAGCAGCGGTGCTTCGCGTTTCTTCAACTTATCCTTTGATGACGCGCTGTCTTTGCGGCTCTGTTTAAGGAAAGCCAATACATTTATCCCTTTCCGAACGGCGGGATCCGGGCAGCGCGGCAATGTCGCAACGTCTTTCTTCCGTCAACATGGTGACCTGGGTGGTCATAGTTCGAGGCGAGCAAAAGATATGAGCGGATCGCGATCAAATCCTACCAGCACGGGCGACTGGACGTCGCTGGATGCTCTGAGCCGCACAATCGAGGGGCTGGAAGCGCGCATCGAGGGATTGATGGGCACCGCCGCCTCGCGCGATACGCACCAGCGCGTCGCTGCCGGCTATGGTGCCGTTCCCGAGCGCACTGCTCCGCCGGAGCGCATGCCGCCGCGCCCCGAACGCGAATACCCAGCCAGCCGGCCCTATGAGCGTCCGCTGCGCTCCGAGCGCCAGGAGAACGACGTCTGCCCCGATCCGCTTGTAGAAATCCGCCAACGCCAGCGCGCGCTCGAGGCAAACCGCGAGCGGCTGCTTTCCCGCCGCGAAGAAATCCCGCAGTCCGAACCGCAGCCGGTTCGTCGTCCGCTCGATCCCTATAGCCAGCGCCAGCCGCAACGGCCGACCGCTGAAAATTCCGTCGACATCGCTCAGGCGCTCGTCAATCTTCGCCAGGATCTGAAGCGCGATATCGCCGACAGCGTGACCCGCGAAGTGAACTCGCTGCGCGCCGAAATTCGCGATATCCGCGAGAACACGAACGACAGGCATTTCGCAGCCGACGTTCGCGAGGATATGGCGCGGCTTGCCGACAGCATCAATCAGCTTACCGGGCAGCCTGAGACGGCCGGCCTGAAGGCCGAGTTCGACGAGCTGCGCTCGCTGATGGATGGCCTTGCCCGCGAGGAGTCCCTCCACCATGTCGGGCGCCAGGTGAAGGCGATCGACACCACCGGCCTGCAGGACGAGCTCGTTTCGCTCGCCTATCGCCTCGACGATATCAAGCAGCACCTCGGCGGCATGAATGACAGCCCCGCGGTGCATGCGCTGGAAAACAAGCTGCTGACGATTGCGACCGCGATGGAAAGCCTCGGCTCCATGATGCAGCCGCAGGACCAGGCGATGCAGCGGCTCGAAGGACGACTCAGCGGTCTTGCCGACCAGATCGACGTGATGAGCAGCGACGCGGCTCGACGCCAGCCTGCCGACGATCTCTCCGGCCGTCTCGAAGCGCTCTCCATGCGCATCGACGAGCTGGGCAGCGCCAAGGCCGTCGCCCGCCTCGAGGAGCGCCTGGACCAACTCTCGCATCTGATGGAGCGCTCGCAGAAGGCGGCGCCGCAGCCCGAACTCGTCACTTATCTTGCCGATATCTCCCACAAGATCGATGCGCTGGAACACGGTTCGGTCGGCAACGTCCTGGCGGACCGCCTGGACTACCTCGCCCGCCGCATCGACGAGATGGATTTCCATCCGCCCGTTCCGGCCGCAAGCCTTGACGACAGCGCCGCGCGCCGGCTGGAAGGCCGCCTCTCCGACATAGCGGCACGGCTGGAAGCCAGCACCGCAGCACCGCCGACGGATATGCAGGCGATGCGCAGCCTCGAAGAGCAGATCGCCCATCTGTCCACTCTGCTCACCAACGAGCCCCGCGCGGCGGCCGACCATTTTCCCGTCGATTTCGATCGGCGGATGGGCGCCATCGAAGACTATATGGCGACCAACGACGAATACATCATCGAGGCGGCACGCCATGCGGCGGAAACCGTCGTCGAGGCCTATTCGCGTGACGGCGGAATGGTCAGCGGGGTGCGGCCTGGCGACATGGCGGCACTGACGGCGCTCGCCGAAGACCTGCGCCATCTTGAAGATCTCAGCCGCGCCAGCGACGAGCGTACGCATCGCACCTTCGAGGCGCTGCACGACACGCTGCTGCAAATCGCTGACCGGCTCGACCACATGGAACATCGCCGGCCGGCACCGGCCATGCCCGCAGCGACCTTCAAAAGCGACGTCTTCGCGCAAGAAGATGCCCCGGCCATCAGGCCGCCGATGGCAGCGCCGCAGAAGGCAGGCCCGATCATCCGCACGGTTGCGCCCGCAGAGTCTGCCGCCGATTCCGAAACCGTTGTCGCGCAGGCAATCGATGCCAATACCAAGGCGGAAATCAAGGCTGCCGCCAAGAAGAGCGGTTCGAGGGCTGGCCTTCTCGCCAGCCTCGGCAAGCGTCTCTTCACGCCGGAAAAGGCCGAGCCGATCTTCCTGCCGGACCGCCCCGTGATCGAACAGGCGCCATCGATCGATCCCGCCGACATGATGCCGGCTGAAGAAGCCAACGAGCTGCTGGAGCCTGGCTCCGGCGCACCCGACATCAAGAGGATCCTGGAGCGAGTGCGCGCCAGCCAGACCTCCGCTCGCGGCGGCCGCCAGCCGACCGAGAACGAGCGCGCCGACTATATCGCAGCCGCCCGCCGCGCCGCACAGGCTGCGGCAGTAGAAGTCGATCAAGCGCAGCGCGGCACCGCACCATCCTCCAAGAAGGATGCAAAGACGGGCGGAGCATTTTCGCGCTTCCGCCGCCCGATCCTGCTCGCGATTGGCGCTGCGCTGCTGGCGATCATGGCTTTCCCGCTGGTCAACACTCTGACGCGCGGCCAGAAGGCGCCGCAGCCGGCGCAGATTTCGACCCAGGTTGCACCGGCAGACAGCGCCGCGACCAACAGTGTCGCCGCCACCGCCAACGCGGCCGGCAACAATCAGCTGCCCGGCGCGGGCCAGACCGCAACGCCGGCGGCCACCGCGACGAATGCGACAGAGGTTCAGCCCGCAGCGGCACCTGGCAATCCGACGCCTGCGCCAACCGACGACCACCCTGCAGCGGCGGCTCCGCTCGACGGCAATCAGGGCGCTACGGAAATTCCGGCGACCAGCGAAGCTCCTGCACAGCAGACCGCAGCTATCGCCCCCACCGACAAAGTATCCCTCGCGGCTCCGGCAGCAGCAGATATCCAGGTGCCTGACGGCATCCAGCCGCCATCGCTCGCCGCCGCAGCCAAGTCGGGCGACCCCGTTGCGCTCTTCGAGATCGGCGCGCGCTACACCGATGGCCGCAATGTCGCGACGGATCTGAAGCAGGCGGCAAGCTGGTACCGGCTTTCGGCCGACAAGGGTTACGCGCCGGCACAGTACCGGCTTGCTAGCATGTACGAGAAGGGCAACGGCATCGACCGCAATCTCATCAAGGCCAAGGAAAATTACGAGCAGGCCGCCAATCAGGGCAACGCCAGCGCCATGCATAACCTCGCCGTCCTCTACGCCTCGGGCGCAGCCGGCCAACAGGATTACGACTCCGCTGCAAACTGGTTCACGCGCGCCGCCAATCTCGGCGTCTCCGACAGCCAGTTCAACCTTGCGATCCTCTACGCCCGTGGCAACGGCGTGAAGCAGGATCTGCAGGAGTCCTACAGGTGGTTTGCGATCGCCGCCAAGAGCGGCGACAAGGACGCCGCGCAGAAGCGCGACGAAGTCGCCAACGCCATGAAGCCGGCCGATCTCGAAGGTGCGCGCGCCAAGGTCGATCTCTGGAAGGCCCAGCCGGCCGATCCCAAGGCCAACGGCACGGACGTTCCCGATGAATGGACGACCGGCAAGGGCGTGAACACGGCTTCCATCGACATGAAGAAGGCCATCCGCAACATCCAGGCCATCCTCAACAAAAATGGCTTCGATGCCGGCGCACCTGATGGTGCGATGGGTGACAAGACAGTTGCGGCACTGAAGAGCTTTCAGAAATCCGTCGGCCTGCCGTCGGATGGACGGGTAACGGATCAGGTCGTCAAGGAGCTTCTGGCCCGCAACAAGTAGACCTTGCTGTTCCTTCGGAATTCAGAATAGCAGCACGCTGGCGTTACCACGGCGGCGTGCTTTTGTTTTGCGGAGGTTCGATGCGCGCAGCCGCAGGCCGCACGCACCTTGCCCTTCCGGCATATCGCCGTCACAGAAAAGCGGAAAAAGCCGCGCTAGAGTGGCACGAGCAATTCTAAAACTGACGCCACGGAGCTTTTCCTAAGGCTCTGGCAATGATTGCAGATTAGAATTCGCCGCTTAAAAGGGGAAAATGGTTCAGGCTCCGATCATCGTGCCGGAATGCCTGCAAGTGGGAACAGCGCGTGACGATCTATCTGCCGATCGCAGAACTGTCGGTGAATATCCTCATCATTCTCGGCATGGGCGCAGCCGTAGGGTTCCTCTCCGGCATGTTCGGTGTCGGCGGTGGCTTCCTGATCACGCCGCTCCTCATCTTCTACAACATTCCCCCGGTCGTCGCTGTTGCCACCGGCTCCAACCAGGTTGTCGCCTCCTCGGTGTCGGGAGCGCTCACGCATTTTCGCCGCGGCTCGCTCGACCTGAAACTGGGCACGATCCTGCTTGCCGGCGGCCTGGCGGGCGCGACATTCGGCCTCTGGCTGTTCGTGCTGTTGCGCAGGCTCGGGCAGATCGACCTGATCATCTCCTTGATCTACGTGCTCTTGCTCGGCACCGTTGGAACGCTCATGCTCTGGGAAAGCGTGCGCGCCATGCGCCGGGCTGCGGGCAAGCTGCCGCCGGCGAGCGGCAAGCTGCGCCATCACAATTGGGTGCAGCGCCTGCCGCTGAAGCTGCGCTTCAAGAAATCCAAGCTTTATCTCAGCGCCATTCCGGTCATCGGCCTCGGCTTCTTCGTTGGCATGCTGACGCCGATGGGTATCGGCGGCGGCTTCATCCTCGTGCCGGCCATGATCTATCTGCTGCGCGTTCCGACGAACGTCGTCGTCGGCACCTCGCTGTTTCAGGTCATTTTCGTGACGGCCTTCACCACGATCGTGCAGGCGGCCACCAATTATTCCGTCGATATTATCCTGGCTTTCCTGCTGATGGTGGCAGGCGTCGTTGGCGCTCAATATGGCGTTCGTGTCGGCCAGAAGCTCCGCGGCGAGCAGCTTCGCGCCCTGCTCGGTCTCCTCGTCCTTGCCGTTGGGCTTCGTCTGGCGATCGCTCTCGTGGTCACGCCGGCGGACGTCTATTCTATCGTCATGGAAGGGGTCAGCCGATGAAAGGTTTTGGGCTGCTCATTGCCGCGACCTTGCTGCTTGCGCCGATCGCCGCACAAGCGCAGGTGCTGCTCGATCAGCCGACAACCTCGACGACCGCGCGCGAGACGATGGAAATCGGCACATCGACCAGCGAGATCGCCATCACCTCGGACTTCACCGGCGCCGATCTGACAATTTTCGGCGCGCTTTCCAACACCGACCAGCTGCTTCTGGCGATCGGCCAATATGACATCGTCGTCGTGCTGGAGGGGCCACGCGAAAATGCGACGGTGCGCAAGAAGCAGCGTGTCTTCGGCATCTGGGTCAATACCCGCTCGATGACGTTCGAGCATGTGCCGCAGGCCTATTCGCTATCGAGCACGCGCGCCGTAGACAACATCACCGCGCCGCTGGAACTCAGCGACCGCGGCATCGGCGTCGACCATATACCCCTCACCCCGGTCGGCTTCGTCGGCAATGTCGGCGACGTCCCGGAGTTCCGGCAAGCCTTCCGGCGGCTGCAGGCATCAGGCGGGCTTTACGAAAGCGATCCGGCGGGCGTGCGCTTCGTCAGCTCCTCGCTTTTCAAGGCGACGCTCAGAATTCCTGCCGACGTGCCGAACGGCGTGCACACCGTTCGCGCCTATCTCTTCAAGAGCGGAAAGTTCATCGGCGAGAAGGCTTTGCCTTTGCGCGTCATCAAGACCGGCATAGAGCAGATGATCACGGATGCGGCGCATCAGCAGCCGATCGCCTATGGCGTATTTTCCGTGTTGCTGGCCCTGGCTACGGGATGGGGAGCCAGCTTCATGTTCCGGAAAAACTGATCAGCCGTTCTTCTTGCGATTGACGACTTCGAGATAGGCTTCGGTCAATCGACCGAGGACGGAGGGCGTGCCCGGCGGCAGCACCTTGCCGAGATGCTTGGCGCGCAGCTCCTCCATGAAATCCTCCCATAGGTTCGAGCCACCATTCTCCAGCAGTTCGGCCCGGATCGACAGTTCTTCCGATACCGCCAGATGCTTGCGGCCCCAAGCGCCCATATGGGCGAAGAGCGGCACGAGGTCGATCGCCATTTCGGTCAAGCTATAGACGGCCTTCTGCTTGTGAGTGGGATCGTCCGCGCGCGTCAGCAAGCCGCGCTCGACCAGCCGCTTCAGGCGGTCGGCAAGGATGTTGGAGGCGATCCCCTCCTCCGAATTTTGCAGCAGCTCGCGAAAGTGACGGCGATTGCCGAACATGATGTCTCTGATGACGATCAGGCTCCAGCGATCCCCGAGAATTTCCAGCGTCAGATTGATCGGGCAGCCGGAACGATGTGATGCGTCCATAATGATCTCCAAAAACTGCTTGCATTTTGCCATCGGTGTAGCTAGCAATCAACCGCTTGCTTTTAGTAACCAGTTTCATTTGTGAAACAGTTTGCCACGGAGGAAATGATGAGAAAGCTTGTTGTCTGGAATCTCATGACGCTTGACGGCTATTTCGAGGGAACCAAGCCCTGGGATCTCGATTTTCACATGCTCGCATGGGGCGACGAGCTGGAGCGCTATGCGACAGACCTCGGCAAGGAAGGCGATCTGCTGATCTTCGGCCGCAAGACCTATGAAGGCATGGCCGCCTACTGGTCGACCGCAACGGAAACGCCCGCCATCGCCGCCTACATGAACGGCATCGCCAAGATCGCCGCCTCGCGGACGCTCGACAAGGCGGATTGGAATAATACCCGCGTCGTCGGCGACATTGCCGCGGAAGTGAAGACGCTGAAGGAAGAACCCGGCAAGACCATGTTCGTCTTCGGCAGCGCCGAGGTGACGGATGTGCTGCTCAAGGCTGATCTGGTGGACGAGATCCGCATCTGCCTTGTTCCCGTCGTGCTGGGATCAGGCAATCCGCATTTCAAGCCGGCAACGGCGCAGCGGCCGTTGAAGCTCATCGACTCCACGGCCCTCAAGACCGGGGCAGTCGTCCTGCGTTACGTACCCGCAAACGTAGCTTAGGCAGATAGGTTACCGAACCGCACGGAATAGATCCGGTCGCGGCCGAGCAGATGAGCGATCAGGCTCTCCCGCTCGAAGAGACCCGCCATCGCCTTGTGGCGGAGATCGAGGCCGCCCGCCATCACGCCGAAGGCCGGCATCAGCAGACGGGCGCCATCCGTCGCAAAGCACGGGCGGCGCACCGACTTTTCACGACGGCGAACGGTGGCGGAAGGATGCAGGTGGCCGGCGATTTCGCCAGCCTGCCGGCCCGCCTTCGGTTCGTGGCGGAAGGTGAGCCCGCCATAAAGCACCTCGTCGACGGAATGGCCGGGAAGGTCGACCGTGCCATCCGGATCGTGATTGCCGTTGATCCAGATCCATTCGCGGCCACGCGCCATGTTGACGATGAGGCTGCGAAACTCTTCCGGCAAATGCTGCGAACCGACCCGATCATGGAAATTGTCGCCGAGCGACACGACGAGCTTCGGATCGTAGCGGGAGATGACGGCGGAGAGAACGGTCAGCGTCGCCAGCGTGTCATAGGGCGGCAACAACATACCGCGACGGGCAAAGGCCGCCCCCTTTTCCAGATGCAAGTCGGAGACAACGAGAATACCAGCATCCGGCAGATAGAGCGCGCCAAGCGGATCGCAGACGGCCGCGACACCGTGAACAATGGTCTCGACGCCCGCAGCGGGCGCAGATTCGCCGCTGTCTTGGCAGTTCAAGCTCCGTGCCAGCGCCAGCCGGTTGATCACCTCAGTCCATCCTCGTTCATCTGTTGCGCATGATCTTACCCGAAACGGCGTCACGCTTTATTCCATCGCCTCGCGGATCAGGTCGTCGGCGGCCTCCGCAAGCAGGACATCGTGAGCCTCGCCCGGTACCGGCACCTTGCCGATTTCCAGCATCACCGGCACGGCGAGTGGCGAAATATGATCCAGCGCCCGGTGGGTGATGTGACCTTTGATTCGCTTCAGCATATCCGCAAGACGGCCAATATCCAAAAGTCCCGTCGCCGCATCCTGCCGCGTTGCCTGCAATAAGATGTGATCCGGCTCGTGGCTGCGCAGCACGTCGTAGATCAGATCGGCAGAGACCGTCACCTGACGGCCGGTTTTTTCCTTCCCCGGATGCCGGCGCTCGATCAAACCGGCAATCACGGCGCAATTGCGGAACGTGCGTTTCAGCAGGAAGGATTCGTCGAGCCAGGCCTCGAGATCGTCGCCGAGCATATCCTCATCAAAGAGATCGGCAAGGCTGAGGCGGCGGTTGGCAATCATCAGCCCCATATCCTCCAACCCCCAGATACCGAGGGAATAATCGGTGGCGACGAAACCCATGGGCTTGGCGCCTGCCCGCTCCAGCCGCCGGGTCAACAGCATGCCGAGCGTCTGGTGCGCGAGCCTCCCCTCGAAAGGATAGGCGACCAGGTAGGCACGGCTGCCACGCGGGAAGGTCTCGACCAGAAACTCATTGCGTTTCGGCAGCAACGACTTCTCTTTCTGGATTTCCAGCCAGTCGCGCACCTGATCCGGTAGGCGACGCCGCCGGTGGGGATCGGCAATCATCGCCCTCACCTGATCGGCAAGATAGGTCGAAAGCGGAAACTTGCCGCCGGCGTAGGAGGGGATTTTCGGGTCCAGCGAAAAGGCCTGTGACGCCAGGCATTCGCTCTCACGGATGCCTTCGAAGCGCAGCACCTTGCCGGAAAAGAGGAAGGTATCGCCGGGCGAAAGCTGCTCGACGAAATATTCCTCGACCTTGCCGAGCGGCGCGCCGCCTCTTCCGAGCGAGCCCAGCGCATTGCGCTTGACCATGCGGATATTCAGCATCGCCTCCTCAACGATGGTGCCGAGATTCAGGCGATATTGCTGCGCCACCTGCGGATTGGAGACGCGCCAGCGCCCTTCCGGCGTCTTACGGATGCGGGCATAGCGCTCATAGGTTCTGAGCGCATAGCCGCCGGTGGCGACAAAATCGACGATGCGCTCGAAGGTCTCCCAGGAAAGCTCGGCATAGGGAGCGGCACTCTGCACCTCGTCATAAAGCTCCAGCATGTCGAAAGGTTCGGCACACGCCATGCCGAGCACATGCTGGGCGAGAACATCGAGCGCGCCGGCGCCGATCGGCGGCGTATCCTGCGCGCCGATATAATTGGCATCGAGAGCGGCCTGACACTCCATGACCTCGAAGCGATTGGCCGGCACCAGGATCGCCTTCGACGGCTCGTCCATGCGGTGATTGGCGCGGCCGATGCGCTGGGCAAGCCGGCTTGCTCCCTTCGGCGCGCCGACATGGATGACGAGATCGACATCGCCCCAGTCGATGCCAAGATCGAGTGTCGAGGTGGCGACGACGGCGCGCAACCGGTTCTCCGCCATGGCCGCCTCGACCTTGCGGCGCTGGCCGACATCGAGCGAGCCGTGATGGAGCGCGATCGGCAGATTGTCGTCATTGGCCGACCATAGCTCCTGAAACAGCATTTCCGCCTGCGAGCGCGTATTGACGAACAGCAGCGTCGTGCGATGCGCCTTCAGCTCGCGATAGATATCGGGGATCGCATATTTGGCGGAGTGGCCGGACCAGGGGATGCGCTCTTCCGTCGCAAGGATCGAGATATCGGGCTTTGCGCCGCCCTCGACGATGACGAGGCCGGCATGGTGCTCTTCCCCCTGCTCTTGCGCCACAAGCCATTTCTGCAGGTCCATGGGGTCGGCCACGGTCGCCGAAAGGCCGATGGTCTGCACATCGGGTGCGAGCTTGCGGATGCGGGCAAGGCCGAGCGACAGCATATGGCCACGCTTGGAGGTGACCAGCGAATGCAGCTCGTCGAAGACGATGTACTTCAGGTCCTCGAAGAAGCGCTCGGCCTCGCGGTTGGCGAGCAGCAGCGCCACCTGCTCCGGCGTCGTCAGCAGAATATCGGGCGGATTGAGCTTCTGCCGCTGCCGCTTGCCGCTTGGCGTATCGCCGGTGCGGTTCTCGACGGAGACCGGCAGGCCCATTTCGGAAACGGGCTTCATCAGGTTGCGCTCGATATCGACGGCCAGCGCCTTCAGCGGTGAGATGTAGAGCGTATGGCTGCCGGTGAAGGCCGAGCCCGGTGGGATCTTGCCGCGACGAGTGAGATCGGTGAGCGACGGCAGGAAGCCTGCGAGCGTCTTGCCAGCGCCGGTGGGCGCGATCAGCAGCGTGCTTTCGCCGGCCTCAGTGCGCGCAAGCAGTTCGAGCTGATGGGCGCGTGGCTGCCAGCCCTTTTCCGCAAACCAGCGGGTGAAGGGTGCAGGCAGGGCGAGAGGATGCTTCGGGTCAATCTGGTCCACGCCCAAACCCTAGCGGCAAATTACGGAAAAAAGAAAGGGCTTGACGGGCATCGTAATCACGGATAAAAAATATCCATGATTAGAAAGGCAGAGAGATGAAGCTCGGAGACGGCGTCGAACAATCCATCCATTGCGTTGGCATGCTGGCGGGCCTGTCCGATGGCGGAGTGCTTTCGGCAGCGGCACTTGCGGAATTTCACGGCGTCTCGGTCAGCTATCTTCTGAAGCATCTGCAAGCGCTTTCGGGCGCCGGCATTCTCGATACCGTGCCGGGGCCGAAAGGTGGCTACCGGCTTGCGCGCAAGCCGGAGGACATCAGCCTGCTCGATATCGTGCTGGCGGCGGAAGGGCCGGCGCCCGCCTTTCGCTGCGCGGAAATCCGCCAGCGCGGCCCGAACCCTCTGGAAGGGCGCTATTTTGCCAAGCCATGCGGCATCAATGCCGCCATGCTGGCTGCCGAACGCGTCTATCGGGCCGAACTGGCCAAGACGAGCATCGCCGACGTGCTGACCGATCTTAGGCAGACGGACACGGATGGTGGAATAGCCGCGAGAGGCTGCGCCTTTCTCGAGCTTCATGAACGCAAGACCAAAAACTGAACCCTAAGACCTGAACCCAAGGAGAAGACCATGCATCCCCGTTTCAACTTCGCCAAAGCTTCGCCTGACTCCTACAAGGCCGTCGTCGCACTGGAGAACTTCGTTCAGAGCAGCGGCCTCGAACGCCGCTTCATCCACCTGATCAAGCTTCGCGCCTCGCAGATCAACGGCTGCGCCTACTGCGTCGACATGCATGTGAAGGAAGCCCGGCACGATGGCCTTAGCGAACAATGGATCAACCTGATGTGCGTCTGGTGGGAATCGCCTGTTTACGACGACCGCGAACGCGCCCTGCTGCGCTGGGTCGACTCGGTGACCAAGATCGCACAGACCGGCATACCGGATTCCGACTATGAGCCGCTGAAGCAGCATTTCAGCGAAGAGGAGATCGTCAAGATCACCGTCGCGATCGCCACGATCAATGTCTGGAACCGCCTTGCCGTCGGCTTCCGTTCGCAGCATCCGGTCGATGCGGCAAACAGGGCTGCTTGAAGCAGGCCATCAGAATGCAAAAAGCGCGGGACCGAAATCCCGCGCTTTCTATTTGTACCAGTCTCACAGAACTTAGGCAGCTTCCGAAGCGAAGCCAGCCGTCGGAACTTCCGAGATGGTCTTCAGAACCTGCGAAGCGATCTGGTAGGGGCAGCCCTGAGAGTTCGGACGACGATCTTCGAGGTAGCCCTTGTAATCGTTCTTGATGAACGAGTGCGGAACGCGGATCGAAGCACCGCGGTCGGCAACGCCGTAGCTGAACTTGTTCCACGGAGCCGTTTCATGCTTGCCGGTCAGGCGCATGTGGTTGTCCGGGCCGTAGACAGCAATGTGGTCGTGCAGGTTCTTGTCGAACTGAGCCATGAGCGCTTCGAAATAGGCCTTGCCGCCGACTTCGCGCATGAACTTGGTCGAGAAGTTGCAGTGCATGCCCGAGCCGTTCCAATCGGTGTCGCCGAGCGGCTTGCAATGGAACTCGATGTCGATGCCGTACTTTTCGCACAGACGCAGCAGCAGGTAGCGTGCCATCCAGATCTGGTCGGCGGCCTTCTTGGAACCCTTGCCGAAAATCTGGAATTCCCACTGACCCTTGGCCACTTCGGCGTTGATGCCTTCGTGGTTGATGCCTGCTTCGAGGCAAAGGTCGAGATGCTCTTCAACGATCTCGCGAGCGACATCGCCGACGTTCTTGTAGCCGACGCCGGTGTAGTACGGGCCCTGCGGAGCCGGATAGCCGGATTCCGGGAAGCCGAGCGGACGGCCGTCCTTGTAGAAGAAGTATTCCTGCTCGAAGCCGAACCATGCGTCCTCGTCATCGAGGATGGTCGCGCGGCTGTTGGATTCGTGCGGCGTGACGCCATCCGGCATCATGACTTCGCACATGACGAGCGCGCCGTTCGTACGAGCCGGGTCCGGATAGATGGCGACGGGCTTCAGCACGCAATCGGAGCTGCGGCCTTCGGCCTGCATCGTCGACGAACCGTCGAAGCCCCAAAGCGGAAGCTGCTCGAGCGTCGGAAATGCTTCGAATTCCTTGATCTGCGTTTTACCGCGCAGGTTTGGTACCGGGGTGTACCCGTCGAGCCAGATGTACTCGAGCTTATATTTCGTCATTACGCACCTCATAACAGTTAATCAGGCAAAGCAGGAAACTTGCCCGGCGCGGCTGCCGGAAAATTCCTCGCCACGAACGGCTGCCAAGGAAGAAGCATTTGCCGTGCCAGATTGCACGGACACGCGGCTCTCCAGGTGAGTTTTTTATGATTCGGTCGTTTTCAGGCCGGATTTCTGGGTGCCAACCGTCGGATTCTTTTCAAATCGCAGGCACCATTCCGGCCGAGCTGACAAGATGTCGCAGGCTCGCGTGCTTTGGAATGGCTTGGAAAGCCGGCAGGCCAAAGAAGCGGCATCGATCCCGCCATCGCCAAATTGCCTATAATTTCAGCATTCAGCATTTTTTTTAAGCGGAATGATGATATTCGCTTTGGGCTTTGCTATATATGAGCTGTCTCTTCAAGCGCGCCCGCTTGAAAACCAAAAGGGAGAGACGGCGAATGGCAATCAGTGCTCGACATGAAACGGCAAAGATCTATCAGTTTCCGGTCACGGCCCGCGCTACGGCGGTGAGCCAGCAGCGGCCGAAGGTCAACCTTACGCCCGACATCGGCCCGAGCATTGCGTCGGCTGCATTCGATAGCTGGTATCATGAAGCCGCGCTCACCGAGACGGATCCCAGCCGCAAGCAATAAGGCTACCGCCGATTACAAGGCCCACTTACAAGGCGATGTAGCGATCCGAGCGATGATTGATCGCGACGAAGAGATTGAGCGCGATTGCGCCGATCACCGAGCAGATGACCACGGTCGGCGTGGTCACCGCGAAAGCGACGGCGAGCACGCATAGATCGATCGCAAGCTGCACCAGCCCTGCCCTGATACCGAAACGCTCCTGCACATAAATCCCCAGAATGCCGACGCCGCCCAGGCTGGCGCGGTGGCGATAGAGTGCAAGCAACCCGAAGCCGAGCAGGATGCCGCCGAGGATCCCTGACCAGAGCGCATTGATATGTGCGATATCGAACAGGAGCGGCTGCAGGTTGGTAAGCAGTGACGTCAGCGCAATGGCGATGAAGGTCTTGACGGTAAAGGCGGGACCGAGCTGCTTTAGCGACAGATAGAAGAACGGCAGATTGACCACGAAGAAGGCCAGGCCGAAATTCACACCAATTGCGTAATGCAGCAGGAAAGCGACGCCGGCAGTGCTGCCGGTCAAAAGGCCGGCACTTGAAAGGCAGAATAGCCCCAGCGACGAAATCAGGCTGCCGGAAATGATGCCCTGAACGTCCTCGACCCATGAATGCCGGGTCGCAGATGTATTCCAGACGCCAAAAGTGGCCTTCGCGTTCGCCATGTGCTTTCTCCTGTGTTTCCGGAGCTTTCTGCTGAAAGCTCTGGCGACAATCAAGCGAAAATACGTAAGCAATGCTGACCTATTTTAAATTCGCAAGATTCGAATAGTCAGGCCGATTTGCGGGTAATGAACAGAATGCCATGGACCGGTTTTCCGGCATCCATGCGAATGACGCTACGGGCTAGGTCCTGCACGGCAAAGCCGTGATCGGCCAATATCTCCCGCACATAGGCTTCCGAGTGTGCGAAGCGCAGAGAATCGCGCAGCACATAGCCTTCTGCCTGTTGCTGCGCATCCTCGACCGAAAAGGCAAAGACGGCGCCATCAGCCGAAAGCTCGCGCACGATCACCATCACGCCTTGCAGATTGCCCAGATACATCAGCACGTCGGCGGCAGTGATCAGGTCCGCACGGCCCGACGCCATGCCGGCGTCGAAAACGCCTGACAGATCCGGCGCCAAAGACAGATCGGCCTGGCCGAGATGGTCGTAGACATTCTTCTCGGCCGCTCTGGCAAGCATGCCCTTCGACAGGTCGTAGCCCTCGAGCCGATCGACACGGCCCCGGATTTCCGGCCCCAGCAGGCCCGTTCCGCAGCCAAGGTCGACGGCGAGACGGAAATGTTTCAGAATGTCGGCCGTCTCGGCAATCAGAGCGGCAAGCTTGCCGGGTACGCTATAGCCGAGCTTTTCGACAAGCGAGGTTTCGAAGCGATCGGCGTAATCGTCGAACAGCCGCTCGACATAGAGGCTCGGCGGTCGGTCCGGCTGTTCGGTGCCACCGAGAACGGCAAGCTTCAGGCGGGCACCGAAGACATCGCCCGCATCAAGCGTCAGCACCTCATTCAGCGCGGCGATCGCGCCCGCCACGTCGCCGGCCTTCTCGCGATAGGTCGCAAGCGTAAACCAGCCCGCCGCCCAGCGTGGCACCAGCTCCAGCGCCTGCTCCATGAGTTCGGCGGCGCTTGCAGGCTCTCCGCTTTCGGCAAGCATCTTCGCGTAGTCGGCGCGGCGGTCGGCAATGACATCGCCGGAGGAAAGCTGGCTTGGCGGCATCGGTTTCATCCTGTTTGACGCTCGGCTTTGAACGCGGCCATAAAAAAACTCAAGTCCTATTTCAGGCAGTCGCCTGTTTGAGGTGCACGCCAGGCAAAAGTGCTTGCGAGTCGCAGGCCCCGGCCCTATCTCAACACCACCGACTGCCATCATGGAGACGTCAGTATGTCCGATCAGGTGAACAGATTCCTTGGCGACTCGCCCGGTCGCACGCTGGTGAAGCTCGTTATCGTATCGCTCGTCGTCGGCTTCGTGATGAAGTTCTTCGGCTGGCGGCCGCTCGATTTCTTCTATGGCGTCCGTCGCTTCCTGCTCGACCTCTGGCACAGCGGTTTTGCTGCGCTCGGCGAGTTCGGCGATTATGCGCTGATCGGCGCAACCATCGTCATTCCCATCTTCATCATCCTCCGCCTGTTCAATTATCGCAGCTGACATGACCTCCCAGACACTGAACTACACGCGCCGCGATACGCTGCGCCTCGCCGCCCTTGCGCTCACCGCATCCGTCGCAAGCTGTGCCACGCCGCCCGCCCGCGTTTCCAAAACGCCCGCCAGCGACCAGACCGCCTCGGCCCTGCCGCTCGTTAATGCGCTGCGGGCCAAGAACGGCCTGCCGCCGCTGAAAATCGATACCGCCGCCGGTGCCGCCGCCGTCTATCAGGCGCGCCGCATGGCGGATGCCGGCAAGATGGAACACCTGATCGGCATCGGCGACGATTTCGGCAAGCGGGTCAAGGCGAGCGGGGTCAAGCTGCCAGCGGCAGAGAACATTGCCGAGGGACAGCGCGACGTGAATGCGGCCGTGACGGCCTGGATCAACTCGCCGAAGCATTTGCACAACATGCTCGGCAAATATGACGGTCTTGGCGTTGCTCTCGCCTATACACCCTCTTCCGGTGACAAGCCCTATTGGTCCATGGTGCTCTCTTCAAACTGAGGAGGCGTAACGCAACATGGATGTCCAACAAGGGGGCCCAAGGGTTCTGCCCTTCGACGTAACGCATCGGCTCGTGCTGTCGATCGCGCTTCCGATGACGCTCGGCTTCATGACGACGCCGCTGCTCGGTCTCGTCGATACCGCAGTCGTCGGCCATCTCGGCGAGCCGGATGCGCTGGCGGGGCTTGCGATCGGCGCCGTGCTCTTCGACCTCCTCTTTGCCAGCTTCAATTTCCTGCGCGCCTCCACCACGGGCCTTACCGCCCAAGCTTTTGGCCGGCATGACCGGCGTGAACAGCAGGCCGTCTTCTGGCGGGCGCTGATCTCGGCGCTCGGCTGCGGCATCCTGATCGTCCTTTTGTCGCCTCTTCTGCTCTGGCTCGGTATTCAGCTGATGGGGCCGCAGGGCGCTATCGCCGATGCGACGCGCACCTATTTCTCCATCCGCATGCTCTCGGGGCCGGCCGCGCTTGCCAATTATGCGCTGCTCGGCTTCGTGCTCGGCCGCGGCCAGGGCCGCATCGGCCTCCTGCTGCAGACCGTTATCAATGGCGTCAACATCGTGCTTGCCATCCTGCTCGGGCTCTGGCTCGGCTGGGGCGTGGCCGGCGTTGCCTGGGGCACGCTGATCGGCGAAGCGAGCGGTATGCTGCTGGGGCTTGCCATCGTGGTACGCGGCTTTGCAGGCGAGGAACGGCCGCCCCGCGCGGAACTCTTCTCGCGCACCAAGCTCGCACAGCTCTTCGGGCTCAACCGCGATATCCTGATCCGGACCTTCGTGCTCATCGGCGCCTTCACGCTGATGACGCGCATCGGCAACAGCTTCGGCGCCGTCATGCTGGCCGCCAATGCGGTGCTGATGAACTTCTTCCTGCTATCGGGCTATTATCTCGACGGGCTGGCAAACGCCGCAGAGCAGATCACCGGCCGCTCGATCGGCGCCAATTACCGGCCGGCCTTCGAGCGCGGGCTGAGGCTGACCGGGCTTTGGTCGTTCGGGCTGGCACTTGCCGCTGCCGTCTTCTTCTTCACCGCCGGTCCGGCTCTAATCCGCCTGCTGACGACCTCAGATGAGGTTCGCACGGCAGCCGGAACCTATCTGCCCTGGGCTGCCATTACCGGGCTGACCGGCGCGCTCGCCTTCCTGATGGATGGCGTCTTCATCGGCGCCACATGGTCGCGCGAGATGCGCAACAAGATGCTGATGTCCTTCGGCGGATACCTCGTAGCGCTTGCCGCCTTCGTACCGACGCTCGGCAATCATGGCCTGTGGATGGCGATGAACGCCTTCCTGCTGTTCCGCGGCATCTTCCTCGCCATGGGTCTGAAGAAGCGCGCGGATCAGACGTTCCGGTTCGCCCAATAGTCCAGTCTTGTATCGCGGAGGTCACGGATCGAGGCAGCGCGCGCTTGGTCGAGCAACGTCGAGAGGCCGGTGACGACCCGGGTCGGCAATCCGGGCCCTTCATAGACCATGCAGGAATAGAGCTGCACGAGATCGGCTCCCGCCTTGATCTTCTCCAGTGCCGTCTCGGCCGACGACACGCCGCCAACGCCGATGATCGGCAGCACAGCTCCCACGCGGCGACGCATCTTAGCCAGCACTGCGGTCGATTTCTCGAAGACCGGCTTACCGGAAAGCCCACCTGCTTCCTTGGCCTGCAACTGATCCTTCAACCCGTCACGGGAAAGTGTCGTGTTGGAGACGATCAAACCGTCAAGCGCATGGGACAAGGCTTCGGCGGCGATATCGTCCATGCCCTCCTCGGTCAGATCCGGAGCGATCTTGAGAAAGACAGGGATGCGAAAGCCTGCCTTCGCCGCTTCCTCGTTACGGGCAGCAAGCACGGCCGACAACAGCGCCGAGAGGCTTTCGCGCGCCTGCAGATCGCGCAGACCGGGCGTATTGGGCGACGAAATATTGGCGGTGAAATAGCGCGCCACAGAATAGAAGCGACGGATGCCGGCGACATAGTCGGCGATGCGGTCGGCGCTATCCTTGTTGGCGCCGATATTGACGCCGATGATGCCGTTGCCGCGGATGGCCTTGAGCCGCTGGAAGGCGGCTTCATGGCCTTCATTGTTGAAGCCGAGACGATTGATGACGCCTTCGTCCTCGACCAGGCGGAAGATGCGCGGGCGTGGATTGCCTGACTGCGCCTTCGGCGTCACCGTGCCGATCTCCGTGAAGCCGAAACCGAGCTTCAGTAGCGCTTCCGGCACTTCGGCATTCTTGTCATAGCCGGCCGCCATGCCGATGGGATTGGCAAAATCGAGCCCGGCCACAGTCTGGCGCAGGCGAGGATCGGCGCTAACGCGGCAGGCTGGCACGAGGCCGGATTTCAGCGCGGCTATAGACATACCGTGCGCGGTTTCCGGATCAAACAGGAAGAGGCCGCGCCGGCCGAGATCGCGAAACGCACCGATCATTCCGCCATCTCCGGAAAGACGTGGGCACCATCGGCGCCGAGCGGCAGGGGCTTTTCCCAGAGCACGGCCGAGAGCGCCAGCGGCGCATAAAGATGCGGGAAGAGATCGCCGCCGCGCGAGGGCTCGAAGACCAGCTTGTCGCCGAGCGCATTGCCGTCGATCGCCACCAGCAGGAGGCCAGTCTGTCCTGCGAAATAGAGCTCTGCAGTTTTCTTTGCCTGCTTCGCGGTGGAGAAATGAATGAAACCATCCGTCAGATCGATTGGCGCGCCATGAAAAACGCCGCTTTGTCTGGCTTGCTGCCAGAGTGTGTCCGGCACGATCTTGTAAACCACTGGCATGGCGGTCATCATCCCTATGTAAACTTGTCCTGTTAGGGCTTTGCACGAAAACATCGGCTGATGTCCACGGTTTCCGTGGTGGATTTAAGTTTTAACGTAGAAAATCCGGAGGATGACATGACGAAGAAACTGAGAATCGGCCTTGCAGCCATGCTTGTGCCTGCCGCTTTTCTTCTCTCCATACCGGCTCTGGCCGCTGAACCGGACACGGCACGCTTCCAGCTCGAACGCAGCGGCGATCATTTCGTCCGCCTCGACCGGAAGACGGGTGCAATGTCCGTATGCCAGGATCAGGGTGGCAACCTCGTTTGCCGCATGGCTGCCGACGAACGCAGCGCCTATGACGACGAGCTCGACCGCCTGTCCGACCGCGTGACGAAGCTCGAAAAGACCGTTGCTTCGAACAAGGGATCGAGCCTGCCTGACGATGCCGAAATCGACCGCACGCTCGGCATCATGCAGAAATTCATGCGCGGCTTCATGGGCATGGCGAAGGAATTCCAGAACGAGGAACCCAACACCAAGCCGCTGCCGCAGAAGACCTGAGGCCGGCAAGACCGCAAGACGAAAGCGGGGGGATAAAGGATCCTATTCCTATGCCGGCCTTTACTCGCCCAAATGCCTCGGTTAACGTTTTTTAAAGAGTTGAGCGCCCGGGCAAGCCGGTGCACGGATGCTGAGCGGCGATGCTGTCACACGAGCAGATATGGGGGGCGATCGACCGGCTTGCCGAGCGGCATGCCTTAACACCCTCCGGCCTCGCACGCCGCGCCGGGCTTGACGCCACCTCCTTCAACAAGTCGAAGCGATTGAGCCAGGATGGCCGCTTGCGCTGGCCATCGACGGAATCGATCGCCAAGGTGCTGGAGGCGACAGGCGCCAGCCTGGAGCAGTTCCTCAGCTTCATTCGGCCGGGCGAGCCGCCGGGCGCTGCTGCACCACAGGCGATTTCGCCGGGCGGAAACGCCATCCCCCTGATCGGCTTTGCCCAGGCAGGCGCCGGCGGCTTCTTCGACGACGGCGGATTTCCCGCAGGCCAGGGCTGGGACATGGTGGAATTTCCCGTCGCGGCCGGGCAAAGGGCTGGCGCCTATGCGCTTGAGGTGCAGGGCGAAAGCATGTTGCCGCTCTATCGCGACGGGGATATTCTGATCGTCGAGCCAGGCGCTCAGATTAGGAAAAACGACCGTGTCGTTGTGAAGACCCGCGAGGGTGAGGTCATGGCCAAGGTCCTGCTGCGGCAGAGCGCAAAGTCGATAGAACTGTTGTCGCTCAACCCCGAACACCCCAACCGCAACTTCGATCTTGCGGATGTGGAATGGATTGCCCGGATCACATGGGCCAGCCAATAGGAAAGTTTTCTCGTTATGCGTCGCAAATTTTTGCTTGCAAGTGTGGCAGGCGGGATCGTCGGTTCTTGGTTGACCCTCATCGCGGTTCAGTTCGGTGGATACGGCTTCAGTCTTCCGGGCCGAGGCCACGCCACGACGACCGAGTACAAATCTACTACGGCGGCGCCCCCCGAGACCGCCAAGGCTGAGCCGACGCTGCCGAAAGCCATGGTGGCACCAAAGCCCGTCGAAACGACAAGGCCGGACGAGGTTGCATCGGGCAAATCGCAACCGGAAAATCCGCCGGTGGCCCAGCCTGCCAACTTGGCATCGAAGGACAAGGAGACGGTTCTGGCCGCAGCGTCCTCTTCGACAAAGGGGTCCGACAGCAGCCCCGAGCTATCCGCCACGGCCATGGCAGCCGCTGCAACGGCCACCCCAGTGGGCAACGACACTGAAAAGGCACCGGACGGCAAAGTTCCCACCGACCCCGCACATTCGAACGACGCGTCAACGAAGCTGGAAGAGGCACAGGCGGCGCCTGCAGCGACAGACGCGGCCAAGAATACCGCCTCGCCTTCCACGCCACAGCCGACCGAAACCACGCCGGACAAGGCATCTGCCGCCGCACCGGGGGCAACTCTTGCCGACCAAGCCAAAACCGATCCACTGCCGAACAATCGGATACCGGCCGACCAGATCGACAGGGAAATGGCGGCGGCCGCGCACCGGACGATTCCTTCGCTGCCTCAGCATCAGGACAAATCCAAATCCGGGTCCGAACAGGCATCGCTCGGTCCAGTATCCCAACCACGAGGGCAGACGACGACGATCGAGCTTATCCGCCCCTTCGCGGATCAGGCCGGCATATTGACCCTAGCCGGCAGGAGCGTGCAACTGGACGGGATCATTCCGACCGATGTGGACCGAATGTGTACCGGCCCGAGCGGCAAGAGCTGGCCCTGCGGCCAAGCCGCACGCACGGCATTCCGTATGTATCTGCGCGGGCGCTCGATCGATTGCGATGTGCCGGACCCTGCCTGGAAGGGCACGGTTAAGGGTGCGTGCCGCTATGTCCGCGTTGATCTTAGCTCCTGGCTCGTCCGCTTCGGCTGGGCCGATCCGGAGCCCGGTTCGCCGCTTGCGGCACTTGTCGACGAGGCCAAGGAGAAGAAGCGCGGCATGTACGGAGACGATCCGCGCAAGAACGGAAAATCGACGCTTGGGCCGCCCCTGCCTAAGGAAGATCCGCTCAATCCGATCTGACGCCTTGCTTCCGCCACTACAGCGCCGCGCGTCGTATATGACGCGCAAAGGTCGCTGTAGCACTTTTAATTTGCTGCATAATTTTATCCTTAAATCGATTCCGATTTAAGGAATTATGCAGTAACTTTTGCCATGAGACGCGCGACTTTTCAGTCTGCCAAATTCAAAGGACTTCGCCTGTCATGAACAAGCCGCTTTCTGCTCACGAGGCCCTGATCTACGTCATGGTGCTGGCCTCGGCCGTCGACCGCACGATGAACGACCGCGAGCTCAGCCGCATCGGAGAGCTCATTCACGCCCTGCCGGTCTTCAAGGGCTTCGACGACGAGAAGCTGATTTCGGTATCGCGCGACTGCGCCAAGCTGCTTTCAAGCAACGAAGGGCTCGACATCGTTCTCGAAACGGTGCGCGACACCCTGCCGGCGCGTCTCTACGACACCGCTTATGCACTTGCCGTTGAAGTCGCTTCGGCCGACCTCTCGGTCAAGGCGGAAGAACTGCGCCTGCTCAGCCTGCTTCGCGATCGCCTTGGCCTGGACAAGCTGACCTGTGCCGCCATCGAGCGCAGCGCGATCGCCCGCTATCGCAAGGCCTAGAGCGTTTTAGGCATTCCGGACGGAAAACCGCTGCGCACTCTTCCCGGAATTGCTCTAATCAGTAAAGCCCGTAAGGGAAATAGCGCAGATAGATTTCCTGCAGCCTGCCATCGCGCGAGAGCATGGCGAGGGCATGGTTGATTGCGGCCGTCAGATCGGCATCTTGCTGGCGCAGCATGATGGTCAAGCCTTCGCCGAGAAACTGCTGCGACAGATAAGGCCCGTCGAAGATCGCGCAGCATTTTTCAGCCGCCGGCGACGATACCCAGAAGGACAGCTGCAAGCCGTCGGCAAAAGCGGCATCGACCTTGCCTTCCTTGAGGGCGGCAAGAAGCGCGTCCTTGTCGTCAAAGGGCACAGGTTTGATGGCCGGGAAGAAGGCGGCCATCATCGCCTCATGCGCCGTTCCCTTGACCACGCCGACCGGACGGCCGGCGAGCGCTGCCGCCGTCGTTCCGTTGATCGAGGCCCTGACGTTGCGCACGAAGCGCGCCGGCAGCATCAGGAAGGGGCGCGAAAAGGCGAAGCTTTTGCGCAGCTCCGGCGTTACCGACACACCGGCGATCACCGCATCGCCCTGCGAGGCCGCAAGCGCGCCCTGCAATTCGCCGAAGGGCAGAGCCTGGATCTGGCACTTGTCCGCTATCGCGAGCTCATCGCAGATCTTGCGCGCAAGCTCGACATGGAAGCCCGTGAGCTTGCCGTTCTGATCGAGGAAATTGAAGGGCGGAAAATCGATCGATGTCAGGAAACGCAGCCTGACCAGCGAAGACAGATCGGGCTTAGGCAACCGCTCGCGGGCATCGAACAGGATCGGCAGACTGGGCGGCTTGGCCTCCTGGGCAGCAAGCGGCATGACGCAAGACATCGCAATCAGTGCCGCATGCGTGAAAAGCCGGGCCATGGAGACCATCGACGAAAGGCAAACACGCATGGTCTTGATCCGGCCTCCGGTCGCAAATGCACATTCCTGATTCACTGCCACGATGTAGCAGAGTCATGCCGCAGGGGGAATATCACGCCTCGCAGTGACGGCCGCAGCGCTCAAAGGATGAGCGGAAGACAGCCCGCACATCGCGTGGTTGCGCGGTTTTGAACACGTACGAAATTAGTACGGGATTTCTCCCGGCAATCCCCCGCCGTTAGCAGTCGATTAAGCTCTGTTGATTGTACTCCGGGATATCGACGACGTCGGCCGGGCCGATCGCATGATGCTGGTCGTCCAAGCCTTCTTTGCAGGGTATCAAGCAACTCGACCTCCACACGCACGCATCAGGCGAAACTCCTTGATCACATCCGGGCGAGCGGCCTTCCGCACGTTTCCTCGATGCCGCGCAGCACTCGCAGACGGACAGCCATGTTCAGCAATCTGAAAATCAAGACCAAAATGCTAGCGGTGATCCTGCTTCTCGGCATCATCTCCTTCGCCGGCCTGCTGCATATCGCCGGCGAGTTCCGCAGGGCGGACCGTGCCTATAGCGCCTTCCTCGACAACGAGGCCGTTGCGGCGACCGAATCCGCACGCGCCAGCGCCGCGTCGCTGGCATCGGTGCTGCAGGCAAGCTTGATGCTGAATTTCGATCCCGGCAGCGATGCGTTCAAGGCGGTCGCGGCCGGCGACAATCACTTCAGCGAGGCAAGGGAGAGGCTCAAGCACGCCGAAAGCCTCGTTCCCGACGAAAGGCAGTCGATCGAAGATATTCTTGCCGGCCTGGACGAACTGCAAATGCTCACGAACAAGGCTATCCAGCAGCGCAAGGACGGTGACCTCAAAGGCGCGGAAACGAGCATGATCACGGTCAACGGCAAGCTGGCCAAGATCATAGCAAGCATGATCGCCAACGACGAAGCGCTGACAAATCGCATGAACGCCGGCGCGGATGCCTTGTCGGCCAATGTCAATAGCGACGTCATTTATACGCTCGTCGCCCTCGGCGGCTTCACGCTGCTCGCACTGATTTTCGGCATATATGTCGCTCAGAATGGCATCGCGACGCCGCTGATGCGCCTGCATCGGCGCATGACGGCGCTCGCCGACGGCGACACGGTCAGCGAGATCGAGGGCCGCGACCGTCGCGACGAGATCGGCCAGATGGCGTCCGCTATCGCCGTGTTCCGCGACAATGCCATCGAACGCGCCCGCTTGGAGGCACAGGCGGAAGCCGATCGTACGCTGAGCGATAGCGAACGCGCCCAGCGCGAGACCCGGCAGGCGGCCGAGGCGGCTCATCTGCAACAGGCCGTCCAGGCGGTCGGCGACGGCTTGAAGCGCCTTGCGGAAGGCGATCTGGTCACGCGGATCGACGCGCAGTTCGTCGGACACCTCGACCAGTTGCGGCAAGATTTCAACAGCTCGCTCACGAAGCTGAGCGGTACCATGCAGGCCGTCGGCGCCAATGCCCGCGCCATCAGTGCCGGCGCCAACGAGGTCCGCGGCGCGGCCGACGAGCTTTCCAAACGGACCGAGCAGCAGGCTGCGTCCGTCGAGGAAACTGCCGCCGCACTGGAGCAGATCACCACCACGGTCAAGGACGCCGCCCGGCGCACGCAAGAAGCAAGCCAGCTCGTTGCACATACCCGTGCCGGAGCAGAGCGATCTGGCGAGATCGTCCGCAATGCCATCGAGGCTATGCAGCAAATCGAGACATCCTCGGGCGAGATCAACAACATCATCGGCGTCATCGACGACATCGCCTTCCAGACGAATCTTCTGGCGCTGAATGCAGGCGTCGAGGCGGCCCGTGCCGGGGAGGCCGGCAAGGGCTTTGCGGTCGTTGCCCAGGAAGTGCGCGAGCTGGCGCAGCGCTCCGCCAATGCTGCCAAGGAAATCAAGACACTCATTGCCACCTCCGAAACGCATGTGCGCACCGGCGTCGGCTTGGTCGGCGAAACCGGCAGGGCGCTCGACGCCATCGTCTCTGAGGTGCAGGAGATCAACCGGCATGTGCACGCGATCGCCGAGGCGTCGCGCGAGCAGTCGGCCGGCCTGCAGGAGATCAATACCGCCGTCAACGCCATGGACCACGGCACCCAGCAGAATGCCGCCATGGTCGAAGAGAGCACGGCCGCAAGCCATGGCTTGGCGACCGAGGCCGCCTCTCTGGCGACGTTGCTCGGTCAGTTCCGTACGGGCGATGATGCCGCCCATCTTTCCGTGGCGCCTGTCGCCAATACCACGTCGCGCCCAGCGGCTCGCCCCTCGCCTCGACCTGTCGCTGCACCGGCCATTCGGGCCGTCGATGGAGCCAAGGTCCGCCCTTCTCCCTCGCCGGCACGCGCGCTCGGTCAGAAGTTGATGAGCGCATTCGGCGTCGGCCAGACGACCGCATCGACAAGCAAGGATGCGGACTGGACGGAGTTCTGAGTTCGCCCGTATCGCGTCATCAATGGGACGGCAGCGACGTGCCTCGATGGGCGATTTCATGATGTCGGGGCGAGCGGCCTATGCTGCTCGCCCCGTTTCATTCAGGTCCGTGTGGCAACGCCGGTAACAAGGGCAATCACGCCGAAGCCCGCGGCGGCCGAGCAGACCGCGACCCAGCCGCCAAAGTCCCATGCCGTGCCGGCAAGGGCGGAGCCCAGCGCCCCACCGAGAAAGAAGATGCCGACAAAGAGACCGTTGATGCGTCCTCGGGCTTCCGGCTTCAGGAGGTTGACGGCCCGCCGCCCCAAAGTTTGATCGCCGGTAATGCCAACATCGAGCATCACGGCGCTGACGCCGAGAAGGATCAGCAGGATGAGCGGCTGGCCGGATCGTACCCCGCCCACCCAGGCCGCCAAGGCCGTGGCGCCAAGCACGATCAGGTGCGACACCAAGGTCGCCGTCCGCGTCCAGCCCCTGTCGCCCATGCGGCCGAACGGAGAGGTGGCGGCCGCACCGCCGGCTCCGACCAGCGCAAACAATGCGATGCCGGACTGACCGAGGGAGAACGGTGGCTGCGCCAGGAGCAGAGCGACGGACGTCCAGAACAGGCTGAAGCTCGCCATCATCAAAGCGGCAGTGAATGCACGCACCCGCAGTACCGGCTCTTCCCGCAGGAGCTGGAAGAGCGAGCCGATCAGCGCTCCGTAGCTGGCGCTCACCAGGGGGCGCCGCTCAGGAAGCCTGAGCGCAAGCACGGCAGTCAGAAGCGCCAGCGCCGCAGCGCTGACGACGTAGAAGCTTCTCCAACCCCATAGATCGGCAATCATGCTCGCCAGCGGGCGGGAGACCAAGATGCCGACCATGACGCCGCTCATGACATTGCCGATCACGCGGCCACGATGTTCGGGTGGCGTCATGGCTGCAGCGATGGGCACGAGAATCTGGATTGCGGAACAAGCGGCGCCCAGCAGGAAGAGGAAGATCAACAGGCTCCAGCCTGTCGGTGCGAAGGCGGCCGCAACGGCCATCACCAGGGCCGATATCAGCATACGCAACACCAGCTGCCGATTCTCCATGAGGTCCGCCAGCGGCACTAGGAAGAAGAGGCCGGCGGCATAGCCAAGCAAGGAGGCCATGGCCACTAGGCCCGCGCCGCTTTCGGAAAAACCCAGCGACGGGCCGATGATGCCGACCAGTGTCTGCGGGGCAAAGAGATTGAGGATGATGACGCCGGTGGCAACGGCAAACAATAGCGTCGAAGGGGCAGCGTCCGCGACGGAAACATCGTCCTCCGGCTCGCTCACCATACATTCGGGAACTTGGGACATGGGCTCTCCGATAATTTATGATAATAAAGATGGCCATGTTTATCGCCTTGATGCATAATGCGACAATTGAAATGAAGTAATAATGATTATGTGAGTTCTGCATGAACATTCATGATCTGGAAGCTTTTGTCGCGGTGGTGGAAACGGGGTCGATCGTCGCTGCCTCAGCGCGGATCAACCTGACGCAGCCAGGCATTACCAGGCGCATCCAGAATCTGGAGGACAGTCTCGGCATTGCGCTGCTCGACCGGCAGTCCAAACCGCTCAAGCCGACGGCGGCAGGGCGCGAGGCCTATGAACATGGACGCCGCGTGCTGCGCTCGCTGGACGACCTCAAGACCGGCGTTTCGCCCGGCGGAGCGATCGGCGGCGAATTCCGCCTCGGCATCATGCCCTATCTCTCCGAGGCTGCGCTCTCTGCTCCGCTCGACGCGCTCCGCAGCCAGTTTCCGCAATTGAGCTTACGGATCGTCTCAGGCTGGTCGCCGCAACTCATCGAGCAAGTCGCGCATAGCCAGCTCGATGCGGCAACCGTCTGCCTGGCGGAAGGCATGCAGCCGCCGGACAATGTCGTCGGCGACGTGCTTGGAGTCCATAGTGTCATTCTCGTCGCCGCGCAGTCGCTGGGCGTTCCCAAGGCGCCGCGCATCGAGGAGCTTTCCCGCTTTCCATGGATTTTGAACCAGAACGGTTGCGGCTTCCGCGCCTTCATTCACCATCGCTTCGAAGCGGAACGCTTGCCCTTCGATGTCGCCGTCGAGGCAATGAGCGCCGATTTGCGCATGTCGCTCGTCGCGCGCGGCCTCGGCATCGGTGTGCTGACACCGGCGGCACTGGCAGACAGCCGCTGGCGCAATGACGTCGAGATCATCGAGGCTCCCGATTTCAGTCCGAAGGTGGTCAACTGGCTGCTGCACCGGCCACCAGCGGGCCGGCTCGCTCGGCCAATCGCAACCTTCGGCGAAGCGCTGACGGAAACGCTGAAATCGAAAAGACCGTTTCTGACCTGAGCCCTGCCAGGGCGCGTCGCGATCCTTCGGATCAGCAGCTTACGCTTTAGGCCTTTGGTTTTTCAGATAACGAGACCGTTGAGCGGTCAAACCAATTGCTGAGAGAGACTGGAGCGGGTGAAGGGAATCGAACCCTCGTATTCAGCTTGGGAAGCTGCTGCTCTACCATTGAGCTACACCCGCCTGACCCCTGAGATGTCCAACAGTTGGCGGCCTCTGTCAAGGCCGCCGCTATGCGATCACAGGCGGAAATGCTTCGAGAGCTTGAGGCCCTGCGCCTGATAGTTCGAGCCGGCACCGGAGCCGTAGAGACTGCTCGGCTGTTCCACCATGTGTTCATAGATCAGGCGACCGACGATCTGGCCATCCTCGAGAATGAAGGGCACTTCGTGGCTGCGCACTTCGAGCACAGCGCGGCTACCGCGGCCGCCGGCCGGCGCATGGCCGAAGCCCGGATCGAAGAAGCCGGCATAATGGACGCGGAACTCGCCGACCAGTGGATCGAACGGGGTCATTTCGGCCGCAAAATGCGGCGGCACATGGACGGCCTCGCGAGAGACGAGGATGTAGAACTCATCCGGATCGAGAATCAGCTCGGTGCGGCCGCGGCTATAGAGCGGCTCCCAGAAATCGAAGATATCGTGCTGGGCCTTCTTGTCGACATCGACGACGGCGGTGTGATGCTTGCCGCGATAGCCGATCAGCCCTTCCTTGTCGCCGGCAAGGTCGATCGACAGCGCGATGCCGCCGCCGGTGATGTTCGGCTTCTTGCTGGCAACCAGCGTCTCCGTCTCGTGCAGTGCCAGCAACTCCGGCTCGGTGAGCAGGGCCTGGCCGACACGGAAGCGGATCTGCGACAGGCGCGAACCACGGCGCACGACGATCGGGAAGGTGCGCGGGCTGATTTCGAGGTATAGCGGCCCGGAATAGCCAGCCGGGATCTTGTCGAACTCCTGCGCCCGGTCGGTGATGACGCGGGTGAAGATGTCGAGGCGACCCGTCGAGCTCTTCGGATTGGCCGATGCCGACATGTCTTCCGGCAGGTCCAGCCGCTCCATTAGCGGCACGATATAGACACAGCCGGTTTCCAGCACAGCGCCCTCAGAAAGATCGATCACATGCAATTTCAGCCGGTCGAGCTTGTCGGATACGAGATGCGAAGGCCCTGGCATGAAGCTGGCACGGACGCGGAAGGCATGCGAACTGAGCCGCAGGTCGAGACTTGCCGGCTGGATCTGATCGACATCCAGTTCTCTCTCGCTCGTCAGCCGCCCCGTTTCAAAGAGCGCTGCAATGGCGCGATCGGCCAAAATTCCAGTATTGCGAGCCATCATGCCTCTTTCCCAGCCCATAACCCTGCGAGTGGAAAATCAACTTGCAGGGTTATGGGCTGATTCAAACTATTACTGCGATCCTTGCGCATCCTGACGGTCGCGCGGGCAGTAATTTGCCGCAGACAAAACCAAACTCAGGGAATTGACGCAAGCCGTCAACGGCAGTATTGCAACTTATCCCGTGGTGATTTGGCCGGTCGGCTTGCAGCCACGTTAAATAAGTGGCTAAAAAGACCGGGGTTGAACCGGTCTGCTTTCGCGGCCGGTTTTTTTGTTTTGAAAGTGGTGATGGCATGAGCAAGACTTGGCGCCCCGCAACCCAACTCGTTCACGGCGGAACGCTCCGTTCGCAATTCAGCGAGACCTCCGAAGCGATCTATCTGACCCAGGGCTTTGTCTACGACACTTCGGAAGCGGCGGAAGCCCGCTTCAGGGGCGAAACGGAAGGCTTCATCTACGCCCGCTACGGCAGCCCCACCAACGACATGTTCGAAAAGCGCATGTGCGCGCTGGAAGGCGCTGAAGACGCCCGAGCCACCGCCTCGGGTATGGCCGCCGTTTCCGCCGCCATCCTCTGCCAGCTGCAGGCCGGCGATCACATCGTCGCAGCGCGCGCCCTCTTCGGCTCCTGCCGTTGGGTGGTCGAGACGCTCGCGCCGAAGTACGGCATCGAGTGCACGCTCGTCGACGGACGTTTCGTCGAGAACTGGGAAAAGGCCATCCGCCCGAACACCAAGGTCTTCTTTCTCGAAAGCCCGACCAATCCGACGCTGGAAGTGGTCGACATCGCAGCCGTCGCCAAGCTCGCCAACCAGATCGGCGCCAAGGTCGTGGTCGACAACGTCTTCGCCACGCCGCTCTTCCAGAAGCCGCTGGAACTCGGCGCCCATATCGTCGTCTACTCCGCCACCAAGCATATCGACGGCCAGGGCCGTTCGCTCGGCGGCGTCATCCTTTCCGACAAGCAGTGGATCGACGAGAAGCTGCAGGATTATTTCCGCCATACCGGCCCGGCCATGTCGCCCTTCACCGCATGGACGCTGCTGAAAGGCATCGAGACGCTGCCATTGCGCGTCGCGCAGCAGACCACAAACGCCGCCAAGGTGGCCGATTTCCTCGCCGAGCAGACCAGCAAGGTCGCCCAGGTGATCTATCCGGGCCGCAAGGACCATCCGCAGGCCGATATCATCGCCAAACAGATGAGCGGCGGCTCGACCCTGGTCGCCTTCGAGCTCAAGGGCGGCAAGGAAGCAGCCTTCAAGCTGCAGAACGCATTGGAGATCGTCAAGATCTCCAACAATCTCGGCGACTCCAAGAGCCTGATCACCCATCCGGCCACGACGACGCACAAGAACCTCACCGATGAGGCCCGCGCCGAGCTCGGCATTTCGCCCGGCACCGTGCGCTTCTCCGCCGGTATCGAGGACGGCGAGGATCTGGTCGAGGATTTCGCCCGCGCGCTGGCGCAGGTTTCCGCCTGACATCGCTCGAGCCGCCCGGAAGTTTCTCCGGGCGGCTCGAACTAGCTTATGGGCAATGTCGCAGGAGACGGCTCTCTGTCAGCTTGCGGCCCTGAACTGAACTTCACCGTCGTGCAGGAAGAACATCTTGTCGAACAATCTGAGATCCAAGGGGTTCGGCAGGCGGACATCCTCCAGATCGGGGACCGGCTTCCGTTCAGGATCGTATGAGCGATCGATCTGCGAGATGAAGACGATGATCACGCTTCTTTCGCGCGCGAATGCCTTCAACGCCTGTACCTGGGTCATCACATCAGGATTTTCCCGCTTCTGATCCAGCAGTTGCAGATAATCGACCACCGCCAGCGTGCCGCGCGGCGCCGCGGCCAGCCTTTTGACGATATAGTCGGCGCTGATGACATCCGAATTGTCGAATTCGAACAATTCAGCGAATTCTACGGGATCGGCCTCGATCATCCGGAAGCGATCCAGAACGGCCTTCTCCGTGTCTTCCAGGGTGAAGAACGCACCGCGATTGCCTGATTTCATGGCTTCGACGGCAAGCCTCAAGCTCATCAAGGTCTTACCGTGACCGGGTCGGGCTCCGACCAGAACCAGATCGCCCGGATTCAATCGCGAATACAACTCGCTGACTGGGACGTCAGTTTTTGTTCTGGCCGAAAGCAAGCTCCAGCCTTCAAATCCCTCGCTGGCCGCAATGCGATCCAGCGCGGCATGCAAGGGTATGCTCTGCTGGCGGGACAGCAGCCTCGCCTTACGTTTCAAATGATAAACAGGGGCGGAAAGCCTCATCTAAACCTCCTATTGCGAGCAATGACCGCAACCCCTCCTTATGCCAGGTGCTCAAACAGTCGGTTCGGTGATCGACCGCCCCGCATGAATCATACTTTCCCGAATGGAGGGGGGAGGCACGGGCCATGCCAGAATCAGATGATAGCCTAAATCCGGTTGCCGGAAAATCTCAAGCAGGCACCTCGCCGGCGGAACATAAGGCAAGATCAGGCATTATGCGAACTCAAGTTCTTGATCGGAGATCAGCAAATCCGAGCATAAAGTCAAAGTGAACCTGCAATTGTGGCAAGCCTATATATCTGCGGCGGCACCTGCTGCCGGGAATTGTGCTAGACAAGAGCAAATGACAAATGGAGCGAGATACTTTTGAAGCAAGCCGCTAACCTTCTTCATCGGTCTTAATAGCTGAAATTCAAAAGACTTCGCCGTTACGAGCTAGATTTCATTACGCCGTTCCTTGACGGAACGGATCGGTTATAGGATACCGCTAGATGTCCTGCGCTTTGCAGGGATCAGGGAAAGCGGATAATATGCCGCTAGCATTGGAAATGCTGAAACGTTCATGAGGCTTGAAGAAGCGTTCGACGATTCAGGGCAGTGGCAAGGTATGAGATATGTATCGCGCCTTAACACGCGACATAGAAGTGGTCGTGGAGCCGTTTTATCTGGAGGAGCAATCCGATCCGGACGACGATCGCTATGTATGGGGATACCGCATCGTCATCTCCAATCATTCCAAGATGGCCGTCAAGCTGGTGACGCGCTACTGGCACATTACCGACATGAACGGCATCGTGGATGAAGTGACAGGCCCTGGCGTGGTCGGCGAGCAGCCGCATCTGAAGCCTGGCGATACCTATGAATACTCCTCCGGCTGCCCGCTGGACACGCCGTCAGGCATGATGTTCGGCCATTATCAGATGGAGACGGATGACGGGGAGCAATTCCATGTCAAGATCCCCGCCTTCTCTCTCGATACGCCCAACCTGCTGCGCACTCTGAACTGAGCAGCATCAGGCCGCTTCTATTTCCGACACTTCGAAGCGATAGGTGGTCGAGCAGAACTCGCAGGTCACGGCGATTTCGCCATTCTCCTCGCTGGCTTCGATCTCCTCGGCCGAAAAGCCCTGCAATACGCCCTTCAGCTTGTCACGCGAGCACGAACAGCGATCGTAGACGGCCTTCGGCTCGTAGACGCGCACGCCGCGCTCGTGGAAGAGGCGGTATAGCAGCCGCTCAGTGCCGACAAGCGGATCGGTCAGTTCGTCTGCATCGATCGTCTCGACCAGGCTGCGCGCTTCCGCCCAGGCATCATCCTCGAGATGACGACGCGCGCCGTCATCCCCGTCGCCGCCATGCAGGTCCGGCTGCCGCATGCGTTCCGGCGCTTCCGGGAGGAACTGGGCGATCAAGCCCCCTGCCCGCCAGCGATGACGCGGCTTGCCATTCTCGTCGCGGTCGAAGAGTTCGGCAGCGCCCAGACGCACGCGCGTCGGGATCTGTTCCGACTGGCGGAAATAAGTGCCGGCAATCTCCTCGAGCGACGCGCCGTCGAGAGCAACAATGCCCTGATAGGGCTGGCTGAAACGGCCCTGGTCGATCGTGAAGGCGAGCACGCCCTTGCCGAGCAGCTGCTCCGGCTCCGTCCGGCCTTCCGCCACAGCCTTTGCCAGCGCCTCTTCATTGAAGCGGGCATAGGCGCGGACATTCTCCGGCGTCGAGAAATCGGCAACCAGAAGATCGACGGGACCATCGCCCTTAGTTTGCACGGTGAACTTGCCTTCGAACTTCAACGACGTGCCGAGAAGCACCGTCAGGACAACCGCTTCAGCCAGAAGACGCGCGACCGGCATCGGATAGTCGTGCCGGGCGAGGATGGCGTCCAGCAGCGGACCAAGCTGCACGGCACGGCCGCGCACGTCCAAACCCTCCACCTGGAAGGGGACCACGTGATCGTCACCGGCAAAATCGAACTGACCCAGCGATGCGGCATTTTCAGCCATTGCTTTACTCCTACTGCGCCCGCGCCCTTGAGACGCGGCTTCATATCCTCAGATCGCGCCCAGGCACCAAGCAAGAATCGACTTTTGCGCATGAAGGCGGTTTTCCGCCTCATCGAAAACAACGGATTGCGGACCATCGATCACTTCGTCCGTCACCTCCTCCCCGCGATGGGCGGGCAGGCAATGCATGAACAACGCGTCTTTGCCGGCCTGTGCCATCAAAGCCTTGTTGACCTGATAGGGCTGGAAGACGTTGTGACCGCGAGCCCGGTGTTCCTGATTCATGGAAACCCAGGTATCGGTTACCACGCAATCGGCGCCGGCGACCGCACGGTCTGCATCATGCGAGAGCAAGATTTCGGCGCCCTCGTTGCGGGCCCAGTTCAGATAGTGATCCTTTGGCTCGGAACCAAGGGGTACCGCCATGTTCATGCGATAACCGAAGCGCGCGGCACCTTCGATCAGCGAATGCAGCACGTTGTTGCCATCGCCGGTCCAGGCAATTGTCTTGCCCTTGACGGGGCCGCGATGCTCCTCGAAGGTCATGATGTCGGCCATGATCTGGCAGGGATGCGTATCGTCCGTCAGCGCATTGATGACCGGAACGGTCGCATGTTCCGCAAGCTCCAGCAGGCGCGAGTGATCTGTCGTGCGGATCATGATCGCGTCGACATAACGCGACAGCACCTTGGCGGTGTCGCCGATCGTCTCGGCCCGGCCGAGCTGCATTTCGGTGCCGGAGAGGAACAGCGTCTCGCCGCCCAGCTGACGCATGCCGACATCGAAGGAGACGCGGGTACGGGTGGACGGCTTCTCGAAAATCATCGCCAGCATCTTGCCGTCCAGCGGCTTGTCAGCCGCGCCCGCCTTCAGCGCCTTCTTTCGCACGATCGCATCGTCGATGATATTGCGCAGATCGGCAGCCGGAACAGCCGAGAGATCGAGGAAGTGTTTCGGAGAAGCCATGTCCTTACCTGTACTCCAGAAAAAACAATAACGCCCGCGTGGGGCAGGAACGCCCCGACTGCGGGCGGTAAACTTAAGCCGATTTCTTGGTGCGGGCAGCGCGCGCGCGTTCGGCCGCATGCTCGATGCGGGCGAGGCCCTCGCGTGCTTCCTCGGCGGTGACGACCAGCGGCGGCAGCAAGCGGATGACGTTGTCGCCTGCGGGCACACCCAGCAGATGCTCGGCTCGGATAGCCTGCAGCAGATCCGCCTGCGGAATGGCCGCCTTGATGCCAAGCATCAAGCCTTCGCCTCGTACATCCTCGATGATATCGGGGAAGCGGTCTTTCAGCGAGGCAAGGCCCTGGCGGAAGACCAGGGCGACATCGCGAACATGCTGCAGGAAGCCATCGGCAAGGACGATGTCGAGCACGGCATTGCCAACGGCCATGGCAAGCGGATTGCCGCCATAGGTCGAGCCGTGCGTACCGGCCTTCATGCCGGAGGCGGCCTCAGCCGTCGCAAGGCAGGCGCCGAGCGGGAATCCGCCGCCGATACCCTTGGCCACGGCCATGATGTCAGGCTTGATGCCGGCCCACTCGTAAGCGAAGAGCTTACCTGTGCGGCCGACACCGCACTGGACTTCGTCCAGGATCAGGAGCAGGCCGTGCTCGTCGCAGATCTGGCGCAGACCACGCAGGAATTCGTTGGTTGCCGGGCGAATACCGCCTTCGCCCTGCACCGGCTCGATCAGGATCGCAGCCGTCGCATCGGTAACGGCTGCACGAACGGCATCGAGATCACCGAATGGCACCTGATCGAAGCCCGGAGCCTTCGGGCCGAAGCCTTCGATATATTTTTCCTGGCCGCCGGCAGCGACTGTCGCGATGGTGCGGCCGTGGAAGGCGCCCTCGAAGGTGATGACGTGGAACTTCTCGGGATGGCCCTTGGCGAAATGATAGCGCCGCGCCGTCTTGATGGCGCATTCCAGCGCTTCGGCACCGGAGTTGGTAAAGAACACCTTGTCGGCGAACGTCACCTCCGTCAGTCGCTTCGACAGCTTCTCCTGACCGGGCACTTCATAGAGGTTGGATAAGTGCCAGACCTTGTCTGCCTGTGCCTTCAGTTCCGCCACGAGGTGGGGATGAGCGTGACCGAGCGAATTGACCGCCACGCCGGCTGCGAAATCGAGGTAACGTTCGCCACTTTCAGTGATCAGCCACACGCCCTCGCCTCGCTCGAACCGCAGCGGAGCACGCATGTAGGTATCATAAAGCGGCGCGGTCTCGGCCATGGCCATATCTCCTCGATCACAACTCTAAGGACCAATCGCTTCCGCTTGATGAAACGGGCCCGAAAAAATCAAAAATGCCGCCTTGCGGCGGCCTGGGCACTATTGATGTTTTGCACCGCGATGTCAACAAAACTGGCGATTTAGCAGGTGCGAGAAAGCGCTTGCGCATAAAAGGAATGCGTTGGGCGTTGCATATTGCAGAAATGCCACGTTGAGGCAGCAAGTTGGGGAAAACCTCGAAATCGATTCCTCAAGATTCCCGCGACTCTTGTCACGGAGTCAGCCTCACACTAGGTTAAAAACCAATTGCTAGACTGCATGCGGCGGAACTAGTCACCACAATTTTAAAGCGTTTCGCGCCTCGACCTAATGCGAGGCTATGGTGAAGGATTCTGCCATGGGAAACGCGACAGCGGAGACAGGGCATGAATTGGACAGACGAACGCGTCGAGAAGCTGAAAAAGCTATGGTCCGAAGGGTTGAGCGCCAGCCAGATCGCGGCGCAGCTGGGCGGCGTCAGCCGTAATGCCGTCATCGGCAAGGTGCATCGCCTGAACCTTCCCGGCCGAGCGAAGGCGGGTGGCACGACGACCGCCGCCCGCACGCCGAAGCGCGGCGCCACGGCGCCACGGGCTCCGACCTACGCCTCGCGCGTTGCAACCCGCACGGTTACCCGTCAGCAGGGCGCGACCATGCTGAAGGAAGAGATCGAGATCGATGCCGTCAGCGAGATTACCTATCGGCCGGCGAGCAATGTCGTCGTTCCGATTTCGCGCCGCCTCGGCCTGACCGAGCTGACGGAACGCACCTGCAAATGGCCTGTCGGCGACCCGCTGAAGGACGATTTCCATTTCTGCGGCAACGATAGCCCGGATTCGTCGCCCTACTGCACCTATCATCAGCGCATGGCCTACCAGCCGGTGCATGAACGCCGCCGCAACAACGGCTAAGCATCGGATCCCAGGCATCCAGACAAAGAAACGGGCCCATCAGGGCCCGTTTTCTGTTTCCGCCGCTATGTCGAGTGCCTGAGCGGGCATTGCCGCTCAAGCCTCCATGGAGTAGCCCGCGCCGCGAACGGTGCGGATGACATCCTGCATACTGGAAAAATTGAGCGCCTTGCGCAGGCGGCCGACATGAACGTCGACGGTTCGTTCGTCAACGTAGATATCATGCCCCCATACGCCGTCCAGCAGCTGTGAACGCGAGAAGACGCGACCCGGCGAGGACATCAGGAATTCCAGCAGGCGGAATTCCGTCGGCCCCAGCCGCACTTCGCGGCTCTTGCGATGGACGCGATGGGTCTCGCGATCCAGCTCGATATCGCCGCAGCGCAGCACCGTGGAGAGGACCTCCGGGCGGGCACGCCGCAGCATCGCCTTGACGCGGGCCATCAGCTCCGGCGTCGAGAACGGCTTGACGACATAATCGTCCGCGCCGGTGGAAAGGCCGCGCACGCGCTCGCTTTCCTCGCCGCGGGCCGTCAGCATGATGATCGGCAGGCGCTCCGTCTCCGGCCGCATACGCAGCCGGCGGCAGAGCTCGATGCCGGACACGCCGGGGAGCATCCAGTCGAGGATCAAAAGATCGGGGATGCGCTCCTGGAGACGCAGCTCGGCTTCATCGCCTCTGAGGATCGTGTCGACCTCGAAGCCTTCCGCCTCGAGATTGTAGCGCAGCAGAACGCTCAGCGCTTCCTCGTCTTCTACAACAGCAACTCTCGGAACCATGCGCCTGTGGTCTCCTTTCTTAGCTTCCAGATTATTCCGTCACCGCACCGACGGTGTTCGCAGTATCGTCCTTCGGACGCTCGCCTTCCGGCTGAGCGCCGGTCGCCATGTAATAGATCGTCTCGGCAATGTTGGTGGCATGGTCGCCGATGCGCTCGATGTTCTTGGCGCAGAAGAGAAGATGCGTGCAGGTGGTGATGTTGCGCGGATCTTCCATCATGTAGGTCAGCATCTCGCGGAAGAGCGAGGTGTACATGGCATCGATTTCCTCGTCGCGCTCGCGGATCGACACGGCCTTGTCGGGCGAACGGGTCGCGTAGACATCGAGAACCTCCTTGAGCTGGCTCAGCGCCAGTTCGGAGAGATGTTCGATGCCGCGGGCAAGCTTCCGCGGAACGCCGGTGCCCTGCACGGCGATGACGCGCTTGGCGGTGTTCTTGCCGAGGTCGCCGACGCGCTCCAGGTCGGAGGCGATGCGGATCGAGCCCATGATCTCGCGCAAGTCGGCCGCCATCGGCTGACGACGAGCGATGGTGACGATCGCCTTGTCGCCGACTTCGCGCTCGGCATGATCGAGGATGACGTCGTCGGAAATGACCTTCTGCGCAAGAGCAGTGTCGCTTTGGACCAGCGCGCGCACGCTGTCGCTGACCATCTGCTCGGCCAGACCGCCCATTTCCGCAATGCGGCGGGTCAGGAACTTCAGGTCTTCGTCATAGGCAGAGAGAATGTGAGTGGAGACCATTTTTCTATCCTCAAGGTGAATTGTGTGAAAGGAACCGCGCGCGCGGCATCATCAACCAAATCGGCCCATGATGTAATCCTGCGTGCGGAAGTCGTCGGGATTGGTGAACATCTTATCGGTGTCGTTCTCCTCAACCAGATGGCCGAGATGGAACATTGCGGTGCGTTGCGAGACGCGGGCTGCCTGCTGCATGGAATGCGTCACGATGACGATGGTGAAGTTTTCCCGCAGCTCATGGATGAGATCCTCGACCTTTGCGGTTGCGATCGGATCGAGCGCCGAGCAGGGCTCATCCATCAGAATGACCTCCGGGCTGACGGCAACGGCACGGGCGATGCATAGGCGCTGCTGCTGCCCGCCGGACAGGCTGGTGCCGGCATCGTGCAGCCGGTCCTTCACCTCGCCCCACAGACCGGCCTTCTGCAGGCTGGTCTCGACGATATGCTCGAGATCGGCCTTCGAACGATGCAGGCCGTGAATGCGCGGGCCGTAGGCGACGTTTTCGTAAATCGACTTCGGAAACGGATTGGGCTTCTGGAAGACCATGCCGACCCGTGCACGCAGCTCCACCACGTCGATACTGTTGTCATAGACATCCTGATCGTCGAGCGTGATCTTGCCGGTAACGCGGCAGGTCTCGATCGTATCGTTCATGCGGTTGAGGCAACGCAGGAAGGTGGACTTGCCGCAGCCGGACGGGCCGATCAGCGCCGTAACCGTGTTGGCGCGGATATTCAGATTGACGTCGAAAAGCGCGCGCTTTTCGCCATAGAAGACCGAAACGTCCTGGCCGATCATCTTGTAGGGGATCGTCATCATCTTCTTGGCCAATGCTCTTTCACTTCCAGCTTCCGTCATCATGTTCATCTTAGCCCCTCCCTTACCAGCGCCGCTCGAACCGGCGGCGCAGCAGGATCGCGCCGATATTCATCGCGACGAGGAAGAAGAGCAGGACGATGATGGCCCCTGAGGTTCTTTCGACGAAAGCCCGCTCGGCTTCGCTCGCCCACATGTAGATCTGAACCGGCAGCGCCGTCGAAGGATCGAGCGGTGATGTCGGATAGTTGGCGACGAAGGCGACCATGCCGATCAGAAGCAGCGGCGCGGTCTCGCCGAGCGCATGTGCCAGCCCAAGGATCGTGCCCGTCAGGATGCCGGGCATTGCGAGCGGCAGCACATGGTGGAAGACCATCTGCATGCGCGATGCACCGAGGCCGAGTGCTGCGCTGCGGATCGAGGGCGGCACGGCCCGCAGCGCGGAACGCGTGGCGATGATGATCATCGGCAGCGTCATCAGGCTGAGCACCAGCCCGCCCACCAGCGAGGCAGAGCGCGGCAGCCCCATGGTGTTGATGAAGACCGAAAGCCCGAGCAGGCCATAAACGATCGAGGGCACGGCGGCGAGGTTGTTGATGTTGACTTCGATCAGATCGGTCAGCCGGTTCTTCGGTGCGAACTCCTCGAGATAAATCGAGGCGGCGACACCGACAGGCAAGGCAAGCACGAGCACGGTCAGCATCAGATAGAGCGAGCCGATGAGCGCGACGCCGAGACCTGCGGCCTCCGGCCGGCTCGAATTGCCCGACAGGAAGAGGCCGCTGTTGAAACTCTTATACAGAGCGCCGCTTTCGCTCAGCTGCTTCATCCAAGCGACCTGGCGATCGGATACCTTACGGTCCTTCTCCTCAACGGTCAGATCGATCTGCCCCTTGTTGGCGGAGTCGATGTTGGCGCTGGCGAGGAAGGTGACATTCTGGGTCGTGCCTATGATCGCAGGGTTTGCCACCACCTTGTCGCGAAGCACGATCCTGGCGCTGTCCGACACCATCGAGGTCGCTTCGCGGACGAGCGCGCGATTGGCAGGATCGATGCCCAGCACCTTCACCAGCGTGTCGCGCACGAGGACGGGATAATTGGCTGATATCAGCACCTTGGAATCGCCGGCGCGCTTGCCCGTGGGGTCGATAAGCTTCTCGCTGAATTCGATCGGCAGCGTGATCGAGGTCTGCACGAAGGCGGTATAGCCGTTGCGGACGACCGTCGAGACCAGAATGACGAGGAAGACCAGGCCGAAAATCACGGCGGTCATGCCATAGGCGCGAAAGCGTCGCTCGGCGGCATAGCGCCGCTTGATGCCAATATCGCGTCGCGCCGGAGCGCCTGGCGTGAGCCCGCGCGGGATGTTCTGTGACGGGGAGGATACGACATCGCTCATTCGTATTGCTCCCTGTAGCGGCGGACGATGTAGAGGGCATAGACGTTCAGGCAGAGCGTCAGGCAGAACAGCGTGATGCCGAGCGCAAAGGCGACCAGCGTCTGAGGCGAGGTGAATTCCAGGTCGCCGGTCAGCTGGTTGACGATCTTTACCGTTACCGTCGTCATCGGCTCGAAGGGATCGAACTGCATGCGCGCCGCGACACCGGCCGCCAAGACGACGATCATCGTTTCTCCGACCGCCCGCGAGGCGGTCATCAGCAGCGCACCGACGATACCCGGGAGCGCGGCTGGCAGGAGGACGCGCTTGACCGTTTCCGAGCGGGTGGCGCCAAGGCCGAGCGAGCCGTCCCGCAGCGAGCGTGGCACCGCCATGATGATATCGTCCGACAGCGAAGAAACGTAAGGGATGAGCATCACGCCCATAACGAAGCCGGCGGTCAGAACGCTCTGCGCTTCGATGAAGCTCGTATAGCTTCCGGTCATCAGGCCATTGATCTCGGCCGACATGTCCCTGAGGAAAGGTCCGACCGTGACGAGGGCGAAGAAGCCGTAAACAATCGTCGGAATGCCGGCCAGCACCTCAAGCATCGGCTTGGCGATGGATCGCACGCGAGCCGAGGCGTATTCCGCCATGTAGATGGCGGCGAACAATCCGATGGGCACGGCAAAGAGCATCGCGACTAGGCCGATATAGATCGTTCCCGCCAGCAGCGGGATCAATCCGAAGGTACCAGATGTCTGCGAGCCGGCGCCGGTAAAGCGCGGATCCCAGACCGTGCCGAAGAAGAATTCCTTGGCGGGCACCATGCCGAAGAAGCGCGCCGCTTCCGACAGCATCGAGATAACGATCCCGACCGTCGTCAGCACGGCGATGGAGGACGCGACGATCAAAGCCCCGAGAATGACCTGTTCAACGCGATTGCGGGCGCGAAAACGCAGCGCGATGGCCCGCAAGCCGTAAACGGCGCAGAGCAGCGACAACAGGATCGCCGATATGGTCATGACGATCCGGCTGATCTCGCGCATGCTGTTATACTTGTTGGCGGCATCGATCATGTAGCCGGTCGGGCGAATTGCGAGCGGCACGCCCTTCTGCGCCAGCAGCAATTGCAGATCAGCCCTGCCGCCGGCGACTTCAGCTAGCTCCTGACCATTGAGAAGGCGCATGCCATGGGCGATGCTACGCACCATGCCGTAGCTAAGGTTGAGCTCGGCCCGCGGAAGCGCTTTCACTTCCTCCGGAAAGGACTTGACCACCAGGCCGTCGATCACCTCCGGGCTGGCAATCGACCAGACGCAAACGAGCGCCAGGGCCGGAAGCACGGCCCATATGGCGGCATAGGCGCCGTGATAGCCGAGCCGGGAATGCATCGACGAAGACCTGCCGCCCGACAGCGCAGCAGCCCTCACCCGCCCAAGCACGAAGGCAAAGGCGCCGATGACCGACACGCATAACAGCAATAGCGACACACTCATTCCAATTCCCCGGCCCATTCCTCGGCCAACGTCGTCGCGGTCGAATGCCGCACCGACGCACAGTCCCTACGCACTCACATGATCTTTCCGTCCGCAAAATCCTTGCGGATCTGGTCGCGCTCAGCATCCGGCGCCGGCACGAGGCCATATTCCGCCAACGGGCTATCCGGCCCGATCATCTGATCGCTGGTGAAGAAATCGACATATTCCTTAAGTCCAGGAATGACGCCCAGATGCGCCTTCTTGACGTAGAAGAACAGCGGCCGCGATACCGGATAGGTGCCGTCGGCGATCGTCTGGCCCGACGGCACGATGCCACTCACGGTGGCGACCTTCAGTTTGTCGGCGTTGTTCTGGTAGAAATACAGGCCGAAAACGCCGATGCCGTGCTTGTTGGCATTGATGCGCGCCAGCGTCTCGGGATAGTCGCCGTCGATGTCGACAGCCAGGCCATCCTTGCGCACGGCAATGCACTTCTTCGCCTGCTGGTCGGCATCCTTGACCGTGGCCTTGATGACGTCGAGCGCGCCGGACGCCTTGCAGCCGGCAGCAAGCACCCGCTCTTCGAAGACCTCGCGCGTGCCGTGCTTCTCGCCTGGAATATAGGCTGATATCTCGAAAGCCGGCAGCGACGGGTTGATTTCGGACCATTTCTTGTAAGGATTGGCAACCAGCTTGCCGTCGACGACGACCTCGGCGGCGAGCGCCTTGTAGAGATCGGCGGGCACGAACTTGATGTCCGGATTGCTCTTGTCGAAGGCAAAGACGATGCCGTCATAGCCGATCTTGACCTGCTGGATGTCGGCAACACCGGCCGCCTTGCATGCGCCGATTTCGCTGTCCTTGATCGGACGCGACGCATTGGCGATATCGATGGAATCGGTGCCGACGCCCTTGCAGAATTCCTTGAGGCCGGCACCGGAGCCGCCGGATTCGACGATGGGCGTCTTGAAGTTGGTGTGGGTCTCGCCGAAATTTTCGGCAACGATCTTGGCATAGGGGAATACGGTGGAAGAACCGGAAATCTGAATCTGGTCGCGGGCGACGGCGGCGCCTGCGAAAGCAGCCGATGCGACCAGCGCGAGAATAGACAATTTCAACGCGTTCATGATGAATCCTCCCTGACGGGCTTAAGGAGCACGACGGCGGACAGCACATCCGCCAGTTTCAGCGCTTCTTTCTTACCGGCCAAAGCACCGTCCTTTTATGTCAGGCGAGTGAAACAATTATGACAGGCCATCTATTTGAAATTGATGCGATAAATCTCGCATAAAACAGCCGGTTCACAGAGGTTTTCAGAAGCGTACGGTAAAGTCCGTCCCCTTGCCGACTTCCGACTTGACGATCAACCTGGCGCGGTGGCGGGTAAGGATATGCTTGACGATGGCAAGCCCGAGGCCAGTGCCCTTCTTGGAACGGCTGTCCTCAACGTTAACGCGATAAAAGCGCTCTGTCAGGCGTGGCACATGCTCTGCCGGTATCCCCGGTCCCTTGTCGGAAATGACGACCGCGACCGCCTGGTCCGGCTCGTTCAGCAACGAAACCTCGACCGATTTTCCTTCCTGACCATACTTGCAGGCGTTCTCGATCAGATTTTCGAAAACCTGCACCAGCTCGTCGCGGTCGCCCAGCACCTCCGCCTTGCCGGCCGGGACATGCAGGTTGATCGTCACATCGAGATCGCCGGCAAGCGGCAGGAGCGAATCCCGCACATGGCCAAGCAGCGGCACCAGATCGACCTTCTGATCCGGAGCGATATGCGACTTCGACTCCAGTCGGGACAGCGACAGCAGATCGTCGACCAGACGGCTCATCCGCGTCGTCTGATCGAACATGATGCCAAGGAAGCGCTGCTGCGCCTTCGGGTCAGACTTGGCAGGCCCCTGGATGGTTTCGATGAAGCCGCGCAGGGAGGCCAGTGGCGTGCGCAGCTCATGGCTGGCATTGGCGACGAAGTCGGAGCGCATGCGATCGATATGGCGCAGTTCCGATATGTCACGGAACGACAGCAGGAAGAAGGTTCCCGCCTCCACCTCGGCTTGCTGCAGATCGATCGGCGCGATGCGCACGATATAGACGCGCTCGGACGGCAGCCGCTCGGAGTGCTCGATCTGGTTCGGGCTATTGGTCGCCATGGTCTCGCGGACCATGTCGAGCAGGCCCGGAGAGCGCAGCTTGGAAGAGATGTGCGCGCCGATCGGAAAGGCGCCGAAGGCCTTTTCAGCCGCGGCATTCTGCATCAGCACCGAGGCCTCGCGGTCGATGATCAGCACCGGTATGTCGAGTGCCGAAAGGCCCGCGAAAGCGGTCCGCAGCAAAGCCTCCGGATCAACAGACGCGGGCGCGGTCTGCGATGACACGACGACCCGCTCCACCAGCGGAGGCCGGATCAGCGCAACGATGAACGTGATGGCCCAGATCCAGAACACGATGCCGGTGTGGATGCCTTCTATGAGCGCAAGCGCGGCGATCAGCGTCGCCAAAATCAGGATGGCGCTCTCCTGTCGTAGCCGCCCCGCCAACTTCCTGACAAATGACCACTCGTCTTCCAACTGCGCCCGTCCCTTCGCCTGCCATCATGGAATGCTGGATCCCGCCTCTTATCTGCGATTCATGACAGAAGTATTCGGCTGTATCCACAGAAGGCGATAACTGACAACAATAAATGTAGCCGGCAAAAGAGGAAGATCGCAAAGGGGTTGAAACCATTGGATAAAAGGGCCAGTTTGCCTGCGGAGCTTTTTGCCGCGATCCCGCGGCAGGATTAGCAAAGCGTAAACAACCGAGGAGCCGGGATATATGGGAGAGGAAGCGAAAAGCCGCACGGTGGAATTGGATATCGGCGGTACCAAGCGCATATTCGATGTCGACGATCCCGTACTGCCAAGCTGGATCGACGATGAGGCGCTGACTTCCGGCAACTATCCCTACAAGAAGAAGCTCAAGGACGAAGAGTATCTCGACGAGCTGAAGACGCTGCAGATCGAGCTCATCAAGGTGCAGTTCTGGCTGCAGGCGACCGGCAGGCGGGTGATGGCCCTGTTCGAAGGGCGCGATGCCGCCGGCAAGGGCGGCTCGATCGCCGCGACATCGGCCCACATGAACCCTCGCCTGGCGCGCGTCGTGGCGCTGACCAAGCCGACGGATCGCGAGGCCGGTCAATGGTACTTCCAGCGTTATGTCGCAGAGTTCCCGACCGCCGGCGAATTCGTGCTGTTCGACCGCTCATGGTACAACCGCGCCGGTGTCGAGCCGATCATGGGCTTCTGCACACCGAAACAGTACGAGCAATTCCTGAAGCAGGCGCCGCAGATGGAAAAGCTCATCGTCCACGACGGCATCCACTTCTTCAAATTCTATCTCGATATCGGCCGGGAGATGCAGCTGAAGCGTTTCCACGACCGGTGCCACGATCCGCGCGCCGTCTGGAAACTTTCCTCCATGGATATCGCCGCGCTTCCGAAATGGAAGGAATACAGCGAAAAGCGCGATCGCATGCTGAAGGACACGCATACCGATCACGCGCCGTGGACCGTCGTGCGCGCCAACGACAAGCGGCGCGCGCGCCTGAACCTTATCCGCCACATCCTGCTGACGCTCGATTATGACGGCAAGGACAAGAAGGCGATTGGCGAGATCGACGACAAGATCCTCGGCACCGGGTCGTCCGTTCTCAAATAGCTGATGGCTCTCAAGCAACTGACGGCTGGCGCGCAGCCCGGACTTATTGTCCGGGCAAAACGCGGATAGCGTAGACGTTGATGCCGCGCGCCTTGCCGTCGACATCGCTGTTGATGATCAGTCGGCCAGAGCTCGTCGGCGCCATTGCGCGATCATAGTGAACCTGAAACAGCGCATCCGTCTTCTGGCGGCTGACCGTGAAGCGATGACGCCCGCAGCGGCCGAGCGAACCGAAATCGCATTCCACCGTGATCTGCGTCGGCGCATCAGACGTGGACTGCAAGGTGAGCGCGATCGTCGAAGGTTTGCCAGCCATCTGCTGCAGCACGCTGGTCGGCACCTCGACAGTGGCGTTGCCGTCGGAACCGCTGCTGAGAGAGGTAATCCGCACGGCCGCCCCCTCATTCTCCGAAACATTTTCAGCCTTCGCCTGCGCCGAGGAGCCAACCTTCGATGCTTCCGTGGGCTTCAGGACTTCGATCCACTCTGCGGAGAAGCTGTTCTGCGGGTCTATGGTCGCGAGCCCCGGATTAACCGGACCGCTGTTGTCGTCATACTCGGCGTTGTCGTCTTCGCTATTGTTGCCGCTGAAATCCTGCGAATCGACATGCGCCGGCGGATTGCGGACGCTCGTATCCCGCTGAGCCGCCGACATGAAGACACCCGAGGTCTTGATCCACCAGCCGCCGACACCGAGAAAGGCCAGCAGGATGCAGAACACCAGCAGCCGCGAGAAGAACTTCCGCGGCTTGCGGCGAACCGCGGCGCGCTCCGGCTTGAAATTCATCGGCCGCGCGGCTGTCGGCGCTCCCGCCGTCGCCCGCACCTCGCTGTCGATGCCGAGATGATCGGCGGGGCCGGCTCGCATATCCCCGAAATCGGACTGCGGCCCTGCAGCCTCTACCGACTCGCTTTCGACCGGAACGGGGTCGCGGGCGACAGGCGGCGCGGTCTCACGGGTTTCGCCGCGCACGCTCATGACCGGCTCCGTCCGCAGCACAGGCCGTCCGGCCTCTGGGCGCGTTGCGGCGGGGGAAACATGCGGGGCGCCGAGATCCGGCGAGGTAGGTATCTCTTGCGCGGGGCGCGCGCGCTGCTCGGCCTCGATCTCCCTTATCGTCGCTTCCAGCCGCTGACGCTGGGAGGAAATGACGTTGACATCGGTAATGTCCTGCTTGCGGAGACCGGCTTCCAATGCCTGTCGTGCCGATTGATAGATACGAGCCCGGATTTCCGGATTGGCGCGATCGGACCGATCCAACGCGCTTCTGATAGCCGTTTCTAATCCGCTCACATCAGGTCCTTTACTCTTACTCGCAACATACGCGCATACTCTGCTGGCAAGACGGCCTTGGTCTTTAGCATTCGTTAACCGGATTCGGTAGCGCCCCGCTTGTCAATACGCAAGCCTTCGACAAGGACGGCGAGCACTCCGGCGGGGATAAATGCCAAAGGCGACACTTTTGCGATGGCTCAAGGGCGGTCCGACTTGAGCCGGATACTCCTTGAAATCGCCCTGGAAAGCTGCCCGGCAGCTCGCCACTTCCCCTCGCAACGAACATCTGCTATCCATTTTGACGTTTTCGTAAACGTCAAAATGGATGATGTTCATGGCCCTTCCCTCCATCCTGACCGAGCGCCTGCGCCTGCCGATCGTGGCTTCGCCGCTCTTCATCGTCTCCCATCCGGCGCTGACGCTGGCGCAATGCAAGGCAGGCGTGGTCGGCTCCTTCCCGGCCCTGAACGCGCGCCCGGAAAGCCAGCTCGACGAATGGCTTGGCATGATCACCGAGGACCTCGCCGCATATGATGCCGCAAATCCGGATCGTCCGGCGGCTCCATTTGCGGTCAATCAGATCGTCCATACGTCAAACAAGCGCCTGGAGCATGATCTGATGCTCTGCGTGAAATACAAGGTGCCGATCGTCATTTCCTCGCTCGGTGCCGTGCCCGAGGTGAATGCGGCCGTACATTCCTATGGCGGCATAGTGCTGCATGATATTATCAACAATCGCCATGCCAATTCGGCGATCCGCAAGGGCGCGGATGGGCTGATCGCCGTGGCGGCAGGCGCCGGCGGCCATGCCGGCCGTCTCTCGCCCTTCGCGCTGGTCCAGGAAATCCGCGAATGGTTCGACGGGCCGCTGCTGCTGGCAGGCGCGATCGCCACCGGCGGTGCCGTATTGGCGGCTCAGGCCGCGGGCGCTGATCTCGCCTATATCGGCTCGCCCTTCATCGCGACGGAGGAGGCCCGCGCCATTGATGGCTACAAGCAGGCAATCGTCGAGGGAAGCGCCGCCGATATCGTTTATTCCAACTATTTCACCGGCGTGCACGGCAATTATCTGAAATCCTCCATCCTTGCGGCCGGCCTCGATCCCGACAATCTGCCCGAAGCCGACCCCTCCAAGATGGACTTCGAAGCCGCCACAACCGGCGTCAAGGCCTGGAAGGATATATGGGGCTCCGGCCAGGGCATCGGCGCCGTGAAGGCCATCCAGCCCGTCGCCAAGCTTATCGACAGGCTCGAGGCGGAATACCGTCAGGCGCGGGCGCGGCTCGCCCTTTGAGCATGAGGAAGCGGGCTTGTTTTTCACAAGCCCATTCGCTTTTTTGCCAAATGGCAATTTGAGCGCTTGAAATCTGGTCGCATAGAATGTATCAGCGCCATGCAAATCGCGGGGCCGAACCGAATGCCCCTTGAATGCCGCTTTAGCTCAGTCGGTAGAGCACATCATTCGTAATGATGGGGTCACGTGTTCGAGTCACGTAAGCGGCACCACTTTTCTTTGCAAGGCAACTGAAAAGAAACCAAATTAGCCTCCCCTAATGGTTCCTACCCACCTCTTAATCCACCTTTGTTAATTCGGTGCAGGCCGAAAAATGATTTCCGTCACTTTCTAAAATCCGCTCTCGGATCACCGCATCGCCATGTTGACCACTACAGCTCTAGCCGCGACGATGCGCCTTTCGACAATCGTGAGCCAATCGAGAGAAGAATTCATCAGCCGCATGGGTGGTTTTCGCATTGGCGAGCGCCAGCAAGAATTTGCGGTCCGCGTTCACGAGACTAGCGATCCGGAACGCATCCAGCGTCGGCTGTCTGAGCTGAAGCGGATCAGTTTCGACTTTGATGACGGCAGGTCCGAATAAAACAAGAGAGTTTTGTCGGGTTGACGTTGGCCTTTAGGCCCAATGACGCGACCGCCCCAAAATCATCAATTTTGGTTCAGCTGACGTTCAGGCGGCACGGGATCTAATGCAATTTAAGGGGCTGGATGGAGCGCGAAATGAATCGAATCCTGATCACATCAACGCTGCTTGCCGGATGCTTTCTCGGCGGTACAGCGAATGCGATGCCGGCGCTTGAGGCCGGCATGGCGGCAACCGAACAGAAGCCTGTCCTCGTCGACTATGCCTGCGGTCCCGGCTGGCACCTGACGCAATGGGGCCATTGTCGCCGGAACTATTGGCAACCGGCGCCCAGGTATGTCTATCCCCGCGGCTACAATGGCTGGTACGGCCCTCCCGGCTGGCGCGACCGCGGCCCTCCGCCCGGCTGGCGGCATCGTCATCATCATGAAAACGACGACGACCAGGGCGACGACGACTGACGGAGGCTTTCGGCGGCGGCCCGTCTTTTTGACATTCGTTCCTCTCAGCGTCGCCGAGAAACGGTCTTGTGACCGGAGCCCAAAGAAATAGCCAAGCAGCCTTACGCGCCTTTGCCACGAAATGGCATTACATCAACAACGAACTCGACTGCGTTTCAGGTTGCTTGGCTTGCCGCCCGACAATTGACGTTTCGCAGTCCCCCGGATGAGGTGCATTCAGAGCCGCTTCAGGGAAAACGAGAAATGCCCGTGGGATTCCATGGTGAGGTATTCGAATTGCCAGCGGAAATCCTTGCAGAATTTCGTGCAGGCCTCGACGACGCCGTAGGGGACGGCATCAACCACGTTGCCACTGCAGAAATCATGGCCGGCGATGCGCCCCTGCGGCCTTACCTTGCTGTTGCTGATCACCAACTCTTCCCAGGTCGTCTCGAAACTATGGTTGGTATCGATATAGACCCAGTCGAAAAAGCTGTTGGGAAATTCTGCCAGCCTGACGGTTGAATAGCCCTGCACGATCCGCAGGCGATCATTTTCCAATGCGCCTCGGTATTTCGTCTTTATCTGCTGCAGGCCGTCCTGATAACGGGGTGTGTCCCAGGCGTCGATCAGGTAAAGTTCGCGTGGCGCATTCTTTTCGAGGATCTCGCCGGTGAAATCGCCGAAAGCCGCGCCGATCTCCGCGCCGACGCCACCCTGTGGCAAACGATAAAGAAGCTCGCCGCGATCCGGCAGCAAACGGGCATTTTCCGTGTGCTGCAGGCTGAGCTGCGTGTGCGGCATCGCGCTCTTGTACTGAAATCTCCAGTCGCGGGTATTCATGTGCGGCGGATACCTTCGATGTTGAGCGGCCCGAGCCGCGCCGATGACCCGCTTTAGACGCGGTGGACGCCTGAATTCTTGGCATCCATGGCTTGCCTCAGGCATTCGAGCCGATATGCATTCGCCACGCTTCATGCGCTTGCTTGGCCATCGACGACTTCATCTGTGATGCCCGTTTAGATATCGCCATTCTGTGATAGTGATCGACACCTGCCGCGGATTCGGCGGCATCGGCTATTTTTCACCCCTATTACTTATGGTTCCAAGGATATCGTCATGATCCACGTTCTCGCCATTCTTACCGCGCTGCCCGGCAAGCGGGTCGAAGTGCTCGAAGCTTTTCAGGCCAACGTTCCCGCCGTTCACGCCGAAGACGGCTGCATCGAATACACTGCTGTCGTGGATGTCGAAGGAGCCGATCCGGCGTTCGGACCCGACACATTCGTCGTGGTCGAGAAGTGGGCAAGCATGGACGCGTTCAAGGCCCATGCGGCTTCGGCGCATATGGCAGCCTATGGCGAGAAGGTGAAGCATCTGATGGCCGAGCGCGCCGTTCACGTGCTGAACCCGGCATAAGCCTGTCACCGCCCGGCAGGCCAGACGGGAACATCCTCAGAGAGCGGCGCCATCTGGCGCCGTTTTGCTATCGGCATGGTTGTCAGTTGTGCGAGAAATGCGGCTCGCCATGATACCGCCAGTATCCGTGGCCGCCGTGCCACCCGCCATGATAGTATCCCCGATCACCGTCCCAGCCATGATGATGGTGGTGGTGAAATCCGCCGAAGCCGCCAAACCAGCCGAACGAGTAAAATGGCTGATAGCCGCCATAATAGGGCTCGTCATAGCCATAATAGGGCCGGTAGTAATTGGGATAAGGGCTGTAATAGGGACGATAGTAGTAGCGATGATAATAGTAGTGCCGATAGACCATCATGTGGTGATCGTGGTGATGCCAATGATGGTAGTGACGACGCGCTTCAGCATGGGTTGCAGGCAGCGCGAGCATGCCTAGCGCTACGAGCGCTGTTGCCAGAATTTTCATTTCCAGCCTCCTTGAATGCCGGACGCAAACGCGACTCGGATCATTCGTGTCGTCCGGACCATGAGATAAACGCAATTGCACCCTCGAAAGTTCCGCTAACCGCTGCACCGCAAGCGTTTTCGCGGCTTGCCCGTATCGCCCGCCACGCCAGGAAACACCGTTAGATCAGCAAGTGCGCCTCGGCCGAGGCTTGCGACCATTAATTGATCACGCGGGACGACATGTGTTTTCGCGGAGCGTCCATCTCTCCCACCAATTCGCGAACCGCCTGCTGGATCAGCCGACAAGCTTCGACCGAGGCTTTGCGACCATTATGGGCGAGATGGTAGGACAATGGCAGGACCTCATCCGGATCGACGATCCTCACCTTGTCGGCGATCGGCAAGGCGCTGACGCGGCCGAGAAACGAGACGTAGCCATGATTGGCCACCAGGTCGACGATGACAGGCAGGGAATCCGCCGAGGTGATGTCGCGGCCGCGAAACCGGCGCCGATCATGGCTATCATAGCCGAAGGCAGTCGCCGCGTTGCCGATGCCTGTGCGCGGGCTCGGCACGCAGAGCGGATGATTTTCCACCAGCGCGGCGAGCGTCTGCTCCGTGCTGTCAGGTGGCGCGATCGCCACCATGTCGGTCGCCACCAGCTCCATATGCTCGAAAGCGTCGAGGCCGAACACGGAATCGACGATGGCAACGTCGATACGACCGGAGCGGAGCGCCTCGCGCAGATCATCGGCAGTCATCAGCATCAGCGACAGCATGTTGCGGTTGCCGCCGATGTTCCATCGCGACACGAGGCTTGCAAGCGAGCGGGCGACCCAGCTTTCAGCGCCCGTCGGAATGATAGAGCCGATGCGCACGGCGCGGGCGGTGCGTTGAAAGCGCTCGTCCGCTGCCGCCCTCATCTCGTCCCATGCCTGTGCGATGCTGGCCAGAATGGCGTGAACCTCCTGCCCGGCCTCGGTCAGTACGGAACCTTGCGCCTGCCGAGCGAACAGGCGGAAGCCGAACAGCTCCTCCAGATTGGCGATCTGCAAGGAGAGCTGCGGCTGTCCCAACCGCAGGCGACGGGCGGCACGATTGATACTGCCTTGATCGGCCACTTCGAGGAAGCGCTCGATGGTGGCGATCTTCAGCGACAGGCGTGCCGCCCATTGAGCATAATCATCGGCCGCGGGCGGATCCTTCATCAGGGTCGAAAGCTCGCGAATGCCGGCGAGAACGGGCTGCAGCCCCTTCTGGACCTTCGAGCTGGCGAGCAGCGTCGCCAGCTCTCCGGATGCGCGCTCGACGAGCTTCATCGCCAGTTCCGTTTCCAGGCGGCGCAGCGCGCTGGAGACCGTCGAAGCCGAAAAGGAGAGCCTGCGAGCAGTCTCCCTTACCGAGCCGATGGAGAACACCATGTCCGCTATGAACAATGCCCCGAGATACAAGCCCTTTTTCCCTTCCAAGCCAAGCATGCGCCGCCTTTCCGTCACGGCGGCACCAATTGATATCCCGACGATATGATGTGTTCTTGAAAAAAGATATCCCTAAGCGGAAGAGCGATGGCTATCGTTTCCTTGTCGCCTTACCGATCCAGCCGCAAAATGAGATCGGAACAGCGCCAAACGGGTCAGGGGAACAAAAACAAACGCACTTGCCCCCGAAAAAAGAAATCCAATTTCGCGCGAATGTCGAGTACGCTCGGCATAATCGCGCGACTGCAACGGGAATCCGGAGCATCATCGACTTTTCCGCGATGAGCGCCACGTGCCCGAAACAGCCACGAATTCGCCAGTGGGCAGCCGGCCCGCTCGAAGCCTGCTTGTCCGAACTGCGGCCTTGAGGCGCATGGGCAAGCAGAACAAAGGTTTAACGGGGTACAAAGGGAAAACATCATGCTCAAGAAGCTTGCACTTGCCGCCACGCTGACGGCTTTCCTCGCTAGCGGCGCCAGCGCCGCCGATGTCATCGTCTCCTCCAAGATCGATACCGAAGGCACGCTGCTCGGCAACATCATCCTCGCCGCACTCAATGCCAACGGTATCAAGGCTCAGGATCGCATCGCGCTCGGCACGACGCCGGTCGTGCGCAAGGCGATCACATCAGGCGAAATCGACATCTATGCCGAATATACCGGCAACGCCGGCTTCTTCTTCAACAAAGCCGACGATGCGGCCTGGAAGAACCTGCAGCAGGGCTACGATCTGGCCAAGAAGCTGGATTACGACGCCAACAAGATCGTCTGGCTGACGCCCTCGCCGGCCAACAACACCTGGGCGGTCGCCGTGCGCAACGATGTCGCCGGCCCGGCCAAGCTGAAGACCATGTCCGATTTCGGCAAGTGGGTTGCCGGCGGCGGTTCCATCAAGCTCGCGGCTTCTTCCGAATTCGTCAATTCTCCGGCAGCCCTGCCGGCCTTCGAGACCACCTATAGCTTCAAGCTGAAGCCGGATCAGGAAGTCGTGCTTTCGGGCGGCGATACGGCAGCGACGATCAAGGCTGCGGCCGACCAGACCAATGGCGTCAACACCGCTATGGTTTACGGCACGGACGGCGCCATCGAAGCCGCCGAACTGACCGTTCTTGAAGACGACAAGAGCGTGCAGCCGGTCTATGCGCCGACACCGATCATCCGCGAAACCGTTTTGAAGGCCAATCCGAAGATCGAACAGGTTCTGGCTCCGATCTTCAAGGGCCTGACTGCCGACGTGCTGCGCAAGCTCAACGGCCGCATCCAGGTCGATGGTGAGCCGGCTAAGGCCGTCGCCGAATCCTACCTCAAGGACAAGGGCTTCCTGAAGTAAGGCTATGCCGCTGCTCTTGCGGCTCCATTTTGATAGACTGGAGCCGCGGGGGCTTTCCTATGGGCATGATCTTGTCCGAACCCGCCTCAAATTTTGAGCTCATGCGCTGACGGAGCTTGCCTTATGGAAGATACGCTAGCGGTCCGCAGAGTGGACCGCCTCGGAGTGGTATTGGTGGCAGGCGGCGCATTCGCGATAGCCTGGATGCCGTTCATCATCGTCAAGGCGAATCGCATCGCGGCGGGAAAGCCGCAATTGCTGACGCAGCTTCTTGGCCAGCCGGCGGCGCTTACCCTGCTCATCCTTCTTGCGGCAACCGCCCTTGCCGCACTTTTCCTGCACAATCAGATTATCCGCCTTGGCGTCGCGACGCTTGCGATCGCCATGCTCATCGTCACGCTCGGGCTGGTTTCGACGGCAGCGACGCCGGAGGGCAGCACCGTGGCGCGCATTACACCCGGTGGTTCCTTCTGGGTGTTGCTGGCTGTGGTCGGGCTGATGATTTCGGACGCGCTGGTGAAGCTGCAGCTGACGCCCTGGCTGCGCGTGGCAGCGCTGGCCGCTTATGGCGCCTTGCTCGCGATGGTCCTGCGCTCCGGCCTACTCAACAATCTCTCGATCATGAAGGAATACGCCAACAATGCCGACAAGTTCTGGCATGAGGCGCTCGGTCATGTTTTCCTTTCCCTCGGTTCCGTCGCTATCGCAATCGTGCTTGCTCTGCCGCTCGGCATCTTCTGTTACTGGCAGCCGCGCATCCGCGCCGTGGTGCTGCGGGCGCTGAGCCTGGTGCAGACCATTCCGAGCCTGGCGCTGTTCGGCATCCTCATGCTGCCGCTCGGCTATATCGCCGCCAACGTGCCCTTTGCCGCCGCGATCGGCATCAAGGGTATCGGCGTGGCGCCGGCCCTGCTGGCGCTGGTGATCTATTCGCTGCTGCCGATCGTCGCCAACACCGTCGTCGGTCTTGCCGGCGTCGATCCCTCCGTGCGCGATTCCGCCGCCGGCATGGGCCTGACGCGCCGGCAGATCCTGACCGGCATCGACCTGCCGCTCGCCTTTCCAGTCATCCTCACCGGCATCCGCATCGTGCTGGTGCAGGCAATCGGCCTCGTCACAGTAGCGGCGCTCATCGGCGGCGGCGGCTTTGGCATTTTCATCTTCCAGGGCATCGGCCAGACCGCCAATGACCTTGTGCTGCTCGGCGCCGTGCCGACGGTCTTTCTAGCCTTCTCATCGGCCGTCATCCTCGATGCGGTCATCGACAGCATCCGGGGACAACGCGCATGACCAACATGATCGAGCTCAAGGGCGTCACCAAGCGCTATGGCAGCGCAACCGTGGTCGACAAAGTCACCATGAGCATGGAAAAGGGCACGATCACCGTCATCGTCGGCACCTCCGGCTCCGGCAAGTCGACACTGATGCGGATGATCAACCGGCTGGTGCCGATCACCGAAGGGCACATCACCGTTGGCGGCCAGGATATTATGAGCGTGCCGGCGACCGAGCTTCGCCGTCGCATCGGCTATGCCATCCAGGGGCACGGCCTGTTCCCGCATCGCACGGTCGCGCAGAATATCGCCACCGTGCCCGAACTGCTCGGCTGGGAGAAGGGGCGCATCGATCGCCGCGTCGAGGAGCTCCTCGATCTCTTCCGTCTCGATCCCGGCACCTTTGCCGCCAAATATCCGAGCCAGCTCTCCGGCGGCCAGCAGCAGCGTGTCGGCGTGGCGCGCGCCCTTGCGGCAGAGCCAGAAGTGCTGCTGATGGATGAGCCATTCGGTGCTCTCGATCCCGTTATCCGCGGCAAGGCGCAGGACGATCTGCTTGCCATCCAGAAAAAATTCGGCACCACCATCATTCTCGTCACCCACGACATGGACGAGGCCTTCCATCTCGGCGACAGGATCGCCGTCATGAGCGGCGGCAAGCTTTTACAATGCTCCGAGCCTGAGAAGATCCTGACCGAGCCGGCCGATCCGTTCGTGCAGCAGCTGACTGGTACGTCGGACCGCGCATTGAAGCTGATGTCGCTGCTGCCGCTCAAGGAGAGCATGCAACCGCCGCGGTTCGGCCTCAGCTACAGCCTGCCGCAGACGCTCAATTTGCGCGATGCCTTGGCTGAATTGATCTGGCAGGGCGCGGACGAGGCGACCGTCGAGGACGAACGCAAGATGCCGGTGGGCTCGATTTCGATCCAGCATCTGATCGAGCTGGGCCGCAAAGCATGAAACTCCTCGCCGCCAATCTCTTTCGCCTTCTGGCGCTGACGCTGCTGCTGGTGATGCTGTTCCGTCCGGAATGGCTGACGCCCGTCCTGGCACCCCTGACCAAATTCGGAGCGTCACCGATCTATGCGCAAAACAGCCTGCCGAGCTTGGCGCTCAGCCATCTCGAACTGATCCTCATCTCGATTGCGGCAAGCGGGATCCTCGCCGTTCTCGGCGGCATCTTCGTCACGCGGCCGGCTGGTGCCGATTTCCTGCCGCTGTCGCGGGCGATTGCCAATGCCGGGCAAACCTTCCCGCCGGTTGCCGTGCTGGCGCTTGCCATCTCGACCACCGGCTTCGGGGCAGTACCGACGCTGATCGCACTCTTTCTTTACGCATTGCTGCCGATCTTCGAAAACACGGTGGCCGGCCTGCAGCAAGTCCCAGCCTCGGTGCTCGATGCCGCCAACGGCATGGGCATGAACGGCTGGCAACGGCTGTTCCGCGTCGAGCTGCCGCTCGCCCTGCCCCTGATCATCGAAGGTCTGAAGATCGCGACTGTCATCAATATCGGCACGGCAACGATCGGCTCCACCGTCGCGGCCAAGGGCCTCGGCGAGGTCATTATCGCGGGGCTAATCAACGACAATACTGCCTTCATCCTGCAGGGCGGTCTGATCGTCGGCCTGATGGCGGTGCTGATCTATGACGGCATGGAGATGATCGAGCGGTCCGTAACAAGCAAGATCGGCCTCCAATCCCATTGAGATCGGAGGTCATCACTCGCTCTTACAGCCGGTGATCGGCAAATAGCTCCGTCAATCGCCTTCGCCGGAAAGCAGAGAGGCGCCCGGCAAATACAGCGAGATCGGCCTGATTTCATAAACGGCGGTGGGATTGACGCGGCGCAATTCGCGGGCCGCCTCGACCGCTCCCTCGATAGTCGGAAAATCAACGACGTAGAAGCCAAGCAATTGTTCCTTCGTCTCGGCAAATGGGCCGTCGATGACCAGTCCCGCGCCTTTTCCGCGCACGGTCACGGCGTTTTGCGTCGACCCCAGGCGCGCAGCCGGCCCCAGCGATTTCTGCGCGACCATGCGGTCGTTGATCTCCAGCAGGTCGGTCATGAGCGCGGCGTCTTCCTCCTCGCTCCACGACTCGACGATGTCTTCTTCATGATAGGCCAGAATAGCGTAGTACATGGCGTCTCCCCATTGAGCCGTATGCCTGAGCGCTGGGGAGTAAAGCAGACGGATAGGAATCCAGAAACCCCGGATCTATAGGTAAATGCGCGCAAGACAATTTTCCGCGCCTTGCCTTCAGCGGGCACCGATGGCATTGGCTTCGGATTAGAGACTGAGACGACCGATGGAGAGGCGCCCATGGCCAAGATGATTCACTCGATGATCCGCGTGCTCGACGAAGCACGCTCGGTCGATTTCTACAATAGGGCTTTCGGGCTGGAAGTTGCCGACCGTATCGCCTTCGAGACCTTCACGCTGATCTATCTCAGCAATGCCGAGACCGGGTTCGAACTGGAATTGACGGTCAACCAGGGCCGTACCGAGCCCTATGCGCTCGGCAATGCCTATGGCCACCTCGCCGTCTCCGTCGCAGAGCTGAAGGACGAGCATGCGCGCATGACGACGCTCGGGCTCAATCCCGGCAAGATCGTAGAACTCAATCGCGATGGGAAGGTCTTTGCCCTGTTCTTCTTCGTCACCGACCCCGACGGCTATAAGATCGAGGTCGTGCAAAGACATGGGCGATTTCAATAGGTCACACAAACCAAAGCCCCGCGCCAGCGGGGCTTAACGTACCGGCTCCGTCAGCGCGCTCACATCCAATAGGGTGGCACGCCAAAATAATCATGGCTCTTGTGGCCATGATGCTTGTTGTCGTGTTCATCCTTGATGGCGAAGCGGCGCGCTTTTTCAATGTCGTTCTTGGTCATGCTGACACGATAGCCGTCGATGCGGGCATCGTAGCGCAGCTTCTCCCAAGGCAAGCGGTAGTGATCCTGACCGATGCCGAAAAAGCCGCCGAAGCTCAGAATGACGAAAGCGATCCGACCATCGCTTTTTTCAAGCATCAGGCGCTCAATATGACCAATTTGCTTGCCGTCCGATCCGAACACTTTGGATCCTTCGACACGGTCGCAAGCGACCAGCATCGACATGTCCTTGACATAGAGGTCACGGCCAGGGACTTCGACACTCTCTTTATGCATGTGCGCACCTCCTTTTGGATACGCTTTACATAAACTTGGAGCGTCCGATCTGCTCTTCCAGGCACACGATGCTCCTAATGGGTATTCGCCCATGGCGCATTAACGCTCCGTTGCAGCAAAAGTTCCAGCATTTTTTTCAAAACTGTAAAAAAACGTGAGTGCGCAGGAATTATTGACGCTTACGTTAAGGTTAGTATAGCTTTGGATACGCTCGAATGATTTAGTTGAGAGCGAGGGCTGCGACACCGTGAAAAGCGGGAGACTTTTCGGTCGCGCAGTGACACTCTGCATAACCGCCACTGCAATTGGCGGGGCGTGGTGATGATGCGTAAAGGAGGAAGTGCGCATGAATTCAATCTCCGCTCCTTCGGATAGACCGCAGGTCAAAAAGATCTGGCTTGCGTCCTATCCGGATATCGTACCGGCCGAGTTGCCGCCGCTGGAGCATGCATCACTCGTCGAACTGCTGGAGGAAAGCTGCAGGCGCTATGCCGATCGCTCCGCCTTCACCAGCATGGGCAAATCAATCACCTATCGCGATCTCGACACGCAAACGCGCAAGATCGCCGCCTGGTTGCAGAGCCTCGGCCTCAAAAAGGGCGATCGTGTCGCCGTAATGATGCCGAACGTGCTGCAAAATCCCGTCACCACCTATGGCATCCTTCGCGCCGGCCTCGTCGTCGTGAACGTCAATCCGCTCTACACGCCGCGCGAACTCGAGTACCAGCTGCGCGATTGCGGCGCCAAGGCGATCTTCGTCCTGGAAAACTTCGCTCATACCGTGGAGCAGGTGCTGGCGCATACGGATGTGCGCCATGTGGTCGTCACCTCTCTCGGCGACATGCTCGGACTCAAGGGCCATATCGTCAACTTCATCGTCCGCAAGGTGAAAAAGCTGGTGCCGGCCTGGTCCATCCCCGGCCATCGCAACTTCAAGGCCGTGATTGCCGAGGGCGCACGCCTGCCGCTCAAGCCATCCGAGCTCGGCGGCAGCGATATCGCTTTCCTGCAATATACCGGCGGCACGACCGGCGTTGCCAAGGGCGCGATCCTCACCCATGCGAATCTGCTGGCAAACCAGCAGCAATTGCTGCTCTGGCTGCAATCCGCCTACATCAGCAAGCCGCGCCCCGAACAGCTGACCTTCGTCTGCGCGCTGCCGCTCTACCACATCTTCGCGCTGACGGTGAATTCGTTGATGGGCATGTCGCTCGGCGGCCATAACGTGCTGATCGCCAACCCTCGCGACATACCGGCCTTCATCAAGGAGCTGGGCAAATACAAGTTCGACATGTTCCCCGGCCTGAACACGCTGTTCAATGCGCTGATGAACAATCCCGAATTCACCAAGCTCGACCTTTCCAACACGGCGACGCTTGCCGGCGGCATGGCGGTGCAGCGGCCGGTTGCCGAACGCTGGCAGAAGATGACGGGGGCCTGGATTACAGAAGGCTATGGGCTTTCCGAGACTTCACCCGTTGCCAGCGCCAACCGCTTCGATAGTTCCGAGTTCTCCGGCACGATCGGCTTGCCGATCACGGGCACTGAATTCGACATTCGCGACGAGAACGGCAAATCGCTGCCGCTCGGCGAAGTCGGCGAGATCTGCATCCGCGGGCCGCAGGTGATGGCAGGCTATTGGAAACAGCCGGCAGAAACCGCGCGCGTGATGACATCGGACGGCTTCTTCCGCAGCGGCGACATGGGCTTCATGGACGAACGCGGCTATACCAAGATCGTCGACCGCAAGAAGGATATGATCCTGGTATCGGGCTTCAACGTCTATCCCAACGAGATCGAGGAAGTCGCCGCCATGCATCCGGGCGTTCTGGAGGCGGCGGCGATCGGCGTGCCGGATCCGCATTCCGGCGAGGCGGTGAAACTCTTCGTCGTCAAGAAGGACCCGGCCCTGACCGAGGCCGACCTAAAGGCCCATTGCGCTGAAAACCTGACGAACTACAAGCGCCCGCGTTTCATCGAATTCCGCTCCGAACTGCCGAAATCGAATGTCGGCAAGATCCTGCGTAAGGAGTTGCGCGGCTGACATAATTCCGTGTCATTCAGAAGGCTGCTCACCTTAGCCGGCGAGCGGCCTTTTTTCTTTTTGGACGATACGTGAACTTGATTTACGCCCTACATAGGGAATAGTTTCCGCGACCAACTCAGAGTGCCCTGCCCTCTCCGGACGGCAAGCGGCGCGAACCGCAAGGAGTCCTCCATGAACGCCCTCGTCGATCAACTGAAGAGCATCGCATCTGCAACGAAGGCCACCGATATTCGCGCCGCCTTCGCCTCCGATCCAATGCGCTTTTCCCGCTTCAACGCGTCTTTCGACGACCTGTTGATGGACTATTCCAAGACGGCGGTAAACGACGATATTCTGGGCCTTCTCGAGAAGCTTGCGGACGAGGGCGGCGTCGCGGCCAAGCGCGAGGAAATGTTCTCGGGCGTTGCCATCAACTTCACCGAAAACCGCGCCGTCCTGCACACCGCGCTGCGCAATCGCTCCAATACGCCTGTGCTGGTCGACGGCAAGGATGTCATGCCTGACGTCAACGGCGTTCTGGCCGCCATGGGCAAGTTTGCCGACGGCATCCGCTCCGGCGCGCTGAAGGGCTCGACGGGCAAGGCGATCACCGATGTCATCAATATCGGCATCGGCGGCTCCGATCTCGGCCCGGTCATGGCGACGCTCGCGCTCGCCCCCTTCCATGACGGCCCGCGCTCTCATTTCGTTTCCAACATCGACAGCGCCCACATCGCCGATATCCTGAAGCTCGTTAAGCCGGAAACGACGCTGTTCATCGTCGCCTCGAAGACCTTCACGACAATCGAAACGATGACCAACGCGCAGACGGCGCGCAAGTTCATCGCCGATGCGCTTGGCGAAGCTGCCGTACAGCACCACTTCGCCGCCGTTTCGACGGCGCTCGACAAGGTTGCGGCCTTCGGCATCGACGGCGAGCGCGTCTTCGGCTTCTGGGATTGGGTCGGCGGCCGCTACTCGATCTGGTCAGCCATCGGCCTGCCGCTGATGATCGCCGTCGGCCCGGAAAACTTCGGCAAATTCCTCGATGGCGCGCATGCGATGGACAACCATTTCCGCAAGGCGCCGTTCAAGGAAAACCTGCCGATGCTGCTCGGCACCATCGGCTTCTACCATCGCAACGTGCTCGGCTATCCCACGCGCGCGATTCTGCCCTACGACCAGCGCCTGTCGCGCTTCCCGGCCTATTTGCAGCAGCTGGACATGGAATCGAACGGCAAGGGCGTCACCATCGACGGCACGCCGGTCGAAGGCAATTCCGGCCCGGTCGTCTGGGGCGAGCCCGGCACCAACGGCCAGCACGCCTTCTACCAGCTCATCCACCAGGGCACGAGCGTCATCCCCGCCGAATTCATGATCGCCGCCAACGGTTTCGAACCGGAGTTGCGCCACCAGCACCAGCTGCTAATGGCCAATTGCCTGGCGCAGTCGGAAGCGCTGATGAAGGGCCGCACCTTCGAAGAGGCCAAGGCACAGCTCACCTCGAAGGGCATGGACGGCAAAAAGGCCGACTTCATCGCACCGCACCGCGTCTTCACCGGCAACCGCCCGTCGATCACCTTCGTCTACGACAAGCTGACGCCGTTTGCTCTGGGACGCCTGATTGCGCTCTACGAACATCGCGTCTTCGTCGAAGGCGTGCTGTTCCGCATCAACTCCTTCGACCAGTGGGGCGTCGAGCTCGGCAAGGAACTGGCGACGGGCCTGCTGCCTGTTATCGAAGGCAAGGAAAGCGCTGCCGGCCACGATTCCTCGACGCAGGGGCTTGTGGCTGCGCTAGCAAGCCGCGCGAAGTAATATCTCCATCGGAAACAAAAGAGCCCGCCTGAAGCATCAGGCGGGCTCTTTTATTGGAAGACTTGAAAGTCGAGGGAGCTCAGAGCCCGATCTCATGCGCCCACGGCGGATTGGCGCCGGCGCGGGACACCGTCACAGCCGCGGCCTTGGCGCCGAGCGCCAGCGCATCCTGCAACGCCTTTTCACTCAAAGCAGCGACCTGAGCCTTGGTCAGCAGGTTATTCATCTTCAGCGAGGCCAGAATGCCGGCATCGAAGGTGTCGCCTGCACCGACGGTATCGACCACGGTGACGCGCTCGCTCGGAACCGAGACCTTCAGCGACTTGGTGTAACCGGTTGCGCCTTGCGCACCCTTGGTGATGACGACGAGCTTGGCGCCCTGGCCTAGCCAATGCGCGGCGAGCTCATCGTGATTGCCAGCGATGCCGAACCATTCCAGATCCTCATCGGAGAACTTCAGGATGTCGGACATGGCGACCATCCGGTTCAGACGGGCCATGTGCGCGGCCTTGTCCTTGATGAAGCCCGGACGGATGTTCGGGTCGAGCGAGATCACGCGGCTCTGATGCTCGCGCTTCATCAGCGCCTCATAGGTCGCACCGCAAGGATTGGGGATCAGGCTGATCGCACCGAAATGCAGGGCTTCGCAATCATCACCGAGCGTCGGCAGATCGGCCTCGGTGATCATGCGGCCGGCCGTGCCTTCGTCGTAGAAGGCATAGGTCGCCTGGCCGTTGACGAGCTTGACGAAAGCGATCGTGCTCGGACGGGGCGTGATGGCGCAGTAGCTATAGTCGACCTTGGAGGCGGATAGCGTTTCGCGCAGGATGTCGCCCATCATGTCATCGGCGAGGCCGGTGAAGAAGCCCGTGGGGACGCCGAGACGGCCAAGCGCTATCGCAGTGTTGAAGATCGCACCGCCGGCATAGGGGGCAAAGCCCTTTTCGCCCTGCGTTGTCTCCCGCGGCAGCATGTCGATCAAAGCTTCGCCACAGCACAATATCATTCCGGCCTCCCAAAGAGCGCGTCTATCTTATCCAGTCTCATAAATCGATTAGATAAATTCACGGCAAAAGCAAAGCGTCAGTTTTTCGGCAGCTCCGAAATACCGCCATTCCGGCTGGACCAGGGGAGCGGCGCATTGAGAAAGGCCTCGACCTCGTCGAGCGTCTTCTCGTCGAACAGCTTCTGTTCCTTGGCAACGGCGAGCACATCGCGCCAAGTGGCGATGTGATGCAGGCGGACCTTTCTGTTGGCAAAACGCTGTTCCGCCTCGGGGAAAATGCCGTAATAGAACAGCGCCATGCCATGATCGACGATGCCGCCGGCCGCACGGATGGCGTCGATGAAGGTGAACATGCTGCCGCCGGCCGTCGTCAGATCCTCGATGACGAGCACGCGCGCACCATCCCGCATATCGCCTTCGATCTGGGCGTTGCGACCATGCCCCTTTGGCTGCTTGCGAACATAGATCATCGGCAGGTTCAGGCGCTCGGCCAGGAAGGCGGCGAAGGGAATGCCCGCCGTCTCGCCACCGGCAACGCAGTCGAACTGCTCGAAGCCTGCATTGCGCATGACAATGCTTGCGGCGAAATCCATGACCGTCGAGCGGATGCGCGGATAGGAGATCAGCTTGCGGCAATCGATATAGACCGGGCTCGCCATGCCGGAGGCGAACTTGTAGGGCTTGTCGGCGCTGAAATGGACCGCCTTGATCTCCCAAAGCATCCTGGCCACCAGCTCAGCCATGACGGAGCGATCGGTAAATGTCATCTGGGTCATGCGGGGGGCCTCCTTCGCAGCGCTAATGTTCCAGCGGCAATAGCAGCAAGCGGCCCGGGTTTCCAGACGCATGGAAGGTTTTGCAGGCATCCGTCGCCGGCGCCACAGCCCTCCCTCCGTAAAAAGCCGCCTGTCAAACCACACCGAGATCGGCGGGCAGCATCACCTTGAACAACGCAATCACCTTGTCGCCTTCTTCCCGTTCGATCGAAATCGCATAGCGGACCGCCGCAGCGACAAGCTGCATGGTCAATCTGGCGATCCTTGCCAGCTCGGAATGGTCGCGCTCCGGCCACAGGCGCTGGAGGACAGTGAGAAAAGCCTGCGAATGCCATTCCATGTCCTCGGCATCGACCTGCTGCAGCAGCTTGTCGGCATGGGTTGCGTGCCAGATGTCGCGCATGACGGGCTCATCGAGAAACATGGCGTAATAGCCATCGACAATACGGCCAAGCGCGGACTGGAGCTGATCGCGGCTTTTGATCGCCTCCAGTTCATCCCCGACGCATTGGCGACCCTGCTCGTTATAGCGTTCGGCCAGCACGCGGATGATCGCCGTCTTGTCCGGGAAATATTGATAGAGCGAGCCGAAGGAGACGCCTGCCTTTTCGACGATCTCGCCCATGCGCAGCGCATCGCTGCCGTTCCTGGCAATCAGCTCGGATGCCACCGAAAGGATCAGATCCACGCGTTCGCGGCCGCGCTGCTGGCTGGGTATGCGCCGCGGCGTGCCCGCCTCGTCCTTGCTGCGCCTGCGCTTCGCGACCGGTTCCTGCGTCATGTCATTCCCTACCTGTGACTGTTGACAAGCAATATAAGAGAGTTTATCACATTTCGCAAATGAGAGAATTTATCACATTTTGTGCAGGAGGAGCTTGAAATGCAGATTTCGACTGTTGCCGTCATCGGCGGATTGGGAAAAACCGGCGGCCGGGTTGCCGAACGGCTGAGGGCGCGCGGCATCAAGGTTCGCGCCGCCTCGCGCTCAACGACACCGAACTTCGATTGGCAGGACCGCGGCAGTTGGCATCAAGCGCTTGAAGGCCCGTCGGCCGCCTATGTCACGTTTCAGCCGGACCTCGCCGTGGCCTGGGCGGCCGATGCCATTGCGGCCTTTGCGAAGGCGGCTATCGATGCCGGCGTGAACCATATCGTCCTGCTTTCCGGCCGCGGCGAGGATGGAGCGATCCTGAGTGAAACAAAGCTCAAGGCCGCCGGCGTGGATTACACCGTGTTGCGCGCCAGCTGGTTCAACCAGAATTTCAGTGAGGGCGCCTTTATCGACGGAATTCTCCAGGGGAAACTCGCGTTGCCCGCCGGCGATGTGCCAGAGCCTTTCGTCGATGCTGACGACCTTGCCGACGCGGCCGTCGAGTGCCTCATCAATCCGCGTCACCGCAACCAGACCTACGAGCTGACAGGCCCTCGCGCCCTGACATTTCGCGAAGCGGTTGCCGAGATCGCATTGGCCTCACGCAGAAGTATCGGATACGAAACGGTTCCGATCGATGCCTTCATCGCCGAAATGACCGCTTTCGGTCTGCCGCAAGAGGCCACCGATCTCCTGCATGAGCTTTTCACGCAGGTCCTCGATGGTCGCAACTCGCCCGTCATGGATGGCGTCAGCCAAATCCTCGGCAGGCAGCCGAAAGACTTTTCCGATTACGCCAACCAAACTGCCGCAACCGGCATCTGGAGCATTCAGTCATGACTTTTCCGATCACAAGTATCGCGCTCATCATCGCGGCGCTCAGCAGCGGTCTTCTCGCCGGCGTCTATTTCGCCTTCTCGACCTTCGTCATGCAGTCCCTCGCCCGCCTTCCGGTCGACCAAGGGATTGCCGCCATGCAATCGATCAACGTCACGATCGTGCGTTCGCCATTCATCGTCGTGTTCATGCTGGCCGCCGCCCTGTCGGTCTTCATCGCCGCCATGGCCATCGTCTATTGGCGGGGCGGCGTCAGCGTGATGATGCTGGCGGGGGCTGCGCTCTATATCGTCGCCAGCTTCCTCTCGACCATCGTGTTCAACGTGCCGCTGAATGATGCGCTCGACAAGGTCGATGGCCATACAGCGGAAGCAGCACAGCTGTGGACGACCTATCTCAGCGATTGGATGCAGTGGAACCATGTGCGCACGGTGGCATCGCTTCTTGCCGCATGCGCCTTCGTACGGGCTCTGTTTTAACCGGTCAAAAGAGAGCTACAGGGGCCTAGCGAAATGATCGGCTAGACGGCATGCAGGTAGGCCGCAACCTCGACACGGTTGCGGCCGTTTCGCTTTGCCTCATAAAGCGCCTTATCGGCAGCGCGAAGAACGTCGTCGAAGCCGATCCCCTTGACGGTGCCGGTGGCGACGCCTGCGCTGACGGTGCAGACCAGCGATTTGCCCTCTACCTCGATCGCCCGCGCAGCAAAGGCATCCCGCACCCGTTCCGCGACCTGTTCGGCACGCCCGGGCAAGGTATTGTCGAGCACAAGGGCAAACTCCTCGCCACCGAGCCGCGCCACCGTGTCCGAAGGACGCAAGCCCACGGACAATTCCTGGCCGAAAAGCTTGAGCACAAAATCGCCGGCGGCATGGCCATGCTGATCGTTGATCAATTTGAAGCGATCGATGTCGAAGATGATAACCGCCATGGACGGGCCGAAGGTCCGTCTGCCATGAAGGTCGAAAAGTGCGCGGCGGTTGAGCAGACCGGTCAAGGAATCTGTGATCGCCTCCTGACGATGCAGCGCCGCCTGGCGCCACTGATGCAGTGCAAGCGACAGCGCCCCGATCCCGGTCATTCCGGCGATGCAGACGGCGAGGCTGAAATCCTCGGCCCAATTGTTAGGCGCGTGGCCGAGCACGAGCTTGCCATCGGCGATGAGCACCGCCGCGCAAAGGCCAAAGGAAATGGCGGTCAAAGTGTAGAGCGCGGTAATGCCATAGAGCGGCGTCGGCGCTTCATGGCGGCTTATCCAATATTCGCGCGCCGTCAGAAGCAGCAGCAGGCCGATGACGACGTTGTCGCCGATGAAGGCCAGCCCATCATAGCCGGCGAGCATCGGCCCGACCGAAGCGGCAATACCGGTGAGGCATCCGAGCAGGAAGCGCCACCCGGAGAGCCGGCGCGTGCGAAATTGATAGCCGGCGACCCAGATCGTCGAGAAGCCGATGAAAAACAAGATGAAAGTCAGGATTGCAAAAATCGGATGCGGCTTGTCGACATAATGGCCGTATATGAAAATGCCGCCCACCAGCGGCACCAGGCCGGCGGAGCATGTCAGCAGAAAGGTATCGGGCCGGCGCGAAAACCAGCTTCCCACCAATGTCACCGCGAGGCAGGATGCGGAAACGCCAAGGGCGAGAAGAAGTGAGTTGTAATCGACCAGCATCATGCTCTTTCGACGGTTTCTTGCTTACCGTAGGGGATCAATGACACGCTAGCTCTCAAGGGGTATCGAATTGGTTACGGCAAATAATAAAGAAAATACATTTCAGTAAAATATACGTGCCATTTGGCGGCAGAACACAAATAATCCGCCGCCAATACTGTTCGTTAAATTCATTATTACTTATATAAAGAAGAACTAAATCAGGCTTCGACGTCCCAGTGCAGCGGGAACATCGGGTCGAAAACGGTGACCGGACCAGCCCCGGTCTCAATCTTCGCCGGGAAGGTCACCGCATCAGGCCGGCGCACCAGCGTGATGCTATCCTCGTTGACGGGCAAGCCGTACCAGGCCGGTCCGTTCAGCGAGGCGAAGGCCTCGAGCTTGTCGAGCGCGCCCTCCTCCTCGAAGACATGGGCAAGGCAGCTCATGGTGTTGATCGAGGTATAGATGCCGGCGCAACCACAGGCGCATTCCTTCAGCGGATCGACATGAGGGGCGGAATCCGTGCCGAGGAAGAACCTGGTGTCGCCGCTGGTTGCGGCCGCGCGCAGAGCGAGGCGATGGCTCTCTCGCTTGGCGACCGGCAGGCAATAGTAATGCGGTCGGATGCCGCCGACGAGGATGGCGTTGCGGTTGATGATCAGATGGTGCGTCGTGATCGAGCCGGCGAGATTTGCCTTCGCCGACTTGATGTAGTTCACGCCGTCCGACGTGGTCACATGTTCCATCGTCACCTTCAGCTCCGGCAGGCGCTGACGCAATGGATCGAGCACGGTTTCGATGAAGGCCGCCTCGCGATCGAAAATGTCCACGTCGGGCGTCGTCACCTCGCCATGGACGCAGAGCGGCAGGCCGATCTTCGCCATGCGCTCCAGCACCGGCATGGCCTTGTTCAGATCGCGCACGCCGCCATGGGAGTTGGTCGTGGCACCGGCCGGATAGAGCTTGACGGCGGTGATCAGGCCGCTCTTCTTGCCCTCCTCGACATCGTCGGGGCTGGTATGTTCGGTGAGATAAAGCGTCATCAGCGGCTGGAAGCGATCCCCGGCCGGCAGCGCCTTCAGGATGCGCTCGCGATAGGCCATCGCATCCGCCGTCGTCACGACCGGCGGCACGAGATTGGGCATGATGATGGCGCGGGCAAAGTGTCTGGAGGTATCGCCGATCACGCCTTCCAGCATGGCGCCATCTCGCAAATGCAGATGCCAGTCGTCGGGACGGCGGATGGTGAGCTTTTGCATGGGCGCGACCTCTGGAAATATGAGCATGGTCTCGTCCGAAAGCGGCTTCCCGCCCTTCGGGACCATGCTTGATGATATCGCGCTTCGATAACACCAACCAGCATCGCAAAACAATCCGCAGCGGCGGTTAAATGATCGTGAGCTTCAGTCCTGCACTGCGTCGATGGTGACATCGGCCGGGCGGCGGTTCTCGAGGATCAGCCGACCGTTCGGCAGGTCGTTGCCGTAAACCTTGGCGCCGGCCGCCTCTTCATCGAGATCATAGCCTCTCCAGCGCGCCCACAGCCGCTCCTCAAGCACTTCCATCGGCGGCGCAAGCATGATCGAATAATCGAACACGCCCTCCAGCTCCGCCCATTTACCCTGGCTGAACAGCAGGTAATTGCCCTCGATCACGATAAAGCGATGATCTGGCGACACGATGCGGGCGGATGCAATGGCAAGTTCGCGCGAGCGGTCGAAGACCGGCACGAGCACCTCCTGATCGGCGGCGCGCACGGCTTTGACGATATCGAGAAAAGCGCGGACATCGAAGCTCTCCGGCACGCCCTTCCGCTTCAGGAGCCCTTTTTCGATCAGGACGGCATTGTCCATATGGAAGCCGTCCATCGGCAGGACTTCGGCGCTTTCGCCCTTGGTCTGCAGCGCCTTGGCGACGTTTTCGGCCAAGGTCGATTTGCCGGCGCCGGGCGGCCCGGCAATCGCCACCAGAAACCGCCTGGTATCGCCGGCGCGAGCAATGATCTCGCCGGCGATGTTCTCGAGAGAGACGCTCATGCGGCGACGTTCTCCACCGGCGGAGCCTTGGCACCGGTCATGAAGGCGACGGCATCCGACATGGTATATTCCTTGGGATTGATGACGGTCAGACGACGCCCAAGGCGATGGATATGGATGCGGTCCGCCACCTCGAAGACGTGCGGCATATTGTGCGAGATCAACACGATCGGCAAGCCGCGGGCACGCACGTCGAGAATGAGCTCCAGCACCTTGCGGCTTTCCTTGACGCCGAGGGCGGCCGTCGGCTCGTCCATGATGACGACCTTGGAGCCAAAGGCTGCGGCGCGGGCCACGGCAACACCCTGGCGCTGGCCGCCGGAAAGCGTTTCCACCGCCTGGTTGATGTTCTGGATCGTCATCAGGCCGAGTTCGGTGAGCTTGTCGCGGGCGCGCTTTTCCATGGCCGGCCGGTCGAGCATGCGGAACCAGGAGCCGAGAATGCCGGGCTTGCGGATTTCGCGGCCGAGGAACATGTTGTCCGCGATCGAGAGCGCCGGCGAGAGCGCCAGGTTCTGATAAACCGTTTCGATACCGGCCTCGCGCGCTTCCATCGGCGACCTGAAATGGACGGGCTTGCCTTCCAACCTGATCTCGCCTTCATCGGGTGTGGCCGCGCCGGAAATCGCCTTGATCAGCGAGGATTTTCCGGCGCCGTTGTCGCCGATGACAGCAAGGATCTCGCCGGGGTAAAGATCGAAGTCGGCATTGTCGAGCGCGGTCACGCGTCCATAGCGCTTGACGAGGCCGCGGGCGGTGAGAAGGGGTTCGCCGGTCGTGGTCATGCCGATACCTTTCTGATCCATTGATCGATCGCGACGGCGCCGATGATCAGCACGCCCGTCAGGAGGACCTTCCACTGCGGATCGGCTCCGAGCATGTTGAGGCCCATGGATACGACGCCGACGATCATGGCGCCGAACAGCGTGCCGAGGATCGAGCCGCGGCCGCCGAAAAGCGAGATGCCACCAATCACCGTCGCGGTAATTGCCTGGAGATTGAAATCCGTCACAGCCGAAGACGGGGAGACCGAGCCGTTGCGGCCAATCGAAACCCACGCGGCAAAGGCCGCAATCAGTCCCGAAACGCCGTAGACCGCGAGCAGCACCTTCTTGGTCTGTATGCCCGACAATTTTGCCGCTTCCGGGTCATCGCCGACAGCATAGACATGCCGGCCCCAAGCGGTGTGATTGAGAATATACCATAGGCCGACCACCAGCAGCACCATGGCGATGACACCGAGGGTCAGCACCGCTCCACCGACACGGAAGCTGATCGCGAAGAGATGCAAAAGCGGTGCCTTTTCATCGACATCGGTGTCACGGATGGTCTCATTGGCGGAATAGATGAAATTCGTCGCCATGACGATATTCCACGTGCCGAGCGTCACGATGAACGGCGGCAGCTTCATGTTGGCGACCAGGAAACCGTTGAGCAATCCGCAGAGACCGCCAGCGACCATGCCGGCAAAAACGGCGACAGGCGTCGGCAGGCCGTAGGTGACGGCGACGTTGCCCATGACGACGGAGGAAATGACCATGATCACGCCGATCGAAAGATCGATGCCGGCCGTCAGGATGACCAGGGTCTGCGCTGCGGCGAGAATGCCGACGATGGCGATCTGCTGCAGGATCAGCGTCAGGGTATAGGCCGAGAAGAAACGGCCGCCGATGGCAAAGCCAAAGATGATGATCGCCAGCACCAGCACGATCAACGGCACGGCGGCCGGCGTCGAATGCAAGAAATGCTGCATGCGTTTGAGAAGAGAGACGTCCTGGTGCTCGAACGAGGCAACATTCTTGTCGCTGCCGTCGAGAACACGCTCGAATTCCTGTGCTCCGGTCATTGTATTCCTCCGCTGCCGCGCTGAACTATACGCGGAAACCGCCGGCTGTTGAACCGGCCGGAGTTAAGGTCCGGCCGGCGTTGATATCAGGAAGGCACGATCGCGAACCGAAGGGCCGCTTCAGCGAAAAGTGTGAAGCGGCTCTCGGATTGGATCATGCCAAGTTCAGGACGAGGCTTAGCCCCAGCACTTTGCCGTGCCTTCCTTGGTGTCGATCGACTTCAGGCCGGGAACCGGCTTGTCCGTCACCAGCGAAACGCCGGTGTCGAAGAAGGACTTGCCTTCGGTCGGCTTCGGCTTTTCGCCCGTCGCGGCGAACTTCTTGATCGCCTCGACGCCGAGGGCAGCCATCATCAACGGATATTGCTGCGACGTCGCGCCGATCACGCCTTCCTTGACGGACTTGACGCCCGGGCAACCGCCATCAACAGACACGATCAGAACCTGCTTTTCCAAGCCGACGGCCTTCAGAGCCTGATAGGCGCCGACGGCGGCCGGTTCGTTGATCGTGTGGATGACATTGATGCTCGAATTCTTCTGCAGGAGGTTTTCCATGGCCTTGCGGCCGCCCTCCTCGTTGCCGTTGGTGACGTCATGGCCGACGATGCGCGGATCGGTTTCGTCGCCGATCTTGTTCGGATCCTTCGGGTCGATGCCGAAGCCGATCATGAAGCCCTGGTCGCGCAGGACGTCAACGGAAGGCTGCGATGGCGCCAGATCCAGGAAGCCGACCTTGGCGTCCTTCACCTTGTCACCCAGCGTTTCCTTTGCCCACTGACCAATCAGCTTGCCAGCGAGAAGATTGTCTGTGGCAAAGGTCGCGTCGGCGGCGTCGGCCGGCTCCAGAGGCGTGTCGAGCGCGATGACCAGCAGGCCCGCGTCGCGTGCCTTCTTGACCGAGGAAACGATGCCCTTGGTGTCGGAAGCGGTGATCAGAATACCCTTGGCACCGCTGGCGATGCAGCTCTCGATCGCGGCAACCTGGCTTTCGCTGTCACCGTCGATCTTGCCGGCATAGGACTTCAGCGTCACGCCGAGTTCCTTGGCCTTGGCCGTCGCACCTTCCTTCATCTTGACGAAGAAGGGGTTGGTATCGGTCTTGGTGATGAGGCAGGCGGACACGTCTGCAGCCTTTGCCGGCGCGGCAAAGGCAACGCCGAGCGCCAGAGCGGCGATCGCTGCGGAAATAACAGATTTCTTCATTCAATCCTCCCGATGTTTGAAAAGCCGGACCGTCCGGCATTCCCGGATGAGCGCCCGGGGTGGAGATGCGCAATGCCTGTCAGATTATTTTCGAGAGACCTCCTCCAAGGCCATATACGCATCCTCGACGCCTATATCTGAGCCTAAAGATTTCCATCTGTCAATAAATAAATCGGATTGAATTATTAATTGGATGTGGCATTCTGGAAAAAAATCAGGCATGGCCATGGTGGAAGGAGCAGGCCCATGTCTCTCGTGCACGACCCGGAGGACACACCCACAACGCCAGCGATTCTCGACCCCAGCGGGGGCGCGAACCAGCTTGGCGTGCGTGCCCATAACGAGCGGCTCGTGCTGTCGCTCGTGCGCCGCCACGGCGCGCTGTCGAAGGCCGATATCGCCCGGCGCAGCGGGCTATCCGCGCAGACCGTTTCCGTCATCATGCGTGCCCTGGAGAAGGATGGGCTGCTATCCCGCGATGCACCGGTGCGCGGGCGCGTCGGCCAACCATCCACTCCCATGCGGCTCAATCCGGATGCTGTGCTCTCCTTCGGCGTCAAGATCGGCCGACGCAGCGCCGATCTCGTGCTGATGGATTTTGTCGGCAGAATCAGGATGCAGCTTCATCAGACCTATCCCTATCCGCTGCCGCAGGAGATCATCGCTTTCGTGACTGCCGGCATCAGGGAATTGGAGGGGCGCCTGAGCGAAGAGGAACGCCGCAAACTCGCTGGGATCGGCGTCGCCGCGCCGTTCGAGCTGTGGAACTGGGCCGAGCAGGTCGGCGCGCCGCCCGGAGCCATGGATGTCTGGCGCGGCTTCGACCTGCGCACCGAAATCGCCTCTCGCGTGACTTATCCCGTCTTCCTGCAGAACGACGCCACCAGCGCCTGCGGGGCAGAACTGGTTTTCGGTGCGGGCGCGCATTATCCTGATTTCGTCTATTTCTTTGTCGGCTCCTTCATCGGCGGCGGCATCGTGCTCAATTCCTCGATCTTCGTCGGGCGAACGGGCACGGCCGGAGCCCTTGGGCCCCTGCCCGTGCGTGGCCGCAACGGTGAAAATCGCCAGCTCCTGGAAATCGCCTCGATCTTCGTGCTCGAGAACCTGTTGAGGGATCACGGCTTCGACTCGCGCCCCCTCTGGTACTCCGCCGACAACTGGATCGATTTCGGCGAACCGCTGGAGATCTGGATACAGGATACGGCAAAGGCGCTGGCGCAGGCGATCGTCGCAGCTGCCTCGGTCATCGATTTCAGCGCTGCCGTCATCGATGGCGGCTTCCCCGATTGGGTACGAGAGCGGGTGGTGCGCGCAACCATCAAGGCCGCCTCGGATCTGGATCTGCAGGGTGTCATCATGCCCGAGATCATCGAGGGTGCAGTGGGGCCGCAGGCGCGGGCCATCGGCGGCGCGAGCCTGCCGATCTTTGCACATTACCTCATCGACCAAAACGTCCTCTTCAAGGAGATAGAGCATGCTGAAGGGCATTGACCCGCTGTTGAGCCCGGAGCTTCTGGCGACCTTGCGCGCCATGGGTCATGGCGACGAAATCGCCCTCGTGGACGGCAATTACCCCGGTCTCGAACATGGGCGCCGTCTCGTCCGCCTCGATGGCCATGGCGTCATCCGCGTGCTCGATGCCGTGCTGAGCGTGCTACCGATCGACGATTTCGTGCCGCAGGCGATTTTCCGGGCGACCGTCAAACAGGACCGTGATGCTATCGATCCCGTTCATGCCGAGATGATCGAGTGCTGCGCCCGGCATGTGCCCGATATCCGGGTCGTGCCGCTGCTGCCCGCGGAATTTTACGAGCGGGTCAAGCAGGCGCATACGCTGATACAGACCAGCGAGCCGCGGCTCTATGGCAATATTATTTTGCGCAAGGGCGTGATTTATCCGAAGGGATAGCGGAGGGGCAGAGACGCCCCTCATCCGGCCTATCGGCCACCTTCTTCCCGCAGGCGGGGCGAAGGGGATAGACGCGACCACAGCCTTCCTTCCGGCAATTTGCTTCGACGAGAATGCAGAGCTAGTCCCCTCTCCCCGTCAAAACGGGGAGAGGGTTAGGGTGAGAGGCAGAACTCTCCAGACGATAGGAGCCGATGGCCCTGCCCCCTCAAATATCGCCCGCCGAAGGCCCCCAGACATCCGTCATGGCGAAGCCTTCCGCCATCGGGTCGAACGGATCGAGCGCCACCTGGCTGAGACCGAAGGTGAAGCCTCGGCCGGTGATCGTGGGAATGATGGCCGGCTTGCCGGCGACTTCGGTCACCGCCTGCAGGCCGACCTCGAACTCCGAACCGATGATCGAGCGGGACTTGAAGATATCGCCGACCTTGGCCTTGCCGCGGGCATGCAGCGTCGCCAGATTGGCGGAATTGCCGGTGCCGCAGGGTGAGCGGTCGGCGCGGCCTGGCCACATGGTCGTGCAGGTGCGGATGGCGCCATCGGGATCGATGTCGCGGAACATCACATAGGCAACGCCGGAGATCGCAGGGATTTCCGGGTGAACCACGGTCATCGCCCGATTGATCGCATCCTTGATGACCATGCCGGCCTGAACGAGGGTAGCAGCATTGCCCTTCTCGATTTTCGAGCCGATCTGGCCGACATCGACGAGCGCATAGAAGATGCCGCCATAGCAAAGGTCTAGCTTGATCTTGCCCCATTGCGGCGTGTCGAGTTCGACATCAAGCTCATGAACGAAAGACGGCACCATGATCAGCCGCACCTTCTCGCAGCGGCCGTCGCGGCAGGTCGCCGTGGCACGGACGAGGCCGGCAGCCGTATCGAGCGTGACGACCGTTTCCGGCTCCTTCATCTCGACGATGCCGGATTCGAGCAAAGCGGTGGTTACGCAAATGGAGTTGGAGCCGGAGCTTGCATGCGCCTGATCCGGCTGGAGGATGATGAAGCCCGCATCGGCCTCTGGGTGCTTGGCCGGCAGCAGCAGGTTGACAGAGCCGATCGGCGCGCCGCGCGGCTCCAGCACGAGGAAGCGGCGCAGCTCCTGCCCCTTCGGATCAGTGTTTAGCCAATGCAGCTGCTCGGCAATACTGTTTCCGGGGATCTTCGGCACGCCGCCGATGGCAACCTTGCCGATTTCCCCTTCGCAATGAACGTCCAGCAGCTGGATCGTGCGCTTCCATCTCATGTCATCTACTCCAATCAAACGTATCGCGGGATGCCGCTATCGATCATCAATGCAGGTGCTCTTTGTTGCGGGGCATCAAGCCGAGATGGCCGCTGAACAGCCGCGTACCGGAGGTCCGGTACGCAGGAGCGACGATAATCCCGCGGCAAATCGCGGCCGGCCATCTCGCCACCATCGCCGACGCTGATAACCGTACGCCTGATTTCGCCCATGCCAAAGCCTACCCGCAATGCGCCACCATGTCCGATATGGCGCAGCTCTGTGATATATCAGATTGAATTGACTGGCTACGGCGTTCTGAAAGACGACAAGCGATGCGGTCCCGATTGAAGATATGGGGCTCTACTTTCCCAATGTCTCCCCGACATTGTTACTCGTCGCCTCGACGCTGTCGCCGAGCGAGCCGACCGTATTGCCCGCGGACGCGCCGACACGGCGCCATTGCTCGCCGTAATTCGCACGCGTGCGGGGATCGAAGATGGCAATCGGGGCGCTGACGGCCGCGCCTGCGACACTGCCAACCGTCTGGGCAGCGCCGAGAGCCACCGCGCCGACGGCATCGCCGATACCGACATCGGAATCGGTGATCGTCTGGCCGGCAATCAGCCGCGCTCCGATCAATTTCACTACTTCAGGGCTCTCGGCAAACTTGCCGTGGTTCAGGCCATCGCCAGTCTTGAGCTTGGTGAGATCAAGTACGGTGATCCCCTGCTTTTCCAGCTCGCTGCGATAGGGCTCGGCTGTGGGATCGATCTGGCCGAGACGATCGATACTGCCCGAAATGCGCCGTGAGAGCGACAAGGCCCGGTCGTCGCGCGAGACGAACAGCGTAAAATGCGGCTTGTCTTTGCCGAGTGCTGCGAACTGCCGCCCGAAGACATCGACATCGAGATCGGGCGAAGCCAGAATGACGTTCTTGATCTTCGGCGTGACGCGGCCATTGCGGATCGCCATCTGCCGGAGGGATTCGACGGCTAGCCAGCTCCCCATCGAATGCGCCATGACGGTGATATCGCCGACGGCAGGATCGGCGGCGACCCGGCGCAACAGCTCCTCAAGCGAGTCGCGCGAATAGTTCGCGCTTTCCTTGTCATAGGCATAGTCGAAGATGCTCGCCCGCGATGGCCAGGTAAAGACGATCGGTGCGACATTGGCGTGCGAATCGTGCACGATCTGCGCAAAGCGATAGACGGCGTCCTCATAGCGATTGTTGAAACCATGCACGAAGATCAGTACCCGCCGGTCCTTCGGCAATTCCGCATGCAGCCAGGCGCGACCATCCGCTTCGGTCGCCAGCGGCTTGACGGCAAGGGTGACGAAATTCTTCAAGGGGTTGCCGGGCAGACGGCTCGGCCACTGCACCTGGCCGACCTTGCGATTGGCCTCCGGCGGAATGGAGACGCTGACAGCGTCGATCTTCAACCCCGGGCCACGTTCTCCCGAAAACAGGATCGCCGGATCCTTGTCCGGCAAGCGCGTGGTGGCGACCAGCAGATCGACCTTCGAGGTTCCCGGCACATTTTCCCCGACCGGCTGCATGACTCCGACGGGACGGCCGCAAGCCGCAAGCGATAGCGTCACAGCAACGGCAACGGTTCGGAAAAACACGCTTCCCCCTCGGCCCGAGCCTGCCACATGCTGCATCATGCAACCCTTCTCCAACGCCCAACGATCGCGCCACTCTACGCATCGGCACCCATGGTGCAAGCAGAGAGAGCGGTTATCGCCCACATGAAGCAGCGCTAATTCGCACCGGCATTGCAATGGCGCAACTCCGAGATCGAACAGAAGATGCCGCGGGAACATCAGGAATGTGGGGAATAAAAAAGAGCCCGACGCGGGAGGAGGATGCGTCGGGCTCTTGATCCGGATTGGCAACTGGGAGGAGGAGTGTTGCCAATCAATGAAGGAGCGCTGGGAGGAGGAGGTGCGCTGCCTTCGAGCGGGTAGATATAACGCTGGGACACGCATGAATAGACCGGCCTTCGCAATGCAGCAATGCGCTGCGCGCAATGCTTATACCCAAATTGGCCAGGAATCCCGCATAGCACCGGCGAACAGGGCATTCCGCCGCCTATTTTAAAGCCGTCGGATGCCAAGACTGCAGGATTCACATGATCGTGAAGCAGGACTGCGCGCTCGCACAAGCATATATGGGCGGCAGAGACGTTGTCTTCGCCGCCCCGTGCACATTTTCGAATCGTCGCTCCAGCTTTGCGCGCCGAAGCCGTGGGCCTTATGCCGCCTTGAACGCCTTGCGACCTTCGGCATCCAGTGCAGCAAACTCCTCATCGGAGAGCACGATGTCGACGGCCGCGGTGTTTTCCTCGAGATGCTTGACCTTGCCCGTTCCGGGGATCGGTAGCATGACCGGGCTGCGCTTCAGCACCCAGGCAAGCGCGATCTGGCTCGGCGCCGCGTCATGCTTCTTGGCGATGGTATCGAGAAGCGAGCCTTCCTTGGCGAGATTGCCCGCGGCCAGAGGGAACCAGGGAATGAAGCCGATATTGTGCTTATGGCAATAATCGAGGACATCTTCGCTGGTGCGGTCGACGAGATTGTAACGGTTCTGCACCGTCGCCACGCTGAAGTGCTTCGACGCCGCCTCGATGTCGGCAACGGAGACTTCGCTCAAGCCCGCATGGCGGATGATACCGTCATCGATCAGGGATTTCACGGCATCGAATTGCTCGGCGACCGGCACTTTGGAATCGATGCGGTGGAGTTGCCAGAGATCGATGCGGTCGACGCCGAGGTTGCGCAGGCTCTTGTGCGCCTGCTGGATCAAGTACTCCGGACGACCTAAAGGCACCCAGACATCCGGGCCGGTTCGCGTCAGTCCGCCCTTGGTGGCGACGACGAGATCCTTGCTATATGGATGAAGCGCTTCCTTGATCAGCAGTTCGGAAACGTCGGGACCATAGGAATCGGCTGTGTCGATGAAGTTGATGCCAAGCTCCGGCAGGCGCTTCAGCGTGCGGATGGCTTCGTCGTGATCGGCAGGCTCGCCCCAGATGCCGGCACCCGTGATGCGCATGGCACCGAAGCCGAGACGATGGACGGGAAGATCACCGCCGATCTTGAATTGACCGGACTTGGCTGCGTCGAAATCTGACATGGTTATGTCCCTTCACTGATCTAAGAATATATCTGGAGTTCCCGCCATCGGAGCGGCCGGGATCTGTCGATCAAAGCGAGCTGTTCGCGAAGAGGGAAATAGGGTCGCGACACGGCAGTAGATGGGTCTGCGATCCGGCATATGCAATGCATTGCCGCCGACAAAGCCATCTTTTCGAGATGCCGCGATCGACGCGGGTCTGCAGCTGCCGATGGATCGCATCGGGATCACCGGGCTGGCAAATGCGCCCGCGCCAGCGCGCCCAGGTCGGCAAGCGCTGCCCAAAGCTCATGGAACATGCCGGAGGCGAACTCCTCCAGCGGTAGATCTTTCTGCGCGCCGCTCCAGCGTTCGCCGCCGATGCGCAGCATGCCGACGACGGCTGCGGCAAGCAAACTCAAGCGGAACCGCTCCTCGTCTCCGCCGGAACAGCGGGCATGCAGCGCATCCGTGAGCTTTCGTTCTAGCTTGGCGTATTTCAGCTGATCCCGGGACCGAAGTGCCGGCGTATCCCGGATCAGGACGGCGATGGCAAGATGCTGAGGATCAGAGACCGCAGCCCGCAGGGCCGCATTGATTGCCGTCTCGATGACCTCGACCAGCGGTGCATCTGCAGGCTGGGCAGCGACTGCACCGATCAGTTCGTCGGCGAAGCCATCCTGCCAGGCAGCGACCACATCTTCCTTGCTGGGGAAGTAATCGAAGAAGCTGCGTTTGGAAACATCGGCCGCCTCGGTGATATCTTCGATGGTGGTATTGTCGAAGCCTCGCTCGAGGAAAAGCTTCAATGCCGTGGTTTCGATACGCTCGCGGGTCTGGCGACGCTTCCGTTCGCGCCGGCCTTCCCTCACCGCGCCATCGATATCCGCCATCTGCTCCCCCCGCTATGCATTTGCTTCGGGCCGCCCCGTATCAGCCGTGCCGGCCTCCTGCGCATGGGCGCCGATTGCCGCGATCTTCCCGGTGCTACGAGATTCGGCGCCGTTGATCGAGAGTTCCAGCGGATCTTGGCGCGATATCCTGTAGACGCCGGCCGGCGGAATGTTGCGCACGGTGCCGCCGATGCGAGTGCCCTTCAAGCCGAGGCTTTCGAGGATCGGCCGCTGAATAGGACAGCGCGGGCCATAGGTGAATTGATAGAAGGCACTGCCCGGCTTCATCACCGCGAAGGCTCCGCCGACAATGGCGGCGACTTTCGAAGGCGGCATGGACAGGAGTGGCAGGCCGCTGACGACGGCACCAAAAGGCGCGTCGTCGAAGAGGCCGCAACCACCAAGCTGGGCCGCATCCATCCGCACTACTCGAGCCTCAGGAAAACGGTCCCGCAAACGAACGGCAAACTCCTCGCCGAATTCGACGAGCGTGAGGGCACTTTCCGGAATTCCCCGCGCCAGCAGAGCCCGCGTGAAAACGCCCGTGCCGGGGCCAAGTTCCAGAATCGGGCCATCAAGCGGATCAATCTCCTGCGTCATCAGCCTGGCCAGCCGCTCGCCCGAAGGCGCGACTGCTGCGACCCGCATCGGATCGCTCACCCAGGAGCGAAAGAACCGCACGAAATCGGCGCATGATGTCTTTGTCGTCATTCCGCGAATCCAATCTCCGGCTGCGATATCGAATGTGGCGCGATCAGGACTGAGCAGCATGGCATTTCAAAGGCGTATCACGCCATTAGGCCATCCAGAATCGTTGAGATGCAAGTGCCGTCGCACGACTTTTCGCATATTTTATCTATTGCAAATTTGCATTTAATGCAAAAATATATCGGTTGCAACAGGCGATAACGAATCTCTCTGTGAAGTCTCTCGCAACGGCGTGAAATAAAGCCCTCCCCGCGATTGCCGAGAGGGCTTCAAGCATCCAGTTCACCGACAGCTTACGGGCTCACGCACTGGCGGCGAGGACCATTGGTCGGCTGATAGGTATTGTCGGAAGCGCGATAGGTCTTGTAGCGGCTGGCGCACCAGCGAACATGCGCACTGCCGCGAGGTGGATGAGCAACGGCGCCGGCAATAATTGCACCGGCAGTGAAGGCAGCCATCGGATACCACCAGCCATCGCTATAACGGCGATAGCCTGGGCGGGCGTGGCGATAGCCGCGATGGCCATGCCAATAGCCCGGCCGATGATGCGGGCGATAGCCAGGACGATAATGGGGGCGGTGGTGCGGGCGATAGCGCCTGTCGTGATGACGATACTGCACGTCGACGACACTGGAGGGCTGGCCACTCGTCTGTATGGCCGCCGGCTGAACCATCGGCTGGATCGGTCCTGCAACTGCCGGATCAAAGGACGAAATCGCCAAAAGGGCACTCAATGCGGTCACCGTTACCGTGGTCAGAAGTCGTTTCACAGCTCTCTCCTCTCGAGTCGCAGTACTGATGAACAACGCGTAATGATTGAAAAATGTTTCACAATATTATCGCTTGCGCAAGTACGCAGGCGGAGCATATAGATAGGAAGCCTACCTATCTATTGAGGCTGATGCTCCATGACCGATACCATCCGCCATCCTGGGCTCGACGAAGCCCATGCGCTTGCCGAAGCATTGCGCCCTGCCTTGCATCGCCTTTATCGACAATTGCGCCGCGAAAGTGACGATCCGGGATTGTCGCCGCTACATGCCCTGCTCCTCGTTGCCGTCATGCGGCAACCAGGCATCGGAGTTGCCGAACTGGCGCGGATGGAGAAGCTGCGCGGGCCGACGATTTCAGGACATGTGAAGGCAATGGAGCGGGACGGTCTCATTACGCGCTCAGAACCGGACCCCAGCGACCGCAGGCGCAACGGCCTGATCGCAACCGAGAAGGGCAAGAAGCTCATACAGGCTCTGAAACAGAGGCGGACCGACTGGCTCGCATCGGAACTGGCCAAACTGTCGCCTGAAGAGCGCGCTGCAATTCGGGCCGCGATCGGGCCACTTGGAGAGATCGGACAATGAGCGGAGATCGTCTCCAGGCAGCTTCGCCAGCGGCACCAGCAGCGGACGGCCTACCCGACCGCCGCGAGATCCGCGCCGTCATTCTCGGCCTGATGATCGTTCTCGGGCTCGGCGCCATCGACCAGAGCATCGTCGCCACCGCCCTGCCCCGCATCGTCAGCGATCTCGGCGGGCTGACGCATCTTTCCTGGGTGGTCAGCGCCTATGTGCTCGCCTCCACCGCCACCATGCCGCTCTACGGCAAGCTCAGCGACCAGTATGGCCGCAAGCCGATGATCTATGCGGCGATCCTGATCTTCCTGCTCGGCTCCGTCCTGAGCGGCATGGCGCAGACGCTGATGCAGCTCATCATCTTCCGGGCGATCCAGGGCATCGGCGCCGGCGGATTGATGCCGCTGGCGCAGATCATCATCGGCGACATCGTGCCGCCGGCTCGGCGTGGGCGCAACCAGGGCTCGATCGCCGCCGTCTTCGCGGTTTGCAGCGTCATCGGCCCGATCGCCGGCGGCATCATCACCGATCTCCTGTCCTGGCACTGGATCTTCTACGTCAATCTGCCAATCGGCGCCGTTGCCCTCATCATGATCGGCCGCGCGCTCAAGCGGCCGCACCAGTCTCGCAGTCGCCGCATCGACTATCTCGGCGCCGCCTTGCTGACGGGCTGTACGACGAGCTTCCTGCTGGTGCTGGCGCTCGGCGGCAACGAATGGGCCTGGAATTCGCCGGAGATTTTCGGACTGTCTGCCGTCGCCCTCGTGCTTTGCGTTCTTTTCATCCTTCACGTCCGGCGCGAGCCCGAGCCGGTGCTGCCGCCCGATCTCTTCCGCAATCGGCTGTTCGTCGTCGCCTGCATCGTGCTGGCCCTGACCTTCATGGGGATGCTGGGCGCAAGCCTGTTCTTTCCGCTGTTCTTCCAGATGGTCATGGGGGTCAGCGCCTCGCATTCCGGGCTGCTGACCGGCCCGCTGATGATCGGCGTCGTTATTTCCTCGATGGTCAACGGGCGCGTACTGCTGCATCGCTTCGGGCGCTACAAGCCGGCGCAGCTCTGCGGCCTCAGCCTCGCGACGGTCGCCTTCGCGATCCTTTCCTGGGCCGCGGCCACCAGCCAGGGTTTCGGGATCATTGAGCCCGCCGTCTTCGCTCTCGGCCTTGGTCTCGGGCTTGTCATGCCCACCATGACGATTGCCGTGCAAAATGCCCTGCCCCTTGCCCATCGCGGCGTCGGAACGGCGACACTCGCCTTCTTCCGTTCGCTCGGCGGCCTCATTGGCGTCACCGGCTCGGGTGCAATTCTGGCCTATCGCGTGCAGAACGCCTCCGGCGCGCTGGATGGCGTGCATGTGTCGTCCCTCACCGAGGCCGGCATGAGACAGCTCGCGACCGCCTCTCCCGAGGCCCATGCCGCCGCCATCGCGCTTTACCGCCACGCCATTGCAATGACCTTCGCAACGGGAACGGCGATCGTGGCACTGGCGTTGGTCGTTCTGTTGTTTCTGCCGGAATTGCCATTGGCAACGGATCACGGACAGGGGACCCCGCGGTCAAGCTGACTGGGCTTCTCCGCCAGCAGGGCTACCGATCCAGAGAGACGCTGACTTGGGGCGCAAAGCCACCATCGGCCCGTCCGTGCGCCGGTCGAGGTGCGCCCGTCGCGCCCAGCAGGTAATCGCGGCGACCAGAACAGATCGGATCGAGGGCGCGAACACCGAGGCCGAACCGGCTATGCGTTTAGCCCGATAACAGGCTGCGTTTCAAACGCAGCAAGCATAAAAAACGATAAGGGAAAAATGGCGCACCCGAAGAGATTCGAACTCCTGACCCCCAGATTCGTAGTCTGGTGCTCTATCCAGCTGAGCTACGGGTGCGTGCCGAAACGGAAGAAACCGTTCGGTGTGGGCGGTTCTCTAAAGGGTCCCTTGGGGGAATGCAAGTGGATTTCTGAAAAAGATCGCGATTTTCGTGCAAGATACCGACAACTATCTGAAAATATTCAGATTTCTTGCAAGCTCTTGCTGCGATAATCGTCGAGGGATACGGGACGGTCGGGAATTTCGATGCGGAACTGCGTTCCGGCAGCCGGTTTTTCCACGAGCGCAATGGTGCCGCCATGGGCAAGCACCAGCTCCCGGGCGATCGCCAGGCCAAGGCCTGTGCCTCCGGAGCGGGCGGAGCCACGAAAAGCGGTGAAGAGATTCTCCCGCGCCTTCTGCGGCATGCCGGGGCCGGTGTCGTCGACGGTAATGCTGACGACGCTGCCGATTCGATGCGCCGAGACCGTGATGCGCTTTATGCTGTCGAGCTCGGCGTTGCTAATGGCAACCAGCGCCTGATGGGCGTTGCGGCAGAGATTATGGATGACGCGGAACAACTGTTCGCCGTCGGCATCGACTTCCAGATCGGCACTAAGCTGCTCGATGAATTCTATGCCGCTGTCGGGCTCGATCGCCAGGATATCGCGAACCTCGGCGATCAGCTCGATAAGACGAATCTTGCGCCGGCGCGGCGCCGATTCGGAGGTCTGGCCATAGGACAGCACCTCGGTCGTATAGCCGACGGCGCGATCGATGGTGCGCAGCAGCTTCGGCGCGAAGCGCTTGACCATGGGGTCGTCGATATCGACGAGCCGGTCCGACATCAGCTGCGCAGCCGACAGGATGTTGCGCATGTCGTGATTGATCTTCGAGACGGCGAGGCCGAGGGCGGCAAGATTCTTCTGCTGCTTCAGCGTCTTCTGAAGCTGCGTCTGCATGGCAGCAAGATGGCGGCCAGCGACGGCAAGCTCGTCGCGCCCCTGGTCGGGCACGAGAATGCGGCCCGGATCCTCCGGATCGTCGGAATAGGCCTGCATGCTGTCGGTGAGACGGCGGATCGGGCGGATCATGATGCGGTTGATCGCAAAGAAGATCAGCGTCGCGGTGAAGAGCGAAATCAGGATGGAAACGAGGAAGACGCTGCGGGAATAGGCAAGCATCGCATTGCGCAGGCGCGTATCCTTCAGCACCACTTCGATGCCGGTGCCGGCATCCCCGCCGACGGGGCCGAAAACACGGATGATGCGGTTGCCGCCGAAAAGCAGAGTGTCGAGGGCGTCCTTGATGGCGGTAGGCTGCGACACGTCGCTGAGATCATACATGTCATCGACCGAAGCCGGCATTTCTGCCGTCGCCAGCAGACGCGAGGTGCCGTCCTTGCGCAGAACGATGGCCCGCGTGCCGGTGGCCATCAATGTTTCCTTCTGCAGCGCACGGGGCAATTCGGCCGTCTGCAAGCCGTCAATGGCGATGGCGGCGGCGGCAGCCGTGCTCAGCCGATCCTCCAGCCAGCGCAGCCGCATATTGGCGACGGAAGGCACGAAGATGAGCACCTCCGCCAACGATATGAAAACGATGGTGAGGATGAGGAGCTTGCCGGAGAGCCCGCCAAAGATGCCGGTTGGCCTGCAAAGCCTGGAGAGGCCGACCTTCTCGGCCTTGCCGTCCTTTGCGGCGCTCCTGCCCTGCTCACTGTCCATTTCAATTGTCCCGCTTCGCCGCAAAGCGACCTGATGGCGACTTGTCGAAACGGTATAATAGGTGATTGTGGGCTTTTTTCCAATCGCGTCCCGATCCTAGGGCACGATGACGCATACAAGGAGAGCGGCGGCGCTCAGCACAGCCGCTTCTCGCCCACTCGCGAAGAGATCAGAACTCTTCCCAATTCTGCGCAGCAGCGGCCGGCGCGCGGGCAGCGTTGCCGCCGAAGGCCGTCGCGACCTTGTCAATCATCCGGCGCGCCGGCGATGCCGTCGGACGATGCGTTTCGGCGCGCGCCGGCACCGGAGCGGAAACGCTGCCTCCATCGACCTTGAAGCGGGAGACCAGGCGCACGAGGCCGTCAGCCTCGCCCGCCAGACGATGGGTCGCTGCCGAAGTTTCCTCGACCATGGCAGCGTTGCGCTGCGTGACCTCGTCCATCTGATTGACGGCCTTGTTGACTTCCGACAGGCCGGTCGCCTGTTCGCGCGCCGCGGTGGCGATGGAATGGATGTGATCGTTGATCTTGAGCACGCGCGCTTCGATGGTCGACAGCGCCTCGCCGGTCGCCTGCACCAGCTTGACGCCGACCTGCACCTCGCCGCCGGATTTTCCGATCAGCGCCTTGATATCCTTGGCCGCCGTGGCGGAGCGTTGGGCAAGCTCGCGCACTTCCTGCGCGACGACGGCAAAGCCCTTGCCTGCCTCGCCGGCGCGCGCAGCCTCCACACCGGCGTTCAGTGCCAGCAGATTGGTCTGGAAGGCGATATCGTCGATAACGCCGATGATCTGGCTGATTTCGCCGGATGCCTGCTCGATGCGGCCCATAGCATCGATCGCGTTGCGAACGACGGTGCCGGAACGGGCAGCATCTTCCTTGGCTTCGCCCACCATGACGCTCGCTTCGCGCGCCCGCTCCGTCGAGTTCTGGACGACGGAGGTGATCTCATCGAGCGCTGCCGAGGTTTCCTCGAGGGCAGCTGCCTGCTGCTCGGTACGCTTGGATAGGTCGTCGCTGGCGTGACGAAGCTCGTTGGTGTTGGAATTGATCGAGCCGGTGGTCTCGCGCACCTCGCGCATGGTGCTCTTCAGCGTTGCGAGCGTCGCGTTGACGTTCTGCTGCAATTCCGCAAAGGCGCCCTGGAATTCGCCCTTCATCGACTGGGTGAGATCGCCTTCGGCCAGGCTTGCGATGACGCGACGGACCTCGCCGATGCCGACATCGACGCTCATCAGCAGCTCATTCACATTGGTAGCGAAGCGATTGAGATTGGCGTCGCCGTAATCCTTGTCGATGCGGCGGCTGAAATCGCCGGCGGCCGCAGCCGAAACGGCCAGCGACATGCTGGACTGCAGCTCGTCGCTTCTGGCGCGCATCGCCATTTCCTCGGCATTCATGCGGCGCACGGCATTGCCGTTTTCCTTGAAGACGTCGACAGCCGCTGCCATCTCGCCGATTTCGTCGCCTCGACCGGCAAACGGGACCTCGATATCGAACTGGCCGTCGGCAACCTTCTTGATCGCGTCCGTGACCTTGCGGATCGGGCGGCTCAGGTGAACGGTGCCGATGTAAGCTCCAAGACCGACGCCGGCGCCGATGCCGGCGACCATGATGCTGAGGACGACCCACAGGACGCTCTCGTGGAAGACGGCGATCTCGGCTTCAGCCTTTGCAAGTTCCGCTTTGTCAGCCTGGACGACGGCGTCGATCTCAGCCTGGAAGGCTTTGCGATTGGCGCGGTTCGCCTCGTTGTTGCCCTGCTTGGCCGCCGCATCGGGGCCATCCGTCACGCCGAGTTTGACCGTCTCCGTGCGGAAGACGCGAAACTCCTGAGCGCGGGCTTTCAGCTTGGCGAAATCCGCTTTCTGACTATCCGGAACCAGAGGCGACCAGGAGACCAGAACCTTGTCGATCTCGTCGAGATCGGCCGTCAGCCCATCGGCGAAGCTCTTGGCATCCTTTGCGGAAGCGGCCGCATAGATGCCGCGGGATTCCATGACCACCGCGGTTACATAACGGTTGAGGTGCTCGCCCATATAGGCGCGGCTGGCTGTCTGCTCATAACTCTGCAATCTCTGGTCATATTGATGCAGCGCGTAAAGAGTGGTGCCGCCGATCAGGAGTGCTGCGCCGGTCATGACGAGTACAAGCAGATTTACTTTGCCGCGAATTTTCAAGATATCCCCCAAGGCCAGCGTCATCCCCCAAAATCGGTGGGTTTTGCCAGTACGCACTTAGATATCGGCTAAATTCATTAATGTTATCTTGCCGTATTTCGCGTCGGAACATCGGGATTCAGGGCTGTTTCCGCCTTATATTTCAGGAATCTCCGAACTCTATTGCCGGCGGCACAATCGATCGGCCGACTAACAGGAATCCTGGATTTCCAGGAATCTGCGCCGGTATAATTGACTTTGGGGGCCCTGATCCTTATAAGCCCGCGCACGTTCGGTCATAGAGCCTGCATCTGCGGGCCAAGTCCGTTCGTCATAATCAACAACGCTCCTTGCTATTGAAGCAAAGCTCAAGAAGGGCCGCACTCCGCGGTGTTTAAATAAATGAAGCGTACCTATCAACCATCCAAGCTTGTCCGCAAGCGTCGCCACGGCTTCCGTTCCCGTATGGCTACCAAGGGCGGCCGTGCGGTTCTTTCCGCTCGCCGTAACCGCGGCCGCAAGCGTCTTTCGGCCTAACGGCCGAAATGCCCGATAGTCGAGGATGGCGGGCAATTGACGAATGAACGACCCAAAAAGACTGTCGGGCGGCTGAAAAGCCGGCCGCAGTTTCTTGCAGTCCGTGAAGGCGAGAAGCGCAGAGGCGGCTTCTTCCTGCTAGAGATGCTGGACCGCAAGCTTGCCGACGCCGACCCCCGCGTTGGTTTTACCGTTACCAAAAAACATGGCAACGCAGTGGAGCGCAACCGCATGCGGCGCAGGCTGAAAGAAGCCGTGCGGCTTCATGCCGGGTTTGCAATGCAGCCCGGACACGACTATGTGGTTGTCGCGCGGCGCGATGTGCTGACCGCACCTTTCGAAAAACTGGCAAGCGAACTCGTAAGCCGCATCGAAACCAGGCCGAAACATCGGCGGTCCGAGACGGACCGCTCCAGGAAAGTATGATGGAAAACAACCGCAATTACTTCATTGCAATTGCACTGTCTGTGCTGATTGTTCTCGGCTGGCAGTTTTTCTACATGAACCCGCGCCTCGAGGCGCAGCGCCAGGCCGAACAGGCCGCCAAGCAGCAGCAGTCGCAGCACGCCCAGACGACGCAGGCACCCGCCGCCGGCGCAGGCGCTGCTCCGGTCAATGGTTCGCTGCCGGCAGGCGGCCAGAACACGGCGTCGGTGCTGACGCGCGATCAATCGGTCGCCAAGACGTCGTCTGCGCGCGTCGCGATCGATACGCCCGCGCTGTCAGGCTCCATCAACCTGGAAGGCGCGCGCCTCGACGACCTGCAGCTCAAGGCCTATCATGAGACCGTCAGCAAGAGCAGCCCGATCATCACGCTGTTCAGCCCGGCAGACACCAAGGATGGCTACTTCACCGAGCTCGGCTATGTCGGCAGCGACGCGACCGGTGCTGTCCCCGGCCCTTCGACCGTATGGAAGCTGGCAAGCGGCGACAAGCTGACCGATAAGACGCCGGTGACGCTGTCCTACACCAACGACAAGGGCGTCACCTTCTCGCGCACCATCTCCGTCGACGATCGCTACATGTTCACGATCACCGACAAGATCGCCAATGGCGGCCAGGCACCGGTTTCGCTGTCGAGCTATGGCCGCGTCACCCGCTACAACAAGCCCGAGACGCCTTCCGCCTACGTCCTGCACGAAGGCTTCATCGGCGTCATCGGCGATGACGGCCTGATCGAGACCAAATATGCGTCGACCGAGAAGGAAGCCACGACGCCCGCCAAGGCGACCGGCGGCTGGCTCGGCATGACGGACAAATACTGGGCCGCAACCATCGTGCCGCCGCAGTCGACCGCCTATGATGCTCGCTTCTCGCATTTCAGCGACGGTACGGCGCGTTATCAGGCCGATTACAAGCAGGATGCCATCACGGTGGCTCCCAGCCAGTCGATCGAGCTGAAGAACCTCATCTTCGCCGGCGCCAAGGAAGTTCCGGTCATCGATCGCTATGAAACCAGCTATTCGATCCCGCGCTTCGACCGCCTGATCGACTGGGGCTGGTTCTATTTCATCACCAAGCCGATGTTCAAGCTGATGGATTTCTTCTTCCGCTTCTTCGGCAATTTCGGCGTCGCCATCCTCTGCACGACCATCGTGGTCAAGGCGCTCTTCTTCCCGCTTGCCAGCCGGCAATATGCCTCCATGGCGAACATGAAGCGCGTGCAGCCGAAGATGGAAGAGCTGAAGGCCAAGTTCGGCGACGACCGCATGGGCCTGCAGCAGGCGACGATGCAGCTCTACAAGGAAGAGAAGATCAATCCGATCGCGGGTTGCTGGCCGGTGCTCTTGCAGATCCCGATCTTCTTCTCGCTCTACAAGGTGATCTACATCACCATCGAGATGCGCCATGCGGCGTTCTTCGGCTGGATCCAGGACCTCTCCGCGCCGGATCCGACCTCGATCGTCAACCTCTTCGGCCTGCTGCCGTTCGCAGCCCCGACCATCCTGCATCTCGGCGTCTGGCCGCTGATCATGGGCGTCACCATGTTCTTCCAGATGCGCATGAACCCGACGCCGCCGGATCCGACCCAGGCGATGATCTTCAACTGGATGCCGCTGGTGTTCATGTTCATGCTGGCAAGTTTCCCGGCCGGTCTCGTGATCTACTGGGCCTGGAACAACACGCTCTCGGTCATCCAGCAGTCGATCATCATGAGGCGCCACGGCGTGAAGGTGGAGCTCTTCGACAATCTGAAGGGCCTCTTCAAACGAAAACCGGCGCCATCGAAATAAACAGCAAAGCCCCGCTTCGGCGGGGCTTTTCTTTTTTGTAGCAAGTGACCTGCGTCGCGATGAGGTCGCCATCTCCTGGCTGCGGTCAGGGCGTGCGGCTTGCGCCGAGATGCCGGCGAAAGAAGGCCAGGACCTCCGCATCGAACGAGCGGTGAAACGCCGCCCTGTCAAACCCCGCCTGATCCTTGCAGATCTCCGGCTGTGAGGCAGCCAAGGCGGCCGGACATGGCGCCAGGAAGGCGAAATGCGCCGAGCCGGGCACGGCATGAAAGTCGGGCCTATCCGGTAGATTGACGGCCAGCGCCGCGACGCTTTCCGGCAGCACGCCATCGCCGCCATGCTCGGAACTCCAGAGCTGGATGGGCGCGCCGACAGCTTTCAGGCTCTCCCTGTTCGAAAAGAAGCTCAGCGGATCGGCAAGGACAAGTGCCCTTATACGCCCGTCGCGGGCAAGCGGCTTTGCCGGTATCTCGTTCCGGCGAATTTCACCGCAGATGGGAGCAGGCTCGGGACAGGGAACGTTAGGGTCGCGAAAATCAGGGACCGCGCCGGCGAGCACGAGGCCGGTATAGCCGCCGCGCGAAAAGCCGAAGAAGCCGATTCGGTCGGGATCGATCTTTGCCGCCTCCGGCCATTTGCCGATGATGAAATCGATCAGGCGCTTTATATCCGTCGGCCGCTGAAACATGATCGAAATGTCGCCCGCCCGGCTCAGATCGGAAAAGTTATCGCCCGGATGGTTCACCGCGACCACAAGGAAGCCTGCATCCGCAAGCGCCTCCGCAGTATCGTGATGATTGAGGGAGCCACCGCCATGTCCATGCGAGATGATCACCAATGGCAACTTGCTCCCGGCAATCGGGCAGCCGCGAACGGCGGGCAGCGCGACTGGCCCCAGCTTGACCTCACTTGGCGGCGTCGCACATGGCGACCAGACGAAAGCTTTAAGAGCAGGACCGTCTCCATTCGCCGGAACGTCGATCGATGCCAGTCCCGCGGCCCGGACCGATGTCGTCGCCAAGGCGAAGGCGATGAGAAAGCCGATTTTCGTAATGCGCATTTTCTTCTCCGAACAGGGTAGTGAAAGGCAAAAATGAAAGGCCTCGGCAGACGCTTCACGGTCAGCCGCATATCAGGGATCGAGATGTCAAAGGATATGGATCGTTAAGTCGTGTCGGCGCCGCGAAGCGGGATCAGCAGCTCGGTGGCAATCTCATGCTCCATCACCGTGGCCGGATGGTTGAGATAGACCTCGATAACCGGGCGGTCATCGGGTTCAAAGCCGCTTTGCGGCAACCAGCTACCGAACAGCGTCTGAAAGGTAGAGGAAATAAGGGCGTAAGATCCCATGAGCCTGTAGCATGCATAGCGGCCGCCGGGCAGATCGTAGCGCTCCAGCCCTTCCAGTGTGGTGCTTTCCAGCGGAAGCACGACCCCGGCAAAGTAGGTAAACTCCTCTCCTTGCTCCGGATCGCCGGATCCGACACCGACCCTTGTCAGATCGCTCCACGCCAGTCCTCGCTCCGACAGCATCTGCGCGAGGCGACGGTAGGTATGCGGGATGGTCTGTGCCGGACCCTCATGATGCAAGCCGTATACCCTTGCCTGCGGACGATCGCCGATCGTCACCAATGGCAGGTTTGCCGCAATCGACTGTTGTTGTTGCTGGAAAGCCGTCGGGGTGAGGCCCGTCAGGCTGCGAAAGGCGCGGGCGAAGCTCTGCGAGCTGTCATAGCCAGCCTCCAAAGCCGTCTCGGTTATCGAGGCCGGGCTCACGGCCAATTGATACGCCGCCTGCGCAAGCCGCACCCTGCGTATGGTGGCGGCAACGCTTTCGCCGGTCATGGCACGGTAGAGCCGGTGAAAATGAAAGGGGGAGAAGCGGGCCACTGCGGCAAGGCTTTCGACGGAATGCGGCGCCGAGGGATCGACCATGATCGCCTCGATGACCCGCGCTATGCGCCGACGATAGTTCTGTTCCGTGGTCGTTTTCATGGCATCGAGCCTTAGCACGACTTATGCGGCTCTGCGGTGCAGCAATTGCGGATTTTGCGCTGGCGGCGTCAAATTCAGAAGACACGAACGAGCCAGCCAATCCCGTCCAGCGATCAAAACTTGACTTTCGCGGATAAAACCCCGAAGCCAGTCCACTCATCCAAGCAAAAGACCGAGAGCATGGCAGACCAGACGACAAAAGACGACAAGCCGCTTTTCGGGCGTCCGTGGATCTTCATCCGTGGCGTACCGTCGATGAAGTTCCTGCCGCCGGAAGGGCCGTTCGAAGTGGCCTTTGCCGGGCGCTCGAATGTCGGCAAGTCGTCGCTGATCAATGCCCTGGTCGGACATAGGGGACTGGCGCGTACCTCGAATACGCCGGGACGCACGCAGGAACTCAACTATTTCGTTCCCGATGGCTTTTCCGGCGAAGGTGGTGATCTGCCGCCGATGGCTCTGGTGGATATGCCCGGCTATGGCTACGCCGAAGCACCGAAGGACCAGGTCGACGCCTGGACCAAGCTGGTGTTCGACTATCTGCGCGGGCGCACGACGCTGAAGCGCGTCTATGTGCTGATCGATAGCCGCCACGGCATCAAGAAGAATGACGCGGAAGTCCTCGACCTGCTCGACAAGGCCGCCGTTTCCTATCAGATCGTGCTCACCAAGACCGACAAGATCAAGGAAGCGGGCCTGCCGAAGCTGCTCGCCGACACAGCCGAGAAGATCCGCAAGCGCCCCGCTGCCTATCCCGGCATTCTTGCCACCTCCTCGGAAAGAGGCGTAGGCCTTCAGGAACTGCGCGAGGCCATCGGCTTGACGGTCGGCATCGAGGTCTGAAAATGCACCGGTCGCATGTGGCCGCCGCTCATTACGCCGCCAAGTAGGAGCGACGGCCGTGTCGCCGCGAGATGACTACATCTTCGGCAACAACACCTTATCGACGACATGGATCACGCCGTTCGACTGCTTGACGTCGGCGATGGTGATGTGAGCGGTGCCGCCGGCCTCGTCGGTCAGCGTCAGCTTGCCACCTTTTTCCATGGCCTTGATCGTGCAGCCGCCGACCGTTTTCAGATCGTATTCGCCACCCTTGCTCATTGCCCATTTCTTGAGGGCGGCGGCCATGTCATCGCCAGCGACGACATGGCAGGTCAGCACCTTGACCAGCTTTTCCTTGTTCTCCGGCTTCAGCAGCGTCTCGACCGTACCGGCCGGCAGCTGCTTGAAGGCTTCATTGGTCGGAGCAAAGACGGTGAAGGGGCCTTTGCCTTCAAGAGTGTCGACGAGGCCAGCAGCCTTGACGGCTGCAACGAGTGTCGTGTGATCCTTCGAATTGACGGCGTTCTCAACGATATTCTTGCTGGCGTACATCGCTGCACCGCCCACCATCGGGTCCTTGGCATAGGCAAGGCTGGTTGCGGCAGACAGAATTGCGGCAACAGCGGCAACGCGAAACACGGTCTTGGTCATAACGTTTCCTCTTCCTCTTTGTTACCCCGATCAGGTGGGGTCGGAAGAAGATACGGAGCGCACGGAGAAAGAGTTTCAGCGGCGATTGCTTTTCGCGGAAGGAAATTCGTCAGGGCAAGTGGATCGTGCCGGAAGCGATCACATCGCCTGTGGGCTTGCCGGTCGGAGAGCCGCCGAAGGGCTCGACGCTGACGGCGATGATGGCGCCCTCGGTCAACTTGCCGTGAAGGTCCGGCGGCAGGACAATTTCGCCATCGCCGGTCTGCGGCAGGATGCCCAGCGCCTCGGCCGGATCGCTGCCGCGAATCAGCCAGAGCTCCAGCGACTTCTCACCAGACTTGCCGGCCGCGACCGGCGTTACCTTCAAACGGCTGTTGGCGATGTCATAATTGGCAAGGAGATTGATGGGGTTGTTCTGGCCGGCAAGGGATGCAGAGAGCTGCTTGCCGGGGGAAGGACGCAACACACCTTCGTTTGTAATGGCAAAGACCAGAACGCTGGCCGCCAGAAACAGCGAACCGAAGGCGACGGAGCGCCAGAGAATGAGCGAATTCCAGAGCTGGGCGCCGCGGGCAGCTTCCCCGAAAATCCGCTTTTCGATCTTCGGGAACACCGAAGCCGCGGGCGTCGCCGATTCGTATTCCTCGTTGAATTCCGAGAGGTTCTGCTCCCATCGGCTGACGATGGCGGCAAACTGGCGATCGCTGCGCATGCGGCGCTCGACCTTTTGCCGATCCTCCAGCGAAAGCACGCCAAGCACGTATTCTCCGGCCAGGACTTCATCGCGGGAGCGGCCTCCCTTGCTTTGATCGGGGGTACTCATCTGTCCATGCACTCTCTTAGTCTGATCAGGCTCCGGCGCAGCCAGGTGCGCATGGTATTCAAAGGTACCGAATATTGATCGGCGAGTTCCTGGTAGCTCAAGCCCTCGACATAGGCGCTGCGAACAGCCCGGGCACGATCAGCTTCCAACTCTTCCATGCAGCTGTCAATCCGCCTACCCTCTCCCTTTACGATTGCTTGCTCTTCAGGGTCGAGTTCTCCATCGGCAAGATCGTAGGCGGCATCGATCTCGTCGGCCACCGGCTTGCGGGCGCGGACAAAATCGATGGAACGATTGCGCGCGATCGTCGCGAGCCAGGATATCGCCGACCCTTCCGAGGCGGAAAACTGCTCTGCCTGCTGCCAGATCTTGATATAGACTTCCTGCAAGACCTCTTCTGCATCCGCCTTGTTGCCGATGATACGTAAGCAAACGCCGAGGAGTTTCGGGCTGGTGCGCTTATAGAGCGCGGCAAAGGCTTTCTGGTCACGCATGGCGACACGGCCGATCAGCGCTTCCATCTCCTCGGTTGCCATCCAACTCCCCGGTCGCGACACCTGCGCCATCTTTAAGAGAAAAGCGACGGCTGGCAAGCTTGCGGGTGCGATCAATTTTGATAGCGCTAGTGTGACACAGCATCAACTTATACCGACATCATTATTCCCTCTGTCAAAAACTTGAGATAAAAGGCCGCGAACATTTTCGAAGGGTGCACCATGTCCGAAGCCCACAGCGAACTCCAAGCCAGCCTGCTCGCACAGGCGCTGCCCTACATGCAGCGTTACGAAAACAAGACAATCGTCGTGAAATACGGCGGCCATGCCATGGGCAATGTCGAGCTCGGCAAGGCATTCGCAGCCGATATCGCGCTCTTGAAGCAGTCGGGCGTCAACCCGATCGTCGTTCATGGCGGCGGACCGCAGATCGGCGCCATGCTGACGAAGATGGGCATCGAATCGAAGTTCGAAGGCGGCCTGCGTGTCACCGACGCCAAGACGGTCGAGATCGTCGAAATGGTGCTCGCCGGCTCGATCAACAAGGAAATCGTCGCGCTGATCAACCAGACCGGCGAGTGGGCGATCGGCCTTTGCGGCAAGGACGGCAACATGGTCTTCGCCGAAAAGGCGCACAAGACCATCAAGGATCCGGATTCCAACATCGAGCGCGTGCTCGATCTCGGCTTCGTCGGCGAAGTGGTCGAAGTCGACCGCACGTTGCTCGACCTGCTCGCCAAGTCTGAGATGATCCCCGTCATCGCACCAGTCGCTCCGGGCCGCGACGGCGCGACCTATAACATCAATGCCGACACCTTCGCCGGTGCGATTGCCGGCGCGCTCAGCGCCACGCGCCTGCTCTTCCTGACGGATGTCCCGGGCGTGCTCGATAAGCAGGGCCAGCTCATCAAGGAGCTTTCCGTCGCCCAAGCGCATGCCCTCATCGCAGACGGCACGATTTCAGGCGGCATGATCCCTAAGGTCGAAACCTGCATCGACGCCATCAAGGCCGGTGTTCAGGGTGTCGTCATCCTCAACGGCAAGACAGCCCATTCGGTCCTGCTCGAAATCTTCACCGAACGCGGCGCCGGCACGCTGATCGTTCCATAAGGAAAATACGCCCTCCCAGAACGGGAAAGGCGTATTTTGTCATTGCCCGCAGCGATACGCTCAACCGAAATCGGTTGAGCGGGTCAGATCTTCCCAGGCGGCGATCTCCTCGCTCAAGGCAGCGATCTTCCCGCGCGCAAGGTTCAGCGCGTCCGTCCCGAGCAGCAGGTGTACGGGCGGATTTTCAGACGCGACCAGCGCCAGTATGGCGGCGGCGGCCTTTTGCGGGTCGCCGGCCTGATTGCCGCTCTTTTCCTCGCGCGCCTTTCGGATCGGATCGAACAGCTCATCGTAGTCCGCAATGCTGCGACCGGAGCGCACCATGGAACGGCCCGCCCAATCGGTGCGGAACGAACCGGGCGCGACGGCGGTGACATGAATGCCGAAATCCTTCACCTCTTTCGCCAATACCTCGCTGATCCCCTCCAGCGCGAATTTGCTGCCGCAGTAATAAGGGATACCGGGCATGGTGATGAAACCGCCCATCGAGGTGATGTTGATGATCTGGCCTGCGCGACGGCGGCGCATGAAGGGCAATACCGCCTTGATCATCGCGACCGCGCCGAAGACGTTGACATCGAACTGGCGCCGCATCTCGTCGAGCGGCGATTCTTCCAGCGTGCCCTCATGGCCGTAGCCGGCATTGTTGATGAGTACATCGATCGGCCCCATCTCCGCCTCGATGCGGGTAACGATGGGCTCGATCGCGTCAAAATCGGTCACATCGAGCAGCACGGCCTTCGCGCGATCCGGCGCGATCGCTTCGAATTGTGCCTTGCCATCGGCATTGCGAACTGTGCCGACGACACGGTGGCCAGCAGCGAGCGCCGCTTCGGCGAAAGCGCGACCGAAGCCGGAACTGACGCCGGTAATCAGGAAAAATTTGCTGTCTTTCGAACTCATGGAAGCCTCCTGGCTGTTGGCGCGCTCCACGCTCGATGAGCGGTCGCGCTCCATCTAGGTGGATATGGCGCGACCGGCAGTCCAATATATTGCCGTGGCTTTGTTCATATCTTAAAGATATCACGCTGCTAACCCGGAGAAGGTCGGATGGAACTGCGCCACATCAGATATTTTCTTGCCGTTGCCGAAGAGCTGAACTTCACGCGCGCCGCGCGACGGATAGGTATCGGCCAACCGCCGCTCAGCAACCAGATCCGCGATCTGGAAGAGGAAATCGGCGCGTCGCTGTTTCGTCGCATGCCGCATGGGGCGGAGTTGACCCAGGCGGGCCAAGTTTTTCTGCCGGAGGCGCGCGCGATCGTGGCCAAGGCTGAGCAGGCTAAGGCATTGGCGCTGAGGGCGGCGCGCGGCGAACTCGGGCGATTGCGGATTGGCTTTACCGGTTCAGCGGCTTTCAGCCCGATCGTTCCGTCGTCCGTGCGCAGCTTTCGCCGCGCCTATCCGGAGATCGACCTGACTTTGGAGGAGGCGTATACGACCCGGTTGCTGGAGCGGCTTGGTGCCGAGGAGCTGGATGCGGTCTTCATCCGGCCGGGGCACGCCGATCCGCCCTCTTTCCGTTCGCATACGCTCGCGGAAGAAGCCATGATGATCGCCCTGCCCTCGGGCCATCCGCTGGCGGGGGCGGAAAGTCTGCCTCTATCGGCCTTGTCCGGCGAGCCTTTCGTGCTTTTTCCGCGCACCGCCGGCCCCGGCTTGTTCGACCGGATCGTCGCCGCTTGCCGGCAGGCCGGCTTCGAACCGATCCTCGGGCAAGTCGCACCGCAGATCACCTCGATCGCCAATCTGATCGCTGTGGAACTCGGTGTTTCGGTAGTACCGTCGGCGATAGCTCAAATCCGGGTTCCCGGCGTTACCTATATTGCCATTGCGGGCGATGGACCGGTAGCGCGGCTGACGCTCGCGACGCGCCGCGAGGAACGTTCGGCCGTCGTGCAGAACTTCATTGCGCGCGTGCTGGCAGCCAAGGTTGAGCTCGTATGATCAGTCGTGCCGATAGATTGCTTCGGCCTCGCTCTTCAGCATCCCCATCACCGAACGATAGGGCGCGGGGCCATAGCTGATGCGGCTGACGCCCAGGCCGGCCATCGTCTCGTTATCGGGCGTCGTTGGGCGCACCATGATGTTGACCGGCAGGGACGAGCGTTCGCAGAGGGCTCCGATCAGTTCCGGATCGACAAGACCGGGTGCGAAGAAGCCGCTGGCTCCCGCCTCGGCAAAGGCATCGGCGCGGCGATAAGCATCATCGAGCAGGATCTGATGGTGTGCCGTATCGCTTTCCTGGAGGAAGAGATCGGTGCGGGCATTGATGAACAGCGGCAGTTCGCGCCGGTCGGCCATTTCCCTGATGGCGCGAATGCGGGCAACTTGCGTCTCGATCGGATGAACACCGTGTCCGCCGATTACCTGGTCTTCGAAATTGATGCCGATGGCGCCGTGATCCATGATTTTTTCGACATTGGCGGCGACTTCCTCTGATTCGACGGCATAGCCGCCCTCGAAATCGACCGACAGAGGCAAGTGGCTCGTCACCGAAATCAGTTTGGCGGTGACCGCCAGCAGCGATAACGGAATGGCCTGGCCGTCGCCGAAACCGTTGGCGGCGGCGACCGACCAGCTTCCCGTGGCCAGAGCTTTCGCTCCCGCCTCCGTGACTGCCTTCGCCGAGCCGGCATCCCAAATATTGAAAAGGATCAGCGGCTCGCCCTTCTTATGCAGCCGCGCGAACTCCTGCGCCTTTTCCACCTGACTCATCGCATCCCCTCCGAAAAGCCCGGCCGGGCAATTTTCTCTCCACAACCCGAAAGAGCGTAAGCCCTCCCTCACTTGGCAAATAGAGCAAAACCCCGGAAATCAATGGTGGAAACATAGTCGGCATTGGATCAACCGGCAATCTCCATCAGCGGCCCCATATGCCGCAACATGAATATTTTCCTTTTCCTTGGCGGAGGCGGCATGTCATAACGCGGCCATGAGCCAGACAAAAACGCTATCCGAACCTGCAGACTTTTCCGATATCCGCGATTGGGTGTTCGATCTCGACAACACGCTCTATCCGCATCACGTCGATCTCTTCGCGCAGATCGACAAGAACATGACGGCCTATGTCTCGGCTCTGCTGCAAATGGAGCGGGAAGACGCGCGCAAGCTGCAGAAGCAGTATTATCTGGAGCACGGCACGACCCTGCAGGGGCTGATGATCCATCACGGCATCGACCCGAACGACTTTCTGGAAAAAGCGCATGCGATCGACTATTCGGCGCTGACGCCACAGCCGGAGCTGGCAGCCGCTATCAAGGCGCTGCCGGGGCGCAAGTTCATCTTCACGAACGGCAGCGTGAAGCACGCCGAGGCGACGGCCGGTGCGCTCGGTATCCTCGACAATTTCGACGGCATCTTCGATATCGTCGCGGCCGATTTTGTGCCCAAGCCTGCCGGCAGCACCTATGACAAGTTCATGAGCCTCAATCGTGTGGATACGAAGAAGGCGGCGATGTTCGAGGACCTGCCGCGCAACCTCACCGTGCCCAAGGCGCTCGGCATGAAGACCGTGCTGCTTGTTCCGCGGAACCTCGAGACTGCTATCGTCGAATGGTGGGAGCGCACGACCGGCGAGGACGACCACATCGACTATGTGACCGACGACCTCACGGCCTTCCTCAAGGCGCTGGTTTAACCATTCATCAGGACGGGGTTACGAAAGTTTCATCCGCGTTACAGAGGTTTAATTGGTCGTTTTTAACGGCCAGCCGTATCGTTTGACCATTCCTCGACACGAAAGGAAAAACGATGAACGGGAAAAAATTTCTTCTTGCAGGACTTTCCGCAGCCCTTCTGGTGGGCGCTGCCGCCCAGGTGAGCTTCGCTGCCCAAGGCGATGAAGCAGGGGATGGTCATCATGGCGGACGTTGGCACGGACCGCGCTTTTCACCGGAAATCGTCTATGTGCGCATGCTGAAGCAATTCGGCCAGCCGGGCGACACGAAGGTCACCCGGGACGAGGTGAAGGCTGGCGTCGACAAGATCTTCGATCAGATCGACACGAACCACGACGGCGAAATCACGCCCGGCGAGCTGCGTGCCTATCGTCAGGAACGCATCAAGGAATGGAAGGCCGAACGCGCCAAGGCAGACGGCGATCAGGGCAAGAATGAGGCCCAGAACGATCAGACCAAGGGTGATCAAACCAAGGGCGACCAGGCCCAGGCCGACGATAACGGCGACAACCGTCCGCGCCACCACAGGCCACATGGCCGCTTCATGCATGAGGCAGGCTTCATGCGCGGCATGATGCTGTTCCATCGCATCGACAAGGATGAGAACGGCCAGATCAGCAAGCAGGAAGCCGAAGACGCGGCCAACAAGCTCTTCGACCGCATGGATCGCAACCATGACGGCGTGATCTCGCTGGACGACATGCCGAACCGGCCGCTGCTGTAAACCGGTCGATCCGGCGCGATCCGAAGAAGCATCGGCACGCTGCACGGATTGCTTTGAAGAATATCCCAAGACCGAAAGGCCCGCCTTCGCGATGCGACGGCGGGCCTTTCGTCGATCAATGGCCGTTATCGTGCTCGTAGAAATCGGCGACGATCTTCCAAGCTTCATCCGCGGTATCGACAAAGCTGATCAGATTGACGTCGTCGGGAGCGATGGTGCCGAATTCGGCGAGCGCATCGAAATTGATGATGCTGCGCCAGAACTTCTCGCCGAAGAGAATGAGCGGCAGGCGCTCCATGCGGCCGGTCTGGATCAGCGTCAGGCATTCGAACAGCTCATCCATCGTGCCGAAGCCGCCCGGGAAGACGGCGATTGCCTTGGCGCGCACCATGAAGTGCATCTTGCGGATCGCGAAGTAATGGAAGTTGAAGCTGAGCTCCGGCGTCACATAGACGTTCGGCGCCTGTTCGTGCGGCAGGACGATGTTGAGGCCGATCGAAGGCGCCCCCTCTTCGGCCGCACCGCGGTTGCCCGCCTCCATCACGCCCGGACCGCCGCCGGTCACCACGACATATTCATGGAAATCGAAGCCGGCGGAATAACGGGAGCAAAGCCGGGCGAACTTGCGCGCCTCTTCATAGTAGACCGATGCGGCTTCGAGATTGACGCGCTGCACGTCGTTGCGGGCAGCCCAGGCATTGGTGCCGGGTGCGGGAATGCGGGCACCGCCGAACATCACGACGGTCGACTTAATGCCGCGCTCGGTCAGCGACATTTCGGTCTTCAGCAGCTCGAGCTGCAGGCGGATCGGTCGTAATTCCTCACGGCACAAGAAATCCTCGTCTGCATAGGCAAGCCGGTAGGAAGGCGACATCGATTGCGGCGTGCGCGGCACGGATTCGGCCCGCTTCTTGTCCGCCGAGCTCGTCTTCAGGGGATCCCATACCCCATCCTTGCGCCTCAGCCTGCCATTCTTCCCCTTGCTCATCTATTCATGCCTTTCGAATCGATCGTGACGCGCTATTCTCGCCCGCAGGCAGGAATAGCCAAGCTCTTGCATATGCCCCTACAACGCCTTGAATCCAAGCTCAATCGGCGCGGAAAAGACATTCCATTTTCAAGCTTCATGTTATAGGACCAATCGACCATATCCGGAGCCGCTGCCGGAAATCACGATAGGCACTGACGTTTTAAGGAATTCCCATGAGCGCTAACGATCTCGCCTCCCTCGAAAAGTCTATCGAGGCTGCTTTCGACAATCGCGACAACGTGAACACGTCGACGCGCGGCGAAGTCCGCGACGCCGTCGAGACGGCGCTCAACCTCCTCGATAGCGGCAAGGTTCGCGTCGCAGAGCGCGGTGCGGACGGCAACTGGACCGTCAATCAGTGGCTCAAAAAAGCTGTCCTGCTCTCCTTCCGCCTGAACGACATGAAGATTGTCGAAGGCGGCTCCGGCGGCGCGACCTGGTGGGACAAGGTTCCCTCGAAATTCGAAGGCTGGGGTGAGAACCGCTTCCGCGAGGCCGGCTTCCGCGCCGTGCCCAACGCCGTCGTGCGTCACTCCGCCTATATTGCCCCCAATGCCATCCTGATGCCGTCCTTCGTCAACCTCGGCGCTCATGTCGGCGAAGGCACCATGGTCGACACCTGGGCGACCGTCGGCTCTTGCGCCCAGATCGGCAAGCATGTGCACCTCTCCGGCGGTGTCGGTATCGGCGGCGTCTTGGAGCCGATGCAGGCCGGCCCGACGATCATCGAGGATAATTGCTTCATCGGCGCCCGCTCCGAAGTCGTGGAAGGCTGCATCGTCCGCGAGGGATCGGTGCTCGGCATGGGCGTCTTCATCGGCAAGTCCACCAAGATCGTCGATCGCGCCACCGGCGAGATCACCTACGGCGAAGTTCCGCCCTACTCGGTCGTCGTTGCCGGTTCGCTGCCGAGCAGCAATACGATGGCGAACGGCCAGCCGGCCCCCGGCCTCTATTGCGCCGTCATCGTCAAGCGCGTCGATGAGAAGACCCGCTCGAAGACCGGCATCAACGAGCTGCTGCGCGACTGATCATCGATTGGGGAGCGCGGTACTCATATCGTGCTTCCCTTACGCTTGCCGGATGACTATGCCCGTGCGATTGCTGGAATCGCGGCAAGGATTTTTCGGCCTATCGCCGACCCTTGCCATCGCTTTGCCATTTCCCGCCGGATAAATTGCCCCCGATGACCGCTACCGATCCCATCGCCAATCTGCAAACCCTGATCCGCTGCGCTTCCGTGACCCCCGCCGAGGGCGGCGCGCTCACGGCGCTTGCTGGCATGCTGGCGCCGCTCGGCTTCAAGATCGAGCGCATGACGGCGAACGAGCCAGGAACACCCGATATCGAAAACCTCTATGCGCGGCTTGGCACCGACGGGCCGCATCTGATGTTTGCCGGGCATACGGATGTCGTTCCTGTCGGCGACGCCGCCTCCTGGAGCCATCCGCCCTTTGCCGCCGAAATCGCCGATGGCGAGCTTTTCGGCCGCGGCGCTGTCGACATGAAGGGCGGCATTGCCTGCTTCGTGGCCGCCGTGGCGCGTCATATCGAAAAGCACGGCAAGCCCGCCGGCTCGATCTCCTTCCTGATCACCGGCGATGAAGAAGGCCCGGCGATCAACGGCACGGTCAAGCTGCTGCAATGGGCAGCCGAGCGCGGCGAGACATGGGATGCGTCGCTCGTCGGCGAACCCACCAACCCCAATCGGCTCGGCGACATGATCAAGATCGGTCGTCGCGGCTCGATCTCCGGCTTCATCACCGTCCACGGCGTTCAGGGCCATGCCGCCTATCCGCACCTCGCCGACAACCCGGTGCGCAGCATTGTCAAGCTGACGGAGGCGCTGCTCGATCCGCCCTTCGACGCCGGCACGGATAATTTCCAGCCGTCAAACCTCGAAGTCACGAGCATCGACGTCGGCAATGCAGCCACCAACGTCATCGCCGCCAAGGCTACCGCCGCCTTCAACATCCGCTTCAACGACACCTGGACGGTCGATGCTCTAAAGGCCGAAATCCTGGCCCGCCTGGATGCGGCCGCAGCCGACCAGACGCTGCGCCCGGGCCGCGAGCCGACCAGATACGACATCACCTGGTCGGAGCGCCCAAGCCATGTCTTCCTGACGCGCAACAATGCGCTGATCGCCTCGCTCTCTTCCGCCGTCGAAAACATCACCGGTCAAAGGCCGGCGCTTTCGACCACAGGCGGCACCTCCGACGCCCGCTACATCAAAGACTATTGCCCGGTCGTCGAATTCGGCCTCGTCGGCCAGACCATGCACATGGTCGACGAACGCGTCGCAGTCTCGGATCTCGAAACGCTGACCGAGATCTACCAGACCTTCATCCAGCGCTGGTTCGAGAATGCCGACCTTTAGGGAAGTCCAATATTATCTGTCCGGCCTCTGGCTGCTGATCCGCATGGATGCGCGCGGCTTCCAGTATCTGGACATATCGGACCGCGGCATGCTGCGCTCCTTCTGGGCCATCCTCTGGAGCCTGCCGCCGATCGGCATTTCCTGGCTGTGGTGGCAGCGGGCCTATCTGACCGCGATGCCGCCCGAAACGTCGACGGGTCTTGCCTTCTTCCTGCGGCTGGCGCTGGTCGAAGCCACAAACTGGGTGATCCCACTCGTTCTCGCCGGCGTGCTGCTGCTCATCTTCCGATTCGGCGACAAGTTCGCGCCGATCGTTGTTGCGGTGAACTGGCTTGGGGTACCGACGTCCTATCTGAACGCATTGCTCATTGCGCTGATCGCCTTTGTCCCTGGCTCCAGCGGGCTGGTGGCGCTACTCTGGCTGGTGTTGATGATGGCGGTCATCTTCTCGCTGGCGCGCATCCTCAGGATGATCTGCGGTGCCCATCCGCTCTTCATCGGTGCGCTGACGCTGGTGCTGATGATCCCCAGCATGCTGCTGACGGACTTCCTGCAGCGCTTCCTCGGCGTCTATCCGCCGGGTTGAGACACGCGGGGCAGGACTACGAGAGATCCTCGCCCTCATCGACATTATCGCCATCGCCGCCAGCCGCACCGGTGCCATCGCGATAATCCACCTGCATGAAGTAAAGCCCGTCCGGCGGAGCAACAGGACCGCAGGCCTTGCGATCCTGAGCTTCGAGCGCTGCGCGCACATCGTCCGGCGTCCACTTGCCCTCGCCTGCGAGCTTCAGCGTGCCGGCGAAAGAACGGATCTGATTGTGCAGGAAACTTTGCGCCGTGGCGCGGATCTCGATCAGTTCACCGCTGCGCGTCACATCCAGCCGGTCGAGCGTGCGCACCGGGCTATTCGCCTGGCAATGCGCCGAACGGAAGGTGGTGAAATCATGCCGGCCGACAAGTGTCTGCGCGGCGGCATGCATGACCTCGTAATCCATGTCCTTCGGCACCCACCATGCGCGTCCGGCTTCCAGCGCCAGGGGCGCGCGGCGGGCGATGATGCGATAGAGATAGTGGCGGCGAATGGCCGAAAAGCGCGCGTCGAAGCTCTTATCGACCTCGGCGATATCGAGAATGGCGACCCGCTCTCCGGCGAGCCTCAGATGGGCATTGAGCGCATTGCGCAGCGTGTAGATCTTCCATTCCTTGGAAAGATCGGCATGCATGACCTGACCCATGGCATGAACGCCGGAATCGGTGCGTCCCGCTCCACGGATCGAAACCGTCTCGCCCGTCAGCGAGAAGATGGCACCCTCGATCGCGCCCTGCACGGAAGGACCGTTCTCCTGGCGCTGCCAGCCGACATAGGGGACGCCGTCATATTCGACGGTCATTTTGTAACGCGGCATCACGCTTGCTCCGACGCAAGCACGGTGCCAGGCGCGATCGGCGTGCCGCGCAGGAAATCGGCCGCCGCCAGCGGCTTGCCGCCGGCCTTCTGCAGCTTCGTAAGCCTGATGGCACCATAAGCGCAGGCAATGACAAGATCATCCGTCAGGACCTGGCCGGACGCTCCGTTGCCATCGGCCAATTCCGAGCCGAGCACCTTGATGCGCTCCGGCCGACCGGCGATATCAGCCTCGAACCATGCGCCGGGAAAAGGCGACAGACCGCGAATATGATTGTGAACGTCGGTCGCTGGCTTGCCGAAATCGATGCGGGTTTCGCCCTTGTCGATCTTTGCTGCATAAAGAACGCCTTCGGACGGCTGAGCGGTCAGCGGCAGTTCGTCATGCTCCAGCTTGTTCATCGCCTCGACCATCGCCTTGGCGCCGACGAGCATCAGCCTGTCATGCAGCTCGCCTGATGTCATGGTGTCGCCGATCTCGACTTCGCGTGTCAGAGCGACCGGCCCGGTATCGAGCCCCTTGTCCATCTTCATCACCATCATGCCGGTCTTGGCGTCGCCCGCCATGATCGCCCGTTGGATCGGAGCCGCGCCGCGCCAGCGTGGCAGCAGCGAGGCGTGACCGTTATAGCAGCCGAGGCGCGTGCCGGTGAGGATCGCTTCCGGCAGCAGCAGGCCGTATGCGACGACGACCGCGACATCGGCATCCAGATCGCGAAAGCGCTGGCGCTCGTCGGGATCCTTGAAATTGACTGGCGTGAAAACCGGCAGGCCCAGCAATTCGGCCGCCTGATGCACCGGCGATTTCTGCAGGTCGAGCCCGCGCCGGCCGCCCGGCCGCGGCGGCTGCGTATAAACGGCGCGCACCTTATGCCCGGCATCGATCAAAGACCGCAACGTCGGTACGGAAAATTCGGGCGTTCCCATGAAAATGATGTTGAGCGACATGCGATCCATCCGGCTAAAGTATCAAGTTTCGAGTGACCTGGCGGCAACTGCGCGCGCCATCGGGGTCAAACGTTAGCCGCCTTCAAACGGGTTTATGAGCTTGAGATCAAGCCCCTCGAAGTCTTTTGTGTTGCGCGTCGCCAATGTCGCACCGTTCGCAAGGCAGATGGCGGCGATCATGGCGTCCTGCACCGAAATCTGATGGCCCGTGCGATCGCGACGGGCGCGAATACGTCCCGTCTCGATGGCGGAATTCTGATCGAACCGAAGTATCCTGCCATGGAACGACGTTAGCAACGTATTGAAAATTCGCGCGTAGCGATCAGATTGTGTGCGAAGTAAAAAACGCTCCGCACCATAGGATTGCTCCATCACCACGACATCACAAAGATAGAGCTCGGTGCTTGGCTGAGCTTTCATCCAGATAGTAACATCTTGATCGGGTACAGGCTTTTCCAATTCGGAAATGACGTTCGTATCGAGGACGATCATTCGAAATCCTCGACCGGACGGCCGAAGTCCTTCTTTCGCTCCACCTCGATTTCATCCATGATACGAGCGTATTCCGTCGCCGCGGCATCATCGCCATCGTAGAGAATTGGCCGAAGTAGTTCCCAAGCAGACAATCGGGAGCTCTCCTTTTCGCTGTTCTCTGCCACCAAGGCCTTCCGCAAGAGTTCCTTCGCTTCGTCCGAGAGGCTGCGCCCAGCCTGCTTTGCCCGTTCTGCGATATCCTGCTTCATCGGCTCGGAAATATCGCGAATCAAAAGATCACTCATACGCTATCTCCCACTGATATCAATGATATCATAGGCGCATCAACCCGGTCTTTCAATGGCGAGAGATCAGAGCGCCTTGGCCTTGGCAGCCTTGGTGAACTTCTTGATCACCATCTCCCGCTTCAGGCGAGAAATATAGTCGATGAACAGCACGCCGTTCAGGTGATCGATCTCGTGCTGCACGCAGGTCGCCAGCAGGCCGTCAGCCTCCGTGATCTGTTCCTTGCCGCTGCGATCCAGATACTTGACGGTGACGCGCGCCGGGCGCTCAACTTCGGCATAGTAATCCGGAATGGAAAGGCAGCCTTCCTCGTAGACCGAACGGTCGTCGGACGAAGCGACGATCTCCGGGTTGATGAAGACCAGCGGCTTCTTCTCTTCGCCTTCGCGCGCGACATCGATGACAAGCAAGCGGCGGGGAACGCCGACCTGGATCGCCGCAAGGCCGATACCTGGCGCGTCATACATGGTTTCCAGCATGTCGTCGGCGAGGCGCTGAATTTCGGTGTCGATCTGCTCGATGGGCTTGGAAGCCTGGCGGAGCAGCGGGTCGGGCAAAATGATGAGTGGCTTGATCGTCATGACGTTTCCCATAACGCATCTTGTTGTACGATGGAATCGCCAAGATGGCGGTGAAGGCTTGTTTTTTCATCGAGCGCCATCCTGGTCGACGGAAATGGCTCTGAAATTTTGTTCATGGTTTGATCTGGATGTTCGCAACAATTTTGCTATGGTGCCAATAAGACTTTCACAAGCACGCCAGGTTTCATGTCCTTCATCATCTTCGGCCAATCCATTTCCACCGTCCAGGTTCTGACCGGCCTTGTCATCCTGCTTGCTATCGCGGTGATCGTCCTTTTCGTTCGCAGCAAGGCACGCGCGGAAGACGATATGCTTGATGCCGAGCATACGATGGCCGCGCTGTTGCGGTCGCAGGCGGAGATGCAGGGGCGGCTCGCCACCATGGCCGAAGTCTTCGGCTCCAGGCAGGCCGAACTCAATCAGGCCATTGGGCAGCGTCTGGATGGCATGTCGCAGCGGGTGACCGCGACGATCGGCGAGCAGACGCGCTCGACGCATGAAAACCTGCGCCGCCTGCAGGAGAGGCTCGCCGTCATCGACGCGGCGCAGACCAATATCCAGTCGCTGGCGAAGGATGTCGTCGGTCTGCAGGCCATTCTTTCCAACAAGCAGACGCGGGGCGCCTTCGGCCAGGCACGCATGGAGACCATCGTCGCCGACGGGCTGCCGATGGGCGCCTATGCGTTCCAGCCGACGCTTTCGAACGGCTCCCGGCCGGATTGCACCATTCGCATGCCGAACGGCTCGCCGCCGTTGGTCATCGACGCCAAGTTTCCGCTCGAAGCCTGGAACGCCATTCGCAGCGCCGCCAGTCCCGAGCATGGCAAGATCGCCGCGCAGCAGTTCCGCCGGGATCTTGAGCTGCATATCCGCGACATCGCCGAGAAATATCTCATTCCGAGCGAGACGCAGGACACGGCTTTTCTCTTCGTACCCTCGGAATCGATCTTCGCCGAGATCCACGAGAATTTCGAGGCGATCGTGCAGAAAGCCCAGCGCGCCCGCATCGTTATCGTTTCGCCTTCGCTGCTGATGCTGTCGATCCAGGTCATCCAGGCGGTGCTGAAGGACCAGCGCATGCGCGAGCAGGCGCATGTCATCCAGAGCGAAGTGGCGCATCTGATGGAGGATCTCTCGCGCCTGGATGAGAGGGTGCGCAAGCTTCAGGGTCATTTCGCCATGGCGCAGAAGGATGTCGACACGATCGTCACCTCGGCCGACAAGCTGGCAAGGCGTGGCGAGCGGATAGAGGCGCTGGAATTCGAGGCAGCAAAGGAGCCGGCAAAGACGCGCCCGGAAGAAAGGCCCAAGCCGGTCGACAACCGTACCAGCCAACTCAAGCTCAGGGTGGTTGACGAAGACTGATCGCTTCGGGCAGTGTCGCGCTCAATCGATGTGTGATCCCAAAAGACATAACAGGCCTTCGGGCAGGATCATGCAGGATCAACACCCAGGGCAGGATATCGCATGATCACTATTTTTGGCTCCATCAACATGGACCTTATTGCCACCACGGATCGTCTGCCGAAGCCGGGCGAGACCGTCGCCGGCAACGGCTTTGCCACCGCCGCCGGCGGCAAGGGCGCCAACCAGGCGCTTGCAGCACGCCGCGCCGGCGCAACGGTGAGGCTTAGCGGTGCGGTCGGCAATGACAGCTTTGCAGAACCCGCGCTCGCGCTGCTCGGCGCTGCCGGCACCGACCTTTCCGCCACCCGCCGCGTCGCCGAGCCAACCGGCACGGCCCTGATCCTGGTGGGCGGCGACGGAGAGAACATGATCGCCGTCGTTCCCGGCGCCAACGGCACGAATACGGCCGAGCACGCAACGGCCGCCGTCGCGGCGCTGAACCCCGGCGACACGCTGATGCTTCAGCTCGAAATTCCGGTTGCCGCCGTCGAGACGGCCCTGAGTGCCGCCAAGGCCAAGGGTGTGCGGACCGTGCTCAATCTCGCTCCCCTGATCCCCGAAGCCGCGCGCCTTGGGAGGCTCGCTGATATCGTCATTGCCAACGAGACGGAATTTGAGAGGCTGGCCGGCCAGGACAACATGTCGGCGGCCGAGCGTGAGGCAGCCCTCGTGCGCCTTCACGGCGAAACCGGCCAGACGCTGATCGTGACGCTTGGCGGTGATGGCGTGATCGCGATCCGCGACGGCGAGGTTTCCCGCGCCAAGGGTCTGGTCATCGAGCCGGTTGATACCGTCGGCGCGGGTGATACGTTCTGTGGCTATTTCGCAGCCAGCCTCGACCAGGGCCTTGATTTCCACGCCAGCCTGCGCCGCGCCGCCGTCGCCGGTTCGCTCGCCTGCCTCAAGCCTGGCGCTCAGCCATCCATTCCGGTTGCCAGCGAAGTTGCCGAGAATCTTTAAGTATAAAATTTCATGAATACAGCGAAGCGCAATTAATTAAATTTTTGCGCTTCCGTATCATATTCCTCTGGCCTGGCGCGTATACCTTCCGGCCGCGGCGGCAATTCTCACGGCGGCTCCATGACAGGGCCATCCTGCGCCGACTTTGCATCCGGATAATGTGTATCCGACGCATCGCTTTTTTGAGGAAATGATGTTCATCTTTCGTATGAAGTCGCTTGCGGCCAAGCTGATCTTGGTCACCGGGCTGGCGATTGCGCTTGTCCTGCTGGTCTCCAACTTTTTGCTGATTTCGCAGACGCGCGACCGCGTCGAGACACTGACGATGGATCAGGCCAACACCGAGGCCAAATCCATTTCCAACGAGATCGCCGCCAATGTCGGCGAAATGGCCAGTGCCGCCCGCTCCATGGCCGCCGTCATCGGCCGCGCCCACGAGGGCCACAATCTCGATCGCAAGGGTATCATCAACATCCTCAAGGCCAATGTCGAGCAGAACGCCTTTGCCTTCGGCAGCTGGTTCTGCGAGCAGCTCGGCGCCATAGACGGCAAGACGACCGAACTCGCCAACAACAAGGATCAGGGCGTCAATGAGAAGGGCGCCTTCGCACCTTACTGGTCGAAGACGAAGGATGGCGGCATCCAGTTCTCCACCTTCGACAACGATTATACCGCCGCCTGGTGGAAGCTCGCAGCTGACAGCGGCAAGGGCGCGATCACGCCGCCCTACCTTGCACAGGGCACCGACGTTCCGACGACCATGAGCTCCATCGCCTATCCGGTCATGTCCGGCGGCAAGATGATCGGCGTCGCGGGCGTCGACCTCTCTCTCTCCTCGCTCTACACGAAGCTGCAGAAGCTGCATCCGTTCGGGTCTGGCCGCGTCCTGCTGCTTTCGCAGGATAACAAGTGGCTGGTAGCACCGACCGCTGACCTGCTGATGAAGGACTATAATGGTTCAGGCGTCGACGTCGTTAAGGCGGCACTGACCTCGTCTTCCGCAAGCATCCTCAAGAATCTTTCCGAAAACGGCGGCGAAGAATTCGACCGCGTCGTCTATCCTTTCGCGGTTCCGGGCCTCAACGCCACGTGGGTCGTTCTCATCGACGTGCCGCACAGCGCGATCGCAGCACCGGTGCGCGATCAGACCTACACGATGGTCATCTCCGGCATCCTCGTGCTTGCCGCCGTCATGTTCGCTCTCTACGCGGCTGTGCGCAGCTTCGTGCAGAAGCCGCTTGCCGGCCTCGTTGCCAGCGTCAATGGTCTCAGCGCCGGCAACTATGCCAAGCCGATCGACGGTCAGGAACGGGCAGACGAAGTGGGCTCGGTCGCAAAGGCGTTGGAAGGCTTCCGCTTTGCGCTTGCCGATACCAAGCGCCTGGAAGGCGAAGCCAACGATCAGCGTCAGGCCGCCGAAGGCGAGCGTCGCCGCTCGGAAACGGAGCGCAATGAGAGCGTCGCCCTGCAGCGCCATATCGTCGGCATTCTCGGCCATAACCTGGCCGAGCTGTCGAAGGGCAATCTCAGCCACCGCATCACCGACGACTTCCCCGGCGAATATGCTCAGCTGAAGCAGGATTTCAACGCCGCTCTCGCCAGCATCGAAGAGACGGTACACACCGTCAATGTCAGCGTCGGCAACATCGGCAGCGGCACGGGCGAAATCAGCAACAGCGCCTCCGACCTTGCCCGCCGCACCGAGCAGCAGGCAGCAAGTCTCGAGGAAACGGCAGCAGCCCTCAACGAGCTTACCGCGCAGGTCAACTCCAGCGCCGAAAACGCCCGCACAGCCGCAAGCAGCGTCAATGCGGCCTCCCAGGATGCCGAGCATTCCGGCGAGATCGTGCAGAAGGCTATCGCTTCCATGCACGGCATCGAGCAATCGTCTCTGGAAGTCTCGCGCATCATCGGTGTCATTGACGAAATCGCTTTCCAGACGAACCTGCTCGCCCTGAACGCCGGCGTCGAAGCCGCCCGTGCAGGCGAAGCGGGCAAGGGCTTTGCCGTCGTCGCCCAGGAAGTTCGCGAACTGGCCCAGCGCTCGGCCAATGCCGCCAAGGAGATCAAGACGCTGATCAACACCTCGGCGGGTCAGGTCAAGGAAGGCGTCGATCTGGTCGGTCGCACCGGCAACGCCCTGCACAAGATCGCCCAGCAGGTCATGGAGATCAACGGCCTAATCCGCCAGATCTCCGCCTCCGCGAGCGAGCAGGCGATCGGGCTGAAGGAAATCAATTCGGCTATGAACCAGATGGATCAGGTGACGCAGCAGAATGCCGCGATGGTCGAGGAGACCACGGCCTCCAGCGTGACCCTTGCCGAAGAAGCCCAGACCCTGAGAGGCCTTGTCGCGCGTTTCCGCACCTCGCACAGTGTACAGGACAATGCCGGCGCCCTGAGAGCAGCGGCTCAGCAGATGCGGGCACCCGTAGCCCCGCGCAGAGCGGCAGCGCCTGCGGCGGCCCCGATGCGCAAGGCTCAGCCGCAGACGCACGGTGCCAACGCTCTGGCACAGGACGACTGGGAAGAATTCTGAGCCGGCTTAGTTTAAGCTACGAAAAGGCCGCCGGAGCGATCCGGCGGCCTTTTCATTTGTATCAGACGATCAGATGCGAGCGAAGCGTTCCGTCAGCAGCGCGAAGAAGCCATCGGCATCGACATCACGCATGACCTTGGCATTGTGCTTGCGGTCGGTGACATGCCACCAGTCGACGACGGTCATGCCGACCGTCAACTCGGATGTCACCTCGATCTCGACATTGCACTCGCGGCCCTTGAAGAGCTCGGGCTTCAGCAGATAGGCGATGACGGTCGGGTCGTGCAGCGGGCCGCCATCCGAGCCGTACTTCTCGATATCGAAGCGCTCGAAGAATTCCAGCATCTCGACCATGGCCTTGGCGGCCGGCGTGCCGACGGCAGCGATGCGGGCGACGCGATCCTTGCGCGTCAGCAGCTTGTGCGTGACATCGAGCGGCATCATGACGATCGGTACGCCCGAGCGGAACACGACATCCGCCGCCTCCGGATCGACATAGATGTTGAATTCGGCGGCCGGCGTGATGTTGCCGCCCTCAAAGAAACCGCCGCCCATCATCACTAGCTCGCGCACGCGGCCGATGATGTCAGGCGCCTTCTGGAAGGCCGTCGCGATATTGGTCAGCGGACCAAGCGTGCAAAGCGTGACAGCGCCTTCCGGTTCCTTACGCAGCGTGTCGATGATGAAATCGACGGCGTGGCCGGGCTGCAGTTCCATGGTCGGTTCGGACAGTTCCGGACCGTCCAGGCCGGTCTTGCCATGCACATGCTCGGCGGTGACCAGCTTGCGCTTGAGCGGTGCGTCGGCGCCGGCAAAAACCTTCACGTCGCGACGATTGCAGAGCTCGCAAACGATACGGGCGTTGCGGCTCGTCAGCCGCAACGGCACGTTGCCGGCAACGGTCGTGATACCGAGCACATCGACTTCCTCGCGACTGCCGAAGGCGAGAAAGATCGCTGCAGCGTCGTCCTGACCAGGGTCTGTATCGATGATGATTTTTCTGGGTTCGGTCATGTCTGTAACTTTCCTCCGGTGCAGATTGAGAGGCTTTGTCGCGAGTCCGGTCCGGCTTTGTCAAGCGCTCGGGCAGCATGTCACCAAACGATTCTTCGCTGCGCGATTCGATCTCGCAAATGCGAAGACGCCATGCCTTGCACTCAAAGGCGCGTACTCCCATATTAGTGGCAACCGGGTGCTGAAAATCAGGTCCGGAACGGTCGCTTGTTACCCAAGGACTTGAGACGATGAGCCGGACGACTCCCTTTGCCAGCCCGCTGCTTCTGGGCTTCGACACTATGGAAAAGACGCTGGAGCGGATTTCCAAGGCCAGTGACGGTTATCCTCCCTACAATATCGAGCGCATGCAGGCAGACCGCCTTTCGGGCGAGCCGGAGCGCCTGCGCATCACGCTTGCTGTGGCCGGTTTCTCGGAAGATGAGCTCGATGTCAGCACGGAAGAAAACCAGCTTCTGATCCGCGGGCGCCAGGTCGAACAGAGCGAGCGCGACTATCTTTATCGCGGCATCGCGGCCCGGCAGTTCCAGCGCATCTTCGTGCTTGCTGATGGGATGCAAGTCCTTGGCGCCATTCTGAAGAATGGCCTGCTCTCAGTCGATCTCATTCGGCCGGAACCGAACCGCATGGTAAAGAAAATTAACATTTCGGTCTCACAGTAGGACAACGGACTAGAGCCGGATGATTTCAGGTCGAATCGACCTAAAATCTGAATCCGCTCTAGAATCAAATAACTAGAGCATGATGTCGCCCGAAAACCGCTTACACTTTTCGGCATCATGCTCTAGGCCGTTGGTCCCTCACACTGGAGGTACGAAGGTGTTGTTGAAAGAAGCCACCGCCCGCCTGACCCAATCCGAGCTTGCCGACATTGGTGCCGGCGAGGTAGCCTATATCAGGAAAATGGACTGGAACGAGGTCTCCCGCTGCTTTCCGGAAGCGCCTGAAATCGATCCGGATGTCGACCTCTGGGCGCTTTTCGGCGCGGATGGCACACCAATTCTGCTGACGGACAATCGGTCCAGCACGTTCTATCGTGCTGCCGAAGACGAACTGAAGACGGTTAGCCTGCACTGACCGGAAGTGCCGCTCAACGGTGAGGTTCACCGTTCGCAAGGACCGCCGAACGGCCCCGTATTGCGACGCGCGTGCATGATCCAGACCGCCCCTTGCGCGGCGGTCCTGACGGGGTGATGCGACAGGAGCAGTCACCTGCTCCAGCCATAAATCAAGCGATCAGATTTTCCTGAAGGTCAGATAAGCCGACGAGCGCCCTTCGCGCCGGGCCTTTGCCTCGTAGCGCGTGCTCGGCCAACCCTCGTAGGGCGTCAGCCAATCGGCAGCATTCCGCGCAGTCCATTCGAAGCCACCATGAGCATGGCAATGCTGCAGTGTCCAATTGACATAGGTATCGATGTCGGATGCGAAGCAGAAGCGCGCGCCCGGCTTCAGCACGCGATGGAAGCGCGTGAGATTGACCTGCGAAACGAAACGGCGCTTCCAGTGCTTCTTCTTCGGCCAGGGATCGGGATAGAGCAGATCGATCTGATCCAGGCAGCCATCCGGCAGCCAGTCCAGCAGTTGGGTGGCGTCGTCGTTGTAAACGCGGATATTGCGGGCGCCGGTCTCACCGATGCGCGCAAGCAGTTTCTGCATCGAATTGACGAAGGGCTCGACGCCGATGAAGCCGGTCGCCTGCTGTTCCAATGCCCTATGAATCAGATGCTCGCCGCCACCGAAACCGATCTCCAAGCGCAGACGCTCGGTCTGCTCGGGGAAGAGATCATTCAGCGGCTGCGGCGCCGGAGCGGAAAGATCGACGATATATTGCGGCAGCATTGCTTCCAGCGTTTCCGCCTGCTGGCCGCGCAAGGCTTTACCCTTGCGCCGCCCGAAGAATGCTTCCGTCGCCCGCGACCGGCGCTCGACGTCGATCATGCAGCTTCCTTGACCTTCACAGCTTCCTTGAGGGCCTTCACCAGATCGGTACGCTCCCAGGAGAAGGAACCGTCACGGCCGGCCTTGCGGCCGAAATGGCCATAGGCCGAGGTCTTGGCATAAATCGGCTTGTTGAGGTCGAGGTGACGGCGGATGCCCGTCGGCGAGAGGTCCATGTTCTTGCGGATAGCCGCTTCGACCTGGTCCTCGGTTACGCCCTTGCCCGTGCCGTGCAGGTCGACATAGATCGACAGCGGCTGAGCGACGCCGATGGCGTAGGAGAGCTGGATCGTGCAGCGATCGGACAGGCCGGCGGCAACGACGTTCTTTGCGAGGTAGCGGGCGGCATAGGCTGCAGAACGGTCAACCTTGGTCGTGTCCTTGCCCGAGAAAGCGCCGCCGCCATGCGGAGCTGCGCCGCCGTAGGTGTCAACGATGATCTTGCGGCCGGTCAGGCCGGCGTCGCCGTCCGGGCCGCCGATGACGAACTTACCAGTGGGGTTGATGTACCACTTGCAATCGGAGGCGATCTTCAGGTCGCCGAGTGCTTCGATGATATAGGGTTCGACAACGGCGCGAACCTTGTTTGAATCCCAGCTATCGTCGAGATGCTGCGTGGACAGCACGATCGAGGTCACTTCGGACGGCTGGCCGTCGACGTAGCGGACCGTTACCTGGCTCTTGGCGTCCGGGCCGAGCTTGGCAACGTCTCCATCGCCCTTTTTGCGGGCGGTTGCGAGCAGCTGCAGGATCTTGTGCGAATAGTAGATCGGCGCCGGCATGAGATCCGGGGTTTCGCGGCAGGCGTAGCCGAACATGATGCCCTGGTCGCCGGCACCTTCGTCGCCCTGCTGGTCGGCAGCATTGTCGACGCCCTGGGCGATATCGGCAGACTGCGAGTGCAGGAGCACGTCGATGCGCGCCTTCTTCCAGTGGAAGCCGTCCTGTTCGTAGCCGATATCCTTGATGGCGCGGCGGGCAGCAGCCTTGAACTTCGAAGGATTGATGACGTCGTTGCCATCCTTGTCCTTCTTCATCAGGCTCGGCGGAAGACGAACTTCGCCGGCGATGACGACACGGTTGGTGGTGGCAAGGGTCTCGCAGGCAATGCGCACGCCCCAAGGATTCACGCCGGTCTTTGCGGCCTCGCGGTAGACCAGATCGACGATTTCATCAGAAATGCGGTCACAAACTTTATCCGGGTGACCTTCGGCAACGGACTCACTCGTGAACAGATAATTCGCGCGCATGTGGGATTCCCCTCAAAGAACAAATCTTCGCTCTTGATATTCGTCTCTGCCTCGAAAAACAAGACGAACAAGGACATAAATATATCTTTATATCCCGGCCGAAGTGATAAAATTTTGCCGTAAATGCAGAAAAGGCGGCCAAAATGACCGCCTCCCGGCTTCTTCGGTTTGTATCGTCACGGAAGGCCTATTCGGCATCCGCCTCGGCGGCAAGCGCCTTGACCAGCTCGACCACCTTGCGCCGGACCTTGCCGTCGGAAATCTTCACGAAGGCGCGATTGAGCTGCAGCCCTTCCGAAGAGGACAGGAAATCGACGACATAATTAGAACTGGATGCTTCGGCCATGCCCCCCGCAGTAGCCGTATGCTCGCCCGGAGCGTCTTCGAAGAAGAAAGAGACCGGGACATTGAGAATGCTGGAGATATTCTGGAGGCGGCTGGCGCCAACGCGGTTGGTGCCCTTTTCGTATTTCTGGATTTGCTGAAACGTGATTCCAAGGCTTTCGCCGAGTTTCTCCTGGCTCATGCCAAGCATCGTGCGGCGGAGGCGTATGCGGCTACCGACATGAATGTCGATGGGGTTCGGCTTCTTTTTGTTTTCAATCATCATTTTACCCTAACATAGGTTGAATTCAGGACCTGCCACCCGGTACCCTTCTCCACCCCTATAACGCCACGTTGCAGCCGACGCCCCCAAGGCCTCCAGTCTACGTTCAAAAGGCGGATAGCCAGCACTATGCAATTTTAGGGTTTTTTGGTCAATTCACCCTTGGAATAAAACCCATGCGTGAAATGGCGGCGACCATGCCGACCAGACCGACAATCAACCAAAAGTATGTTTTCCGGGCTTTATCATCGACGCTCGACACAGTTGCACCACTTAAAGTCGTGTCGATAAATCCCTCCTGATTATAGCCGATTCCGGAGATCACCCGGCCATGCGGATCGACGAAGGCTGAGATGCCCGTATTGGCGCTGCGAATCAGAGGAAGCCCTTGTTCGACTGCCCTCACCCTTGCCTGCAGGAAGTGCTGATAAGGGCCTGGCGTATCTCCAAACCAGCCGTCGTTCGTCACGTTCAGGATCGCGTCGGCTTGCCGGATTTCCGGCGTCATCTCGTTCGGAAAGATGATCTCGTAGCAGATCAGCGGGTAGAGTTTGATACCGTCAGGCATGGCCAACAGCTGCCGCTTGGTGGCCGCGGAAAACCCTCCCGGCAGTTCCACGACATTCTCGATGCCGAGATAACTCAGTATATGCTCGAAGGGCACATATTCGCCGAAGGGCACGAGATGGGTCTTGTCCGAGGCGTCGAGGATCTGGCCGCGACCATCGACGACGTAGATCGAATTGTAGTAGCGCGGCGCGGCGCCAGGGCCCATATCCTCGACACGAACGGCGCCTGTGATCAGGACCTGATCGTCCTCCAGCTGATCGGCGATGCGAGCGAGCGCATCCCTGTTGTCTGTGAGGATGAACGGGACGGCCGTCTCGGGCCAGACGATGATATCGGGGCGCTTGCCGCCATTTGCAGACGGCTGCACGGAGAGCGCCAGATGCTTGTCGAAGATGGCGGTGCGATCCGCATCCGTGTCCATCTTCGCTTCCTGGTCGATGGACGGCTGGACGATGCGCACGACGGGGGTCACCTTGCCGCTCGCCGCCGGCGTATCCGGCAGGTTCAGCGCATAATAGCCATAGCCGAAATGGGCGGCGGCGATCATGACAGCAAGCCCGATCCCGGGCACCCGCCCCTGGCGCGTGCCGAGCAAGGCCGGCGCGGCGAAGACGAAGACGGCAAGCACCGTCACCCCGAGCACGCCGATCAGATGCGCCGACTGCATCATCAGCGGAACGGGCATGGCGCCGTAGCCGATGGCATTCCAGGGAAAGCCGGTGAAGAGAAAGCTGCGCAGCCATTCGAGGATGCCGAAGCTGAAAGCGAGCGCCGCGATACGGCCCATCCCGTCGGACCACAGGATGCGGGCGAGCACTGTCGCCACGCCGTAGAAAATCGCCAGGAAGGCCGGCAGGCCGAAGATTGCCAGCGGCAAGGCCCAGGCAAACTCTTCGGCATCGATCAGCAGCGCATGACCGAGCCACCATAGGCCGGCGACGAAATAGCCGAAGCCGAACAGCCAGCCCGTGAAGAAGGCCGGCCACAGCCGGCCGAGAAGCCCGCTATCGGGACTGGCAGCGACGCCATCGAGCAGCCAGACGAGCAGCGTGAAGGAGATGAACATCGCCGCAAAAAAGCCGAAGGGCGGCAGCGCCAGCACGCCGACGGCACCGGCCAAAATCGCAAGCAACGCACGTTTTAAACCCCAGACGAGGATCACCCTGCCCGAAAGCCATTCCATGCGCCAGCTCCGTCCAACTGCGAATCAACTGGCGGCAGTCTTTCAAAGAATTGCCGGTTTGTCCCGCCGAAGCGGAACTTATTGGCCGGCGGCGTTGCGCTCGATTGGAGTTTCCTCAGCAATTGCATCCGGTGACGACAAGCCGCGCTCCGGCGTGCCGCTCTCGCCTTCAGCCTTTGCCGGCCTTCGACGCACAGCATGCCGCTTGCGGGTGATGCGCACCCGCTTGATGCGGCGCGGATCGGCATCGAGGATATGGAACTCGAAGCCCGGCAGCGCCTGCACGAGCTCGCCGCGCACGGGAATGCGGCCAAGCGCCGAGAAGATCAGGCCGCCAAGCGTGTCCACCTCGTCCACCTGCTCGCTGATGTCGAAATCCGGGCCGATCGCCGCGGCGATCTCTTCCAGCTCGACACGGGCATCGGCAACGAAGACATCTTCGGAGACGCGCTTGAACATCACCTCGTCGTCATCGTGCTCGTCGTCGATGTCACCGACGACCATTTCGACGATATCCTCATGCGAGGCCAGGCCGTCCGTGCCGCCATACTCGTCGATAACAAGCGCCATCTGCGTGCGGTTGACCTGCATACGGCGTAGGAGGTCGGAGGCGAGCATCGAGGGCGGAACGAACAGGATCTTGCGGATGATGCCGGCCTCGGCCAGCGTCTTCTGCAGATCGACGCGCGAAAGATCGAAATTCGGCTTGGCGGAGCGTGGCGCCTTCTCGGTGGTGGCACCCGTCGTCGCAGCGGCGGCCGTCTTGGCACTGCCGGCGCGCCGCTTGTTGCGGGCCTGCTTGGCGACAAAGGACAGGAGGTCGCGGATATGGACCATGCCGCGCGGATCATCCAGTGTGTCGGCGTAAACAGGCATGCGCGAGCGGCCGCTTTCCTCGAACAGGATCATCAGCTCGCCGATAGTGATGTTCTGGTCCACGGCCTCGATGTCGGCGCGCGGCACCATGACATCCTCGACGCGCACCTCGCGGAAGCGCAGGATGTTGTGCAGCATTGCCCGCTCATCCGGGGAGAAGGCATCGTCATCGGCGGCGTTGGTCATCAACGCGTCGGCGAGATCCTCACGCAACCGCGCGGCGCCCTGCGCCGGGCGAAGAATACGCGCTGCACGCGCCCAAAATGAAGATTGAGATCGCTTGCCGGTGCTACTACTGCCAGCCTCATCGGAGGAGGCCACATCGGCTCCATCTTTGGCCTCAGGGGCCGGTCTTGTCGTAAAGTCGCTCATTGTTCCTGGTCAGACAGGGTTCAAATCAAATGGGGTCCTGTCCCGCATAGGGATCAGATAGGCCAAGCTCCGCCAAAATGCGAGTCTCCAGCCCCTCCATTCTTTCAGCTTCGCTATTATTCATATGATCGTAGCCGAAGAGATGCAAGAAACCATGCACCATCAAATGGGTCAGATGGTCGTCAAAACTCTTTTCGAGATCGGCGGCTTCACGCTCCACCGTCTCTCTGGCGATGATGATATCGCCGAGCATAGGGCCGGGCTTGCCGCCGGGCTCCAGCGGAAAGGCGGGGAACGAAAGTACATTCGTCGCCTTGTCCTGCGAGCGCCATTCCGCATTGATCTCGCGGATCGAAGCGTCGTCGGTAAACACCAGCGACAATTCCGGCGCCATTTTCGGAAAAGGCTGCTTCTCGTGCTTCTTCAGATAGGCTGCAGCCTTGCCCAGCACGCGCTCGGCGAGCGACTGCAATTCCTCTTCGGAGGGCCAATCGCCCTCCTCTAAGCTAATCTGTATGTCGAGTTCGGTCATAGGTTTCCGCACCGCAGATCAGATCTGCGGTGCGCTTTCCTCTGCCTGGGCGGCATAGGTGGAATCGTAGGCCCGGACGATGCGCGCCACCAGAGGATGACGGACGACATCGGTATCCTTGAAGCGGACGATGGTGACGCCCTCGACGCCGTTCAGCAGCTGCAGCGCCTCGACCAGCCCCGACTTGACGCCGCGCGGCAAGTCGATCTGGCTCGGATCGCCGGTGATGATCATCCGCGAATTCTCGCCGAGACGGGTCAGGAACATCTTCATCTGCATGGATGTCGTGTTCTGCGCCTCGTCGAGGATGACGGCGGCGTTGGCGAGCGTGCGGCCACGCATGAAAGCGAGCGGCGCGATCTCGATGACGCCGGCGGTGATGGCACGTTCGACCTTGTCGCCCGGCATCATGTCGTAGAGCGCGTCATAGAGCGGACGCAGATAGGGATCGACCTTTTCCTTCATGTCGCCGGGCAGGAAGCCGAGGCGCTCTCCGGCTTCGACGGCCGGGCGCGACAGGATGATCTTCTCGACCGCACCGCGTTCCAGAAGCTGGGCGGCGTGCGCGACGGCGAGATAGGTCTTGCCGGTACCGGCCGGGCCGACACCGAAGACCATTTCGGACCGCTCAAGCGCCCGCATATAGGCATCCTGCGTCGGCGTGCGCGCAATGATCGTCTTCTTGCGCGTCGAAATCTGCGCCATCGTCAACTTGGCTTTTCTCTCCATGGTCGGCAGCGTCAACTGGTCATCGGCGGCAACCGCCATGCGGATCGCGCCTTCTACATCGGAACGCTCTACATTGCCGCCTTTTTGCAGCTTGTCATAGAGATAATCGAGCGTCCGGCGCGCCTGATTGGTGGCTGGCACATCGCCTGTTATGACGACCGAGTTGCCGCGAGCTCTGGCATCGATGCCGAGGCGCTCCTCAAGCAGCTTCAAGTTCTGATCGAACTGACCGAACAGCTCGCTGGCGAACCGATTATTTTCGAACGTCAAGATGAAGTGATTTGCGTCGCTCGCGGTGCGGGGCTGGCGCGATGAAGAAGAAACCAATTCCTGTCCGTTCAAGCGGTGTGGCTCCTTGTGCCGGTCCGGAACCTAGAGCAAATCAGCAAACAGGCTGTTGGTGCTAGTTCCGGTGATTCGTACGTTAATAATGTCACCGATTTGCGATGCTTTTGCATCAACATTCACAGATTGCAGCCAGGGAGAGCGTCCAATCAACTGGCCAGGCATGCGGCCCGGCTTTTCCAGAAGGATATCCACTGTTTTGCCCACGCAGGCCTCGGCAAACGCATGCTGCTGCCTTAGCAACAGCGCCTGCAACCGTTCCAACCGCTTGGTTTTGACCTCTTCGGGCACCTGGTCCTTCAATTCCGCGCCGGGCGTACCCGGCCGCGTGGAATATTTGAACGAGAAGGCCTGTGCATAATTCACCTCCTCGATCAGCTTGAGTGTATCCTCAAAATCCTGATCTGTCTCCCCCGGGAAGCCGACGATGAAATCGCCCGAAAGGGCGATATCCGGCCGTGCGGTGCGGATTTTCTCGATGAGCGTGAGGTATTCCGCGGCTGTGTGCCGCCTGTTCATCGCCTTCAGAATCCGGTCCGAACCGGCCTGAACGGGCAGATGCAGATAGGGCATCAGCGTGCGCAGATCACGGTGCGCACCGATCAGGCGATCATCCATGTCGCGCGGGTGGCTGGTCGTGTAACGCAAACGAGCAAGACCGGGGATCTCGGCCAGGCGGTAGAGAAGATCGCCCAAGCTCCAGGCTTCGCCAGCAGGACCAGCGCCATGCCAGGCGTTGACATTCTGGCCGAGCAGCGTGATTTCGCGCACACCGCCATCCACAAGTTTTTCGGCCTCCTCGACGATCTGGGAGACCGGACGGGAGACTTCGGAGCCGCGCGTATAAGGAACCACGCAGAAAGTACAGAACTTGTCACACCCTTCCTGCACCGTCAGAAAGGCGGTGACGCCGCGCGCGCGGATCTTCGTCTTCTCGGCAATGGGCAGATGTTCGAACTTGTCCTCGATCGCATATTCCGTATCGACGACGCGCTGGCCCTGCTTGGCGCGACGAAGCGCGTCCGGCAGGCGATGATAGGTCTGCGGGCCGATGACGACATCGACAGCGGGCGCGCGGCGAAGAATCTCCTCGCCTTCGGCCTGGGCGACACAGCCGGTGACGCCGATCATCATCTCGCGACCGTCGGCAGCCTTGCGCTTCTTCATCTCGCGCAGGCGACCAAGCGCGGAATAGACCTTTTCCGCCGCCTTCTCGCGGATGTGACAGGTGTTCAGCAGGACGAGATCTGCCTCCTCCATATCCTCGGTTGGCTCATAGCCATCGCGGGAGAGCGCATCGCTCATCCGCGTGGAATCATAGACGTTCATCTGGCAGCCGTAGGTCTTGATGAAGACCTTGCGGCTGTTGGAGCCGTCGCGGGAGCCGAGCTGCAAAGCGTCGGTCGCCGGGGCGTCGAGGGTCAGGCTGTCCTTGGTCATGGGCCGCTATGTAGTGGCTTTTGCTTTCGGAGAAAATGAAAAAGTTGAAATCACCTGGAAATCAAGCGATCTCGCGGCCGAGCAGGCGGCTGGCGAGCATCGCGCGGATACGCCGCGCAATGGTGACACTGACTTCCTTGCGGTTGGTGCCGGCGCGATAATCCACGGCCTCACCGAAGCAGACATCGACATCGATGGCACCGCATTGGGCGATGCCCTTCAGGTGCGGCGCGAGCTCGATATCGCCGGGCCATGCCGTGAGCGGGCGATAATAGCGGCCCATGGGCGTGCCATGAACGCGGGTATAGACGACCGCAACCGGCTGGACATGCACGACGGCATCCGGCGCCTTCGGAAGGGCTGCCGCAGCGGCGCCAAAGAGCGAGGACTTGACCTCCAGAAGCCGATTGCCGTCCGAGGTGGTTCCCTCCGGAAACAGCACCATGATTTCGCCATCAGCCATGCGATCGGCGATCTCGTTCACCTGCTCGCCCGTCTTGCGCTTCTGCTCGCGCTCGACGAACACGCTCTTCTGCCACTGCGCGAACTGACCGAAGATCGGCCAATCCCGCACTTCCGACTTGGCGATGAAGGAGACGTCGGCCACCGCCGAGAGGACGAGAATATCGAGCCAGGACGAATGGTTGGAAGCCAGCATCAATGGTCGGCTCGTCTCCATCTTGCCGACCACATGAATGCGCACGCCAAGCCAATAGCAGACGATACGATGCCAGTAGCGCGGCAGGTAGCGCCTCAGCCTCCAATCGAAGCGCAGGCAGAGGATCTGCAGCGGCAGCATCACGGCGCTGACGACACAGATGACCGCGGCAGCACAGCCGATGCGCAGCCAGGTCATCAAATCATTTGCTCCTGCATGACAGCCTTCACGTCAAGCTTCGTCCTTCTTCAGCGGGATGCCGTAAAGCTCCAGCCGGTGGTCGACGAGTTTGAAGCCGTGTTCGCGGGCAATACGCTCCTGCAAAGCCTCGATTTCCGGCGAGTGAAATTCGATCACTTCGCCGCTTTTCAGGTCGATCAGGTGATCGTGATGCTCTTCGGGGACCGTTTCATAGCGGGAGCGTCCATCGCGGAAATCATGGCGGGCGAGCAGCCCGGCATCCTCGAACAGCTTCACGGTGCGGTACACAGTCGAGATCGAGATTTTCGCGTCCACCAGCACGGAGCGGCGATAGAGCTCCTCGACATCCGGGTGATCCTCTGATGTCTCGATAATGCGCGCGATGACCCGGCGCTGCTCTGTCATGCGCATGCCGCGCTCGGCGCAAAGTTCCTCGAGGGATTTTACGGCGTCATCCATCAATTGCTGTCTTCGGTCTATTTGGACTTTGACAACGGACTAACGAAGAACGCGCCGCATGACAAGCGCCGTCGACTTCGCGCCATTATCGCTGACGTAATAGGCCTTGCGCTCGCCGACCGTCTCGAAACCCAGCTTTCGATAGAGGCCAAGCGCCGGCTGATTGCCGCCATCGACCTCCAGGAACATGGTTTCACCGCCGCGATCGCGAGTCTCGCGGAGGGCCGCCTGCATCAGTCGCCATCCGAGACCGGAGCGGCCGAGCTTGGCATTGACGGCAATCGTCAGGATCTCACCCTCGCCTGCCACTTGCCGTGCCAGCACGAAGCCGGGAAGCGCTTTTTTCAGGATGGCATTGGTCTGGCGGGCGACGAAGCCGAAGGTCGTCTCCTGCGAGAGGAGATCCTGAAATTCGGTCTCATCCCAAACGCGCGGAAATCGTTCGCCGTGCAGGAGCGCCACTTCGACGCAATCCTTCAGCTCCATTGGGATGATTTCGTATTCGGCTTTCAGAGTCAGATAGGATTCGAGCATTTCTATTGCCTGGCAACTGCGTATCCGGCCTGCGGTCTGGCGTCGGGTCCGCGAAGATAAAGCGGCTTCGGCTTTTCGCTGACAGGCTTGCCAGCGCCCAGCCGGGCGACGATGGCAATCGGAAATGCGTCGGGCCGCTCCGCCGGCGGCGCGTCGCTCAACCGGGCGACAGCCGTTCCTGTGACGATGCCGTCGAAGGCGCTAGCAATTGTCCGCGCTTCGTCGATCGTCACGGCCCGAGCCTCGTCCAGCGGGTTGCCATCGGCATCGAAGCTCTGGAGATAAATCTCCTCGCGCTTGGCATCGATGGCAGCCAGAACCGACTTGCCCGGATTCTGCGCTCGCGCTGTTGCCGCCATGACCTCGAGGGTCGTGACGCCAACCGCAGGAACATTGAGGGAGAGAGCAAAACCGCGCGCGGCTGCGACGCCGATGCGGATGCCGGTGAAGGAACCGGGACCGACGGTCACGACGACACGTTCGATCGCCGAAAGCGTCGTCCTGGCTTTCGCCAGCGCTTCGTCGACAACGTGCATCAAATGCTCGGCATGCCCCCGTCCGATCGTTTCCGTGACCTCCCCCATCACAGAATCACTGCCGCTATCATACACAGCGGCAGCGCAATCCACACCTGCCGTGTCGAGCGCCAGTACGATCATGTTAACAATTCCGAAAAGCCGCGCCTGCAACGCGGATATTTTTATCTTCGAACGCCCCTGGGCTCCAGCGGGTGTCTCGGCATGATCCCATCCAAAACCGCTGGGCGCCCCTTGAGATCATGCTCAGACGGCTTCGACTTCCTGCACTTCCGGAACGAAGTGGCGCAGGAGGTTCTGCACTCCATGCTTCAGCGTTGCCGTCGAAGACGGGCAGCCGGCGCAGGATCCCTTCATATTGAGATAGACCTTGCCATCGCGGAAGCCGCGGAAGGTGATGTCGCCGCCATCCTGGGCAACGGCAGGACGCACGCGGGTATCGAGCAGTTCCTTGATGGTCAGCACGATGGCCTCATCGCCTTCATCGAAGAATTCGCCGCCGGCATCCCGCACTTCGGACAAAACCGAGGTCGAGCCCATAACGGGCTTGCCGGACATGAAATGCTCCATGATCGAACCGAGGATGGCGGGCTTCAAATGCTGCCACTCCTGATTTTCCTTGGAAACGGAGATGAAATCATAGCCGAAATAGACGCCGATCACGCCCGGAATCTCGAAGAGACGGGCAGCGAGCGGCGAAGCCTCGGCTTCCTCGGCGCTGCGGAACTCGGCCGTGCCGCTTTCCATCACCACCTTGCCCGGCAGGAACTTCAAGGTCGCGGGGTTCGGTGTCGCTTCGGTCTGAATGAACATCTTGATCTCCATGCGGCGGGCACAAACCCGGTCCCAACTTTAGAATATTTCAAAAGAGATAGGCCTTTTGACCACTCAATTCAAGAGAATGATTCTCAAGAAATGGTCGCCTGGCATCAGCTGAGCGCGTCGATTTCCTCGTTCGTCAGCGTATCCGGCAGCACCGTTACCGGGATCGGAAAGGCGGCCGCGCGGCCGGCGATCGACGAAACCAGCGGACCCGGCCCTTCCTTGGCAGACCCTGCGGCGAGAACGAGCAGTGCGATGTCCCGATCCTCTTCGATCACCGCATTGATCTGCTCGGCTGATGATCCCTCGCGGATGACGATTTCCGCATCGATGCCGACATTCTCGCGGACGCTCTGGGCGGCCTTGGCGGTTGCCGCTTCGGCCTCCTCGCGCGCTTCCGCCCGCATGATCTCCTCGACGCCGAGCCATTGCTGGAAATCGCCCTCGGGAATCACATAGAGCAGCACGAGGCCGCCATTGGAATTCTTGGCGCGCCGGCCGGCATAGTGGACGGCGCGCTGGCATTCGGGTGTGCCATCGATGACCGCCATGAACTTGCGGCGATGGCCTTCGAGCCGTGAAAGTCGTGTGGATACCATGGAGCGACTCTGACACCCGAAAACGGCGTTTTGCAAGCCCCCGTTTTCACGCGGGAGCCCTGCATTACGACATCATCAATAGAGAAAGCCGATAATGTCGCGAACCTGCTTCATCGTCACGTCGGCACGAGCGCGGGCGCGGGCGCTGCCATCGCGCAGCACGGCGTCGATATGGCCGGGATCGGCCATGAGGCGGCGCATTTCCGCCGTGATCGGCGATAGCGCGTGCACGGCAAGATCGACCAGCGCCGGCTTGAAGACCGAGAACTGCTGGCCGCCAAATTCGGACAGAACTTCCGACCGCGACTTGTCGGCAAGTGCTGCATAGATGCCGACCAGATTTTCGGCTTCGGGGCGACCGGCGAGACCGGCGATTTCGCTCGGCAAGCCATCCGGATCGGTCTTGGCCTTGCGGATCTTCTTCGAGATGTTTTCCTCGTCGTCTAGCAGGTTGATGCGCGATAGGTCGGAAGCGTCGGATTTCGACATCTTCTTCGTGCCGTCACGCAGCGACATGACGCGCGGCGCCGGGCCATCGATCAGCGGCTCGACCATCGGGAAATAGGCATGCACCGGCTCGTCGCCGACGGTGATGTCGATGCCGTAACCCGTGCGGCGAATATGCTCCATGTAGTCCAGATTGAACTTCATGGCGATGTCGCGGGTCAGCTCGAGATGCTGCTTCTGGTCGTCTCCAACAGGAACATGCGTGGCGCGATAGAGCAGAATATCGGCGGCCATCAGGCTCGGATAGGCGTAAAGGCCGAGGGAAGCCTGCTCGCGGTCCTTGCCGGCCTTGTCCTTGAACTGCGTCATGCGGTTCATCCAGCCAATGCGGGCGACGCAGTTGAAGATCCAGGCAAGCTCGGCGTGCCCCGGCACGGCCGACTGGTTGAAGACGATATGCTTTTCCGGGTCGATGCCGGCGGCAAGGAAGGCCGCGGTGATCGAGCGCGTCTGGTTCGGCATGTCGTCATGGACGAGCTGAGCCGTCAGCGCATGCATGTCGACGACGCAGTAGATGCAGTCGTTGTTGGCCTGCAGGGCCACGAACTTGCGGATCGCGCCGAGATAATTGCCGAGGTGAAGATTGCCTGTGGGCTGAACGCCGGAGAATACGAGCGGCTTGAATTCGGTCATGTCGTCCTCGAAAGGCTTGTGGAGGGCCCGGGCGAGCGACGCTCGACCCTTGGTTTCGAGCGGCTTATGCACGGCGGACAGGCTGGGATCAAGAGGCTATGTCGCGGATTCGATCTTGTGTGATCCTGCTCGAAAACCGCTGCACAGTTTTCAGGATCATGCCTCACGAAGAATGCTGGATCAGATCCCAGGTGTTGCCGTAGGGATCGGCGAAGACCGCCACGGTGCCATAGACCATGTGGCGGGGCTCTTCCCGGAACTCGACGCCCTTGGCAAGCAACGCGGCATGATCGCGGCCGAAATCGTCGGTCTTGAGGAAGAAGCCGACGCGGCCGCCGGTCTGATTGCCGATCGCAGCGCGCTGGCTGTCGCTTGCGGCTTGGGCAAGCAGTAGCGCAGCGCCCTCTGTGCTTTTCGGCTTAATGACGACCCAGCGCTTGCCCTCCGGTTGCACTTCGTCCTGCAAGCAGTCGAAGCCGAGGATATCGCAGTAGAAGGCTTTTGCGCGGTCGTAATCATCGACGACAAGGGCGACGAGGAAGAGAGATTGAGACATGGAAGGACTCCGCATCTGGCAAAATCGTCCCCTCGCCCCGCTTGCGGGGAGAGGGCTAGGGTGAGGGCCACGCACAAACGTCGGCCTATGCAGACTATCTTGGCCAGTCATTAAAATGGCGGCGCCTGCATACTTTAATTCTGCGGAGGCATCAGTGAAGGCCCTTCATCCGACTTGTCGCAATTTCACTCCGCTCGATCGCGCCAAGCCACCTTCTCCCCGCATTGCGGGGCGAAGGAGCCTTGTTATTCCCCATTCACCGCCTTCGCATCCGTTGCAGCTGCAGTCGGACGCTTGCGGTTGATATTGCGGCGGATCATGCCGAGATCGGCGCCGCCGATCAGGAAGGAGACCGCAAAATAGACCAGCATGGAAATCGCGATCAGCAAGCCGAGCGTGCTTACCTTGGTCAAAAGCGACGTGCCCGAAGCCAGATATGCGCCCCAGCGGTGCTGGAGATAGATGATCACTCCGGTCATGACGCCGGCTGAAACGAGCAGGAGGGCGGCGCGGCGGGCAAGGGCCCATTCCCAGGCCAGATGACCCCGGCGCAGCAACGTGGTGAAGAGCAGCACGGTGCTGATCCAGCCGGCCGTCGCTTCGGCAACGGCGATGCCCGGAGCACCCAAATAAGGAAAGAGGCTGAGCGCGATCGCGCAATTGACGGCAACGGCAACGCCGGAGAACCGCATCGGGGTCTTGGTGTCCTCGCGGGCATAGAAGCCCGGCTGCAGCGCCTTGATCAGTACGAAGGCCGGCAAGCCCAGGCCATAAATCGCCAGGATCGAGCCGACAATGACGGTGTTTTCCTGATGAAAGGCGCGGCGTTCGTAGAGCACGCGAATGATATCGTCGGAGAGAACCCAGAGCGCCATGGCGGCCGGCAAGGTCAGGAACAGCACGAACTCGATCGAGCGGTTCTGCAGATTGCCGGCTTCTTTCAGATGACCTGATTTCAAGGCGCGCGCCAGCTCCGGTAGCAGGACGACGCCGACGGCGACACCGACGACGCCGAGCGGCAGCTGATAGATGCGGTCGGCATATTGCAGGGCGGCGATCGCGCCTTCGCGGCTGGAGGCGATCGCCTGGCCGATCATCTGGTTGATCTGGGTGATGCCGCCGGTGACAGCGGCCGGAATGGCGAGGATCAAGAGCCGCTTGACGTTCGGCGTGAAACGCGGCCAGCGGAAGCCGATACTGATGCCGGCAAAACGCACGCCGATATAGACGACGAGCAATTGCAGGATACCGGCGACAAGCACGCCCCAGGAGAGATACCAGGCGGTCTGCAGCGGCACCGCGCCGAAATAGAGCGAATAGAACAGCGCGCCGATCATCACGACGTTAAGGAAGACGGGCGCCACCGCTGCCGCGAAGAAATGATGCAGCGAGTTCAGCATGCCGCTCATCATCGCCGTCAGCGACATACACATGAGATAGGGGAACATCACGGCGGCCATGCGCACCGTGATCGCGAATTTGTCGGGATCGTCGGCAAAGCCGGGCGCGATGATCCAGCGCACGATCAGCGGCATACCCAGTTCCATGACGACGGTGATCAGGAACAGGACCGAGAAGAGAACGCCGAACACTTCCTCGGAGAAGCGTTTCGCGCCCTCGCTACCGTTCGCCTCGATCTCCTTGGCAAAGAGCGGCACGAAGGCGGCGTTGAAAGCGCCCTCGGCAAACAGGCGGCGGAAGAGATTCGGAAAGCGGAAGGCAGCGTAGAACACGTCGGCCATCGGGCCGGTGCCGAGGGCCGCGGCCATCAGCGTCTCGCGGGCAAAGCCGAAGATGCGGCTGCCAAGCGTCGCGCCACCGACCGTGATGAATTTCTTGACTAGGCTCATACGGCTGAACCGGCTTTCTTTTCAGTATCTGGATTTTCGACGGCAACAGCGCGCGTGGCTGCAGGCGCGATGATGCCGGACGGCATGCGTTCGCGCATCTCGTCCTCCTCACCCGCCATGACGGCCTTCAGGCGTGCGGTAATGTTGGCTCGCTTGTTCTCGTTGGAGATCTTCTGTCCGACCAGATCGGTGACGTAGAAGGTGTCGATGACCTTCTCGCCGAACGTGGTGATGCGGGCCGACTGGATATCGAGCGACAGATCCGAGAGGACAGCCGTTATCTCCGACAGCAGGCCGGTGCGGTCGAGGCATTCGACCTCGATGACCGTGAACTTGTTGGACAGGCTGTTGGAGATGATGACCGACGGCGGGATGACGAAGGCCTTGTTCTTGCGGCGATTCTTCGTCCGCGTCGCAATGACTTCCGGCAACCGCTTGCGGCCGGCAAGCACGTCTTCGATCATCTTGCCGATGGTGCCGGCACGGCGCAGCTCATCGGCATCGTCGGGAAATTCGCGGCTGACATGGATGGTGTCGAGGGCGCGGCCGTCGGCGGTCGTGAAGATCTGCGCATCGGCGATATTGGCGCCGGCGGCCGCACAAGCGCCGGCAATTACGGTCAACAGACGCGGATGGTCGGGCGAGAGCACGGTGATCTCGGTGATGGCGTGGAAGCTGTCGGTGCGCACCATGGTGGCGAGCACCTTGCCTGCCTTGTCCGACTGGCGCATGAACTGCGTATGGCGGATCTGATCCTCCAGCGGCACGGACAGCAGATAAGGCTGGTAGTGCAGCTTGACGTAAGCCTTGCGCTCCTTCGCGCTCCAGTCCGCAAGCGCCTGTTCGAGCGCTGCGGCTGCGGCTTCCGCCCGCTCCTTGCGCGACACTTCCGAGAAGCCGCCGGCCAGCAGAAGCTCGGTCTCGTAATAGAGGGTGCGCAGCAGCTGGCCTTTCCAGCCGTTCCAGACGCCCGGGCCGACGGCGCGGATGTCGCAGACAGTCAGGATCAGCAACATCTTCAAACGGTCGAGCGACTGAACCCGGTCGGCGAAATCGATGATCGTCTTACGATCGGTCAGGTCACGCGTCTGGGCGACCATCGACATGGTCAGATGCTCGGCGATCAGCCATACCACAAGCTCGGTCTGTTTCGGCGAAAGGCCGAAGCGCGGGCAGAGCTTGCGCGCCACCTTGGCGCCGGCTTCCGAGTGATCCTCCTCGCGGCCCTTGGCGATATCGTGCAGGAGCACGGCGACATAGAGGGCGTCACGATCTTCGATGCTGGGCATCAGCTTGTTGGTCAGCGGATGGATATCCTCGGCCTTGCCCTTGTCGATCTCGGACAGCACCTCGACGGCGCGGATCAGATGCTCGTCCACAGTATAGTGATGATACATGTTGAACTGCATCATCGAGACGATCTTGCCGAATTCCGGAATGAAGCGGCCGAGCACGCCGGCCTCGTTCATGCGGCGCAGGATCAGCGCCGGATCGCGTTTGGAGGTAAGGATGGAGAGGAAGAGCCGGTTTGCCTCCTCGTTCTCGCGCAGATCGTTATCAATCAGGTTCAGCGAGCGCGTGACGCGCTTCAGCGCATCCGGATGGAATTCCAGGCCGTTGATGTCGGCGACGAAGAACAGCCTGATGAGGCTCACAGGATCGCGCTTGAATACATCGGGATTGGCAAGCGCGATGCGGCCGCGATCCTCGACGAATTCGACGGTGCCGGGGATCTTGCGCGAGCGATTGGCAAAGCGGCTGATGACGCCGGTAAGCCCCGGCGTCGCCTTTGCCTGCTGATCCTCGAGCGCTGCGCAGAGGATGCGGGTGAGATCGCCGACATCTTTGGCGACAAGGAAATAGTGCTTCATGAAGCGCTCGACCGCCGAAAGGCCAGGGCGAGCGTGATAATCGAGTGCCGCCGCGATATCGCGCTGAATATCGAAGGAAAGCCGTTCTTCCGCCTTGCCGGTCAGGAAATGCATGTGGCAGCGCACGGCCCAGAGGAAATCCTCCGCCTTCTCGAAGAGGCGGTATTCCTGCTTCGAGAGCACGCCGAGCTTCACCAATTCGACCGGATCGCGGACGTGATAGTAATATTTGGAGATCCAGAACAGCGTGTGCAGGTCGCGCAGGCCGCCCTTGCCTTCCTTGACGTTCGGCTCGACCAGATAGCGGGTATCGCCCGCCTTTCTGTGGCGCTCGTCGCGCTCGGCGAGCTTGGCGGCAATGAATTCCGGGCCGGTATTGGTGACGATTTCCTTGTCGAAACGCGCCTGCAGCTCCCGCGTCAACGGCTCGTTACCGCAGATATAGCGGGTTTCGAGAACCGCGGTGCGCACCGTCATATCGGACTTGGCCTCGCGGATGCATTCCTCGACCGTGCGCGTGGCGTGGCCGACTTTGAAGCCCATGTCCCAGAGCATATAGAGAATGAACTCGACCGCCTTGTGCGTCTCGCTGTCCGGCTTCGGCTGGAACAGGAAAAGAAGGTCGATATCCGAGCCGGGCGCCAGCGTATCGCGGCCATAACCGCCGACGGCCGTGACGGAGAAGCTACCGGCTCGCTTCGGAAAAACGTGATGGACGGTGAAATCGTAGATAACCGTGATGATCTGGTCCTGCAGCCAGGAAATGCGGTGGGCGCAATCTAGCCCGCTGCCCTGGAAGGCCAGCAGGCGGCGCGCCTCTTCGCGTCCCTCCTGGCTTGCCTTCTTCAATAGAGCAAGCAGAGCGGACCGCTCTTCGTTCTTATCCAGATTACGCTTGGCAAGAGCCTCGCATTCCGCTCTCAGCGAGGGAACGTCGAGAATAGCCGGAAAATCGATGTCATGCATTTCCATGCTCTGCCGACCGGATTCCTGTTCTTTGGCGGCGGGCCACCGCCGGCGCGCCTGTCTTTTCGTCTGCATGCGCTATAGCCTCTTTGCCCGGCGATTGACACAGGCAATCGACGCAGAAATCGGCAGTTTTAGGGCCTCGGCATCTCAAGCGTCCGCCTGAGCTCATTCAAGCTATATAGTATGTTTCGCGATTGAGCACCGATCTGCGTCACCATTTCGCGCTCACATTCCCAATAGCCGGCCTTGGCGATGCTCGAACAGATGTCGGAAATGCGGCTGCACGACAAGGTGATGCTGAGAAGACCGCGGTCAGACTCGCAATCCGGCGCCTCGCCTTCACCGCAGATCTTGCCGCGCGCGGCGATCGGGGAAAAGCGCTCTGCCAGGATACGGACTTCGGCGAGAAGATTTTCGAGATGCATGCTTTTGTCCTTGGAAGTCGCCTTCGGTCAGCCGGCCTTGGTCAGATTTTTCTTCAATTCATAGAGCACGTCGAGAGCGGCTCGTGGCGTCAGATCGTCGAGATCGAGCGTTTTCAGCCGCTCCTCGACCTTGGAGGGTTCGCGCCGCCCGCTCGCCTCCTCCCGGCGGACCGCCACCTGGAAGAGCGGCAGATCATCGATGAGCTGGCTTGCCGGATTCTTGCGGTCCGCATCTTCAAGCCGCGTCAGAACGTCGCGGGCGCGCGCTACCACCGAGGCAGGCAGGCCGGCGAGGCGCGCCACCTGGATACCGTAGGAGCGGTCGGCAGCCCCCGGCCCGACCTCGTGCAGGAAGATAACGTCGCCATCCCATTCCTTGACGCGCATGGTGGCATTGGACAGCCGGCCGAGCTTCTCCGACAGGACGGTCAGCTCATGGAAATGCGTGGCGAAGAGGCCGCGGCATCGATTGGCTTCATGCAGATGCTCGACAGCGGCCCAGGCGATCGAAAGACCGTCGAAGGTGGCGGTGCCGCGACCGATCTCGTCGAGGATGACGAGCGAATTTTCACTCGCCTGATTAAGGATCGCCGCCGTCTCGACCATCTCGACCATGAAGGTCGAACGACCGCGCGCCAGATCGTCGGAGGCGCCGACACGCGAGAACAGCCGGTCGACGACGCCGATATGGGCCGAGGCAGCCGGCACGAAGCAGCCCATCTGCGCGAGAATGGCGATCAGGGCATTCTGGCGCAGGAAGGTCGATTTACCGCCCATGTTCGGGCCGGTCAGCAGCCAGATGGCGCCATCCTTGCCGCCGGCTTTCGGCGAGAGATCGCAGTTATTGGCAACGAAAGGCCCACCCGCCTGGCGGCGCAACGCCTGCTCCACCACCGGATGACGGCCGCCTTCGATGGCAAACATGCGGCTCGCATCGACCACGGGCCGGCAATAGGCCTGCTCCTCGGCGAGCAGCGCAAGCCCCGCCGCGACATCGATCACCGACAGCGCACGGGCGCCGGCCTTGATCGCCTCGGCATTGGCCACCACCGCCGCAACCATGCGATCGAAGGCCTCCAGCTCGATGGCCAGCGCTTTGTCGGCGGCGTTGGCGATGCGGCTTTCGAGATCGGCAAGCTCGGTCGTGGTGAAGCGCATGGCGTTCGCCATGGTCTGGCGATGGATGAAGCGCGCCTTGGCCTCGCTGGTGTCGGTCATCGGCCCGGCATTGCCGGCCGTAACCTCGATGAAATAGCCCAGCACATTGTTATGCTTGATCTTCAGCGACTTGATGCCGGTTTCCTCGGCATATTGCAGTTGCAAGCCGGCGATGACGCGGCGAGACTGATCGCGCAATGCCCGCACTTCGTCCAGCTCGGCATTCGCCCCTTCCCGCAGGAAGCCGCCATCGCGCTTCAGCAAGGGCAGTTCATCTGCAAGCGTAGCGGCGAGTAGCGCTTCCAGATCGGCGGGCAAGGCGCTGAGCCCGGCCAGCGCAGCCTTCAGCTCTTCCGGCAGAAGTGCTGTTCCAAGCATGCGGCCGACATCGGCCGCCGCGGCCAACCCCTGCCGGATCGCCCAAAGGTCACGTGGGCCGCCGCGATCGAGCGCGAGGCGCGATAAGGCGCGCGGCATGTCAGGCACATGCCTCAGCGCCGCACGCAGATCGCTTGAAAGCGACGGCTCCTCCGTCAGGAAGCCAATCGAATCCAGGCGCTCGTTGATACGCTGGGGATCGGTGAGCGGCGACATCAGCCGTTCGGCGAGAAGTCGGGCGCCGCCGCCGGTCACGGTGCGGTCGATCGCCTTCAAGAGCGCGCCGTTGCGGTCGCCGGAGAGCGTACGCACCAGTTCGAGGTTGGCGCGGGTGGCGGGATCGATGAAAAGGGTCGAGGCGCCACTTTCGCGTTCCGGCAGTCCGAGCGGCGGCCGTTCGGCAAGCTGGGTCTTTTCGACATAGGCAATCGCGGCTGCAGCTGCGGCCAATTCAGCGCGGCTAAAGGTGCCAAAGCCATCGAGCGTGGACACGCCGAAATAGCGGGTAATGCGCCCCTCGGCGCTGGCGCTGTCGAATAGAACGGCCGGCTGCGGAACAGCGGTGCGGCCGAGTATGTCGAAGACCGGCTTCAGTTCCGGATCATGGAACATCGTATCCGGCAGGATCAGCTCGCGCGGATCGATGCGCAGGATATCGGCTAGCAGCCGCGAAGCTTCCGTTTCCGCCAGCCGAAAGACACCCGTGGAAATATCGATCCAGGCGAGCGCAAGCTGCGGTTCTGCGCCGCCGCGAATGCGCGTCAACGTCATGAGATAGTTGGATTCCGAGGGCGAGAGCAGCTTTTCCTCGGTAATGGTGCCGGGCGTTACGAGGCGCACAACATCGCGCCGCACCACAGACTTGCCGCCGCGCTTCTTGGCCTCCGCCGGATCTTCCACCTGCTCGCACACGGCGACGCGGAAACCCAGCGAAATCAGCTTCTGCAGATAATCGTCGGCGGCATGAACCGGAACGCCGCACATCGGGATATCCTGCCCCATGTGCTGGCCGCGCTTCGTCAGCGTGATGCCGAGCGCGCGCGACGCATCGATGGCGTCCTCGAAGAACAATTCATAGAAATCGCCCATGCGATAGAAGAGAAGCGAACCGGGATTGTTCGCCTTGATCTCAATATATTGCTCCATCATCGGAGTCGCAGAAGCGCGACTTTCCTCCGAGGCAAGCTCGGCGGCCGAGAAAGCATCGATGCCGGTGGTTATACGTTCGTTCACGGAGGTGCAGTTTTTCCAAAAAATGAGGTGTCACCCTATCCGCGCGCCGCTATAGAAGACAACAGCTATCGGGCAAGAGGGACCGGTCGCCCACAGGAGGTTTGGAGAAACAATGGCTGACAGCAAGAGCAAGTCGCGTCCGGGGACGGGGATCACGGATCAGGAAGCATTGGACTTCCACAAGCTAGGCCGGCCCGGCAAGCTTGAGATCAATCCGACCAAGCCGATGGCGACACAACGCGATCTTTCCCTTGCCTATTCGCCCGGTGTCGCCGTTCCCGTGAAAGCGATCGCCGCCGATCCGGCCACGGCTTATGACTATACGACACGCGGCAACATGGTCGCCGTCATCTCAAACGGCACAGCCATTCTCGGCCTCGGCAATCTGGGCGCACTGGCTTCGAAGCCGGTCATGGAAGGCAAATCCGTTCTCTTCAAGCGCTTCGCCGACGTCGATTCGATCGACCTTGAGATCGACACGGAAAATGTCGACGAATTCATCAATTGCGTGCGCTATCTCGGCCCCTCCTTCGGCGGCATCAATCTCGAGGATATCAAGGCGCCCGACTGTTTCATCATCGAACAGCGGCTGCGCGAGCTCATGGATATCCCCGTCTTCCATGACGACCAGCACGGTACCGCCATCATCGCCGCCGCCGGCCTGATCAACGCGCTGGAGCTGACCGGCCGCGACCTGAAGACCACCAAGCTCGTCTGCAACGGCGCGGGAGCCGCCGCGATCGCCTGCATCGAGCTGATCAAGGCCATGGGCTTCAACCCGGAGAACGTCACCCTTTGCGATACAAAAGGCGTGATCTACCAGGGCCGCAGCGAAGGCATGAACCAGTGGAAGTCGGCGCATGCGGTCAAGACCGACAAGCGCACGCTGGCCGAAGCGATGAAGGGAGCCGACGTCGTGTTCGGCCTTTCGCAGAAGGATGCCTTCTCCGAAGACATGATCCGCTCCATGGCGGACCGGCCGATCATCTTCGCCATGGCCAATCCCGACCCGGAAATCACGCCGGAGGAAGTGGCGCGCATCCGCGATGACGCCATCATGGCGACCGGGCGCTCGGACTATCCGAACCAGGTCAACAACGTCCTCGGCTTCCCCTATATCTTCCGCGGCGCGCTCGACGTGCGCGCCACCACCATCAACGACGAGATGAAGATCGCCGCCGTCAACGCGCTGGCGAGCCTGGCGCGAGAGGACGTGCCTGATGACGTGGTGGCCGCCTATCAGGGCGCAAGGCCCCGCTTCGGGGCGCAATACATCATCCCCGTGCCGTTTGACCCGCGCCTGATCTCGGCCATTCCGGTAGCCGTCGCCAAGGCGGCGATCGAAAGCGGCGTCGCCCGGCGCGAAATGCCTGACATGGACGCCTATGCCCGCGAACTCTCGGCCCGGCGCGATCCGATCGCCTCGACGCTGTCGCAACTCTATGAGCGTGTGCGCCGCCACCAGAAGCGCATCGTCTTCGCCGAAGCGGAAGAAGAGCAGGTCATGCGCGCCGCCCTCTCCTACGCGAACCAGGGACTGGGCACCGCCATCTTGCTCGGCCGCGAGGATCTGATCCATTCCACCGCAGAACGCGCCGGTATCGACCTCAACCGCCCCGGCCTCGAAATCGTCAATGCCCGCATTTCCAAGCGGGTCGACGCCTATATCGACTATCTCTACGCCCGGTTGCAGCGCGACGGCTATCTGCACCGCGACGTGACGCGCCTGATCCATAACGACCGCAATCACTTCGCCGCCTGCATGGTCGCGCTGGGAGATGCCGACGGCATGGTGACCGGCGTGACGCGCAACTATTCGACCGCGCTCGGAGACGTGCGCCGCTGCATCGACGCCAAGCCGGGGCACCGGGTCATCGGCGTATCGATCGTGCTTGCCCGCGGCCGCACCGTCTTCGTTGCCGACACAGCAGTGCATGACATGCCGGCCGCCGAGGAGCTGGCCGAGATCGCCGAAGAGGCAGCCGGTTTCGCTCGCCGCATGGGTTACGAACCGCGCGTCGCCATGCTTGCCTATTCCACCTTCGGCCATCCGTCGGGCGAGCGGTCCGAGCGGGTGCGCGAGGCGGTGAACATCCTCGACAAGCGCCATTTGAATTTCGAATTCGATGGCGAAATGGCGGCCGACGTCGCGCTGAACCGCAAGATCATGGAGAGCCTCTATCCCTTCTCGCGGCTCTCCGGGCCTGCGAACGTGCTCGTCATGCCGGCATTCCACTCGGCTGCAATCTCCACCAAGATGCTGCAGGAACTCGGCGGTTCCACGGTGATCGGGCCGCTCCTCGTCGGGCTCGACAAGTCGGTGCAGATCACCTCCATGGGCGCCAAGGATTCCGACATCGTCAACATGGCCGCCATCGCCGCCTATGGCGCCGGCGCCTAATTCTTGCGGGACCGCCCGGCAGCCAAACAAAGATGCTGGCTGCCCTGTGAAATAGGTGTAGGATAGGGGTATGAGTGAAGCTCAGCCCCTATTCGAAGTGCTGCGCCATTCAGCGCGGCCGGATATCGTCGACGTCATCGAGCGGCTGGTCCTTGAGGCACCCGACCGCAAGCTCAATCGCATGAATGCGCTTGCCTTCGCCGCAGACTATGGCTTCGATGAGGAACAAACCATCAGCGCGTTCCTGCACGCTGCGCGTCTGGGCCTGTTCGAGATGTCCTGGAATGTGCTGTGCCCAGGATGCGGCGGCGTGCTGGATGCCAATACCTCGCTGAAAACCGTCCAGAGCGATACTTATAGCTGTACTTTGTGCGCTGCCGGCTACGAGCCGACGCTCGACGAAATGGTCGAAGTCACCTTCACCGTCAGTCCGCGCATACGCCACATCAGCGCCCACAATCCACATAATTTGTCGCCTCTGGAGTATTTTCGCCAGATCTACTGGAGTTCGGGCGTCGATCTTCCGGACGAGGGTTATGAGGAAAGAGTAGACCAATTCATGCTGGAAACGCTGGAATTGCCCGCGGGTGAAAAGGCCGTGGTATCGCTGCAGTTGCCGGCCGAATTCGTCATTATCTTTGAACCGGTTACCCATAGCGCACAATTCATCGACGTAAAAGGCGAACCGTCCAAGGAGCGGCAGAACATATTGCTCGTCTTCGATCGCATGCATCGGCAGAGCGACACCATTGAACTCAGGCCAGGCCCATTGCGCATCGTCATAGAAAATCACACGGAGGTCCGCACGCTGCCCTCTGTGTGCATTGCCAACGACGCGCTCCACGCCTTGCTCGGCCACCGCCGGCCATTCCTGACCGCCAAGCGGCTGCTCTCCAACCAGACCTTCCGCGACATATACCGAACGGAGACTATCGACATCAACCAAAGGCTGAAGATCGCCAGTCTCACCTTTCTCTTCACCGACCTGCGCGGCTCGACGGAACTCTATGAGAGGGTGGGCGATCTTGCGGCTTTCGATCTCGTCAAAACGCACTTCAGCATCCTGCATGAAATCGTGGGGGCGGAGGCGGGCGCGGTCGTCAAAACCATCGGCGACGCCGTCATGGCCACTTTCCCGACGCCGGACCGGGCGGTGGCGGCGGCAATGCGGATGCGAGAGGCCATGTCGAGCCTCAACAAGGAACGAGGCAACGACGATCTTCTGCTGAAAATCGGCATTCACGAGGGACCGTGCATCGCGGTCAGCCTGAACGAACGGCAGGATTATTTCGGACAAACCGTCAATATTGCTTCACGCGTGCAACATCTGGCGACGTCGAGCGAGATATTCGCGACAAGTGCGGTGCTGGAAAATGTCCGCGCCGCCGAACTGTTGACGACGCGAGGCTTGAAGCCGCAATCGCATCACGTCGCGCTGCGCGGCATCACGGACGCGATCGATATTTTTTCGATCCCTTAGTAAGGTTCAGCTCGCAAAGCGACCGGCATCAGCGCCGTAATAGTTGACGTAGCGATCCGAGATGCTGGCGATCGGCAGGACGATCAGGACATCGGTCGTGTTGAAGGCCTGATCAACGACGGCGGTCGAGCCAACCATTGCACCGAGGCGCAAATAGCCCTTGATCAACGGCGGCAGCGCCATCAACGCCTTCTTCGGGTTGACGGCCTCGACCGGCATCAGGTCCATGGTGCGGGCGAGCGACGGCAGAGCGTCGACGGCCCACTCATCCTTGGCGACAACATTGTGATAGAGGAAGGACAAGGCCAGCGCATGCTGTTCCGGCAGAACGCCGGGGAAGGAAGCGCAACCGAACATCGCGCTCATGCCATGCTTCAGCGCATAGGCCCAATTGCCCTGCCACAGCAGCTCGACGGTACGCTTGTTACGGTAGTCCGGCAGGACGCAGGAGCGACCGAGTTCCATGAAGCGCTTGTCGGGATGGCGGACGAGCAGCGCGTCGATGTCGAATTCCGAAGAGGAATAGAAGCCGCCATTGGCCATCGCCACTTCCTGGCGCAGCAGGCGATAGGTGCCGACGATCTGGTCTTCCGAATCGCCTTCGAGCGAACGGTCCAAGACCAGAAGATGATCGCAGATTGCGTCCCAGCTATCGATATCACGCTGCCGACGCATGGCGTCGGCCGGCAGCTGCGCGTTCATCTCCTCGACGAAAACGCGATAGCGGACAGCCTGAGCTGCATCGATTTCGCGCGCTGTGCGAGCAAGGCGCGTTTCTAGATTTCCGATGCGTCCAAGCACATCGCTGGCAACCGGCTCGACCGTTGCCTTTGAAGACTGAACCATTTCGCCCTGAGCTTCGCGATTCAAAATTTCGATGGACATGGCGACTCTCCCCCTGCGGGCCGATATAGCGCCATAAACCAAATTCGTGCGACAGGAAAGTGACACGCAGCCTGGCTAAAAGCAAGAAGCGTGCCCATTGCAAATTTTCGAATGAACGCGCCGTCCCCAACTTAGGGAGAGCGATAGCCTGCGGTTGAGGATCGCCCCGGCTCACCATCGGGCATTGGTGAGCCGGCGTCGGGACTTTCATGCGAAAGTGGGATCGCCTCTGCTAGGCGCGTTCGAGCGTCCGCCGCGACAGGTTCTGCACGGTGGTCATCAGGCGATCGGGATCGACGGGCTTGACGATGACGGCATCAGCTCCCGCAAGCAATGCCTGACGGCGGATTGCATCGCGGCTGTCGGCGGTCAGCACGATGATCGGCAGCGCCGGCAGGGATTGCCGGCGTTCCTGCGCGCGCAATTGTGCGAGCACGGCAGCGCCGGAGCCTCCAGGCATGTTGAAATCGGTGACGATCACGTCCGGCCGTGCTTCGGCATTCTCAGCACGGGCGCGCAGGCCATCGAAATCCTCGACCAGGCGAACTCTATGACCCGCCTTGGCGAGCATGGCGCGAACAAGCATGCCGTTGACCGGATCATCCTCGCCGAGCAGGATCTCAAGTGCGGGATCTTCCGACTCGGGCGTGGTGATGCCGATCTCGGACACGCCATCGATTACGGTGTCGCGCTTTTCCATGCCGCGCATGCGGCCGCTCAGCACGTCGATCAGCGATTGCTCGCGCAGCGGGCGGATGAGCCAGGCGTCAAAAAGATCGAGCGGATGCGTATTGCGCTCCTCGGGATTGACGAGGAAAATCTTGCGTAGCGCCGGCATCACCAACTCGTTACCCTCGCGGAAATAAAGCGGCGCCATACGGTGATCGACAATCAGGTCCGTCCAAGGGCCATCCTCGCTGGCGAACGATCGCGTCAGGACATTCATATCCTCGGCGCCGATTACGCGGCAATTGCCACCCAAGGTGCGAATGGTCTGGGCGATCGCTGTGCTTGCTGCCCCTTCGGGCGCCAGCAGCAGGACGCGCGCGCCCTTGAGCACGGTATCGTGCCGGCCGTTTCCGGTCTCCTCGGCGACCAGGCCTACGGGGAAGCTGATGGTGAACTCGGTGCCCTTGCCGCGTTCGCTGGCAACCTTGAGCCTGCCACCGAACTCCCGCAGGATGCGTGCGGAGATGGCGAGCCCGAGCCCGGTGCCGGCGCTTCTTTCGACGACGCTGCCGGCCTGCTCGAATTCGCCGAAAACGCGGGCCTGCTCTTCTTCGGTCATGCCCGGACCGCTATCCTGCACCGATATCGTCAGGTCCTGCCCTTGCAGGCTGGCGCGAACGAGGACGCCGCCCGTCTGCGTGAACTTCACCGCATTGCCGAGGACATTGAACAAGACCTGACGCAGTCGGGCAGGATCGAATTCCATCATCTCGGGAACGTCGGCTGCAACGCTCGCCGCAATTTCGATGCCCTTTTCATGGGCGCGATGGGCAAGCATTTCGACGACACCTTCGAGCAGCGGTCGCAATGCTTCCTTGCGCGGATGCAGTTGGAAGCGGCCCACTTCGATCGTCGAGAAATCAAGCAGGTCTTCGACCAGCTGCACCAGCGCATGGCCCGACTGACGGATGCCGGTCAGGTAATTAGCCTGTTCCAACGTCAACGGCGTCTGGGCGAGCAGATGATTCATGCCGAGAATGCCGGAGAGAGGCGTGCGAATTTCATGGCTGACGGTGGCGAGCAACCGCGATTTGGCGGCACTGTTATATTCGGCCTTCAACCTCGCATCTTCGCGAAGACGGGCCGTCTGTCGCTCTTCCGTCACGTCGCGGGCAACGCTTTGTATGCACAGCTGCCCGCTCGACGGATCGCGAAATATGACATCGTGCCAGGCAAAGATGCGGTTGCCTTCGGGCGTGGCGATCTCCGCATCCTGATGCTTGGCATCGGTGACGGCGCGGAAGACCAGGCCGGTCTCTTCCAGCGTCAAGCCCTCGAGATTGGATTTGCCCGTCAGCTTGCGGAAAGTGGCATTGGCATCCAGGATCCGCCGGTCGATGCTGCGGATGACCGTGATGTCGCCAAGCGCATCATGGATGGTGGCAAGCAGGCTATTGCTTTCCTTGCGCTCCCAAAGACGATCGTGGTCGCTCTCGCTGAGATCGGCGGCGGCGGCAGCAGGCTTTCCGGCGGATTTCCAACTGTTGAAGACGCCAAGGACTGCGAGGGTAAGCGCCACAAGGGCGAGAACGCCGGCCAGCGTCAGCGGGCCTCCGGCAAAGCCGATTGCGAGAAAGACGATACCGGCAACCAGGCCGCCGCCGTTCAGCCAATGGCGTTGCAGCCATCGTGGCCGTGCTGGCGGCGCCGGGCGCCGTTCCGCCTCCCGCAAGGTCTCGGTCGCTTCCGCGAGGGGCAGTCCGTTCCCAGTCAGCCCTTCGATCGATCGCGTTTCATCGCGAGTGATATCAGCGGCAGGCTTTTCCTGCAGTTTTGCCAGAGTGCTCATGCAATCTGGCTAGCATAGGCACCGTTCCCGATGCCTTCAGGGATTCGCTAGAATTTTAAGCTTTGGCCTTTTTCGGCATTAGAAGTTCATCGAGAATGACGCAGGCCGCCCCGACGGTGATGAAACTATCGGCCAGATTGAATACCGCGAAGGACCAAGTCTCCGTGTGAAAGAGAATGTAGTCGATCACATGGCCATAGAGAAAGCGGTCGATCAGATTGCCGAGCGCACCGGCGATAATCAGGGCAAAGCCCAGATGCGCGAGCCAGCGGTAATTAGGGGTGTGCCGCCAGAGCCAGAGCACGAAGGCCACGATGACGAGCCGCATGCCGACGATGAACCAGCCATCCATGCCCGACAGCATCGAGAAGGCGACGCCGAGATTGTAGGTGCGATAGAGTGCCAGCATCGGAATGACCGGCACCGTCTCCTGCAGCGGCAGCCAGTGATCGACCATGATCTTGACAGCCTGATCGAGGATAACAGCAATCACGATGAAGATCAGGATCGGCAGGGGCCGTGAAAACAGGGCCGGCTTTGCCGTCGGCTGTTCGTGGGTCTCGCTTTCGGTCATCGGGTCTCGCTCAGTGTCAGGATATGGCGGCGGGCCTCGAACAGCATGACCGCCGTGGCAACCGCCAGATTGAGGCTGTCGGCGCGGCCGGTTTGCGGGATGCGGGCAAGCGCATCAGCCTCTTTCGCAAGGACATCCGGCAAGCCGGATTGCTCGTTGCCCATTAGAATGACGACAGGCTTCCTCTTGTAATCGATGGTCCGATAGTCGACCGCACCGGCCAGATGGGTGGCGACGACGGAGACATCGGCCTTCTTCTTCCAGGCGAGAAACTCTTCCGGCGTCGCCTTGACGACCGGAACGGCGAAGACCGAGCCCATGGTGGCGCGCACGGTTTCCAACGAAAACGGATCGGTCGTCTCGCCGACGAGGATGACGCCGGAAGCGCCGGCCGCATCGGCGGTGCGAATGATCGTGCCGAGATTGCCGGGATCGCGGACGCGGTCGAGCGCCACCCAGGTTTCGCCCGCCTTCGGCTTGACGTCCTTAAGCTGCCGCCAGCGCTGTTCGAAGACACCGACCACCATCTGCGGATTGTCGCGGCGGGTGATCGAACCAATGACCTTTTCGCTGACTTCCAGCACCAGCCCGCCGGCAGCCACCGTCTTGGCGGCCACCTGCTCGACCAAAGGCTTACCCTTGGCGGCCTTGGCATAGACCAGCGTGCGGATCGTCCAGCCGAGTTCGAGCGCGTCGATCACGAGCTTCAACCCTTCGGCCAGGAACGCGCCGCTTTCCTCGCGGGACTTCTTGACCGTCAGCGCCTTGATATCCTTGACGATCGGATTGGCAAGCGAGGTGACCTCCTTGACCTGTCCGACCTTGCGCGGGCCGTCACTACGGAAATCCTGTGTCATTTCGGTACCCAGCGGCTGAAGAGAGAGGTGGAAAGCGCCCTGCCCGGCGTGCGGCCATCAAGGCCGGCCTCGCGGATGACGAGCTCGCCGGATTCGACGACGCCGCCGGCGCCGCGCATGGTTTCGCGCATCAATTCATGGATCGAGTAGAAGCTGGCGCGGATCGAATAGGCCGTCAGCACGAGGCCGAGCGCCTTCGGCGACAGGATCTCGCGGCAGATATCCAGCATGAGCGGCAGATGCTCGAAAAGATGCCAGACCTCGCCATTCGGGCCGCGGCCGAACTTCGGCGGGTCCGTGAGGATAATGTCATATTTGTTGCCGCGCCGCTCTTCGCGCAGGATGAACTTCATCGCATCCTCGCAGATCCACCGGATCGGCAGCTTTTCCATGCGGCCCAGAGCCTGGTTTTCGCGCGCCCAGCCGATCGCCTTCTTCGAGGCATCGACATGGGTCACTTCCGCGCCGGCGGCAGCCGCGACCAGCGACGCCACGCCGGTATAGCCGAAGAGGTTCAGGACCTTGAGCGGCCGCTTGGCAGCCTCGACCTGTTCCTTCATCCAGGCCCAATGCACGATCTGTTCGGGAAAAACGCCGACATGACGAAACGCGGTGAAGCGGCCGAGAAAATCGACGCCGAGCAATTGCAGCGGCCAGGTTTCGCCGAGCGCCTCGCGCGGGAAGCGCCAGCGGCCCATGCCGTCCTCGTCCGTATCGCCGGTGAAAATAGCCTCGGCATTGTCCCACACATGCGAGGCAAGCGTCGGCGGCCACAACGCCTGCGCCTCGGGGCGAACGATGCGATAGGGGCCGTACTGCTCGAGCTTCAGGCCGTTGCCGCTGTCAATGAGATGAAAATCCCCGGCACCCAGTGATTCCAGGATGACCGGCACGCGCTCGGCCGGCCGCTCGCCGCTTCGCACGATCAGCGGACGTTCGGGCGCGGCAGAAGCGGTCGCCGCATCGCGCGGCTCGTTCACCCGCTCGCCATGATCGCGCGCAGGCTTGGCTGGCCTTGAAGCATGCGCGGGCTTTGCCGGTGGCTTGCCGGGCATGTCACGCCGGGGTTTTGCCCCGAGACCGCCCGCGGCTTTCTGGCCGGGCCGGCTTTCCCTATGTTTCACCATGCTTGTCTCAAAATTGATATGTGCGTGCAAATAGCATCTGACTGCCACTTGGCAAAGCGCTTTCCGATCTGCGATGATCCATGCACAAGATGTCACATAGGGAGGATTGCGCATGGACATGACCGGCGAGGAGCGGATCGCAGCACCCCGGGACGCAGTGTGGACGGCACTCAACGATCCCGAGATCCTCAAGCGATGCATTCCCGGCTGCCAAAGCCTGGAGCGGGTTTCTCCCACGGAACTGACCGCAACCGTGAAATTGAAGATCGGCCCGGTGTCGGCGTCCTTCAACGGCGAAGTCAAGCTTTCCAACATCAATGCCCCGGAAAGCTATACGATATCGGGCGAAGGTAAGGGCGGCATCGCCGGTTTTGCCAAGGGCGGCGCCGACGTCGTGCTGAAAGAAGACGGCAACGAGACGATCCTGCAATATGAAGCCAAGGCCCAAGTCGGCGGCAAGATCGCGCAACTCGGTTCGCGACTGGTGGATTCCAGCGCCAAGAAGCTGGCGCAGCAGTTTTTTGCCGATTTCACTTCGGCGATCAACAATCAAGCCAACGCCTGATTGCCGTGGGCGCGTTTCGCGCCCATATAGAAATCATGCCATCGACATCCGATATCTGGACCATCCGACCAGCACACGAACAGGATATGCCGCATCTTGCGGAGATCTATCTGCGTGTTCGCCGCGAAACATTCCTCTGGGTCGATCCCGACCATTTTACGCTCGAAGAATTCGCCACGCATTCGAATGGCGAGCGCTTGTTCGTCTGTGAGGATCAGCACGGCGTGATCGCCGGATTTGCCGCGATCTGGGAGCCGGACGACTTCATCCACATGCTCTATATCCTGTCGGCCTTTCAAGGGCGCGGCGCCGGCAAAGCTCTGCTTGCCGCCCTGCCGGATTGGCCGAGGCGGCGATACCGGCTGAAATGCCTGGTCAATAATAAGCGCGCCATATCCTTCTATCAGAGGCTCGGCTTCGAGATCATTGGCGACGGCGCCTCGCCGGAGGGCAATTACAAGGAAATGCGGCTGAGAGAGATGGCTGGCGACGCCGGATCATTTTGACGGCAGCTGACCGGCGATCTGTTCGGCGCGCGTGCGGTGCTTATCGGCCTCTGCCTGCCAGCGCACGGCTTCCTGCGCCTGATTGCGGGCGCGCTTGCGATGCTTTCCCTGGTTGAACCAGGTCACGCCGGCGCCGACGAGCATGCCGAGGATCAACGTCACGAACAGCAGTACGAATAGTGGCGCATTCAGCGACAGCACCTGATCATCGGGCCTGAAAGGATTGAGCGCCAGCGTCACGGATTGCCGGTTGGCAACGCAAAATACGATCAAGATAATGCCGAGCGGCAGCAATATCAGCAGATTGACGATCTTCTTGGCCATTGCGCAGCTCCTTATATTCGCGGCACGCGTGCCGCTTCCAGCCGCAGAATAGAAAAGAGGCTGACGAATTCAAGTGCCACCGCGTCGCGGCACAATCATATCCGAGAGGACTTCGATGGAAGGTTCGGCCCGAACCGATCGATCAATTATCGTCTTCTTCTTCGTCGCCAGCGCCCGGATTCAGCCGCTCGCGCAGTTCCTTGCCGGTCTTGAAGAAAGGAACCCATTTTTCTTCGACGAACACCGTATCGCCCGTGCGCGGGTTGCGGCCGGAGCGCGAAGGACGGTTCTTGACGGAGAATGCGCCAAAGCCGCGAAGTTCGACCCGGTTTCCGGCGGCGAGCGCATCGGTGATCTCATCGAGGACAGCGTTGACGATATTTTCGACGTCGCGGTGATAGAGATGCGGGTTGCGGGCGGCAACAATCTGCACCAATTCCGATTTGATCACGGCTACCCCCTTTAAATCATTGATTTATTGTTCGGCTGCACCCTGCCAAACAGAAAGCAAGCCGTCAAGAAACAACTTATCGGTCATGATCTTCTGGAGACCCTCTCCTTTTAAAAAGGGATCATAACCGAGCAGGTTTAGCAATCGGGAAGCTGCAACCGGCCAAAAGAACGACGAGCTCTTGTCTTCCGGCTTCCAATCGACGATCTGCAGATCCTTCTGGACCTTGCGCGTTTCGAGGTAGGCGCGGATTTCGTCCTCGCCGCCAAGCGTGTCGATCAGCTTGTTCTGCAGCGCCTGACGGCCGGTGAATATGCTGCCGTCTGCAAGCTTCAGCACCTGCTCGCGCGGCAGTTTGCGGCGATCCGCAACTAGATCGACAAACCAGCCGTAACTATCCATGACCATGTTGCGGATCATGTTCTTGGCGTCTTCGGTAGGGGGGTGGAAAGGCGACGGCTCAGCTTTCAGCGGTGCCGATTTGATCTCGTCGAGGGAAACGCCGACCTTGTCGAGCAGATCCTTCACCTGCGGATACTGGAAGATGACGCCGATCGACCCGGTGATCGAGGTATCGCCGGCAACGATATTGTCGCCAGCTGCTGCAATCATGTAACCAGCCGAAGCGGCAACGGTGCGAATATCGGACACGACGGGCTTCTTGGCAGCGATGGCGCGGATGGCTTTGAAGATGCGTTCGCCGCCATAGGTCGTTCCACCGGTCGACGAGATGGAAACGATCAACGCCTTGACCTGATCGTTGTCACGGATCTTTTTCAGCCGCTCGAGGAGCTCGGGATCGTCCTGGATGAGTCCGGAAACCTTGACACGGGCGATTTGCGGCCCCCGCACATCGGGCAGGTCGCCCGCAACGAAGCGATAAAGTGCGAAACCAAGCGCAACGAGAAGCAAAACGGCAATAATGCGCCAGAAACCAAGCTTGCGGCGTAATTGTCGCCGATCCGCGATTGCAGAACTGTCCATCACGCCTTATTTCTCCCTGCAACAAACTGAAACCGGATATATGACACCTTGAAACTGGCACAATCCTTAGAGAAAAGCGGCTCCCGTCTTCGATGTCGTCGGCGGAATGTCGCTCTGCCGGTTCATCAGATAGGGTATCGTCCCGTCAGATGAAACCGATTTATGGCATATTTTCCTGCCAAATTTCGTTGGCTCCGGAAAAAAATCCATATTGGCAAGCCAGCGCAATAATGCGAAACGATCCGATAGGCTTTTTGACACAGCGTCGCATGGCGTGAATGCGGTCTCCGGAATCAGAAAAGACGGACCTGTTGCATGCTCAATACGATCGAGACCCCCGGCGAGACAATCCGCTCATTGCCGGAGCGGAGTGCGTATAAGGACGCGACCTTCCACTCCGCCCGCGTGCGGAGACTGAGGGTGCTGTTGCCGCTGGCCGCATTGATCGTCTCGCTGATCTTCATCACCGTCTCGGTCATCCGCGCCTATCTGCCCGCAGAGATCCAGATCGAAGGCGCCAAGATCGAGAACGGCAAGGTGGTCATGGAACGCCCCGCCATCTCCGGCCGCAACAAGGACGGCATCAGCTACTCCATGCTCGCGGAAAAGGCGCTGCAGGATATCAAGAATCCGAACATGATCACGCTCAAGGCCATCAAGGCATCCATGCCCGTCAATACCAACGTGATGGCACATGTGAACGCCCAAAGCGCGGACTTCGACCGCCAGGCCGACACGCTGAAGCTGACCGAGCCCTTCATCATCCAGATGGACAATGGCTTGCGCGCCGAGTTCAAGACCGCGTTCCTGGACGTCAAGAAGGGTGACCTGTCGAGCCAGGATCAGGTTGCCATCTATCGAGGCGGCATGTCGGTTGTTGCGCGTTCGCTCAAGATGACGGATAAGGGAAGCGTAATCCTATTCGACGGGCAGGTTCAAATGAATATCGAACCGTCCGCTCTTCACAATTCAGCTAGCGAACAGAAGCCGGGCGGTTCATGATAAATTATTGGCAAAATTCAATTTTTCACTCCGGCTTACGCAAGGTCGGCCTTTTCTGTGCCTTCAGCGCGCTTGCTGTCTTCGCAGCGGCCGAAGCAGGCGCACAGTCGACGACCAGCTCGATGCCTGGTCTTGCCCTTTCCAAGGATCAGCCGATCCAGATCGAAAGCGACAAGCTGGAAATCCATGATCAGGAAAGCCAGGCTGTCTTTACCGGCAACGTCAAGGTCGTTCAGGGCACCACCACGATGCAGGCCGGCAAGATGACCGTCTTCTACAAGAAGAAGCAGGCTGCCGATGCCGCCAAGCAGGCAGACAATCCGGTCGCCAAGGTTGCCAAGGAGCAGAACGAGTCGCTGGTGTCGGGCAATACGAACATCGACCACATTCTGGTGACTGACAAAGTCTACCTCGTTTCCGGCACTCAGACGGCAACCGCCGACGACGGCGCCTTCGACATGACCAACCAGCTCGCCACCCTCAAAGGCAAGAAGGTTGTCCTGACGGACGGTCCGAACGTTTTCACCGGTTGTCAGCTCACCGTGCACATGTCGACGGGCGAAGCGCAGCTGGACTCGTGCGGGGGCCGTGTCCAGATCCAGCTCGATCCGAAGTCGCAGCAAGTGCAGCAGCAACAAAAGAAAAACTGATACTGGCCCCCTCGTGACAACATCAACCACCATCCTACCCGGCGTGCCCGGACCGTCTTCTGCGACATCGGGCACACCGGCCGCGGATAAAGCGCGTTATCAGGGCACCCTGATCGCGCGTGGCCTCACCAAGACCTACCGCACCCGGCGCGTCGTCAACGGCGTTTCGCTGGTGGTACGGCGCGGTGAAGCGGTTGGTCTGCTCGGGCCGAATGGCGCCGGCAAGACCACCTGTTTCTACATGATTACCGGGCTGGTGCCGGTGGATGAAGGTACGATCGAGATCGACGGCAACAATGTCACGTCGATGCCGATGTATCGGCGTGCAAGGCTTGGCGTCGGCTACCTGCCGCAGGAAGCCTCGATCTTCCGTGGCCTGACGGTGGAACAAAACATCCGCGCCGTGCTCGAAGTTCACGAGAAGGACAAGGCGAAGCGCGAGCACAAGATCGACGAGTTGCTGGAAGAATTCCACATCCGCAATCTGCGCACGGTGCCGGCCATCGCACTCTCGGGCGGCGAGCGGCGGCGCCTGGAAATCGCCCGCGCGCTGGCGACCGACCCGACCTTCATGCTGCTCGACGAACCTTTTGCCGGCGTCGACCCGATTTCGGTCGCCGACATTCAGAACCTCGTCCATCACCTGACGGCGCGCGGCATCGGCGTGTTGATCACCGACCACAATGTTCGCGAAACGCTCGGCCTGATCGATCGCGCCTACATCATCCATGCCGGCGAAGTGCTGACCCATGGCAGAGCCAACGATATCGTCAGCAACCCCGAAGTCCGCAAACTCTATCTCGGTGATAATTTCAGCCTTTGATAGGCTGAAATTCGACCAGCTTACCCTTTAATATTATAGAAGCCCGGCGCGTTGCCGAAATCTATCTTCGCTTCACAGTTCCGCTTGACCAAAACCTATAAAAACGCAATTTTTGGGCCAATTGGAATTTCGCGAAGATCTTGGTGATGAAAAACGCGAATTCCCGAAAAGTTCAAGGGGAGTTCCGCGTCCGCCATGGCACTATCGGCCAATCTTTTCCTGCGCCAAAGCCAAAGCCTGGTGATGACACCGCAACTGATGCAATCCATCCAGTTGCTGCAGATGACGCATTTTGAGCTGACCCAGTTCATCGCCCAGGAAGTCGAGAAGAACCCGCTGCTGGAATTTGCGTCAAATGACGAGGATTTGGGCGGTGATGGCGATCGCGAGGCAAAGAGCGATCCTTTCGAAGCGCCGGGCGATAGCCGCAACGACAGCGCCGAAGGCGGCGCGGATGATCTTGCGAGCGACTGGTATGAAAGCGACAACACCGGCAACGCCGACAGGCTGAGCAACGAGCTGGACGCCAATTTCGGCAATGTCTTTTCCGACGACGCAAGTCCGCAGCGCGCGGACGCGCCCGAACTGCTGAGCCAATGGAAATCCATGCCCGGCGGTGAAGCCGGTGAAAGCTACGATCTGGACGATTTCGTCGCCGGTCAGGTGTCGCTGCGCGACCATCTGAACGAACAGATCCCATTCACACTTCCTGCCTTTGGCGACCGGCTGATTGCGCAGCATCTCGTCGACCAGCTCGACGATACCGGCTATCTGCTTGCCGATCTTAACGAAACGGCAGAGCGCCTCGGCTCGACCCTCGGTGATGTGGAGCGTGTCCTCGATGCCTTGCAGCTCCTCGAGCCTCCGGGCGTTTTCGCCCGCTCCCTCAGCGAATGTCTGACCATCCAGCTTCGCCAGAAGGATCGCTTCGATCCGGCCATGGAACGACTGGTCCAGAACCTGGAACTTCTGGCACGGCGCGATTTCGCGACGCTGAAACGGCTCTGCGGCGTCGACGAGGAAGACCTGCTCGACATGATGGCGGAAATCCGCCAGCTGAACCCGAAACCCGGCAGCGGATTCGAGACCGGCATCTCCGAGGCTATCATGCCCGATATCGTCGTGCGCCCGTCCGCCGACGGCAGCTGGCTGGTGGAGCTCAATCCCGATGCCCTGCCGCGCGTGCTGGTGAGCCAATCCTATTTCGCATCCGTGTCCAAGACCAGCCAGGACCACGCCTTCCTTTCCGAATGCCTGCAGAGCGCCAATTGGCTGACCCGCAGCCTGGACCAGCGCGCCAAGACGATCATGAAAGTCGCGAGCGAAATCGTGCGGCAGCAGGACGCTTTCCTGATCCATGGCGTCGATCATCTGCGGCCGCTCAATCTGAAAACCGTGGCCGATGCCATCAAGATGCACGAATCGACCGTCAGCCGCGTAACCTCGAACAAGTACATGCTGACGCCGCGCGGGCTGTTCGAACTCAAATATTTCTTCACGGTTTCGATCAATGCCGTCGAGGGCGGCGATGGCCATTCCGCCGAAGCCGTGCGCCACAGGATCCGCCTGCTGATATCGAACGAAACCCCGGATGCGGTTCTGTCGGACGACGATATCGTCGATACGCTGAAAAAGGGCGGCATCGAGCTTGCTCGCCGCACGGTTGCGAAATACCGCGAAGCCATGAACATCCCCTCGTCCGTACAGCGACGCCGAGAGAAGCGCGCTCTGGCAAAAGTCGCCGGTTTCTGACGATTGATGAAACGCAACCCTGGGATGCGGATCCCCTAACAGTCCGTTAAGATGCAGTTGACTTTCGGATGTGGCAGAGCTAGAAGCCCGCCGCAATCGCTGCAGGACAGCACGACCATGACACTTATCCCCATCATCGCGAAGGCGGCCGATATACGCAATTTGTCTTTGACCGCGTGAAGTGCTTGGATGAGCTTGAGGCTTGGCGTAAACTGGTACGCGCAATAACCACTACAAGAAGGGAAACTCCATGAGTGTGCGTGTCTCCGGTAAACATATGGAAATTGGTGACTCCTTCCGTCAGCGGATTGAGGACCAGATCGGTATGGCCGTGACGAAATACTTCGACGGGGGGTATTCGGGTCAGGTAACTGTACATAAGTCCAGCTCGCGCTTTGCGGCCGATTGCAAGCTTCATCTCGACAGTGGCGTGGTATTGCATGCTGCCGGCGAAGCCATGGACCCGCAGCTTGCCTTCGACGCGGCGTCCGAGCGTATCGAAAAGCGTCTGCGACGCTACAAACGCAAACTCAAGGACCATCAGGCCAGCAATCACGCAAACGGTCATATCGAAGTCGCCTACACCGTCATGGACGGCGTACCGGATGACGACGAAGAGGTCCCAGCCGATTTTGCGCCGGCGATCGTTGCCGAAAGCACGAAACAACTGAAGACCATGTCGGTCGCGACCGCCGTGATGGCGCTCGATATGACCGACGAGCCGTTGCTGCTCTTCCGCAGCCCGGGCAAGGAACACTTGAACATCGTCTACCGTCGACAGGACGGTAACATTGGCTGGATAGACGCGGCCAATATCAAAGGCTGAGAATAGAAGAAGAGCGGCGACTGTGCGTAAGTCAGCCGGCCGCCGCTCCCCGTTATCGGTTCTCGGCGACACGAAGGATAAAGAGAATGGCATTGGCAGATTTGCTACACCAAGATGCGATCATCCCCGCCTTGAAGGCAAATTCCAAAAAACAACTGCTTCAGGAGCTGGCAGCCAAGGCCTCCAAACTGACCGGACTACCGGAACGCGAGATCTTCGATGTCGTGCTGCAGCGTGAGCGTCTGGGCTCCACCGGCGTCGGCAACGGCATCGCCATCCCGCACGGCAAGCTTGCCAGCATCAAGTCCATCGCAGGGATTTTCGCGCGCCTCGAGGCGCCGGTCGATTTCGAGGCACTGGACGACCAGCCCGTCGATCTCGTCTTCCTGCTGCTCGCGCCCGAAGGCGCAGGCGCCGACCACCTCAAGGCACTCTCCCGCATCGCCCGCGTTTTGCGAGACCAGGATCTGGTCGCGAAGCTACGCGCCACGGAATCGGCCTCGGCAATCTACGCATTCCTCAATGAAGAACAGGCCTCCAACGCCGCCTAAAGCGCGTCGCGATCTTTCAGATTCGCTTCTCGCGCTTTAGGTCTTTTGATTTTGCGCATGTCGTTGTCGCAAAACCGCTGCACACTTTTGCGCGACATGCTTTAACGGCCTGGATCGCATCGGACCAAGGCAAAAATAAGAGCCGGATGATCTGAAATCATCCGGCTCTTATTTTTTGTTGGAGCAATTCCAGGAAAAATGCGCAGCGGCTTTCCGTCCGGAATTGCGTAAAAACTGAACCGCTCTGGGGTGCGACGATCAGGCGTCTTTTTCGTCGAGCGGGCTGTTGCTGCCGCCGTCGGCATTCTCGACGACTTTCGGGCCGCCCTTGGCAACGCCGACCATAGCCGGGCGCAGAACGCGGTCGCCGATGACGAAGCCGGCCTGGACCACCTGTACGACCGTATTGTTCGGCACCTCGGGGTTCGGCACTTCGAACATGGCCTGATGGAAATTGGGATCGAACTTCTGCCCGATCGGCTCGAGCTGGCGCACGCCATGGCGCTCCAGAGCCGAAAGCATGGAACGCTCGGTCATCTCCACGCCTTCGATCAGCGTGCTCAGGCCGGCATCGGCACCAGCACGCGCCTCTGCCGGAATGGCGTCCAGCGTGCGGCGCAGGTTGTCTGCCACTGCGAGCATGTCACGGGCGAAGCTTGCCACGGAATAGGATTTGGCATCCTTCACATCGCGCTCGGTGCGGCGGCGAAGATTGTCCATCTCGGCGGCAAGGCGAAGATAGCGATCACGCAGTTCGCCGTTCTCGGCCTTCAGCAGCTCAACCGGATCGGGCTGAGACGGTTCCGCCATATCAACGGCTTCCGCTGCATCCTGCGCGAAATTCGCTGAAGTGTCGGCCGCCGTAGCGTCAGGTCCGGTTTTCGTTGTTTCGTCGGTCATGACGGTCTCCGAATTGCTTTGTCTTTTGGATGTGCCCGATATCGAGGTTTAGCCGGAAAAAATCAAGGCTTTGTCGAGAAGAACAGCCAATTCGCAGCATTGCGGTCACAGCAAGATACCCGTTCGGCCAAGATGCCACTGAGGATGTCGGCTGTTCAGTGCCATTCCATGATGATATGCTAAAATACATCTCAGCCAGCGTGGGGTGTGATCGATGTCTAATGGCAAATCCCTTTCAGGCAAGTGTTTCTGCGGCGCAGTCGAGATTGCAGTCGATGGCGAGCCAATGGCGATGGGTTACTGTCATTGCGACTCCTGCCGGGAATGGTCGGCGGGGCCGGTCAACGCCTTCTCGCTCTGGCCGCCGCAAGCGGTTCACATTACCAAGGGCGCGGACAAGATCGGCAGCTACCAGAAAACCGAGAAGAGCGTGCGCAAGTGGTGCACGGTCTGCGGCGGCCATCTCTTGACCGAGCATCCGCCGTGGGGCGTAACCGACGTCTACGCCGCCGTCCTTCCCGACCTCGATTTTCAGCCGGCGCTGCACGTCAACTACGAGACGACGGTGCTGCATCTAAAAGACGGGCTACCGAAGCAGAAGGATTTTCCGGCTGAGATGGGCGGATCCGGAACGCTGCTTCCCGATTGATCGCTGCCGTCAGATCCCCTCTCGTCACATCCCGGGCCGCGATAGCCTCGAGATCAGCTGCGCCGTGTAATCCACCATGGGCACGATGCGGGCATAGTTCAACCGCGTCGGGCCGATGACGCCGACCGCACCGACAATGCGATCATCCTCGTCGCGATAGGGTGCAACGATGAGCGAGGAGCCGGACAGCGAGAAGAGCTTGTTTTCCGAGCCGATGAAGATGCGCACGCCCGGGCCGCTTTCGGCAAGGTTGAGGATCTCGATGAGACTGTCCTTCTTTTCGAGGTCGTCGAAGAGCAGGCGAAGGCGATCCAAATCCTCGGCGCCGCCAACCTCTGCCAGCAGATTGGCGTGGCCGCGCACGATGAGTTGCGTCGGCTTGCCGTCGTCTTCATCGCCCGACAGCACGGCGATGCCGCGCTCGACCAGCTCATGCGAAAGACTATCCAGCTCGCTGCGAACACTATCCTTCAGGTTCTGCAGTTGCCGGCGCAATTCCGGCAAGGTCTGACCCGTCATATGGGCGTTGAGGAAATTGGCGGCTTCCGTCAGCTGCGACGAGGTGACGCCGGCGGGCAATTCGATGATGCGATTTTCGACCTGGTCGTGATCGCCGACCAGCACTGCAAGCGCCTTGGTCGCCTCCAGGCGGATGAATTCCACATGCTTCAGGATGGGATCGCTCTTGGAGGTAATGACGAGACCGGCGCCGCGCGAAATGCCCGAGAGCATGCGGCTTGCCTCCGTCATGACCGACTCCATCGGCTGGTCGCGATGGCTGCCGCGTACCTGACGGTCGATGCTGGCGCGGTCCTCGGCCGAGAGATCGCCGACCTGCATGAAAGCATCGACGAAGAAGCGCAATCCGACCTGGGTCGGCAGCCGGCCGGCACTGATATGCGGTGAATAGATCAGCCCGAGCTCTTCGAGATCGCTCATGACATTGCGCACGGAAGCCGGCGAAAGCGACATCGGCAGCAGGCGCGAGAGGTTGCGCGAACCGAGCGGCTCGCCATTCTCCAGATAGCCTTCGACGATGCGGCGGAATATTTCCTTGGAGCGTTCGTCGAGCGCAGCAATGACATCCGAAACCGACGATGTCGTGAATACCATTTCGCTGCCAAATCCATTCCGTTGAGCCTTAGCGAAAATATAATCATTCGGTTAGCAATCGCAAAAGGGAAAAATGCGCTCCTCGCCGCACCAGGGCTTTTCAACCTGCTTTTCCTTTGCAAAAGCGGCTTATGGGTCGTAGAAGCGGTCAACGAACTTTCAGGAGAGTGGGATGCGGCCTTCAGGCAGAAAAACCGATCAGATGCGCAAGGTGTCGTTCGAGCGCAATTTTTCCAAGCATGCGGAAGGCTCGTGCCTGGTGAAGTTCGGCGATACGCATGTGCTCTGCACGGCAAGCCTGGAAGACAAGACGCCGCCATGGCTGCGCAATAGCGGCAAGGGCTGGGTCACGGCCGAATACGGCATGCTGCCGCGCGCAACCGGCGAACGCATGAAGCGCGAGGCTGCAGCCGGCAAGCAAGGCGGCCGCACGCAGGAAATCCAGCGTCTCATCGGCCGCTCACTGCGCGCCGTTGTCGACCTCAAGGAATTGGGCGAGCGGCAGATCACCGTCGACTGCGACGTCATCCAGGCTGATGGCGGCACCCGCACCGCGTCGATCACCGGCGGCTGGATCGCGCTTTACGACTGCCTGAAGTGGATGGAAAGCCGCAACATGCTCAAGGTCGAGCGCGTGCTCAAGGACCACATCGCCGCCATCTCCTGCGGTATCTTCGCCAGCCAGCCGGTGATCGACCTCGACTACCTCGAGGACTCCTCGGCGGAAACAGACGCCAACTTCGTCATGACGGGCAAGGGCGGCATCGTCGAAATCCAGGGAACGGCTGAGGGTACACCGTTCAGCGAAGAGGAATTCGCCACGCTGATGGGCCTTGCCAAGAACGGCATCGCCGAGCTGGTGGCATTGCAGAAGCAGGCAATCGCCTGAGGACATCGGCAAATGCGAAACCTGTGGCTTGCCCCTCATCCGGCCTATCGGCCACCTTCTCCCCGTCCGCACGGAGAGAAGGGGCAAGACGCACCTTCCAGCATCTCTCCGCTGCACTGGGATTGGAGGGCGATTGGGATGAGATCGTCCCCTCTCCCCGCCTGCGGGGAGAGGGCTAGGGTGAGGGGCTAGCCCGATGAGCAATGCGACACTCGGAGGTATCCTTGAAACCGCGCTCTACGCGGACGATCTCGATGCTGCCGAAGCCTTCTATGGCGGTATTCTCGGGCTGGAGAAAATCTCGCGCGGCGGCAAGCGTCACGTCTTTTATCGTTGCGGACCAGGCGTGCTTTTGATCTTCAACAGCGAGGAAACAGTGAAGCCGCATGAACCGGGCGCCCTGCCCGTGCCACCGCATGGCACCAAGGGTGCCGGCCATGTCTGCTTCCGCGTCGATGGCGACGAGATCGAGGCAACGGCGCAGAAGCTGAAAGCTGCCGGCATCGCCATCGAAGCCGATTTTCACTGGCCGAACGGCGGCCGTTCGATCTATTTCCGCGATCCGGCCGGCAACAGCCTGGAATGCGCCGAACCCCGCATCTGGGGCCTATGACGGGACAAGACATGCGCAAGCTCGACACCAAGACCATCGTCGTCGCCAGCCACAATGCCGGCAAGATCCGCGAGATACAGGACCTGATCGGCCCCTTCGGCTTTACCGCCAAGTCGGCCGCCGACCTCAATTTTATCGAGCCGGATGAAACGGGCACGACATTCGAGGAAAACGCCACGATCAAGGCGCTCGCCTCGGCACATGCCTCCGGCCTGCCGGCGCTGTCCGACGATTCCGGCCTGGTGATCGATGCGCTCGGCGGCGATCCGGGCGTCTATACCGCCAATTGGGCTGAGACGCCTGACGGGACCCGCGATTTCGCGATGGCGATGCAGAAGGTCGAAACGGCTCTCGAAAAGGCCGGCGCCACCTCTGCGGAAAGCCGGAGGGCGCGCTTCGTCAGCGTACTTTGCCTCGCCTGGCCGGACGGGCATACCGAGCTTTTCCGCGGTGAGGTCGAAGGCACCGTTGTCTGGCCGCCGCGCGGCGGCCAAGGCTTCGGCTATGATCCGGTTTTCAAGCCTGAGGGATACGAGACCACCTTCGGCGAGATGAGCGCCGACCAGAAGCATGGCTGGAAGCATGGCGATTCGCACGCGCTGTCGCATCGTGCCCGAGCCTTCAAGGTCTTTGTCGAAACCTGTCTGGAGGCGTAAGCTTACTTCGTGGAGATCGTGGATACGCAGGACCTGATGCGCGGAGCGCAATTGCTACCTGATACCGGCGAACCCGGTTTCGGCGTTTATGTGCATTGGCCTTTTTGCGCGGCCAAATGTCCCTATTGCGATTTCAACAGCCATGTCCGTCACCAGCCGGTCGACCAGGAACGTTTCGCTGCCGCCTTTCTAAAGGAAATGGCGACGATGCGGATGATCAGCGGCCCGAAGACGGTAACCAGCGTCTTCCTTGGCGGCGGCACGCCGTCGCTGATGAAGCCGGAAACTGTGGGCGCGATCCTCGATGGCATTGCCAAGACCTGGCATATGCCCGATGGCATCGAGATCACCATGGAAGCCAATCCCTCGAGCGTCGAGGCGGAGCGCTTTCGCGGCTATCGTGCGGCCGGCGTCAACCGCGTGTCGATGGGCGTACAGGCGCTGAACGACCGCGACCTGAAATTTCTGGGGCGCCTGCACGATGTCGCCGATGCACTGAAGGCGATCAAGCTGGCGCGCGAGATCTTCCCGCGCATGTCCTTCGACCTCATCTATGCCCGTCCGAACCAGACCGTCGAGGAATGGGAACGCGAGCTGAAGGAGGCAATCTCCTATGCGGTCGATCACCTCTCGCTCTATCAGCTGACGATCGAGGAAGGCACGCCCTTCTACGGCCTTCACAAGGCCGGCAAGCTGATCGTGCCAGACGGCGATCAATCGGCACTGCTCTATGAGGCGACACAGGAGATTACCGAGCGCGAGGGCATGCCGGCTTATGAGGTCTCCAACCACGCGCGTCCCGGCGCCGAGAGCCGGCATAATCTCACCTATTGGCGCTATGGCGACTATGCCGGCATCGGCCCCGGCGCTCATGGCCGGCTGACGCAAGGCCCACAGAAACTCGCGACCGCTACGGAGCGAAAGCCAGAGAGCTGGCTTGAAATGGTCGAGCGCGACGGTCACGGCATGATCGACCAGGAAATGCTCGGCTTCGACGAACAGGCCGACGAATTGCTGCTGATGGGCCTGCGGCTCCGGGAAGGCGTCGATCTCGCCCGCTGGCAGCAGCTTTCCGGCCGCGATCCCGATCCTCAGCGCGAGGCGTTTTTACTGGAACACGGCTTCATAGAGCGGATCGGCAATTCCCGCCTGCGCTGCACGCCGACGGGAATGCTGGTTCTCGACTCGGTGGTCGCCGACCTCGCCTGCTGAACTGACGCGGCGCGCTATTGCGCTGTCACCCGCCGTCTCCCAAGGGCAAGCAACCTTCCATCGATCGCCGCAAGGCCGAGCGCAATCAGCGCCATGCCGATGAAATGCTTCGGCTGGAGGCTCTCGCCGAGAACGAGCGCCCCAAGCAGGATCGCGCTGACGGGGATGAGGAAGGTCACCAGCATCAGGTTTGTGGCGCCGGCCGTGGCCAGAATGCGGAAGAACAGCACATAGGCGACGGCGGTCGACAGAATGGCGAGACCGGCGAGCGCCAACCAGGTTTCCCCCGACGGCACTGCAAGCGTCCATGGGTGATCGATGAAGAGCGCAATCGGCAGAAGCATTATGGCCGAGCCCGTCACCTGACCGGCGGCGGGAATGATGGGCGCCAGCCCCATGCGGCGGAAGCGACGACCGAATATGCCGGCCAACGAATAGCTGAAAGCGGCACCCAGCACGGCGAGCTGCGCCAGCACGTTGGAGCCGAGGCTCGCCAACACGGACGGGCCGATCATCAAAGCCACGCCGGCGAAGCCGACGATGACGCCGATCAGGCGATTTCCTGTCATCTTCTCATCCGCCGTCAGGAAATGCGCAACGACAACGGCAAACAGCGGCGTCGTGGCGTTGAGGATCGAGGCGAGGCCACTGGCAATATGCGTCTGGCCCCAGACTATGAGCAGGAAGGGAATGACGTTGTTGAGAAAACCCATTCCGAAGAAGGCGAACCACGCCTGACGATCTCTTGGCATCGAATGCCCGGTCGCTCGCACGATGATGTTCAAGGCGATTGCAGCCAGCCCAACGCGGGCTGTGACGATGGTGAAGGGCGGAAGCTCATGCACCAGAATGCCGTTGAACAGGAAGGAGCCACCCCAAAGAATGGATAGGCCCACCAACAAGCTCCACTCGACTGCGCCCATGGATTTCTGCAGCATGAGATCATCTCCAGCATTTTTTCAATTGAGTTTTACTTACTGATGGCATGGCTTGACATCATTGCCAACCATTCGAATTACTGGAATAATCTCGCGATACAGGGGCTCTGACAAACGAGTCTTTTTCGAAGAATGATTTAGCTGAACTCAATCATCATGGATCAATTGCCGTCCCTTTCGGCGCTGCGCGCCTTCGAAGCTTCAGCTCGGCATCTCAGCATGACGCTGGCCGCAAACGAGCTGCATGTGACACCGGGCGCCATCAGCCTGCAGATCCGCGATCTCGAAAGCTCGCTCGGCGTGCGGCTCTTCGAACGGCGGGCGCGCAGCCTTGCCCTGACGACGGACGGTGCAGAATATTTCGCAACGATGCGGACGGCTTTTCGTCTCATCCGCGAGGCGACCGCGGCGCTCGCCATGCGCTCGAAGGACACCGTATTGACCCTCACCTGCACCGCCGGCTTTGCAACGCATTGGCTGGTGCCGCGGCTGCGACGCTTCGAGGAGGCGCACTCCGACATCGATCTCCGGATCAGCGCCTCGCATCGAATGATGGATTTCCAGCGGGATGGAATAGACATCGCCATTCGCCATGGCCTTGGCGGCTATGAGGGATTGGCGAGCGAAAGGCTGCTCGATGACGAATATGTGCCGATCTGCACGCCCGAGATGGCAGCAGCGCTTGGCACCTCCCCTGCGGTCGATACTCTCGCCAATCTGACCCTGATCCACGACGTCTATCGACGGGATTGGGAACTCTGGCTGCAGGCTGCCGGCGCAACATGCGTGGACGCCATGCACGGACCGGTCTTTACCGATGGCATGGGCGCCTATCACGCCATGAAGGCGGGGCTCGGCGTGGCGCTGATGCGCCGCTCCTTCGTGGAGCAGGAATTGGCTGATGGTACGCTCGTTGCGCCCTTCCCGATCGGGTTGGCGAGCGCGCTCGCCTATCACCTCGTCTATCCCCCCGGCGCACTGGAGCGGCCAGCGATTGCGGCCCTGCGCGCCTGGCTGTTCTCCGAGGTTTCGCACACCACGCCACCGGCGTAGATCGGCGTGTGCTTTCAGAGGCGACAACGATGCCGGATGGGCCGCTGCGCCTTCGCCTATGACCCACGAGCAAAGCGCACAAAAGAAACGGCCGGCGGTTAGGCCGGCCGTAAACATCGAGGGAATGCCGATCGCGAGGCTTACTCGTTGATCAGGCGCTTTAGCAGCTCGATCTCGTGCGACAGCTTGCTGTCACCGGAGATCAATTCCTCGATCTTGCGCACTGCGTGCAGAACCGTGGTGTGATCACGACCACCGAAGCGGCGGCCGATCTCCGGGAAGGAGCGCGGCGTCAGTGTCTTTGACAGATACATGGCGATCTGGCGCGGCTTGACGATGACGCGCGTGCGGCGGTTGGAAACCAGCTCCTGACGCGAGACATTATAGTGGCGCGCAACGATGCGCTGGATGTCTTCGATGCGGACGCGACGCGGCTCGCCGGAGCCGACCAGGTGCGCAAGCAACTCGTCAACACGCTCGACCGTCAGATTCGGTTCGAAGGAACGGCGGAAGATGAGCTGGTTGAAGGCGCCTTCCAGTTCGCGACCGCTTGCCGTGACATTGCGAGCGACGTGAGAAAGGAGTTCCGCCGGGATTTCCAGCGACGGATCGTCCTGACGGGCGGCATCCAGGCGGCGCTTGAGGATTTCAAGGCGCATTTCATAGTCCGGTGCCTCAACTTCGATCGCAACACCGCCCTGAAGACGCGAACGAACGCGCGGATCGAGCGATTCCAGCTCCCAGGGAGCACGGTCGGCGGCAACGACGACCTGCTTGGCGCTGTCGAGCAGCATGTTCAGCAGATGGCAGAACTCGTGCTGGATCATCTTGCCCTGCAGGAACTGCATGTCGTCGATGATAAGCAGGTCGATATTGCGCAGCGAGTCCTTCAGCGTCAGCGCGTCATTGTCGCGGATCGCTGTTGCAAAGCGCCACATGAAGTATTCCGCGGTCAGATAGACCACACGCAGGCCGCGCGGGTTCTGAACGGCTGCATTGGCGATCGCCTGCAGAAGGTGCGTCTTGCCAAGGCCGACCGTCGCGTGAACGAAGAGCGGATTGAAGCGCACGGCGCCGGAACCCGCTTCTGCGATGGTCTTGGCAGCGGCAAGGCTGACGCGGTTCGAGCTGCCTTCGACAAAAGTATCGAAGGTGAAGCGGGAATCGAGCGGCGAGCCGAACAATGGCGAGCCTGCAGTCGCAGGCCGAGCAGCTGCAGCCGCACTCACCGCCTGAGCGGCGGCCTGGCCGGCCGGTTGTGCAACCGCGCGTCGGATCGGCGCAACAGCAGCCTGATCCGGCACGGCGGCCTGTTCTTCGGCGGACGGCTTCGTACCATGACGGGCCGCGGTGCGCACCAGAATCTCGACCTTCAGAACTTCTGCGTCCTCAGCCTGAAAAAGGCTGGTGATCAGATCAAGATAACGATTGTTGATCCACGACTTCAGAAAAGTCGTCGGAACGGTAAGGCGAACGACGCTCTTGGATACCGAGTGAAGCTTGAGCCGCGCAAACCAGCTGGCATAGACATCCGGGCCAACCTGAGCCTTCAAGCGCGCGCTGACGCGCTCGAACAATACACCTTGCGCCACGTCTCCCTTTTTCCCCGCCGCTTCTAGGCAAACCGCACCGAACGCCTGTGCATTGTCCCCATTTTCCAACGCACCTGCCGCTCTCGTATGAATCTGCATATAATGCCGCCTTCCACAGTCTCTTGCGGGGCAAGGCAGCCATAGCGCCATCGCCCCTGGGTCTTCGCCAAGGTATGGTGGTCGCGCTCGTTGTCCAAGCTGCGCCGCATACCGGTTCATCAGCCGAGCCCAACCAGTGGGCTTTACAGGAACACTATGGCGAAAACCGTTCTTCAAAACGGTCTTCGTCCCGGTCTCTGTAGCAGGAGCATCAGTCGGCCCTCGTATTCCGACCGGCTGCCCCACGGCTGTCAACTTTATCTCCCCTCCCCACAGCCACGTCATAGACCTGGGCCGTAAAGAACAGACAAGCTACCTCGTTCCGCAAGCGTTGCCGCTCCCGGCTTTAACTCGTCAACTGTTTGAAAAAACGAAACTGAACCGCTCCGTCACAAGAGACAAAACCACCCGCGCCGCCGTTAATGACGGTGTTCGCCAAAAGCCGTTTAAGGTGAAATCCGCGCCCCTTGTTGAAATGCATTTAGGCAGGATCGAGGGGAGATATCAACGATGAATTTTACACAAAATTAAGAGGCAGCCATTGACTCGGGAGGCCATATTTGACTGTCACAAGGCCTTCAAAAAAGAATCGCTGTTGAATCAAAGAGATTCCCGTTCGGCGCGATTCTCACAGCTTTCGAAACAAAAAAAATAAAAATTCCCTTGACTCACTTGTGAGCCGGCAATGCGTCACGCAGATCACGCAGCGCTGAGATATCCTGCCATAACCCTTTGTTTTCAAAAGTATATTTCTGTCACGCCAATGACATGATCAGGCAGTCGATTTCGGCAATGCGGCAATTTTTTGGCTGAATCCAAAAAGCCCGGCACAAGGGCCGGGCTTAAATGTAACGATCAAACCGTTAATGGAAAGTTAGGCGGTCGGAGCCGAAAGGGCTTTCACACGCTTGGCAAGGCGCGAAACCTTGCGGGAAGCAGTGTTGGCGTGAAGCACGCCCTTGGTGGCTGCGCGAGCCAGTTCCGGCTGAGCAGCGACGAAAGCTGCCTTTGCGCGATCTGCATCACCCGATGCAATGGCTTCTTCGACCTGGCGGACGAACGTGCGAACGCGCGAGCGACGAGCCTTGTTGACATCGGTGCGGCGGGCGATCTTGCGGGTCGCTTTTTTCGCCGAGGTAGTATTGGCCATGTATGCCTCTCTTAGAATTCGAACAAAACTCCATCGTTGCAGCGCGGGCCCTGCGGCCACTTCATCCAGCAATGCGGGAGCAATTGCGGAAAACCAGAGCGGCTTTCCAAACTGTGGCGGGCATATAGCCGGAATGAGCCCCGGCGTCAACGCGGATTCTTGCCGAAGGCTCGTAATTCCGGATTCTGGTCCTCATCGGTTCTTGAAGGCCGGCTTGCGCTTTTCGACAAAGGCAGCCATGCCCTCCTTCTGGTCTTCCGTTGCAAACAGGCTGTGGAACAGGCGGCGCTCGAAGCGCAGTCCTTCTTCCAGCGTGGTTTCCTGGGCGCGGTTGACCGCTTCCTTGGCCATCAGCACCGAGGGGCGCGACAGCGACGCGATCTTGGCGGCAGCGGCCAGCGCCTCGTCCAGCAGCTTGTCGGCCGGTACGACGCGCGCCACAAGGCCCGAACGCTCCGCTTCAGCGGCATCCATCATTCGGCCAGTCAAGACTAGATCCATTGCCTTGGCCTTGCCGACGGCGCGCGTCAGACGCTGCGAACCGCCCATGCCGGGGATGACGCCAAGCGTAATTTCCGGCTGGCCGAACTTCGCGGTCTCGGAGGCAATGACGAAATCGCACATCATGGCGAGCTCGCAGCCACCACCGAGCGCAAAGCCGCTGACCGCGGCGATGACCGGCTTGCGTGACTTGGCGATCTCGTCCCAACCGCTGAACAAGTCACTCTTATAGGCGTCCATGAAATCGAGAGACTGCATTTCCTTGATATCGGCACCGGCGGCAAACGCCTTTTCCGAGCCCGTAAGCACGATCGCGCCGATGGCGTCATCGGCGTGCAAAGCCGCATAGGCCTGCTTCAGCTCCGCGAGCACGGTGGAATTCAGCGCGTTCAACGCCTGCGGACGATTGAGCCGGATGAGGCCGACGGCCCCGTGTGTTTCGACGATGAGGGTTTCGTAAGCCACTTGTCTCTCCCTTTGATCAGCTTTGGCCCTTCAATCAGCCTTGGCAGGCGGCGCAATAGAAAGAGGAGCGCCCTGCCTGGACGATGCGACCGACCGTACCGCTGCAACCCGGCGTGCTGCAAGGCTGCGCTTCACGATCGTAGACGGAAAACGAATGCTGGAAATAGCCGAGCGAGCCGTCGGTCTGGATATGATCACGCAGCGACGAGCCGCCTGCGGCGATCGCATCGGCAATGACCTCACGGATAGCGACGACCAGCCTCTGCAGCGCCTCGCTCGGCTTGCCGCTATCGGTGACCAGCGTGCCGGCAGCGCGCAGCGGCGACAGATGCGAGCGCCATAGCGCCTCGCAGACATATATATTGCCGAGACCGGCGATATTCTTCTGATCGAGCAGCGCGCTCTTTAACGGCTGCGCCTTGCCAGCGAAACGCTTAGCCAAGTAATCGGCTCCGAGTTCGTTGCCCGTGGGTTCCGGTCCAAGATCGCGGAAGAAGGGATGGCTGACCATGTCGGTCCGTTTGACGATGTCCATGAAGCCGAAGCGGCGCGGGTCGTTATAGATGACGCGTGCATCATCGCCGGCGCCCGTCAGATGAAAGACGACATGATCGTGCTTCTCATCCTTCGAGCGTGGATGATGGAAGGTTCCGAGCGCGTCGGCGGATGCGCCAGCTTCCACCCGGAACGAGCCGGACATACCGAGATGCGAGACGATGGTCATGCCGTCGTCGAGGTCGATCAGTAGATATTTGGCGCGGCGAGACAGCGACGTGATGCCGCGCCCGGACACCGTACGGGCGAAATCGGCCGGGAACGGAAAGCGCAGATCGCTGCGGCGCAGCTCCAACTCCTTCAGAACGGCGCCTTCCATGGAAGGCGCGAGCCCTCGTCGGACGGTTTCGACCTCTGGTAATTCCGGCATGGCTATCCATCTTTATGTTTCAACCGCTTATGATCTGAGCTATAGCCCAGGGCATTGCGGCTGGTGATCAGGCTGATGAGATAGCGTGGCAAACGCGATTTCGCTATGGTCCGCCGCGGAATACTGCATAATTCCTGAGATCGGAATCGATTTAAGTACAAAATTATGCAGCAGATTTAATGTGCTACAGCGACCTTTGCGCGTCACATATGACGCGCGGCGCTGTCGTGTAACGGAGTTGAGCCGATGGCAGAAAGCCGCACCTCCGCCGATGGCGGCATGGAAACATCCTATGGTTTCCGCGAAGTAGCCGATGGCGAAAAGCAGGGCCTCGTCAACGAGGTGTTCCACAAGGTTGCCAAGCGCTACGACGTCATGAATGACGTCATGTCCATGGGCATGCACCGCGCCTGGAAGGACGCGATGATTGCGGCGCTCAACCCGCGCAAGGAAGAAAATTACAAGGTGCTCGACGTAGCAGGCGGCACGGGCGATATCGCCTTCCGTATCGTCGAAGCCTCCAACCGGCTGGCGCATGCAACCGTGCTCGATATCAACGGCTCGATGCTTGCTGTCGGCGCCGAGCGTGCCGCGAAGAAGAAACTCTCGGACAACCTCACCTTCGTCGAGGCGAATGCAGAGGAACTGCCTTTCGAGCCGAATTCGTTCGACGCCTATACGATCGCCTTCGGCATCCGCAATGTGCCGCGTATTGATGTCGCGCTGAAGGAAGCCTATCGCGTGCTGAAGCGCGGCGGCCGGCTCCTTGTCCTCGAATTCTCCGAGGTCGACCTGCCGCTGCTCGACCGCGTCTATGACACATGGTCCTTCAATGCCATCCCGCGCTTCGGCAAGGCGATAACAGGCGACGCCGAACCCTATCAGTATCTGGTCGAATCGATCCGCAAATTCCCGAACCAGCAGAATTTTGCGACGATGATCCGCGAGGCCGGCTTCTCGCGCGTGAGCTTCACCAATTATACCGGCGGCATTGCTGCCCTGCACTCCGGCTGGAAGCTCTGAAGTATGATGTCGAGCCATGTGACGCGGCTGACGGCCTCCACTCTCCGAGACCTTGAGGTGCTATGAGTGCTTTCAGCGCATATTTCGGCCTGATCCGGGTCGGCTGGGTGCTCGTGCGCGAAGGCGTGGTGATTGCGCTCCCCTCCGAGGGGCTGCCGCCTTCCGTCAGCTTCGCAAAGTCCTTCGTCAGCATCTTCGCCCGCAGGAAGGCCAAGAGCCAGGCCCGCAGCGACCGGCTTGCAAAGGCGGTCGAGCGGCTCGGCCCGTCCTATGTGAAGATCGGCCAGTTCCTGGCAACGCGACCGGATGTCGTCGGCGTCGATATGGCCGACGACCTGTCACAGCTCCAGGACCGCATGGCCTTCTTTCCGCATGATATGGCAACGGCTGCGATCGAAGCATCGCTCGGCCGGCGGATCGACGATCTCTATGCCAGCTTTGGCGAGCCGATTGCCGCCGCTTCCATAGCGCAGGTGCACACCGCCGAAGTCGAGACACCTCAGGGCCGCAAGCGGGTCGCCGTCAAGGTGGTCAGGCCGGGCGTGCGCCAGCGCTTCGTCAACGATATCAAGGCGATGTACCTCGTCGCGGGGCTGCAGGAGCGCTTCATGCCCTCCAGCCGGCGCCTTCGGCCGGTGGAAGTGACGAAGACGCTCGAGCAGACGACGAAGGTCGAGATGGATCTGCGGCTGGAGGCGGCCGCACTTTCGGAAATCGCCGAGAACACCGAGAAGGATCCCGGCTTCCGCGTTCCGAAGGTGGATTGGGAGCGCACCGGTCGCGACGTCATCACCATGGAGTGGATCGACGGCGTGAAAATGTCCGACGTCGAGGGGCTGAAGGCTGCCGGACACGACCTCAATGTGCTCGCCGATGCGCTGATCCAGTCCTTCCTTCGCCACACGCTGCGCGACGGCTTCTTTCACGCCGACATGCATCCCGGCAATCTCTTCGTCGATGCCGCCGGCATGATCGTCGCCGTCGACATGGGCATCGTCGGCCGCTTGGGGCGCAAGGAACGCCGCTTCCTCGCCGAAATCCTCTACGGCTTCATCACCCGCGATTACATCCGGGTCGCCGAGGTGCATTTCGAGGCCGGCTACGTGCCTGCCCACCACAACACGGAGAGTTTTGCGCAGGCCATCCGCGCGATCGGCGAGCCGATCCATGGCCAGCCGGCCGAAACCATCTCCATGGGCAAGCTTTTGACCCTGCTCTTCGAAGTGACCGAACTCTTCGATATGGAAACGCGGCCCGAGCTGGTCATGCTGCAGAAGACCATGGTCGTCGTCGAAGGCGTGTCGCGCATGCTCAATCCGCGCTTCAATATGTGGAAGGCTTCCGAACCGGTCGTCGGTGACTGGATCCGCACCAATCTGGGTCCCAAGCGCATCATGACCGATCTGAAGGATGGCTTGAAGGCAGCTGTGAAGCTCGCCGAAGCGGCACCCGAGATCGCTGCCAAGACCGAGAAATTCCATCATGAACTGCTGCATATGAGCGAGAACGGCCTGCGTTTCGACCCGCAGACGGCGGAAGCGATCGGCAAGGCCGAGGCCAAGCACAGCCGCTCCGGCCGCTTTGCGCTGTGGGTGATTGCGCTGACGCTGCTCTACATCGCCTGGCATTCGAGCTGATCCCCGAAGTTCTTCTTCGCGCCCCCTGCCCGCGTTTCGCCTCTCCAAGCCTATATATCCGTGCAAACACAGAGTTGCGCGTCGGACGAACTCGTCCGAAAATTCACCGGCACGCCACAGATCGAGGTGTTCGTCATTTGGGATATCCCATTGACGATGAGGCTCGCATAGCCTTGCGAAAAAGGAGACCAAAAGACATGGAGCGTCAGAGAGCCGGCATCGAGCTCAGCGGGCAACCCCTGGGGTTCAGCGACCTGGTGCGGATCGGGGCGGGCGTCGCCCTGCCCTCGGCATCGGAAAACGGCATGGCCCGGGTGCGCCTGGCACGAAGCATTCTGGAAAACACGATTCAGTCAGGCATGCCGGTCTACGGCTCCACGACCGGCGTCGGCGCCATGAAGGATGTCGAATGGTCTCCTGAAGATCTCGATGCGTTCAATCTCGGCCTCGTGCGCGCTCATCATTTCGGCACGGGCGCCCCCTTCTCCATGTCCGTCGTGCGCAATGCCATGGCAATCCGTGTCAACACGGCGCTGACGGGGCAAGTCGGCTGCTCGCAGGAGCTGATCGAAGCCTATCTGCAGCTGCTTGGCGCCGACGTCATTCCTGTGGTCCGCCGTACGGGCTCGATCGGCTGCGCCGATATCGGCCTGATGGGCCAGATCGGCGCGGTTCTGACCGGGGTCGGCGAAGCCGTCTATCGCGGCCGCCGCATGCAGGCCGGCGATGCCTTCGATGCTGCCGGCATCGCCCCCGTCAGGATGCTGCCGCGCGACAGCCTGGCCTCGCTCAGCGTCAATGCCGTCAGCTTCGCCGCGGCCGCGGAAACCACCCGCAATGCCGCCTCCTCGATCCGCGTGCTGCTTGCGACCGGCATGATGGCAGCCGGCGCACTCGGCACTTCGCGCGATCCCTGGATTTCGGTGCGCCATGTCGGCACGCCGCGCGAAGCGTTGATCGGCGCGTGGCTCTGCAACGCCTCGGACGAGTGGCCCTGGCCGGTGGCGACCCATGTGCAGGACCCGCTGAGCCTGCGCATGATCGCCCAGGTCTTCGGCGCCGTCATCGAAAACCTGCTGACCGCCGGCCACAAGATCCTTGCCGCGACTGGCCGCTCGGACGACAATCCGGTCATCGTCGACGGACGCGTCATGACATCAGGCGGTTCTCTTCCACTCGATGTCACCATTCTGCTTGAAGGTGCGCTGATCTGCATGGCGCATGCCGCCCGCAACGCCTTCAATCGCTGCGTCCTGCTCGGCAACGGCCAGCGGCGCGGCCTGCCGGTCAATCTCGTGCCGGATGGCCGGATCGCCACCGGCTTTGGCCCGATCATCAAGCTTGCCGGCGAAATCTTTTCGCGCGTGCTCTCCATGTCCAATCCGGTCTCGGCGCAGTCGCTGGTGGTTGCAGCTGGAATGGAGGACGAGGCGGCCTTCCTGCCGTTGGTTATCGAGCGCTTCGAGCGGCAGATGCGGGCGCTGAAGCGCCTGGCGGCGCTGGAAGCCCTGCTTTCGGCGCAGGCAATGGACATCCTCGGTGACAAACCGGAAGGTGTTGCGCGCATGCTCTACGACGTCGTGCGCAAGCATGCCGACTTCTATGTGGTCGACCGACCTCTTTCGGCCGAAGTCGAGGCGATCGAGGAGGAACTTGCTTCCGAGGCCTTCGTTTCGGAAATGATCGCCCATAAGCCGATCCTCGCCTATGATGACTTCTTCGCGCTCGGCTCGCTGGAGCGGGTCGAAGAGCGGCTTTATCACGACACCGTTGCTATCTGAACCAACCGACCAGCGGAGAGAATGCACATGGCGGATTTCGATCTTGTTCTGCAGGGCACCGTCGTCTTGCCGGAACGCATCGTGGAAGCGGGCTATGTCGCGGTGCGCGACGGCAAGATCGCCGAGATCGGCATCGGCGTGCCGCCGGCCGCACGCGAGCGGCATCTGCTCGGCAAGGCGCTGATCCTGCCCGGCGCGATCGACGCGCAGGTGCATTCGCTCTCGCAGAAGGACCAGGAAGATTTCATCTGGTCGACACGCTCGGCGGCCGCAGGCGGCGTCACCACCATCGTTGATATGCCCTATGACGAAGGCAATCTCGTCTGCTCGGCAGCGGCGGTGAAGAAGAAGATCGACCATGCCGCGCCGCAATCCCGCGTCGATTTCGCCCTTTACGGCACGATCGACCCGGAAGAAGGCCCGGCGCGCATCGCGGAGATGGTCGAGGCGGGCGTTGCCGCCTTCAAATTCTCGACCTTCGGCACCGATCCGAAGCGCTTTCCGCGTATCCCACCTGCCCTGCTTGACGCCTGCTTTGCCGCGATCGCCCCGACGGGCCTGACCGCGGGCGTCCATAATGAGGATGACGAAGCCGTCCGCACCTACATGGAGCAGGTGAAGGCGAGCGGCGTGACCGACTATCGCGCCCACGGCCTTTCCCGCCCGCCGATCACCGAGCTGCTCGCCATGCACACGATCTTCGAGACGGGTGCGGATACGGGTTGCTCGGCCCATGTCGTGCATTGCTCGCTGGGGCGCGGCTACGACATCGCCCGCGCCTATCGCCGCGACGGCTTCGAAGCGACGGTCGAATGCTGTATCCACTATCTGACGCTCGACGAGGAAAACGATGTGCGGCGTCTTGGCGGCAAGGCGAAAATTAATCCGCCGATCCGCCCGCGCGCCGAAGTGGAAACCTTGTGGCGTAAGGTAGCGGAAGGCAATGTCTGGCTGGTCTCGACCGACCATGTCAGCTGGTCGGAAAACCGCAAAACCAATCCGGACATGCTGGCAAACGCTTCCGGCGTGCCGGGACTGGAGGTCATGGTGCCGCTCTTCGTCAAGGGTGCCCTGGAACGCGGCGTGCCGTTGACCTGGGCGGCGAAACTGATGGCGGAAAACCCGGCCAAGCACTTCCGCCTCGACCATATCAAGGGCGCGCTGACGCCAGGCAAAGACGCCGATATCGTCGTGCTGGAACCGCGCGAAACGGTCTATGACGCCGCTGCAAGCGGCAACAACGTCGTCGGCTGGAGCCCCTATAATGGCATCCGTCTGCCCTGGACGGTGTCCGCCGCCTACCTTAGAGGCAAACAGATCACCGAGGGACAGAAGGTGCTGGCCGAACCCGGCTCCGGCAGCTTCGTCCGTCCCTTGCCTCGCCAAATTCTTGCCGGAGATGCTGCCTAATGACCGAACCCAAGCGCCACAACCTGCCCGTCAACGCCGACCGCATCGCCGAGGACATCGATGCACTGGCTGGTATCACCGAGCCGGGCCACCCCTGGACGCGCCGCGCCTTCTCGCCGCTTTTCCTCGAAGGACGCGCCTATATCGAGGCGCGCATGAAGGCAGCCGGGCTCACGACGCGGATGGATGCCGCTGGCAATCTGATCGGCCGGCGCGCGGGCACAAAACCCGGCCTCGGCACGATCCTTGTCGGCTCGCATTCCGACACCGTTCCCGATGGCGGCCGCTTCGACGGCATTGCCGGCACGATTGCTGCTCTCGAAGTCGCGCGTTCCCTTGGGGATCGCGGCATCGAGCTCGACCATGATCTGGAGATCGTCGATTTCCTCGCCGAAGAAGTCAGCATCTTCGGCGTATCCTGTATTGGCAGCCGCGGCATGACTGGGCAGATCCCCGAGGCGTGGCTCACGCGCACCAGCGGCAACCGTACGCTTTCGCAAGGCATTGCAGAAGTCGGCGGCGACCCTTCGGTGCTACTTGCCCAGAAACGCCCGGATCTTGCCGGCTTCCTGGAACTGCATATCGAGCAGGGTCCCGTGCTGGAGGCCGAGAACAAGGACATCGGCATCGTCACCGCGATCGCCGGCATCACCCGCATCGAAATCACCGTCGAAGGCCGCGCCGACCATGCCGGCACGACACCGATGGATCGCCGAGCCGACGCGCTGGTGGCCGCTTCGCAGCTCGTGCTCGACATCCGGAGCCGTGCCGCTGAACAGGCGAAGACGCCTGGCCATTTTGCCGCCACGGTGGGCGAATTCCGCATCGAGCCGAATGCCGCCAATGTCGTGCCGTCCAAGGTCGTGCTGCTGATCGACGGCCGCGCCGAAATCCGCAGCGACATGGAAGATTTCCTGGCCTGGATCGACGGCGAGGTGAAGACCATTGCAGCCGATTTTGGCGTGACGATCAATGCGCCGGTGCGCGTCTCCGACAACATGCCGACGCCGGGCGCCCCTGTGCTGCTGGAAACGCTCGAGCGCGCCTGCGAGACTGTCGGCGCCAAGCATTGCCGCATGGCCTCCGGCGCCGGCCACGACACGGCCTGGATCGCCAAGGTCGCGCCTGCCGCCATGATCTTCGTGCCCTGCAAGGAAGGCCGCAGCCATTGCGCCGAGGAATGGGCCGAGAATGACGACATCGCCATGGGCGCCGCCGTGCTCTTCGAAGCGGTGCGCGACATGGACAAGAACCTCAAACAGAACCGGGAGTAGTCAATGGGACGGGTACTCGTTGCCAAGGATGTGGAAGCGGCCGTCAAGGGCGGCTCCGTTTATGCGGCAGGCGGTGGCGGCTGGGCCGATCACGGCCGCATGCTCGGCTATGCGGCCGTCAATGTCGGCAAGCCGGAGCTGGTGTCGATCGACGAACTCAACGACAATGACTGGATCGCCACGGCAGCCGCCATCGGCGCGCCGGCCTCCACGACCCCCTGGGAAATGCAGGGCATCGACTACGTGAAAGCCGCACAGCTGCTGCAGGACGAGCTTGGCGAGAAGCTTTCCGGCCTCATCATCGGCCAGAACGGTAAGTCCTCGACGCTGAACGGCTGGCTGCCATCGGCCATCCTCGGAACGAAGGTGGTGGATGCCGTCGGCGATATCCGCGCGCATCCGACGGGCGACATGGGCTCGATCGGCATGGCGGGTTCGCCCGAGCAGATGATCCAGACCGCCGTCGGCGGCAATCGCGCCGAGAATCGCTATATCGAGCTTGTCGTGAAGGGTGCGACGGCGAAGATCTCGCCGATCCTGCGCGCGGCATCCGATCAGTCCGGCGGCTTCATTGCCTCCTGCCGCAACCCGCTGCGCGCCTCCTATGTCCGCACGCATGCGGCACTTGGCGGCATCTCCATGGCGCTCTCGCTCGGCGAGGCGATCATCGAGGCGGAAAAGAAGGGCGGCGGCGCCGTCATCGACGCCATCTGCAAGACCACCGGCGGCCATATCCTGGCCGAAGGCACGATCACCAAGAAGGATGTCGTCTACACGAAGGAAGCCTTCGACATCGGCACTGTCACGGTCGGCAGCGGTGACAAGGCCGTGGTCATGCATGTCATGAACGAATACATGGCCGTCGAGGATACCGGCGGCAAGCGCCTCGCGACCTTCCCCTCCGTCATCACCACGCTGTCGCCGGAAGGCGAGCCCTTGAGCGTCGGCCAGTTGCATGAGGGCATGAAGGTTTTCATTCTACATGTGCCGATGGACATCATTCCTCTGTCCGCCAGCGTGCTTGATCCGACCGTCTATCCCTCCGTCGAAAAGGCCATGGGGATCGAGATCGCGAAATACGCGCTGGCCGGCAAGAAGGGCTGAGAAGCGCAGGAGGCTTGAATGGCCCGCGACGCCGGTCTTGAAGAATTGCTGAGAGAAGAGCTCGGGCAAAGGCCCGGGCTCAACGAGAAAGCGATGTTCGGCGGCTGGGCCTTTCTGCTCAACGGCCACCTGCTTTGCGGTGCCCGGGAAGACGGGATGCTGATCCGCCTCGGCAAGGGTAACGATGCCTGGGCGCTCGAGCAGCATGGTGTCAAACCAATGATGTCGGGCAACCGTGAAATGCAGGGATGGGTGCGCGCCGGGTCGGAGGCCTTTGGCAACGATATGCTGCGCAAGCGGCTGCTTCTGGCCGCGCTGAATTTCGTCGAAGGCCTGCCGCCGAAATGAATGAGTATTGAAGAACACTCCTCTTCTCCCCAGCTGGGAGAAGATGTCCGTGAGGACAGATGAGTGGGTGAGCGACGATGGAGCGAATGTCTGAGCGGTAAGCGAAGAGGGCACATGCCGCGCCACCCCCTCATCCGACCCTTCGGGCCACCTTCTCCCCAGGGGGAGAAGGGGAGATTATCAAACAAGAGGGAAAGCAATCATGCCGAAAGCCAATCCACGTCACCCGAAATTCCCCATTCCGGGCGGCCCGGAGCTGCGTGCCAAGGGCTGGCGGCAGGAGGCCCTGCTGCGCCTGCTCGAAAACGTGCTCTCGGTCGGCGAAGATCCGGATAATCTCGTCGTCTATGCCGCTCTCGGCAAGGCAGCGCGCAACTGGGCGGCGCATAAGGGCATCGTAAAGGCGCTCACCGAAATGGATGAGGATCAGACCCTGCTCATTCAATCCGGCAAGCCGATCGGCCTCATCCGCACGCATGACAAGGCGCCGCTCGTCATCATGGCGAACTGCAACATCGTCGGGCAATGGGCGAAGGCCGAGGTGTTCTACGAACTGCAGCGCAAGGGCCTGATCTGCTGGGGTGGGCTCACCGCCGGCGCCTGGCAGTATATCGGCAGCCAGGGTGTCATCCAAGGCACCTACGAAATCTTCATGCGCATCGCCGAGCGCCGCTTCGGCGGCGATCTCTTCGGCCGTTTCGTGCTGACGGCCGGCCTCGGCGGCATGGGCGGCGCGCAGCCGCTCGCCGGCCGCATGGCAGGTGCTGCGATCCTCTGCGTCGATATCGATGCGGAGCGCGCCAGGAAGCGCCAGGAAATCGGCTATCTACAGGAAATCGCGCCTGATCTTGATTCCGCGCTGGCGATGATCGATGCGGCGGTCAAGGAAAAGCGGGCGCTTTCCGTCGGCCTCGTCGGCAATGCGGCCGAGATCTATCCCGAGATTGCACGGCGCGGCATCGTGCCCGATATCGTCACCGACCAGACCTCGGCGCATGATCTCGTCTATGGCTACGTGCCGAAGGGCATGAGCCTCAGCCAAGTCAGGGATCTCCGTGACGACGGCCAGGGCCAGCTCATGGCGGCGAGTCGCGCCTCGATCGTCGAGCATGTGAAGGCCATGCTGGACTTCCAGAAAAAGGGCTCCGAAGTCTTCGACAACGGCAACCTGATCCGCACCCAGGCGAAGGAAGGCGGCGTCACTAACGCCTTCGATATCCCGATCTTCACCGAAGCCTATCTCCGGCCGCTCTTCTGCCGCGCCATCGGCCCCTTCCGCTGGATGGCGCTCTCGGGCGAGGAAAGCGACATCGCCCGCATCGACGATCTGCTGCTGGAAATGTTCCCGGACAACAAGATCGTCACCAACTGGATCCGCCTTGCCCGCGAGCATGTGCCTTTCGAAGGCCTGCCGGCGCGCATCGCATGGCTCGGCCATGGCGAGCGCACGGCGCTTGCCCGCCGCGTCAACGAGCTTGTCGCCAGCGGCGAACTCAAAGGCCCGATCGCCTTTTCGCGCGATCATCTGGATGCCGGCGCCATGGCGCATCCGAACATCATGACGGAAGGTATGAAGGACGGCTCAGACGCCATCGCCGACTGGCCGCTGATCGACGCCATGATGCTCTGCTCGTCGATGGCCGATCTCGTCGTCGTTCATTCCGGCGGCGGCGGCTATGCCGGCTACATGACGAGCTGCGGCGTCACCGTGGTTGCCGACGGCACGCAAGCCGCCGACGAACGGCTCGACCATGCGCTCACCAACGACACGGCGCTCGGCGTCATGCGCTATGCCGATGCCGGCTATGAGGAGGCGCTGGACGAAGTTGCGAAAAAGGATGTGCCCTATATCCGTTTGGGATAAGCGCGTCTGTTCTTAGCGACATTGAAAGACTATGGTCCCGGGCAATTCAAGACGACCTGTTTTAGACGCAATTCCGGACGGAAAACCGCTGCGCATTTTTCCCGGAATTGCTTTGGAGAGTTGCCCGTGATCCCCTGGACCTTGCTCGACACTGCAAAAATCCCCGGTGGCGGTGAGCTGCGCTTGAAGCAGCGTGGCCAGGAGTTCTCCATCATGCTCGGCACCAACGAGTTGATGAACAGCCGCCTCAGCGGCTCTGAGCGCGCGCTTGCCACACTTTCCTGCGAGAAGATCAAGGGCCGGAAGGCTCCGCATATCCTGATCGGCGGCCTCGGCATGGGATTTACCTTGCGCGCGGCGCTCGGCGAACTTGGTACAGACGCCAAGGTCACGGTTGCTGAACTCGTTCCGGCAGTCGTCGCATGGGCACGCGGGCCGATGGCAACGGTTTTTGACGGCTGCCTCGACGACCCGCGCGTCGCCATGCATGAAGGCGATGTGCGCCCGCTCATCCGCGCCAGTAAAGCGACTTACGACGCCATCCTGCTCGACGTCGACAACGGCCCCGATGGCATCACGTCAGAGGCCAATGACGGCCTGTATGACTATCAGGGTCTGAAGGCGGCGCGCGATGCGTTGCGCGCTGGAGGTGTACTGGCGGTCTGGTCTTCGGGGTCTGACGAGCGCTTCACAAAACGCCTGCGCGACAGCGGCTTCGTTGCCGAGGTGGTCAATACGCGCGCCAATGGCAAGAGTGGGGCGCGTCACGTCATCTGGCTGGCGATCAGGACCTGATCTCGCGCTTTAATGACGATGCGTTTCCTCCGGCGCAGGATTTTCATCTCAGTTCAGGAACCAGACAGCCGCACGCTGGACAAAGAACGACTCTTCGACTGGATCCTACAATCTCAAGAGAGGGTATTGGACACCTCGATCAGGTTGCTGTCCGGATCGCGGAAATAGACCGAGAGAATGGGGCCGGTCGCGCCAGTTCGGCGAACTGGGCCTTCCTCGATCGCGACGCCCTCGGCCCTGAGGTGAGCGATGACGTCGTCCAGCGGCGTCTTGCTGATGAAACAAAGGTCAGCCGAGCCCGGCGTCGGCCGATCGGCCTTCGGCTCGAACTCATGCCCGGCACGGTGCAGATTGATCTTGTGGTTGCCGAAGGTGAGAGCTTTGCGGCCCTCTCCGAAGGTTTCGACGCCCATGCCGAGAACGCGGGCATAGAAATCGCAGCTCTGTTCGATGCTCGCAACAGTGAGCACCAGATGATCGAGATGGTCGATGCGGATCATGGCGGCCCCCGGCCCTAGCGACGCGCCAGCCTGGCAACGGCAAGAGCGCTGACGAGACATAGCGCCAGCATGACGAGGATGAAGGCGATCACGGCATTCCAACCGTCGGCGAGCCAGAAATAGCCACCGACCGAGCCGGCAATGCTGGAGCCGAGATAATAGGCGAGCAGATAGAGCGAGGAGGCATGACCCTTGAAGCCGTGGGCAAGCCGCCCCACAAGCGCGCTGGCGACGGAATGGGTCATGAAGAAGCCGATCGTCACCAGAACGATGCCGAGAATGATTGATGGCAAGGAGCTGGAAAGCGTCACCGCTGCGCCGAGCGCCGCAATCAGCACGCCAATCGGCAGCACGACGAAATGGCCGATGCGATCACCGAGCAGACCCGCAGCCCACGAGGAGACGATGCCGAAGAGATAAGCGGTGAAGATCAGACCGAGTTCGGTCTGGCTGAGATCATAGGGCGCGGCGACGAGGCGGAAGCCGGCATAGTTATAGACCGTGACGAAGGAGCCCATGGCGAGAAAGCCGATGGCGAACAGAAGAGACAACGCCGCATTGCCGAAGTGTCCACCCCAGGCCTTCATGTGGAAGGCAATATCGAAACCCTTGCGCAGAGTAAAATTGCGCGACGGCGGCAGAAGATAGAGAAAGCCGATGGCGGCGATCAGGCCGAGAATACCGACGGCGGCCAGTGCCGGTCGCCAACTCAGGAATTCGGCGATCGTACCCGTCACCACGCGGCCGGCCATGCCACCGAAGGCATTGCCGGCAATATAGAGGCCCATAGCGCCGCCAAGGCCACGCGGCTCGATCTCTTCTGCCAGATAGGTCATGGCAACGGCCGGCACGCCACCCAGCAGGAAACCTTCGAGCGCGCGAATAGCAAGCAGCATATGCCAGCTCGGCGATACCGCGCAAACGATCGTACAGATTGCTGCGCCAAGCAGCGATATGAACATCAGGCTGCGGCGGCCGAGGCTTTCGGAAACGGCAGCCGCGCCGAAAATCGCAAAGGCCAGGAAACCAGTCGAAAGCGACAGCGACAGCGAGCTTGCGGCGGGCGTGACGCCGAAATCCTCGGAGAAGATCGGCATCAGCGGCTGCACGCAATAGAGCAGCGAGAAGGTGGCGAAACCGGAGAGAAACAGCGCGATAGTCGCGCGGCGGAAGGCTGGCGTGCCGCGCGTGAGGAATTGGCGGGACTCGGTCGACGGCTCGCTCTTGACGAGCGTCAGTTCGGGAAGGGAGGGGACTTCGGAAGCAGTGGTTTCCTGCTTGCTAGCGGCGCGGAACATGAGGGCACCTGACCTTTCTTGCCCTAAAACCTAGTCAGGTCAGCTTCATTAGTCCAATATATGGCACAGGCGATTTCAATAGCTTTTGGAGATAGCGATGGAGCTGCGTCATATCCGCTATTTTCTGGCACTCGCGGAAGCGGGAAATTTCACCCGCGCCGCCGCTACCCTCGGCATCGGCCAACCACCTCTCAGCCAGCAAATCCGGGATCTGGAAAACGAGGTGGGAGCGCAACTGTTCCACCGTGTACCGCATGGCGCGGAGCTGACAGCGGCCGGCGAGGCCTTTCTCGCGGAAGCAAAAATGGCGGTCGATGCCGCGGAAAAAGCAAAGCTTGCCGCCCAGCGCGCCAATCGCGGCGAGATCGGCCGCCTATCGCTCGGCTTCACCGCCTCCTCCGCCTTCAACACCATCGTCACAGCAACTATTCGCGAGTTTCGAGGTCACTGGCCGGACGTGCGGCTGTCACTGACCGAGATGAATACCAATGCGCTGATGGAGCGGCTGATGCGCGGCGAGATCGACGCAGCCTTCATTCGTCCTGGCCTGGAAGACCCGCGGGATGTGCGTCTGAAGCGCTTTGCCGACGAGCCTATGCTGATCGCGCTGCCGGCGCATCACGCGCTGGCGAAGAAGGAGCGCTTGCCGATCGCGGCGCTGGCCGGCGAGCCCTTCATTCTCTTCCCGCGCATGGTGGGGCTCAGCCTCTATGACGATATCGTTGGGGCTTGCCGCGAGGCAGGCTTCGAGCTCGTCGTGATGCAAGAGGCGCCGCAGATCCCCTCCGTCGTCAATCTCGTCGCCGCCAATCTGGGCGTTTCCATCGTTCCGGCTTCGATCGCGCAGATCAAGCTCGATGGCGTCGCCTATCGGCCGATCGCTGGGCCACCGGTGGTGGCGCGGCTCGGCCTTGCCAGCCTCAAAGCACAGCGATCACCGATCGTCGCCAATCTCATGAGCCTGATTGGGTAGTTGCGCGCCTAGATCATTTCCGTTTTAAACGGAGTCACGGAAATGCTCTATCTCTTTGTTTTCTCGCAATTCCGGACGCAAAACCGCTTCGCACTTTTGCTGGAATTACTCCAGCTCCCAATAAGGCGGATCGCCGAACGCCTTCTTCAGATGATCGGCGATGGCCCGAAGCTTTGCCGAGGGGTTGCGTCCTTCCGGGTGAGCCATGAAGATGAACTCCGGCTCCGGCCGGTAGCCGACATCGATCTCGACGAGCCGCCCCTCTCTGACCGAAGGTCCCGCGATGAAGGCTGGCAACAAAGCAATTCCCAGCCCGGAAATGGCTGCATCATGGAGGACATCGCCATTGTTGACGCCCAATGCCAGCTTCCCGCGGATGACGACGGCACCATCCGGGCTTTGGAAGCGCCAGTCGGCCACGCCGCGATTGGTGTAGAAGATACCGCGATGATCCTCAAGATCGGACAAGGAGGCGGGCTTGCCGTGGCGACTGAGATAATCCGGCGACGCCACAAGAAGACGGCGGCTGCGGGCGAGCTTCCATGCGATGAGTCGCGAGTCGGCAATCAGCCCATGGCGTATGATCGCATCATAGCCATCCGAGGCGGCATCAACCCTTCGGTCGTCAAGATCAAGCGTGAGCTCGATCTCCGGATGGTCAGCGAGAAACGGATAGAGAGCCGGGCCGAGATGCATGCGGCCGAAGGTGACAGGGGCTGCAATGCGCAGCGGTCCCATCAACGTGCCGCGCCGCTCGGCGAGATCGGCTGCGGCTTCACGCACCTCCTGCGCGATGCGAGTTGCCCGCTCCAGAAAGGCCGTGCCGTCCTCCGTGAGGGTCAGCTTGCGGGTCGTGCGGTGAAGCAGGGTCGCCCCCAATGCCTTCTCCATTTCCGACAGCCGTTCGCTGACGACGGATTTCGACAAGCGCAGGCGCCGCGCCGCCTCGCTGATCGATCCCGCCTCGGCAACGGCCACAAAGGCGGTGATCCCGTCCATCTTCAGCATCGTTCGGCAATTCCGAATTCGAGTTCCATGATTTGAAGACTAACCCGAACGATCGGAAAAGACCATCTTCCGCGTATCGGACAGACTGAAAGAAACGCCCTCACATAGGAGTTGATACAATGAACCGCTTGAATGGAAAAATCGCGATCGTCACCGGCGCAAGCTCCGGCATCGGCCGCACCACCGCAAAGCTCTTCGCCGCCGAAGGCGCCAAGGTTATCGTCGGCGCTCGCCGCGGCGCGGAACTGGAAAGCCTTGTCGCTGACATCAAAGCCGCAGGCGGTGATGCAGTCGCCTTGGCCGGCGATGTGCGCTCGGAAGACTACCACAAGGCGCTGGTCGCCCTTGCGGTCGAGCGCTACGGCAGGCTCGATATTGCCTTCAACAATGCCGGCACGCTCGGCGAAGCCGGTCCCAGCACCGAGGTTTCAGAGGCAGGCTTTGCCGACGCGCTGGCGATCAACCTCACCGCGTCGTTCCTGGCCGCCAAGCACCAGATCGGCGAAATGGTCAAGCACGGCGGTGGCTCGGTGATCTTCACCTCGACCTTTGTCGGCCATACCGTCAGCTTCCCGGGGGTTGCCGCCTATGCCGCCAGCAAATCCGGCCTGATCGGCCTGACACAGACACTCGCCGCCGAATTTGGCCCGCAGAATGTACGCGTCAATGCCATACTGCCAGGCGCGGTCGACACAGATATGTATCGCGAGATGAACGATACAGCCGACAAGCAGGCTTTCATAACCAATCTGCATGCGCTGAAGCGCGTCGCCGGTCCGGAAGAGATTGCCCGCTCGGTCCTCTACCTCGCCTCCGATGACGCAAGCTTTGTCACCGGCACGGCGTCGCTGGTCGATGGCGGCGTATCGATCACGCGTACCTGACGGCCCTTTTCACGGCGCCACTATCGTCGGCCGCATCGGCAGTCTCCGGAACGCCGACATGATCCCGCAAAGCCTGAACTGGTTGCGGGATCATGTAGCTGGAATGCTCTGAATGAAAAGGGCAGGCCGTGGGTTCTACTCCCGCTGCGGCCTTTCCGTTCAGAACATCGTATTGTTGTTCATCGACTTTTCCGGGATCGGCTGCACCGAGTCCCAGTGCTCCTGGATCTTGTTGTCCTCGACGCGGAAAATATCGACGATGGCGCTGCCCCGGTCGCCTGGCTGACGAATGGCGTGGACGCGCAGAATCACAAAGTCGCCGTCGACCATGACGCGCTTGATCTCGCTCTTCGACTGCGGATAGTTCTTCTTCAGGTAGTCGAGAAAGCTGCGCAGACCTTCGGGACCATCGGCGGCCAGCGGATTGTGCTGGATATATTTGCCGAGATATTTGGAGGCGGCGTCGAAGTCCTTGTCGTTCAGCGCCTTCTGGTAAAAGTCCAGAACGATCTCCTCGTTCTTCTGCTCTTGCGGCGAATAGGCCCGCTCAGCGAACGCCGGCGCGGCAGCTGCCATGATTGGTAGGGCGATCATTGCGACTTTCATCAGTTTCAAGGCGTTACTCCTTCGATCGTTAACGTGTTCAATGTTGTCGAGCCGAATGACTGCCGCAAGTGACAAGAGCGTGATGCCGATGTGATCGACCGCCTGTTGATGCCCGGGGAGACACGCGGCGATTGCCTATTATCCGCCAAAGGCTTAGGCTTATGGGCAAAAGAACAGGCGACGGGTTCAGGCATGGTTCTCGCAGGAAAGCGCATCCTTCTCATCATCTCCGGCGGTATCGCGGCCTATAAGAGCCTCGACCTCATCCGCCGGCTGCACGAGCGCGGCGCGAGTGTACGGCCCGTCATGACCGCGGGCGCGCAACAGTTCATCACGCCGCTTGCCGTCGGTGCGCTCGCAACCGACCATGTCTTCACCGATTTGTTTTCGCGCCAGGATGAGCAGGATGTCGGCCATATCCGGCTCGCGCGCGACTGCGACCTCGTTTTGATCGCGCCCGCCACTGCCGATCTGCTCGCCAAGATGGCAAACGGGCTGGCGGACGATCTCGCCTCGACCATATTGCTTGCCACGGACCGACCCGTCCTCGCCGCGCCGGCCATGAACCCGAAAATGTGGGCGCATCCGGCGACCAAGCGCAACATCGAGATGCTGCGCGCCGACGGCATCGCCTTCGTCGGCCCTGTGATCGGCGAAATGGCCGAAAGCGGCGAGGTCGGCGCGGGTCGAATGGCGGAACCGCTCGATATCGTCGCTGCAGTCGAGCGCCGCCTGGATGACGGCGCCAAGCCGCTTGCCGGCAGGAAGGTGATCGTCACTTCGGGCCCGACGCATGAGCCGATCGATCCTGTGCGCTATATCGCCAACCGCTCATCAGGTCGGCAGGGCCATGCCATAGCCGCGGCACTCGCCGCGCTCGGGGCCGATGTCACCCTGGTTTCCGGCCCGGTCGCGATACCCGATCCGATCGGCCTCAATGTCATCCATGTCGAGCGGGCAGACGAGATGCGCGATGCCGTGCTCGCCGCTCTTCCAGCCGATATCGCCGTCATGGTCGCAGCAGTAGCGGACTGGAAAGTCGCTTCCGCATCCGATCAGAAGATCAAGAAGCATCCGGGCGAGTCGATCCCGACGCTGGCGCTCACGGAAAACCCCGACATATTGAAAACGGTCGGCCACCATACGCAACGGCCGAAGCTCGTGATCGGCTTTGCCGCCGAAACGCAGGATGTCGAGAGCAATGCCCGCGCGAAGCTTGAGCGCAAAGGCGCAGATTTCATCGTCGCCAACGACGTCTCGCCCTCAACCGGCATCATGGGCGGCCTGCGAAATCGCGTGAAGATCATCAGTCACGACGGCGTCGAGCAATGGCCCGATCTCGACAAGGATGAAGTGGCGACACGGCTCGCGGCCCTGATCGCCGAGAAGCTCATGCAGGGATAGCGGCTGGCGTCCGTGCGTCATCGGCGGCGCGCTCTTCCGGCTGGAAGGGCCGGACATGAACGCCGGTATCGTCGATCATGACGGCGCTGCCATTGGGGATTTCGCGCCACGCGTCGACATCGTCGTTCAACGGCTCCGACACGAGGCAATTGCCTGACCCGACCGGCGAGGCATAGAGGGTCGGCGCCTTGCGGTCGGTCGCATAGCGGATGGCATACAGCGACTTGCCGTCGGAAAAGGCAGCGGTGAAGCGCACCAGCACCGAGCCGGTCAGATGCAGCGACAGGCCTTCGACGAAGCCGATGGCTTCGGCCATCGCCGCGATCGGGTTGGCGGCCATGCCGAACTGCATCGCAAGCAGGAAGAGAAGCTCTGAGTCGGTCGTGCCGCTGCGGACATGAAACAGGCGGTCGTCGAGCATGGCTTCCATCGGCCGGCGCAGGCGGTCGAAATTGGAAATCTGGCCGTTATGCTGGAACGACCAGTTCTCGAAGACGAAGGGATGGCAATTGTCGCGCCGCGTGCCGCCGCCGGTGGCCGCGCGGACATGGGCGAGGAAGAGCGGCGAGCGGATCTGCCGGGCGAGGCTCTTCAAATTGCAATCGGACCAGGCCGGCAGAATATCGCGATAACGGCCGGGTTCCGCCCGATCGCCATACCAGGCGATGCCGAAACCATCACCATTGGTGGCGGTCTTGGCGCGCGTGGCACAATGGGATTGTTCGATCAGGGAGTGGGCAGGCGAAGACACCAGCTCCTCCAGATAGAGGGGTTCTCCACGATAGGCTGCCCAGCGACACATGCGTCTTTCACTCCGATTCCTGCTGTCTTCCTGTCCGGCGGGAGAATGGCAAATCTTGGACGATTGTTCATGCGGAACAGGTAATAAAGCCTTAATTTTCCATGCCGCGCGGCGCAAGATGACAGATATTTGACGCTTCGTCCGATCACATTCTGCGTCGCAACATTTTCTTCGTGAAGCCCGCTGCGACGGGGCTTTGGTCGGAGATGCTGCGAGGCAAGACATTTCATTGCGACAATAAGTGTGAATCTCTCTCAGGCCGAGCCCCTTGCATCGGCTCAGATTTAAGCTACCTTTAGCCTGTCTGAAACGTAACGAAAGGAAGGTGATCCAATGTCTAGTGAGATTTCGGTCTTTGTATACGGCATGGAAATGGTTGTGTGCGTTGCGAGGCAGCCCTCGCTCTGATCAACACCTTCCCGAAGCGTTCGCCGCTTCAGGCCAGTTACGGGCCAAAACTCATGGGGGGTCGCTCAACGCGGCCCCTTTTGATTTTCAGCCTTTCGTTTTTTGCCTTGCCAAATGAGAAGAGCGCCTTAGCTAATCCCCCATGTCTTCTCAGGAACAGCCCAAACAGGGCGAAGCCGAACCGCGGCCGCTGAAAGAGCCGGCCCTTAGCGCTCTCTCATTGTATCCGCAGGACTGGGCTCTGTTCCTCGATATCGACGGAACCTTGCTCGACCTCGCCGAAAGACCGGAGGCGATCGTCGTTCCGGACTATCTGCCCGGCACGCTCCATGCGCTATCCCGTCAGCTCGGCGGAGCGCTGGCATTGGTAACGGGCCGCGCCATCGAATTCGTCGATCCGCTCTTTGCTCCTTTCCGCTTTCCCGTTGCCGGTCTTCACGGCGCGGAACGGCGCGATGCCGGTGGAAGGCTGCGGCGTGCGCATATCCCGCCCGCCTTCCAGGAAATGAAGCTGATCATCCAGCGTGAAGCCATCGCCTGGCCCGGCGCCATCGTCGAGGACAAGGGAGCTGCGGTCGCGGTTCACTTCCGGCATGCGCCTGCAAGCGAGGCCGAGATCGGCGAAGCCATGCAGCGCCATATCGAGGAAGCCGGCCCAGACTGGAACCTTCAGCGCGGCAAGATGGTGATCGAAATCTGCCCCGCTCACGCCAGCAAAGGGCATGCCGTCGAGGCGTTTCTGGCCGAAGCCCCCTTCGAGGGGCGCCGCCCGATCACGATCGGCGACGACGTGACCGACGAGACGATGTTTGCCGCCGCCAACCGTCTCGGCGGTCAATCCGTACGCATCGGCGATGCCGACGGAAAAACGCTGGCCCGTGCATCTATTGGCTCGCCTGCGCGTTTAAGAGATGTGCTGGGAACGCTCCTCAAGTAGCCCGTCGATCACCTCGACACTCTCCTAGCTTCTTATTTTCCCGCAATTCCGAACGGAAAACCGCTGCGCACTTTTCCTGGAATTGCTTTAGCCTGCTCGAAAGGAAGAATTCGTTGAGTCGTCTCGTCATCGTTTCCAATCGTGTTTCCGTGCCCGATCACAAGGGTGCTGCAGCGGCGGGCGGCCTTGCCGTCGCGCTGCAGGCCGCCCTTGCCGAGCGCGGCGGCATCTGGATGGGCTGGTCCGGCAAATCGAGCGGCGACATCGAGCCAGAACCGCTGCAGATGACGCAGGATGGCAATATTACTTATGCCCTCTCCGACCTGACGCAAACGGACGTCGAGGAATATTATCAGGGCTTCGCCAACCGCGTGCTCTGGCCGATCTGCCACTACAGGCTCGATCTTGCCGAATATGCCCGCAAGGAAATGACCGGCTATTTCCGGGTCAACCGCTTCTTTGCCCATCGGCTTGCGCCCCTGATCGAACCTGACGACATCATCTGGGTGCATGACTACCATCTCATTCCGCTGGCGGCGGAGCTGCGGCAGATGGGATTGAAGAACCGCATCGGCTTCTTCCTGCATATTCCCTGGCCACCGGCGGACGTCGTGCTGGCCATGCCGGTGCATGAAGAGATCATGCGCGGCCTCTCCTCCTACGACCTGGTCGGCTTTCAAACGGACCACGACCTCGAGAACTTTGCGGGCTGCCTGAAGCGCGAAGGCATGGGCATCGAGAAGAGCCCCGGTCATTTCAGCGCGCACGGCCATGATTTTCGCGGTGGCGCCTATTCGATCGGCATCGAGACGGCAGCCTTCGCCGCCTTCGCGCGCAAGGCCGCATCCCACAGCATGGTGCAGAAGGTACGGAAAAGCATCGAGGGCCGCGACCTGATCCTCGGCGTCGACCGGCTCGACTACTCCAAGGGCATCACGCAGCGCATCGACGCCTTCGAGCGGTTCATCACCAACAATCCGGCTCACCAGCGCAGCGTCACCTACTTGCAGATCACCCCGAAATCACGCTCCGAAGTGCCGGAATACGAGGCGATGCAGCACGCCGTCGCCGAACAGGCCGGCAGGGTCAACGGCGCGATCGGCACGGTGGACTGGGTTCCCATTCGCTATATCAACCGCTCGATCAGCCGCCCGATCCTGGCAGGCCTCTACCGGCTCGCAAAAGTCGGGCTGGTGACGCCGTTGCGCGACGGCATGAATCTAGTCGCCAAGGAATATGTCGCAGCACAGGATCCAGAAAATCCCGGCGTGCTGGTGCTGTCACAGTTTGCCGGCGCGGCTCGCAAGCTGCACGGCGCTTTATTGGTCAACCCCTATGATGTCGATGGTACCGCCAACGCCTTGGCCCGCGCTGTCAATATGCCGCTGCAGGAGCGGCAGGAACGCTGGCGCGGCATGATGGACTACCTGCTGGAACACGACGTCTTGCACTGGTGCGAGACCTTCCTGGCCGATCTCACGGCGAAGTAAGCGATTGAGGCAGCACGGCGGCCGCTTCCGCCAGCAGCCATTGAGCCAGCCGCTCCGCCTGCGGGCTTGGCGCTGCCGGCGGCAGAAGCCAGTAGCCGCGTTCCGGCGCTTCCAACATCGGACCCGCCGTCACCAGCGTACCTGCGGCGAGAAGCGAATCGACAAGGCCCATCCAGCCAATCGCCACACCCTGCTCACCGAGTGCCGCCTGGACGACCAGCGAATAGGTATTGAAGCGCAGGTCGCCACGGTCGGCATAGCTGTCGCGTGCTATGCCGAAAGCCGCAAGATAGCTTTCCCAGTCGAACCACGGCGACGGGGTTTCGGAATCGAGATGCACCAGCGTCGCGCGCGCCAGCTGAGAGGGATCGGTGAAAGGTCCATGACGCTCGGCGAAGCCTTTGGTGCAGATCGGCACGACCTTTTCCGGCAGAAGCAGCGTCGCTCCTGACCCGAATTCATTTCTCGAACCGAAGAAAACGGCGATATCGCCATTTTCTGGCGCACCGCGATCCAACCGTTGCGTGGCGACGATCTGGATATCCAATTCGGGGTGAAGAAGCCGGAATACATGCATGCGAGGGATCAGCCAGAGAGCGGAGAAGGCGTAGTCCGTTCTGAGCCGGACCGACGGGCGCTCCGCCTCGGCGCGGAAGCTGCGCACCAGCGTATCGACGCCGCCGACCGCCTTCTCGACAATCTCAAGCAGGCGCTGCCCCTCAGGCGAGAGCTTGACGCCGCGATGCTGGCGCCGGAACAGGGAAACGCCCATCTGCTCTTCAATGCGGCGAATCTGATAGCTGACGGCCGGCTGCGTCAGGCCAAGCGCCGAGGCTGCGGCAGACAGGCTACCGGAGCGCCCGACCTCCACAAAGATCCGCAGCCAGCCAAGATCAACCAAACGTTCAGCCATAAAATTTCCTTTTGGCAGCTATCGAAAAATGCCCGCTTCACAGGGCGAACTCTAGTGGTGTTCAATAAAATAATCCAATAACAAGAGGGAGCTTTCGTCATGCGCATGTCTGCAATGGGTCGGCTGGCCGCCGGCGCTCTTCTTTCCGCCCTTTCCGTTGCCGGCATCGCCCGGGCCGATGGCGGCAGCTGCAAAACGATCCACCTGTCGGATCCCGGCTGGACCGATATCACCTCGACCAACGGCGTGACCGGCGTGCTGCTGACGGCACTCGGCTACGAGCCAGACATCAAGACCCTCTCCGTGCCGATCGGCTATCAGGCGATGAAAACCGGCGAGATCGATGTCTTTCTCGGCAACTGGATGCCGGCGCAGAAGGCCTTCGTCGACGATCTCAACAAGGCGAAGGCCATCGAGGTGCTGAACCGCAACCTCCAGGGCGCGAAGTTCACTTTGGCGGTCCCGATCTATGCCGCCGACAAGGGCATCCAGGATTTCTCCGACCTGCAGAAACATGCCGACGACTTCGGCCGTAAGATCTACGGCATCGAACCCGGTGCGCCCGCCAATGCCAATATCCAGAAGATGATCGACGCCAACGACTTCGGCCTCAAGGGCTGGGAGCTTGTCGAATCCAGCGAGCAGGCCATGCTGTCGCAGGTGGAGCGCGCCTCGAAGGACAAGCAGGCCATCGTCTTCCTCGCCTGGGCGCCGCATCCGATGAACGAACGGTTCCAGATCGCCTATCTCTCCGGTGGTGATGCCTATTTCGGCGCAAACTACGGCGGCGCCGAAGTCCATACGTTGGCGCGCACCGGCTGGGCCACCCAGTGCCCGAATGCCGCCAAGCTCTTCCACAACCTGACCTTCGACATCGGCATGGAGAATTCGCTGATGGGATCGATCCTCGGCGGTGAGAGCGCCAAGGACGCAGCGACCGCTTGGCTGAAGGCGCATCCCAATGCCTTGACGCCCTGGCTTGCCGGCGTCACCACTATCGACGGCAAACCCGGCCTCGATGCCGTCAAAGCCGCCATCGGCCTCTGATCTGCAAGAAAGACACCCGCATGTCCCGCCCGAATATCCTCATTCTCATGGTCGATCAGTTCAACGGGACATTGTTTCCCGACGGCCCGGCCGATTTCCTGCATGCCCCGGTTCTGAAGGCCCTAGCGAAGCGCTCCGTGCGCTTTGCCAACAGCTATACGGCAAGCCCGCTCTGTGCGCCGGCGCGAGCCTCCTTCATGTCCGGGCAGCTGCCGAGCCGCACCCGCGTCTACGACAATGCCGCCGAATTCTGCTCCGACATCCCGACCTTCGCCCATCACCTGCGCGCCGCCGGCTACCAGACGGCTTTGTCAGGCAAGATGCATTTCGTCGGCCCAGATCAGATGCACGGCTTCGAGGAGCGGCTGACGACCGACATCTATCCCGCCGATTTCGGCTGGACGCCTGATTATACCAAGCCCGGCGAGCGCATCGACTGGTGGTATCACAATCTCGGCTCTGTGACCGGGGCCGGCATCGCCGAGATCACCAACCAGATGGAATATGACGACGAGGTTGCCTACCATGCCACGCGCAAGCTCTACGACCTCTCGCGTGGGCACGACGAGCGGCCCTGGTGCCTGACGGTCAGCTTCACGCATCCGCACGATCCTTACGTCGCGCGCCGCCGCTTCTGGGATCTCTATGAGGATTGCCCGGTACTCGACCCAGAAATCGGCGAAATCCCCTTCGAGCAGCAGGACGCACATTCCCAACGGCTGATGAAGGCGTGCGATCACACCGCCTTCGACATCACACCGGAGCAGATCCGCCGGGCGCGGCGCGGCTATTTCGCCAATATCTCCTATGTCGACGAGAAGATCGGCGAGATCCTGGAAACGCTCGAGCGCGGCCGCATGGCCGACAACACCATCATCCTCTTCGTCTCGGACCATGGCGACATGCTCGGCGAGCGCGGCCTCTGGTTCAAGATGAACTTTTTCGAAGGCTCCGCCCGCGTGCCGCTGATGATATCAGCCCCCGGCTGGCAACCTAAGCGGATCGATCAGCCGGTGTCGACGCTCGACGTGACGCCGACGCTTGCGGCACTCGCCGGGATCGACATCGCATCGCTGCGCCGCTGGACCGATGGCGAGGACCTCACCCCCCTGGTTCTGAACACCGGGAGCCGCAATCCTGTGCCGATGGAATATGCGGCAGAAGGCTCCGAAGCGCCGCTCGTAGCCTTGCGCGACGGCCGCTACAAGCTGACCCTTTGCGAGAAGGATCCGCCCATGCTCTTCGACATCGAAGCGGACCCGAAGGAGCTGACCAATCTGGCTGATGACCCGGCCTATGCCGAAACGCTGAACCGCCTGACCGCGCAGGCCATGACGCGCTGGAACTTTGCAAGCTTCGACGCTGCCGTGCGCGAGAGCCAGGCGCGGCGCTGGGTCGTCTATGCGGCGCTGCGCAACGGTGCCTATTATCCCTGGGACTATCAGCCGCTGCAGAAGGCCTCGGAGCGATACATGCGCAACCACATGGATCTCAACGTGCTGGAGGAGAACCAGCGCTTTCCGCGCGGCGAATAGGATTTGGGTAGCCCAGCGCGGGTTGAGACGATATCGTCGCGCCGCCAACAGGGAGAAATATCCATGAAAATCAGTGCAAGAAACCGTCTCAAGGGCAAGATCGTCGAGATCACCAAAGGTGCGACGACGGCCCATGTCCGTATCGATATCGGCAACGGCTCCATCGTTACCTCCTCGATCACCAACGAGGCGGTCGACGAACTGGGCCTGACGGTGGGATCTGCCGCCTATGCCGTCGTCAAGGCATCCGACGTCATGGTCGCCGTCGACTGACAACCAAAGCGGGCATGATCTTATCCGAAAACCGCTTCGCACTTTTCGGGATCATGCCTAGGCCTTCTGGCAATAATGCGCTGTCTCGCCGTCGCCGGTCTGGAAATCTCCGGGCTGCGGCGGCGCGATCGGTTTGAACAGCGTGCGATCCGGCTTCAGATCGAGCAGCGGCGTGCCATCCAGACAATCGAGGCCGCGAACCAGTAGCACGGCACCTTCGACGGCTTCGAGCTTGACGATGGATGTGCCGATGGGGTTGGGCCGAACCGGGGACCGCAGCGAGAAAGTGCCATGCACCTTGCCGCTGCTGGCCGGGCTCTGCAGCACGAGATCCCGCCTGGAGCGATCCAGCCAATAAAGAACTTCCAGCCGCTCGAAAGCTTCCACGCCCTGCAGCGCCGCCACCCAGGGCTCGAAGATCTCGATCCGGCAGATCGGTCCGTCAGGCCGGCCCTGGCGCGGCGTTTCCATGCGCGATGTCCAGGGTGTGGAGATGCGGCCGATGAAGGTAAGACCGGCATCCGACGCTGCCGGCGGTTCGACGGCCACCTCGTTTTCGCGAATCTCGTTTTCACGAACCATGAACTGCCTCCTCCGATGCCTGTTACTTCACGCCCTTCAGCAGCGTCGCCACCTGATCGTCCGTCAGATCGACCTGATAGAACAGCTTGTAGAACTCCTTCACGTCGCCGGCAAAATCGCTGCGGAAGAGCTTTGGATAAAGCAACTTTTCCAGCCAGCGCACGCCGATGAGCCGGTTGACGCCGGGCGGTGAGTCGAACCAGCCGAAAGGCAGCGATGGCGGCAGGAAGACCTTGCCGTCCTTGACGGCCTTGATGCCTGCCCATTGAGGATCGCTCTTCGCCAATGCCGCGAAATTCGCGTCGTCGGCGATGATGATATCCGGATTCCAGCCGGCGACCTGCTGCGGCGTCACCTTGGTCAGGCCGCCTTTGCCGGCGGCAGCGGCAACGTTCATCGTGCCGACGGCATCGAGGATTTCGAGATTGATCGAGCCGGAGAGCCCCGTTTCCAGACCGTCGGCCCCGCGGCCGTAATAGACGCGCGGACGCGGATCGTTCGGCAGCGTCGCCAGCTTGTCGTTCAGATCCTTGATCTCGGAATCGGCATAATCGGCAAGCTTGTTGGCACGATCCCCGACGCCGATCAGCGCGCCGACGTCGCGAAGCGTATCGGCGGTGCGGGCAAAGCTGCCGTCGATGAGGACATAGGGAATACCCGTCTCGGACTGCACCTTGTCGGCCAACGCCTTGTAGGTGGGATCGACCGTGCCGGCATCCAGAATGATATCCGGCTTGGCATCCGTCACGGTCTGCGCGCTGATCGTGCCGCCCTTGCCGGTCAGTCGCCCAATGATGGGCAGAGCGCGCGCCGACGGCATCAGATAGGCTTTGGCGGCATCATCTGGCGCATGAACCCAGCCGGCCAGCTTTTCCGGCGCCAGCACGTAGACAAGCACTGCTGCCGGCGGCCCGGCGACGACGATGCGGCTGATTTTGTCCGGCACCGACACCGTGCGTCCGGCCGCATCGGTGATGATTCGCGCTTCGGCCGCGACCGGCAACAAGCCGACAAAAGCCAGAGCAAGAACCGCAAGAATTTTCATCATGAAAGCTGCCCGTTCCGATCGATAGGATCCTCCGGGCCGGCACTATGGCATAGCGCTATATGGGATGGAACATCGCCAAGGCACTATTCCAAAATGAAACATATCCGAAGCGATCAAGTCGGCTTGAAGCGTGATCGGCGGGCTTTCATTACATCGCATGTAATTGAGAGAAGCATTCGTCTCGAGGTATTTAGCGACCATCTTCTTGCAGGAAGAGCATTTAGAGCCCTTCAACATATCGAGCCTCAGCCCGCGACCAAGTCGGTGGCCACGACCCGTCGCGTTAGCGGCAGGCTCAGGAGAAACCCATGACGACGATGATGTTCACGAAAACAGAAGCCCCCCAATGGCTACTGGCCTTCTGGCGGGAAATTGACGACAAGACCTTCGGCGACGGCTTCGATTGCTTCGCGGAAGACGCAACATGCAATCTCGGCATTGCCGACTGGAAAGGGCGCGAAACTATTCGTGAAAACTTGCGCGCCTTCATCGACACCGGCTTCACTGCGTTGCATGACGTCACCGAATATTGGGACGGCGGATCGCTGAAAGTATTCCGCGGGACTGTTACCATGACGCCCGACGACCGAACGCAGACCATGGTCATACCGGTCATGACACATTTCTTCTACATGGATGGGGCCGATCCCACCAAGGTGCGTCACTGGTACGGATCAGTCGGGCCCATTGCGTTCGGATAGGAATCGACGTCGGCGGGGCTGCTGAATAAGGCCCCGCCACGATGACACAGGCGAAGCGAGGCCTTTGCAAGATGAGTTCTTCCCACGCCGATTTGAGACGACCAAACGAACTCGGCCCGCAGCTACGCGCATGGCGCGACACGCGCGGCAAGAGTCAGCTCGAGCTTTCGCTCGACACCGGCATTTCGCAGCGTCAGATCAGTTTTATCGAAAGTGGCAGGAGTACGCCTGGCCGCCAGAATGTCTTGCGTCTCGCCGACGCGTTGGACGTGCCGTTCCGCGAGCGCAATACCTTGCTGCTCGCGGCCGGTTACGCACCAATCTATTCGGAGGGAAGTTTCGATGATCGCGAGATGCGGGGCGTTACGAATGCACTCACGCGTATGCTTCGTCAGCACGAGCCTTTTCCGGCAGTGGTGATGGACCGCTATTGGAATGTCGTGATGACCAATGATGCGACCCTTCGCTTCTTCGGCCACTTCATCGATATGGAAGCCCGCCCGGCACCGCGCAATCTCCTGCATCTCATGTTCGATCCCGCAGGCATGCGGCCCTTTATTCCGGATTGGGATCAGACGGCGAAGAGTCTTTTGGGGCGAGTTTTCCGCGAATCTGTCGGTCGCGTCATCGATGCGCGGACGAAGGAACTCGTCGACAATCTGCTCGCCTACCCCGATGTAAACGCCGAATGGCAAACATCTCCAACGATCGAGAATGCGCCGGTCATTCCCCTATCCTTCGTAAAGGACGGACATGTTCTGAAATTTTTCTCGCTGGTCACGACGGTCGGTATCGCGCAAATGATCACGACGCAGGAATTGCGGATTGAGTGCATGTTTCCGCTGGATGAAGCCACGGAGGCTCAGTACGCGGAGCTCATGAGCAGGCCCTAGCAAGGCCGGAGTAAGCTTGAAGTCCGGGAACGCAATGGGTCACAAATTCGCTGCTTGTGACTCATTACATCAAAATCCGAAGTGATCACGCCGCCTTGACGGCGTGATATTCCTTGATGGCGACCATCTTGATAGCCGGGTAACGTTCGGCCTCGTAGCGCAGCGAGAAGCCATCCTGGGCGAGGAAAACCGGGTCACCATCGAGATCGCGGGCGATATCGCCACGACGCGAAGTGACGAACTTTTCGAGGTCGGCGGCCTGATCGGCAGAAACCCAGCGGCAGACGGAGAAGCGCGACATTTCGAAGGAAACCGGCAGGCCGTATTCCGCCATCAGCCGCTCCTTCAAGACGTCGAGCTGCAGCGCACCGACGACGCCGACGATGGCGGGCGAGCCGTCCTCGGGCGAGAAGAGCTGCACGACGCCTTCTTCAGCCATCTGCTGCAGCGCTTCCTTGAGCTTCTTTGCCTTCATGGCATCCTCGAGGCGCACGCGGCGGAGGATTTCCGGCGAGAAGTTCGGCACGCCCTGGAAGACGAGGGATTCGCCTTCGGTCAGCGTATCACCGATGCGCAGCGTTCCATGGTTCGGAATGCCGACGACATCGCCGGCAAAGGCCGTGTCGGCAAGCTGGCGCTGCGAAGCGAAGAAGAATTGCGGCGCGGTCAAGCCGAGCTGCTTGCCGGTGCGCGACAGGCGCGCCTTCATGCCGCGCTCGAGCTTGCCCGAGCAGATGCGCGCAAAGGCGATGCGGTCGCGATGGTTCGGGTCCATGTTGGCCTGGATCTTGAAGACGAAGGCCGTCATCTTGTCGTCGGTGGCGTGAACCGTCCTGATATCGGCGACCTGATCGCGCGGCGGCGGCGCGAAGTCGCCGAGCGCATTGATCAGATCGCGAACACCGAAATTGCGCAGTGCCGAACCGAAGAAAACCGGCGTCATGTGGCCTTCGAGGAAGGATTCGCGGTCGAAGGGCCGGCAGGCTTCGATGGCAAGCTCCGTCTCGTCGATGAAGGCCTGGCGCTCGTTTTCCGGCAGCCTGTCGGCGACCGCCTGCGGGCCGTTCACGCGCGTCGCCTCGACCTCGGTGTCGGAACCGCGCACGGTATTGGTGGCCAGATGATAGGAGCCGCAGAAGGTCTTGGAGCGGCCGATCGGCCAGGTGACCGGGGCCGTATCGAGCGCGAGCTTCTCTTCGACCTCGTCGAGAATCTCGAACGGATCGCGGCTTTCGCGGTCCATCTTGTTGATGAAGGTGATGATCGGGATGTCGCGCATGCGGCAAACTTCGAACAGCTTCAGCGTCCGCGGCTCGATACCCTTGGCGGCGTCGATGACCATGACCGCGGCGTCGACGGCCGTCAGCGTGCGATAGGTGTCGTCGGCGAAGTCTTCGTGGCCGGGCGTATCGAGAATGTTGAAGACGTTGCCTTCATATTCGAAGGTCATGACCGAGGTGACGACCGAGATGCCGCGCTCGCGCTCGATCTTCATCCAGTCGGAGCGCGTCTGCATGCGATCCTTCTTCGCCTTGACTTCGCCGGCAAGCTGAATGGCGCCGCCGAAAAGCAGCAGCTTTTCGGTGAGCGTTGTCTTGCCCGCGTCCGGGTGAGCGATAATAGCAAATGTGCGGCGGCGGGAGACCGCCTCGGCGAGACTTTCGGCCATGCTTGTGAATCCTGTGAATTGCGGCCGTATCTAGCGACTTAAAGCCCGAAATGCAATTGACCTGCGGCGTTCGAGCGCAAACTAATACGGCATGACCATTCACACCGACACCCGACCGACCCTGAACCTCATCCGCCTGCCGCATGGCGAAGGCCTTGAGCTGCCCGCCTATGAGACCAGGGGCGCTGCCGGTATGGACCTACGCGCCGCAGTCGACGATGGCGCGACGCTGACGATCCTTCCCGGCAAGCGGGATCTCGTTCCCACCGGGTTCATCTTCGAGGTTCCCGATGGCTACGAGGCGCAGATCCGTCCGCGCTCCGGCCTTGCCCTCAAGCACGGCATCACCTGCCTGAACTCGCCCGGCACGATCGACAGCGACTATCGCGGCGAAGTGAAGGTGCTGCTGATCAACCTCGGCGAGGAGCCGTTCGAGATCACCCGCGGCATGCGCATCGCGCAGATGGTCATTGCCCCCTCGATCCAGGCCCGCATCTTCGAGACCGCCGAAGCAAGCGAGACCAAGCGCGGCGCCGGCGGCTTCGGCTCGACCGGCATGTAATGTCCGAGCTTGCCCGAGCGCTTGGCCTGACCCTGCGTCAGGACACGTTCTCAATCGATGTCAGCGTTGAGGACGGATTTAGCGGCCCATCGGCTGTCGTGGTCCGCTCACGCCATTTGGCCACCGTCTTTGGGTTCAGGCCGTAGCGGGCGGCAAGGGACCGGGTGCTTTCTTGCGGCGCTTGGAGTTCCGCCCGAAGACGCGGCGTGGTGCGGGCGCTGCCGTGAAGAATACTTCCCATATGCATCCTCTTTCTGACGACTCAGGATCAACGATGCGCCATCTTATGCCGGGACCACACACCTAGCGCGAAAGCGGCGGCAACCGGCGCTTGACCGGCGTCGCCTTGATCATCGAGGTATTCGTTTCGGCCCGCTCGGTGATCTTGTCCAGGATGCCGTCGAGTTCGCCCATCGAGCGCACCACCAGCCGCCCGATGAAGCAATCGTCGCCGGTGACCTTGTCGCATTCGATGAACTCAGGCGTCTCTTGAATGATCCGCTCGACGACATGCAGCTGGCCGGGCAAGGGCCGGATGCGAACGATCGCCTGCAGGGGATAGCCGATCGTCTCGGGCGCGATATCGACAGTAAAAGCCGAGATAATACCGCGTTCCTCCAGCCGCCGCAGCCGCTCCGCCGCGCTGGGGGACGACAGGCCCGCTGCTTCCGCCAGCTCTTTCAGCGATATCCTGGCATTGCGCGCCAAAGCCTCAAGCATTCGCTGATCGATCTCATCGAGACCTAGAGGCCCGTTAGGTATACCCATGCTTCAGCCTCATTTAATTAGGCACTGAAATTCTCTTTCCTCATTAAATCTATATCATCGGCTCTCACGCCGCAATATGATTGACCTCCTTAGATGGGAGCCAAGGCCATGAACGAGATAAGACACGGCACGATAGAAATGACGGCAGCTATGCTGATTTCAGGCACGATCGGCTGGTTCGTGCTGATGTCCGGGCAAGCCGTGACCGACGTCGTGTTCTGGCGCTGTTCATTCGGCGCGCTGACGCTACTCGCCATCTGCGCGGCCATAGGCCTCCTGCGCCCCGGCATCCTCAATCTCAAGACGTTCTCCATAGCGGTCGGCGGCGGCATCGCCATCGTCCTCAACTGGCTGCTGCTTTTCGCCGCCTATTCCCACGCTTCCATTTCCATCGCCACCACCGTTTATAATACGCAACCCTTCATGCTGCTGGGGCTCGGCGCGCTGTTCCTGGGCGAGCGGATCACCTTCACCAAGCTCTTCTGGCTTGGCTTCGCCTTTGCCGGCATGGCTATTATCGTGGAGGGCAAGCCGGCCGAAGCTGCCGGTTCGGGAAGCTATGCGATCGGCATCCTGCTCTCGCTGGGTGCGGCCTTCTTCTACGCGCTGGCGGCCATTGCCGCGAAGTGGCTGAAAGGCACACCGCCGCACCTGATTGCGCTGATCCAGGTCTCGACAGGCATCCTAATGCTCGCACCCTTCACCAATTTTTCCGCCGCTCCGCACGATGCCGGCGGATGGTCGATCCTCATCACCATGGGTGTTGTCCATACGGGCGTGATGTATGTGCTGCTCTATGGCGCCATTCAGAAGCTGCCGACGCATCTCACCGGCGCGCTGTCCTTCGTCTATCCGATCGCCGCCATCGTGGTCGATCGCCTCGCCTTCGGCCATGTGCTCGGCGTCGCGCAGATCGTCGGTGCCATCATCATTCTAGGCGCTGCGGCCGGCATGAATCTCGGCTGGACGATCCCCCTGCCCTGGCATAGAAACGCTCATCTCTCCAAGGAGGCCGCCAAATGATCACCTGCTACCTGCGCTATGTCATCGACCCCTACAAGCTTGCCGAGTTTGAGCATTATGCCAAACTTTGGATCCCGCTGGTCAACCGGCTGGGCGGCAAGCATCACGGCTATTTCCTGCCGCATGAAGGCGCCAACAACATCGCGCTGGCGCTCTTCAGCTTTCCGAGCCTTGCGGCCTATGAAGACTATCGGAAGAAAATGGCCGAGGACGCGGAATGCCGCGCCGCATTTGCTTATGGCGAGGAAACACGCTGCATCGTCAGCTACGAGCGCAGCTTCATGCGGCCAGTGTTCTAAAGCCTATTTAGCCGGAGTCGGACAGGTTTCAGGGCGACCATCGAGACCTTCCGCCATCTTTTCGAACGTCGCACCTGGTCCGGCCTTGCTCCCACCGATGCGCAGGACATAGAGGCTGTCAAAATCCTCGCCGTTCCATTTCGGCACCGCTTTTTCATCGCCGCCATTATCGCTCATCAACTCGCGGGCAAGATCGACGATCTTCTTGTGCTCCCAGGCGACTAAGACCAGCTTGCCGGCATAGCCAGGCTTCTTGAGTTCGGCTTTCAGATCATCGATATCATCATAGCCGAAGCTGGTATCGACAGGCATGCCGAGCGCGATCGCGGTCGGCTCGATGGTCGCCAGCGGGCGGATGTAATCGTAGGAAACGCCGGAATCTTTCTTCCGCTTGGATGGATTCGGCGCAAAGATCGCCGCGGGCTTGCCGAAGAGCTTTGCCAGCACCGACGGCAGGGCCAGCGCCCGGTTGAGACCCTGGCAGCTGAGCTGGCCGAGGCCTGTTTCCGGCTTCTCGCCATGGCGCATAAAGACGATCGTCCGCGCGCCCGTCTCCGCAGCCGAAGCAATCGGAGAGGAACTCAATACCGATGCAAGTGCCAGCAGACCGGCAGCGAGTGGTAGCGAAAGTTTCGACATTAGCGCTGCGCCTCGAAAGCCATACGGAGGGCGAGCCCGGCCAGCACCGTGCCCATCAGCCAGCGCTGCACCAGTGCGAAGGACGGGCGGCGCACGAAGAACTGCGCAACGGAGCCCGCCGTCAGCGCGAAGATGGCATTAAAGGTCAGGCTGACGGCGATATGGATGAAGCCGAAAATGACGGATTGCGCGAAGACGCTGCCGGCGGCCGGATCGATGAACTGCGGCAGCAGCGAAAGATAGAGAACCGCGACCTTCGGATTGAGCAGGCTGGTGACCAGCCCCATGGAGAAGAGCCGGCGCTTGCTATCCTTCGGCAGCTCGCGCACCTGAAAGGCGGAACGGCCACCGGGCTTCAGTGCATTCCAGGCCAGCCAGGCAAGGTAGGCGGCACCCGCCAGCCGCAACGCGTCATAGGCGAAGGGCACCGCGAGGACAAAGGCGGTGATGCCGAGGGCGGCGGAGAGCATATAGAAGACGAAGCCGCAGGCGACGCCGCCGAGCGAGATCAACCCGGCCGCAGGACCCTGCGAGATCGATCGCGACACCAGATAGATCATGTTCGGCCCGGGTGTCAGCACCATGCCCAGAGCGATCAGGGCAAAGGCGATCATGCTGGTCAGATGCGGCATCGGGGCCTCCGGGGCGGAAGAAGACTTCAGAAGAGAATTTCGGTGGATGCAATCAGCTTGATTTCATGCGGCCCGGCATCGAAGCCGTCAAGCAGCATATTGTGATGGGTGACAATCTCTTCGAAGGTCAGCTTGCCCATGTCAGCCGTAGTGTGGCCATTGGAGATCAGCGAGACGTCGAAACCGAGCGAAACGGCACGACGGGCTGTCGTGTCGACACAGAATTGCGTCATGCAGCCGCCGATGAAAAGACGGGTGATGCCGCGGGCACGCAGCTTCGCCTCAAGATCGGTTTCGAAGAAGGAATCTGAGCTCGTCTTATGCACTACGACATCACCCGCCTCGGGCGCGATTTCCCGACGCAGCTGCCAGCCTTCGCTGCGCTTTGCCAGGCGGTGCCCCACCGTGCCGTCATGCTGGACGATGAAGGCTGGAATGCCGGCGGCGCGTGCGTTGCGCTTCAGCGTTGCGAGCTTGGTCACGACCGTCTCCAGCACGGTGTCAATGGCCGGCTGACGATCCGGGGCGCCGAGACCGGTCAGGATGGAATTCTGTAGATCGATCAGGAGCAATGCAGAAGACATGATATCCTTGGGCAAAGCGGTTTCGACGCACCTTACCCCCTTGGTAATATGTTCGCAGCGCCGGCGCAATCGCTTGAAAACGCAAAGGTGGTGCGATAGAGACACCACCATCTGTGGAGGAAACCCTCATGACGCTCGCGGCCCTGCTCGCTTATTGCGGCGCTCTCTTCATCGCAGCCGCCATCCCCGGTCCGGGCGTTACGGCGATCGTGGCGCGCGCGCTCGGCTCCGGCTTCCGCGAGACCTTCTTCATGGGCCTCGGCCTCGTGCTCGGCGACACGATCTACCTGACGGCGGTCATCCTCGGCCTTGCGGTCGTGGCGCAGGCCTTTACCGAGGTCTTTATCGTTATCAAGATCGCCGGCGCTCTTTATCTCGGCTATATCGCCTGGAAACTCTGGACCGCGGGCCTGCTGGCAGCCGATATCGCGGCGAAAAAATCCAACGGTGCCGGTATGTCCTTTCTCTCGGGCCTGCTGGTGACGCTCGGCAATCCGAAGGCCATGCTCTTCTATATCGCGCTGGTGCCGACGCTGATCGACATCAACCACATCGGCCCGCACGAGTATGCCATATTGCTTGCGGCAACCTTCGTCGTACTGCTGATCGTTCTCGTGCCCTATATGCTGCTTGCCTCGCGAGCCCGCATCTTTCTCAAGAAGCCGAGAGCCCTGCAGATATTGAACAGGGTCGCCGCCAGCATTCTCGCCGGCACGGCCGCCTTCATCGCCGCTCGCGCAGCCTGAAAAAACCTTCTATGAAGAAGCCTATCGAGAGATTCTTTTCTCACGGGCAGCGAGCCTGGGGCGCGTGCGCACTCTAGTTTCCGCCGGCGTTTGATCCTATTGTCACCCCATAATTCACATAGAGGGAGATACCCATGTCCGACACCCGCAAACCAGGCCGCGGCCGCGTTTATGCCTCGATCACCGAGACCATCGGCGATACCCCGATCATTCGTCTCGACAAGCTGGCAAAGGAAAAGGGCGTCAAGGCCAACCTCCTGGCAAAGCTTGAATTTTTCAATCCCATCGCTTCCGTGAAGGACCGCATCGGCGTCGCGATGATCGAAAGCCTGGAAGCCCAGGGCAAGATCGCGCCCGGCAGGACCGTGCTGATCGAGCCGACTTCGGGCAATACCGGTATCGCGCTTGCCTTCGCCGCTGCTGCCAAGGGTTACAAGCTGATCCTGACCATGCCGGAAACCATGTCGATCGAGCGCCGCAAGATGCTGGCGCTGCTCGGCGCCGAGCTGGTGCTGACCGAAGGCCCGAAGGGCATGAAGGGCGCGATCGCCAAGGCCGAAGAACTGGCCTCGACGCTGCCTGATGCCATCATCCCGCAGCAGTTCGAAAATCCGGCCAATCCGGAAATCCATCGCAAGACGACGGCCGAGGAAATCTGGAACGACACCGAGGGCAAGGTCGATATCTTCGTGTCCGGCATCGGCACCGGCGGCACGATCACCGGCGTCGGTCAGGTGCTGAAGGCGCGCAAGCCCGACGTCAAGGTCATTGCCGTCGAGCCGGCGGATTCGCCGGTTCTGTCGGGCGGCAATCCCGGCCCGCACAAGATCCAGGGCATAGGCGCCGGCTTTGCACCAAAGATCCTCGACACCCACGTCTATGACGAGGTGGTGACCGTCACCAATGACGAGGCCTTTCAGCTGGCGCGGCTGGTCGCAAAGCTCGAAGGCGTGCCGGTCGGCATTTCCTCGGGTGCTGCGCTGACGGCAGCCATCAAGGTCGGCCAGCGCCCCGAAAACGAAGACAAGACCATCGTGGTCATCATCCCGTCCTTCGCCGAGCGCTATCTCTCGACAGCGCTGTTCGAAGGACTTGGCGGCTGAGATATCGCCTTATCGGGTTGATCTGGAAAAGGGCGCTACGGCGCCCTTTCTTATATCCGTCTCTTCGGATTTTCACGCGTGCGCAGTCAACCGCTCGCCGGCAATGCGGTAGGAGATGGCTTCCGCCAGATGGATACGCCCGACTGTCGGCTTGTCGTCGAGATCGGCGAGGGTGCGTGCGACCTTGAGGATGCGATGATAGCCGCGTGCCGAGAATTTCATCTTCTCGGCCGCATCGCGCAGCAATTGCAGGCCGGCGGCATCCGGCTCGGCGATGGTTTCGATCATGGCGGTCGAGCAGCGGGCGTTCGTAGTAATCTCCTTCGAGCCTGCCCTTTCGAAACGCTCGCGCTGCCGTTCACGGGCGCGGGCGACGCGGAGCGCGACGTCGGCGCTCTTTTCGGCGGCCGCCGGTCGGATCAGGTCGGCAGCGGATACCGCCGGCACGTCGATACGGATGTCGATGCGATCCAACAGCGGACCGGAAATGCGGCCCTGATAATCGGACGCGCAACGTGGCCCGCGCGCACAGGTATGGCCCGGCTCGCCGGCCATGCCGCAGCGGCAGGGGTTCATCGCCGCCACGAGCTGGATGCCGGCAGGATAGGAGACGCGGTGGTTTGCCCTGGCGATGACGCACTCGCCGGTTTCCAGCGGCTGGCGAAGCGCATCGAGCGCCTGCGGCGAAAACTCCGGCAACTCATCGAGGAAAAGAATGCCGTGATGGGCGAGCGACGCCTCACCCGGTCTGGCGCGCAGACCGCCGCCGACAAGGGCTGCCATGGTGGCCGAGTGATGCGGCGCGCGATAGGGCCGCCGATCGGAGAGCTTGCCACCGGAAAGCTGGCCGGCGATCGAATGGATCATCGACACTTCCAGCAGCTCGTTCGTCGACAAGGGCGGCAGGATCGACGGCAGGCGCGAGGCCAGCATCGACTTGCCGGAGCCGGGAGGCCCGACGAAAAGCAGATTGTGCCCACCGGCCGCCGCCACTTCCAAAGCCCGCTTGGCGCTTTCCTGCCCTTTGATATCGGCCAGATCCGGCAGATTGGCAGCACCGGCGCGGACTGATGGTTCCGGCCGCGACAGGACCTGCGTGCCACGGAAATGGTTGGCAAGTGCGATCAGGCTGCGGGGCGCCAGAATATCGATCTCCTTGCCTGCCCATGCGGCTTCTGGCCCGCTTTCGGCAGGGCAGATCAGCCCCTTGCCCATGGCGTTGGCCGCGATCGCCGCCGGAAGAGCGCCGGCAACGGGTGCGATCGTGCCGTCGAGATTGAGTTCGCCGATGACAGTATAGGACGACAGGGCATCAGCCGGGATCGCGCCGAGTGCCGCCATCAGACCGAGCGCGATGGCAAGGTCGAAGTGGCTGCCCTCCTTGGGCAAGTCTGCCGGCGCGAGATTGACCGTGACCTTCTTCGGCGGCAAGGCGAGACCGGAGGCGTGGAGCGCTGCCTGGACCCGTTCGCGGCTTTCCGCCACTGCTTTGTCGGGCAGGCCGACGATATGCATCAGCACCTTGCCCGGCGCGATCATCACCTGCACTTCGACGGGTACGCCCTCAATGCCCTGAAACGCCACCGTGCTGACGCGCGCTACCATCCCCCGCCCTCATCCAACGCGTTTACCGCTATCAATCTTTCATAACAGACCATGGGTTGCAACGTGACAGAGAAAATGAAATGAAACAAGAACAATAAAAGAACAAAGGAGTGATTTCTACAATCGGGGGCAAATTATGAGACTTGCGATATCGCTATCCCTTCCGATGGGCACCGTTCTGGCCGGCTGCCAGTCAATAGATGGTGGGGACAATCTGGAAAAGGGCACTCCTTATCAATTGAGCACCAAGGAAACCGCTGCGGTGGAAAAGGGTTGGCGCGAACGGCTCCCCTATGAGAGCGTCCTGCTCTTCGGGCCGATGGCGGCTTCCAAGGACAGCAAGGGTTATGTCAGCGTTTGCGGCACGATCACCGCCATGGGTGGCTATGGCGGCATCGCGAACAAGCGGCCTTACGTCGGCATGATGGTCAACGTAAAGCCGCTTTTCGGCTTTGTACCCATCGTCATCGCCAACGACAGCACCACCGGGCAGTCAGCGGTGATCCTGACCTGCCGGCGGATGGGCATCGCGATATAGGTCGGGTTACAGCGAGAGGATTTAGACCCGCTTGGATTCGATCGCGTCCCAGAGCAGGCTGGCGATATCGGCGCCGCCGAAGCGCTTCACTTCGCGCAGCCCCGTTGGCGAGGTGACGTTGATCTCGGTCATGTAATCACCGATGACATCGATGCCGACGAGCAGGAAACCGCGCTCCTTCAGGGCCGGGCCGATGCGGGCGCAGATTTCCTTTTCGCGCGCCGTGAGCTCGGTCGCCTCGGCACGGCCGCCGACATGCATGTTGGAGCGGGCATCATGCTCGGCCGGCACGCGGTTGATCGCGCCGACGGCCTCGCCATCGACGAGCAGGATGCGCTTGTCACCCTTGCGCACGTCGGGCAGATATTGCTGGGCGATGAAAGGCTCGCGGAAGAGCTGGCCGAACATTTCCAGCAGAGAGGACAGATTGCGGTCGTCACGCGTCGAGTGGAAGACGCCGGCGCCGCCATTGCCGTAGAGCGGCTTCAGGATGATATCGCCCATCTCATCGCGGAAGCGGCGGATTTCGCCGGGATCGCGGGTGATCAGCGTCTTCGGCATGAGATCGGCAAATTCGGTGACAAAGATCTTTTCCGGCGAGTTGCGAACCCAAGCCGGATCGTTGACGACGAGCGTCTTCGGGTGGATGCGCTCGAGCAGATGCGTCGAGGTGATATAGGCCATGTCGAAGGGCGGGTCCTGACGCAACAGCACGACGTCCATGGTCGAAAGATCGACGCGCTCAGGCTCGCCGAGCTCGAAGTGATCGCCCTTGACGTCGCGCAGGATCATCGGCTCGACGGAGGCATAGACCTTGCCGTCGCGCATGCTCAGCCGCTCCGGCGTGTAGTGAAAGAGCTTGTAGCCGCGGTTCTGCGCCTCGAGGCTCATGGCGAAAGTCGAGTCGCCCGCAATGTTGATGCCCCGGACATGGTCCATCTGGACCGCAACATTCTTGATACCAGCCATAGTCAGCCCTCGCTCAGATTTGCGGACAGATGTAGGTCGGCCCGCCTCCAAACGCAACGGCTATTCAAGGACTTCCGTCAGGGTTGGCCGCTGTCAGGCGGCAAGGCCCTGCGCGCCGCCCTGCCGGACCAGATTGCGCAGGCGATAAGCCATGGTCAAAGGCTTCGGGAACGGCTTGCGGCAGAATGCGACCTTGCGCAGATAGCGATCGATGCGCCATGTCGCCCATGTGCCGCCAGCGAAATAGGCGACATCACCGGCACTCAGCGTGCGCTCGACGCCGTCTTCCGTGGTGATATGCACCTCGCCTTCGAGGATCATCACGGTTTCGTCCCAGCCGAAATACCAGCGAAATTCGCCGGCCGTGCAATCCCACAGCGCCGTTACCGCAGCATCGTCCTGCCCGCGCGAATGCTCGGCGATGCGGGCCACCGGATCACCCGACAGAATCCAGGATCGTTCGATCGGCGACGGTTTCATTTCCATTTCGCTGCTGGCGCCGGCTACGAAGCTTTTCGACTGCGGCAAAGCAACGACGACAGGAACGGCACGCGCGGCAAAGGCCGCCATGCCCGCCAACATCATTTTCAAGACCATGCAAACCCCCAATTTCCATGCGCGTCTGCCATCTCATCGCATGGGAGCGGTAACGGGGTGGTTCATGAAATCGAGAGCATTTTAATGATTGCAAAAATCAGGCAGAAAAACCTTCGATTGTACAAACGATCATGTCGTGATCGGAAAGCGGCTTGCCCTCTTCATTGAGCGAAGAGACAAGATGGCTTTCACCAATCTTCAGGCCGCGGCTCACGAACCAGTCGAGCTTCATGGTGCGATCGGGAAAGCGCGTGATCAGGCTCGGGCGCGTGCTCGTTTGATCCAGAGGCCCGCCATGGCATTCGAAGCCGCGACCTTCCGCCATGGCAAACAGGGTATCTGTCGAGAAATCGCCGCCGGTGTGGTTGCCGGTGTTGAGATCGCCGCCGATCAGGATCGGGAGACCGGGCGCGAAGGCTTCGACCGCATCGATCAGCGCCGCCATCTGCCGTTCGCGATAGGCAGCGGTCGCGACACTTTCGAGATGGACCGAAACGGCGACGAAGGGACCGGCCTCGGTCTCGACGACGGCACCGACGGCGCAGCGATCGCCGACGCGTGGCTGTTCGTTGCTGTCATTGAACCAGACGGCTTCGCCCGGCAGACGAAAAAGGAAAGCCTGCTTCAGGGTAACGGGCGCCATCAGCGCATTGCCGTGGAAGCCCTTCTCGTTGAAATCGTCGCGGCAGAAGGAGCGCTCGATTTCCGACCCAAGGCTGAGTTCGAGGAATTCGACGCCATAGGCATAGTTCATGCCGAGCGCGCCGGCGATAGCGGCAGTCGGGTCGCGCTGCTCGGTACGGGCCATGCCCTCATCCATCTCAGACAGCAGCACGAGCGGTGCCCCTGTTGTCCGCAGCTTGGCCGCGCTTTCCTCCGGAAACAGGCAGCGCTCCAGATTCCAGGCAGCGACCGTAAACGGGAAGGACAGGGCCTCGACCTTGGCTTCCGCACCACCAACACGCACCGTGTTCATGCAGGCAAGCGATGCCAGCGTCGCGGCGTGAATGGCCGGGGTCTTCTCCAGTGAAACGAGGCTTTTGCGCTCCTCCTGCGAGGGAACGGTGAAGGCGGAAACGGTATTGCGGATCATGGTGAGGCCTGTCGAAACGAGATTGTGAGCGTCGGCGAGAAAATCGCGAGTGCCGGTCGCCCGGCAATAGGCTGATTTTGTGACGGTCCTGTAACGCCCTGCTCAAAACGCATCGGGAAAATGCTGCGGCCAGCGCCCCGGCAGCATCGCGACGATGTCATAGCGTTGCGACAGACGGGCGAAATCCGGCTGCCGGGCAAGCCAAAGGTCGCTCGCGGCGCGGATGCGTCTCTGCGAAGAGAAGGAAACGGCGTCGATCGCCTCTTGCGCACCGCGCCTCGATTTGACTTCCACGAAGACGGCGAGATCGCCCTTGCGGGCGACGATATCGATTTCGCCGAGTTTCGTGCGATGGCGGATGGCGAGGATGCGATAGCCCTTGAGCATCAGAAAGGCGGCAGCGAGATATTCGGCGACATGGCCGCGCCGCCAGGCCTTTTGCCGCTTCAGCCTTTCGCCCGGCTCACCCCCTGTATCAGGCATGGCGCTCCTTCATGTCGAGCAGGCGCTGATAGAGTTCCTTGCGCGGCAGGCCAGTCAGGCGGGCGGCTTCGGCCGCCGCCTTTGCCGTCGGCATCGTCCCCGCGAGATCGGCCAGAATGGCGTCGACATCGGCCTCAGCCGTCACGCTTTCCGCCGGCGGACCGACGAGCAGAACGATCTCGCCTTTCACATTATCCACGGCATCGTAGAAAGCGGCGAGTTCAGCGAGCGATCCGCGCCGGAATTCCTCGAAGGTCTTGGTCAGCTCACGGCAAACGGCACCCACGCGCTCACCGCCAAGTACATCGGCGGCGGCAGCAAGCGTGGCGGCAATACGATGCGGCGACTCAAAAAAGATGAGGGTCGCGGGCACGCCCGCAAGCTCGGCCAGCCTGTCACGCCGGCCCTTGTCCTTGGCGGGCAAGAAGCCGGCAAAGAAGAAGGCATCGTTGGGCAAGCCGGAGCCGACGAGGGCTGCGAGCGGCGCCGAGGCGCCTGGAATAGGAACGACTTTGTATCCCGCCTCGATCGCCTGCGTCGCCAGCCGGTAGCCTGGATCGGAGACAAGCGGCGTGCCGGCATCCGACACCAGCGCCACCGATCGGCCGGCTTCCAGCGCCTGCAGCAGCCGCGGTCCTGCCTCATCGGCATTGTACTCATGATAGGCATAGGGCTTGTTCTGGATGCCATAGCGATCGAGCAGGACGCGTGTGACGCGCGTGTCCTCGCAGGCCAGAACGTCTGCGCCGGCCAGCGTCTCAAGCGCCCTCAGCGTGATATCGCCGAGATTGCCGATCGGCGTGGCGACAAGATAGAGAGCCGGTTCGAGGGGACGGGCCGGAATCTGATTGTTGTGCAGACGGAAACTGCGCGTCCCGCCGCTGGATTGGTCTTCGTTCATGCCGGTCCTGAATTCACTTGGGATAAGCAGCCTTTATGGGCGAGGCGCGCACGGACGGCAAGAGCGGTGCAATTCCTGTGGAGGATTGTCGACGAAATGTCGAATTGGCGCTTGGCAATTGATCCATGCCTCTTGCATTCGGATGGAGAAGTCTGCCAAGTTGCCTGTCCAATCTTTCGGGCCTCGTCCGAAAACATGTCGCTCGGGCGCCTCGGGCTGCCCGGCAAGTCACGGTCGAAAGCGGTAGCATCCATGCGTATAACAATTGAGCGGTCGAACCTCCTGAAGTCGCTGAACCACGTACATCGCGTGGTCGAGCGTCGCAACACGATCCCGATCCTGTCCAACGTGCTGCTGAAGGCCGAGGGCACGAGCCTCGACATGAAGGCAACCGACCTCGACCTCGAAATCACCGAGGCAACACCCGCCAATGTCGAGCAGGCCGGCGCCACCACTGTTCCTGCGCATTTGCTCTACGACATCGTGCGCAAGCTGTCCGACGGATCGGAAGTGCTTCTTGCCACCAATGCCGACGGCAGCTCGATGACGGTCGCATCCGGCCGCTCGAAATTCTCGCTGCAATGCCTGCCGGAATCCGATTTCCCGGACCTCACCGCCGGCAACTTCAGCCATTCCTTCAAGCTGAAGGCGGCCGATCTGAAGATGCTGATCGACCGGACGCAGTTTGCGATCTCCACTGAAGAGACCCGTTATTACCTCAACGGCATCTTCTTCCACACGATTGAAAGCGGCGGCGACCTGAAGCTCAGGGCTGTCGCCACGGACGGACATCGCCTGGCCCGTGCCGATGTCAGCGCCCCTTCGGGCTCCGAAGGCATGCCCGGCATCATCATCCCGCGCAAGACGGTCGGCGAACTGCAGAAGCTGGTGGACACGCCGGATACGATCGTGACCGTCGAAGTATCCGACGCCAAGATCCGCCTGACGATCGGCTCCATCGTCATGACCTCGAAGCTGATCGATGGCACCTTCCCGGACTATCAGCGCGTCATCCCAGCCAACAACGACAAGGAAATGCGGGTCGATTGCCAGACCTTCGCGCAGGCCGTCGACCGCGTATCGACAATTTCGTCGGAGCGCGGCCGCGCCGTGAAGCTGGCTCTGTCGGACGGCCAGCTGCTGCTGACGGTCAACAACCCGGATTCGGGAAGTGCGACGGAAGAAGTCGCCGTCGGCTATGAGATGGATCCGATGGAAATCGGCTTCAACGCGAAGTACCTGCTCGACATCACCGCTCAGCTTTCCGGCGATGCGGCCGTGTTCCTGCTTGCCGATGCAGGCTCGCCGACGCTCATTCGTGACACAGCCGGCGACGACGCGCTCTATGTTTTGATGCCGATGCGCGTCTAGAGCATGATGCCGAAAAGTGTGAGCGGTTTTCGGACGACATCATGCTCCACTTCTTTGATTCAAGAGCCGGATGATTTTAGGTCTGTTCGACCTAAAATCATCCGGCTCTGGCGAAACCAAAGCGCCCTTTCATGCGTTTCTACAACGTGAGGGCGCTTTTATTTGGTCCTTTTCGGATTGCGACATTTTCTCTTGTTATTGCGTCATCGCATTGCAAGATTTTAGATAAGCGGTATGTAAGTCGCGACCGTAACATCTAGGGGGGAATGCATGGCGCTGCGTCTCAAGGAACGGCTTGGCAAAAAATTCGATGAGGAGATCCGTTTCTTCAAGGGCATGATGCAGGGACCCAAGACTGTGGGATCGATCGCTCCCACCTCGTCGATCACTGCCCGCAAGATGGCGAGCATCATCAACACGCAATCCGGCCTGCCAGTGCTGGAACTCGGGCCGGGAACGGGAGCCATCACCAAGGCGATCCTGGCGCGCGGTGTCGAGCCGGAAAACCTCGTCGCCATCGAATACTCGACCGATTTCTACAATCACCTCGTCAAGCTCTATCCTGGCGTCCACTTCATCAATGGTGATGCCTTCGATCTCGACAAGACGCTCGGCGTGCTGCGCGGCCAGACCTTCGATTCTGTCGTCTCGGGTATTCCTCTGCTCAATTTCCCGATGAAGGCGCGTGTGGCGCTGCTGGAAAGCCTGCTGGATCGCATGCCGGCCGGCCGGCCGGTCGTACAGATTTCCTACGGGCCGGTTTCGCCGATCATCGCGCGGCCAGATCGCTACCACATCCGCCACTACGATTTCATCGTCCGCAACATTCCGCCGGCCCAGCTCTGGGTCTACACCCGCGGCTGAGGCAATCCGATGTACGCACTTTACATTACGCATCCGCAGGTGCGGATCGATGCCGATATTCCCGTGCCGGAATGGGGGCTTTCCGAGGTCGGTGCGGCGAGAGCGCGGGTGGCGGCAACCCGTCCCTGGGCGCATCAGCTTGGCCTGATCGTCTCGAGCGGCGAACGCAAGGCGATAGAAACGGCTGAAATCCTGGCGGCCACATGCGGCGACCCGATCGAAATCATCGAGGCCATGCACGAAAACGACCGCAGCGCCACGGGCTTCTTGCCGCCACCGGAATTCGAGAAGGCCGCCGACTGGTTCTTCGCCAATCCGCACGAAAGCTTCATGGGTTGGGAGCGTGCGATCGACGCGCAGACAAGGATCGTCTCCAATGTCGAGGCCGTTCTTTCGCGACATAACCCGCAGGTGCCGATAGCCTTCGTCGGGCATGGCGGCGTCGGGACATTGTTGAAATGCCATCTTGAGGGAAAGCCGATCGCACGGCAGGGCGACCAGCCGCCGGGTGGTGGCAATCTTTTCTGTTTCGATCTTGCGAAGCGCACGATCTCGTGCGACTGGACACCGATAGAAGACTGGATGGGATGGGCTTGAGATGACCGCACGCGACCGCTTGATCGTTGGACTGGATGTTCCAAACCTTCAGGAGGCCGAGAAAGTGGTCGGCGCCCTCGGCGACGATATCCTCTACTACAAGATCGGCTATCAGCTCGCCTTTGCCGGCGGCCTGGAATTCGCCCGCGATCTTGCCGCCGACGGCAAGAAGATCTTCCTCGACATGAAGCTGCTCGACATCGACAACACGGTAGCCTCCGGTGTGGAGAACATCGTCAAGATGGGTATGTCGATGCTGACGCTGCATGCCTATCCGAAGGCGATGAAGGCGGCTGTCGAAGCGGCCAAGGGGTCTAACCTCTGTCTGCTCGGCGTCACGGTGCTGACGTCGATGGACGAAGAGGACCTGATCGCCGCCGGCTACGAATACGATCCGCATACGCTGGTGCTGCGCCGCGCCGAGCAGGCGCATCTGGCCGGCATGGGCGGCATCGTCTGTTCGGCGGAGGAGTCCGCCGCGGTCCGCAAGATCATCGGGCCTGATATGGCGCTAGTCACGCCCGGCATTCGCCCGGCGGGCAGCGACAAGGGCGACCAGAAGCGGGTGATGACCCCGGCCGCAGCCATCAAGGCTGGCTCCAGCCATCTCGTCGTCGCCCGACCGATCGTCAAGGCGGCCGACCCGAAGGAGGCGGCCCGCGCCATTCTCGCCGAGATGGACGCCGCACTCTAAAACACCCAAACAAGCATGGAGGAACATATGGCAAAGGGATATTGGATCGCGCGCGTGGATGTCCGCGACCCCGAGCGCTACAAGGATTACGTTGCTGCCGCCAAGCCGGCTTTCGAGAAATACTGCGCGAACTTCCTCGCCCGCGGCGGTGCTTTCACGCCGCTCGAGGGACAGGCGCGCGGTCGCAACGTCGTCATCGAGTTTCCGTCGCTGCAGCATGCCGTCGATTGCTACAACTCGCCGGAATACCAGATCGCCGCCAAAATCCGCCAGCAGGTGGCAGACGCTGAAATGGTCGTCGTCGAAGGGGCTTAAATCCTTTGAAAACGCGACGCTGCAATGCAGCGCGATAGCACTTCACCTCGGCGCTCGGATCGGCTAAGACGAAACCAGACAAGCCCAATCAAAGCCTTTCGAGGAGCCTGCCATGACCCTGTCCAACCTCCCGCCGCTCGTTACCGTGTTCGGAGGATCAGGCTTCATCGGGCGGCACGTCGTGCGCGCGCTTGCAAAGCGCGGATACCGCATCCGTGTCGCCGTGCGCCGCCCCGACCTTGCCGGCTTTTTGCAGCCGCTCGGCAATTTCGGCCAGATTTCGATCGTTCAGGCTAATGTGCGCTACCGCAACTCCATCGACCGCGCGGTCGAAGGCGCGCAGCATGTCGTCAATTGCGTCGGCATCCTCGCCGCAAGCGGCCGCAACACCTTCGAAGCCGTGCAGGAGTTCGGCGCCAAGGCCATTGCGGAGGCCGCACGCGGCGCCGGCGCTTCGCTGACGCATATTTCAGCGCTCGGTGCCGACGCCAAATCGGCTTCGGTCTATGCCCGCACCAAGGCTCGCGCCGAAACCGCCATTCTGTCGATCAAGCCGGACGCGGTCATCCTGCGCCCCTCGATCGTCTTCGGACCGGAAGACGAGTTCTTCAACAAGTTCGCCGACATGTCCCGCACGGCGCCGTTCCTGCCGTTGATCGGCGGCGGCAAGACGAAATTCCAGCCCGTCTATGTCGAGGATATCGCCGAGGCCGTTGCCCGCAGCGTCGACGGCAAGCTGAAGGCCGGCACGACCTATGAGCTCGGCGGCCCGGAAGTGCTGTCCTTCCGCGACTGTCTCGAGACCACGCTTTCCGTCATCAGCCGCAAGAAGACGCTCGTCTCCATCCCCTTCGGCCTCGCTTCGCTGATCGGCTCGATCGCTTCCCTGGTGCCGCTCATCAAGCCGCCGATCACCGCCGATCAGGTCACGCTGCTGAAGAGCGACAACGTCGTTTCCAAGCAGGCGGAAGCAGAGGGACGCACGCTGACGGGCATAGGCCTGCTGCCGACGCTTCTCGTCTCCGTGCTGCCGTCCTATCTCGTGCGTTATCGCCCGCAAGGTCAGTTCACCGGTTCGGGCAAAGCGGCCTGACGATTCGGAGATTCGTGAAATTCAAGCGCCGCCGGCCTCGCCGAGCGGCGTTTTTTATTGTCTGGAAAGGCGGAAATCGGGCGCTTCAGGCCTGTCAGAGCCCCGTGATACACAGCTTAGCGTTGCCTAAAAGACGCAGTGCGGAAATAGTGCCATTAACGTCAAATTTAATATGAACATTTATTGCTATTGCTCACTTCACTGACTAACACAGCCGCGCGTCACGAGCTTGCACAACGAACCGATCGTGGCGCGCTTCACACTTCTGCGGAAAGGCATTTTTCGATGGGCAAGTCTATCGCGCTTTTGTTTGCGTGCGCGGCACTGGTGATTCTCGCAGGCTCTTTCGTCGCCCGCGGCAGCATCGCCTCGGTGAAGGGCGAATGTGCGCCGGCCTACGGCGTCGACCCCTGCACGACAGGCTCTATCAACGCCTCCTCCTCGAATTGATAGGCATGAAAAAGGCCGGCTCCCACCGGCCTTAGCTGTCTCTGGGATTGCGGTAGCGGACGGGCTGCGTCAGCCGAAGTAGAGTCCGATCAATCCGACCGTGCCGACGGCAATACGCCACCATGCAAAGGGAGCGTAGCCGCGGCGGGAGACGAAATCGAGCAATGCCCGGACGACGAACAGCGCCGATATGAAGGCGGTGACGAAACCGATAACGATCAGCAGGCCTTGGTCCGTGCTCAGATCGTGACGGCTCTTCCAGAGATCCAGCGCAAAGGCGCCCGCCATGGTCGGCATGGCGAGGAAGAAAGAGAATTCGGCGGCCGAACGCTTGTCGGCACCGAGCAGCAGCGCTCCGACGATGGTGGAGCCGGAACGGGACGTTCCCGGAATCATGGCCAGGCACTGGAAGAAACCGATCTTGATCGCCATCGGCCAGGAGAACTCGTAGGCGCTGTTGTATTTGGGCTTGAACTTGATCCTGTCGACAACGAGCAGAACGATGCCGCCGAGGATTAGTGAAATACAGACGACCTTCGGCGAGTCGAACAGCACGGTCTTGATGAAATCATGGGCAAGCGCGCCGATGACGGCTGCCGGCAGAAAGCTGAAAAGGACGGCCAGAACGAAATGGCGGGCCTTGACGCTGACAGGCAGCGCCTTGGCGATCTGAACGAGCCGATTGAAATAGACGAGCAGGATCGCGAGAATCGCACCGAGCTGGATGAGAACGTCGAAAGTAGCGGCTTCCTTGAAGCCGAGAAAATGTCCGAGCAATATCAAATGTCCGGTGGAGGAGACCGGAATGAACTCCGTAAGCCCCTCCACAAGGCCTAAAACCAGCGCGATAATAATTTGTTCAGCCATATCGTGTCCTTTGTCAAACGGCAGGGCGGCCCGATTCGCTTGTGCAAACTAGGCCAAGATCCTATAGCTTCAACCGATGACAAATGACTAGGGCCGCAGAATCGCGACCCGAAAGACTCCGTAGCACCAATTAGAAACACCCGAGTAGCAATGCCGACGCTTTATCATCACCCAATGTCATCTTCATCACGGTTCGTCCGGCTGATCCTGACCGAATATGGTTATCAGACGGAATTGATCGACGAACAGACATGGGAAAAGCGCCGCGACTTCCTGGCGCTGAACCCCGCCGGAACCTTGCCTGTCTATGTCGATGACAGCATGCGGGCGCTCTGTGGCGCAGCCGTCATTTCCGAATATCTCGACGAGACGCACGGCGTCCTGAAGCGGGATCGCCGGCTTCTGGCCGAAGATCCGTTCCAGCGCGCCGAAATTCGCCGGCTGACGGAATGGTTCATGCAGAAGATGGAGCAGGACGTCACGCGGCCGCTGGCGCGCGAGCGCGTCTTCAAGCTGCAGATGACCGCCGAACAGGGCGGCGGCGCGCCCGATTCCAAGGTCATGCGGATGGCGCGCGGCAATATCCGCCAGCATATGAAGTATCTGTCCTGGCTTGCCGGTTCCAGACAATGGCTCGCCGGCGACCGGCTGAGCTATGCCGATCTTGCCGCAGCGGCCTCGATTTCCGTGCTAGACTATCTCGGAGAGATCGACTGGACGGAATCCCCGATCGCCAAGGAATGGTATCAGCGGCTGAAGTCGCGCCCGTCCTTCCGGCCGATCCTGGCGGAACGCGTGCGCGGTGTCACTCCCGTTTCGCACTACGCCGATCTGGATTTCTAACGAGGGCTCGTCATGCCCGAGGATCGTGAAGCGGAAAAAGCCGGCAAGCGACGGAGCGCGCTGACCGCCTTTCTGCGCGAAGAGGCGCGCGCCCAAGGCTTCGATCTCTGCCGCATCACACGACCGGACGCTATCCCGCAGGCGGCCGTCAGGCTCGGCCAGTTTCTGGACAAGGGCCATCACGGCACCATGGGCTGGATGGCAGAAACGCGCGAACGGCGCGGCGATCCGCGCGTTCTCTGGAGCGAGACGCGTTCCATCGTCGTCTTCGGCCTCAACTACGGCCCCGACGAAGATCCGCGTGGCGTTCTGGAGAAGAAGGACAAGGCGGCAATCTCCGTCTATGCGCGAAACCGCGATTATCACGACATCATCAAGGGACGGTTGAAGGAGATCGCCACTCGCTTTGCCGCACGCTCGAAGGAAGACGTCAAGGTCTTCGTCGATACCGCACCGGTCATGGAGAAGCCGCTGGCCGGCGCGGCCGGCCTTGGCTGGCAGGGCAAGCATACCAATCTCGTCAGCCGCGCCTTCGGATCCTGGCTATTTCTCGGCTCGATGTTCACCACGGCCGATATCGAGCCGGACGAGCCCGAGATCGACCATTGCGGCTCCTGCCGGGCCTGTCTCGACGTCTGCCCGACCAACGCCTTCCCTGCCCCCTATCAGCTGGATGCCCGCCGCTGCATCTCCTATCTGACTATCGAGCACAAGGGACCGATCGATCCGGAGCTTCGTCCGATGATCGGCAATCGCATCTACGGCTGCGACGACTGTCTTGCCGCCTGCCCCTGGAACAAGTTCGCAAGCGCCGCCTCGGAAATGAAGCTGGTTGCGCGGGACGATCTCAAGGAGCCTTCGATCGCCTTTCTGCTGACTTTGGACGACGCGGCGTTTCGCGCTTTCTTCAGCGGCTCGCCGGTGAAGCGCGTTGGCCGGGATCGGTTCATCCGCAACGTGCTCATCGCGGCTGGTAATTCCGGCGAGCCGTCGCTTATAGGAAGATGTTGCGAATTGGCTGAAGATCCTTCGCCTGTCGTGCGCGGCATGGCGGTGTGGGCGTTGTCGCGACTGATGACGTCTGGCGAGTTCCGCGCATTTGCGGCACAAAGGCATGATGAAGCGGACGAAGAGGTTCGCGCCGAATGGACATTGGCGGGAGTTCTATGATGCATGTGATGATTTTCGGCTGCGGTTATTCGGGAACGGCCATCGCCAAGGCTTTCGCCGGCTCCGGCATTCGCATCACCGGCACGACCCGCTCCGCCGACAAGGCGGAATTATTGACCAAAGAAGGCATCGAAGCCTTCGTCTTCGACGGCGAGACGCTCGATCCCGATCTGGCCGAGGCAATGCAGTCCGCAACGCATCTGGTGCAATCGATCGCGCCGGGGAAAGCGGGGGATCCGCTGTTACGGCTGGCCCAGCTCAATCTGCAGGCGCTGATGCCGAAGCTGCAATGGATCTGCTACCTCTCGACCGTCGGCGTCTATGGTGACCACAAGGGCGCCTGGGTCAGCGAGCAGACCGTGCTGCACCCAGTCGCGGATCGCTCCGTCGAGCGCGTCGAGGCGGAAGACGGTTGGCTGCGCGCCGGCATCAGGCTCGATCTTCCCGTCGCCGTCCTCAGGCTCGCCGGCATCTACGGTCCGGGGCGAAACGCCTTCTGCAATCTGGAAAAGGGCACGGCGCGGCGCCTCATCAAGGCAAACCAGGTTTTCAATCGCATCCGCGTCGAAGATATCGGCGCCTGTGCTCGCTTCCTGTCCGACCGCGGTCTTGGCGGCATATATAATGTGACAGACGACGAGCCCGCGCCGCCGCAGGACGTGATCGTGGAAGCGGCCCGCCTCATGGGTGCCGAGCCGCCGCCCGAACAGTCCTTCGAAACGGCGGAACTGACGCCGATGGCGCGCTCCTTCTATGGTGAGAACAAGCGTGTTTCGAACGCGAAATTGCGCGCGCTCGGCTTTGCCTTCCACTACCCAGAATATCGCATGTCACTTGCGGAACTATGGTCTTCCGGGCGCTGGCGAGGCTGAAAAACGGGTTCCGCCAGCAAGCGAAATCGCATGAAAATTCCTACTTCGCGACCCGGCCTAGTTCAATTTTCCCCGCAATTATGGTTAACGACCTCTAAAATTGCACAAATGCGGCAGTAATTATGGCAAGGCCGCAAAATTATTTTTCCAAAATTCGTGATCCCAGGCATTACGGCATGCTCGCGAGAAAAATCGTTCCACTTTTAACTGATTTTATTAGGTTTTTTCCATAACCGAGCAAATCCACTGAATAGTCACAGTATTTGTTGCGATTCACAAATGTTACAGACCGTAACATTCCGTGATCAAGAGTGGCACTTTTTCGCCATTTTTGGCCGGATTTAAGCCCCACCGCCTGCGCAAGGCGCAAGTTCAATAGCTTGAGGGAAAAACGGTTTGAAGAAAATCGCACGTTCTTTGGCGATCGCCGCAACTATATCTGCCTCCTTTGCTGTCGTTTCGACACCGGCATTTGCATCCGCTGGCTGCGGAGGCGCTTCATGGTACGGAGGAAGCTCCCGAACTGCTTCCGGGGAACGTATGAGTTCCAGAAATCTTACTGCCGCCCATCGCTCGCTTGCTTTCGGCACGCGTCTGCGGGTCACCAACAAGCATAATGGCCGCAGCGTCGTCGTCCGCATCAACGACCGCGGACCTTTCATTCACGGCCGCGTTCTCGATCTCTCCCGCGCCGCCGCTCAGAATATCGGCATGGTCGCCTCCGGAACGGCCAAGATCTGCTACGAAGTCGTCGCCTCCAAGTAATCGCCGGCCTCTGCAACGACCCGGTAAATCGGCATGACGCTTGCTCTCTCGGTCAATCGCGGCTACCACGCGGTTGAGACGCCTCAACAATCCGCTGCCAGGTGCAATATTCGAGCGGATTGGTAGGGTGTCAGCAGTTTTGGCAGGGCGCAGATCTTCCGGCGGGCCGAATGGGCTCCGGATCATGCGCAAGCAGGAGAGCGATGAATGCGTCTGGGCGGCCGATTGCAGGGGGCCATCGAAGTTCTTGCCGATATCGAAACGCGCAAGCGACCGGTGGCCGACGCCCTGAAAGATTGGGGCCTTGCCCATCGCTTCGCCGGTTCCGGCGACAGGGCTGCGATCGGCAATATCGTCTACGACGCCTTGCGTATGCGGCTTTCCCATGCCTGGCTGATGGAAGACGACAGCCCCTCGGCACTTGCCCATGCCGTACTCTTTCGCCAATGGGGCCTGACGCCCGAGGCTCTCGCCGCCGAACTCGACGGCGACAAGTTTGCGCCCGAAGCGCCAAGCACTGAGACCCTGGCCGCCTTTGCCGCCCGCAAGCTTGAAGATGCCCCCCTCCACATTCAGGGCGACATTCCCGAATGGGTCGAACCCTCCTTCCTTCGCGCATTCGGTGAGAGCTGGCTTTCCGAAGCACAGGCTCTTTCCGAACGCCCGACGCTCGACCTTCGCGCCAATTCGCTGAAGGCCGACCGCCCCAAAGTCGTGAGGGCGCTGGAGCGTGCAGGCGCGCAGGCATCGAAGATTGCCCGTTTTGGCATCCGCATTCCAGCCGGCGAAGGCGCATCCCGCTTGCCGAACGTTACCGCCGAGCTCTCCTTCCAGAAGGGCTGGTTCGAGGTTCAGGACGAAGGCTCTCAGATCGTTGCCGATCTCGTCTTGCCCGAAGAGGGCGATCAGGTGCTCGACTATTGCGCCGGCGGCGGCGGCAAGACGCTCGCCATGTCGGCTGCCATGCACAATAAGGGCCAGGTCCACGCCTATGATAGCGACCGGCGGCGGCTCGCACCGATCATCGAGCGGCTGAAGCGGGCTGGAACCCGTAATGTCCAGGTCCATGACGAGCGCAACGCCTTGCTGGCCCTGCGCGGCAAGTTCGACAAGGTGCTCGTCGATGCGCCATGCACCGGCACGGGCACCTGGCGGCGCCGGCCCGATACCAAGTGGCGGCTGACGCAGAAGAATCTCGACGAGCGCACCAGCCAACAGCAGGAAGCCCTGGCACAAGCCGGCGAGTTCGTCCGCCCAGGCGGCTCGCTGCTCTATGTGACCTGCTCGGTCCTGCCGGATGAAAACGAAGCGCAGGTGAACCGCTTTGCTGCGCAGAATCCGGACTTCGAGGTGGTGGAAACCTTGAGCTCGTGGGAAAAGCTGTTCGGCAAGGAAGCGCCGCAGCCGCTGTCCTCGGACGGAAAGACCATCACGCTGACGCCTGCCTCCACAGATACCGACGGCTTCTTTTTCTGCCGTTTGCAGCGCAAGGGATGAGTTGAAATCCATCCGCGCTCGATGAATTGCAGCCGAGGCGGAATGAGATGAGACGGCGCGGCGGCGATGACCTTTGCGCTGCCGAGCACGACCATCGTGGCCAGCGTTCAAGCCTACGGATGCTATCCGAATGTTGCAGCCGGCATGGCTGGTCGGCAGGCGCCGCTTTTTTCCCCGCAAATCCATTCATTGACAGCGCCTGAACCAATGAAGACCAGCCTTAAAACAATTCCAAACTAGAGTGTTTGACACAAGTTTATTTTTCATACATGACACAAATTACCAAGTTTTGACGGTGTCCCCCGCTGTCACAGGAGAGGAATATGAAACTGAAGATCAATATTGGCGCCGCGCTTGCGGTGGCCCTCGCCACGACTGCCGCATCCGGCCTGCCGGCCTTCGCAGCCGCTCCGGAGCCCGCTGCCGTCCTCAAGCATTATACGGAACTGGCGCATGCCAAATATCAGGACGCGCTGACCACGGCGCAGGCGCTCGACAAGGCGATCGACGCCTTGCTTGCCGACCCCAGCGACAAGACGCTGAAGGCAGCGCGCGCCGCCTGGATCAAGGCTCGCGTTCCCTATGCGCAGACGGAAGTCTATCGTTTTGGCAATCCGATCGTCGATGATTGGGAAGGCCAAGTGAATTCCTGGCCGCTGGACGAAGGCCTGATCGATTACGTCGATGCTTCCTACGGCACCGAAAGTGACGAAAACTCGCTCTATGTCGCGAACGTCATCGCCAACAAGACGATCAAGATCAACGGCAAGGATGTCGACGCTTCGCATCTGACGCCGGAATTCCTGTCGGGCACGCTGCACAAGGCCGGCGGCGTCGAGGCCAACGTCGCGGTCGGCTATCACGCCATCGAATTCCTGCTCTGGGGCCAGGACCTGCACGGCACCGGACCGGGCGCCGGCGAACGCCCAGCCACCGATTATGATCTGAAGAATTGCACGCATGGCAATTGCGATCGTCGTGCCGAGTATCTGCGCTCCGCTTCGACGCTGCTCGTCGCCAACTTCAAGGACATGGCGGAGAAGTGGGCGCCGGACGGCGAAGCCACCAAGAATGTCCAGGCCGATCCGAAGGCCGGCCTCACCACCATCCTGACCGGCATGGGCTCGCTCTCCTACGGCGAACTCGCCGGCGAGCGCATGAAGCTCGGTCTGCTGCTGCACGATCCGGAAGAAGAACAGGATTGCTTCTCCGACAATACCTATAACGAGCACAATGGCGACGCCATCGGCATCGCTTCTGCCTATAACGGCAATTATACGCGCGTCGACGGCACCAAAATGAAGGGCCCGTCGCTGCACGACCTGGTCAAGGCCAAGGATCCGGCGCTCGACAAGGAAATGGAAGCCAAGCTCGACGCCACCCTCGAAGCCATGAAGGCGCTGGTGCATCGCGGCGAGACGGTCGAGAAATACGACCAGATGATCGGCGAGGGCAACAAGGAAGGCAACGCCACCGTGCAGAAGGCGATCGATGGCTTGCTCGACCAGACGAAGAGCATCCAGCGCGTCATCGCCGCTCTCGATCTCGGCACCATCAAGCTTGAAGGTTCGGCGAGCCTGGACAATCCTAACACCGTCTTCAAGAAGTAATGAGGGAGGTGGCAGCGCGGCAAGGCGCTGCCACCTCGACGCCCATGACAAGCATCCAGGCTAATCGCGTCCTCCTGCCCGCCCTAGCTGCGGTTTTTTTGGTTTTCTCCATCACCCTGGCTGCAGCCGGCTTCCTCGACTTTCCGGCCACGCGGACAGACATTTCCGCCGAACAGCTGAATCGGGTGCGCGACGTGACACGCGCGACCACGGATTTTTCCAAGGCCGAGGCCTATGAAGCGATGCAGGGCGGCGCGCTCACGTCGATTGATCCGGTCACTCGCGATATCTTCTCGCAGCCCTCCGCCAATCTTAGCCTGGAGCAAGGGCAGAATTTCCATCTCGGCAATGCCCTCTTCCGCAAGCTCTGGGTCTCCTCCCCCTCCTCCACGCAGGCCTCCGACGGGCTCGGACCGCTGTTCAACGCTCGCTCCTGCCAGAGTTGCCACCTCCGCGACGGCCGCGGACATGGGCTCGAAAAGACCGGCGTTGATGCCACATCCCTGGTGCTGAGGCTGGCACGACCGGCCGCAACTCCGGAGGAGGAGCAGGCGGCCGAGGACTTTCGCGCGCTCAACTTTCCGGATTCCACCTACGGCGCGCAGCTGCAAGATCTTGCCGTGCCCGGCCTTGCAGCCGAAGGCAAGGTGACGGTTACCTATACCGAGGAAACGGTGACGCTTGCCGGCGGCGAGACCGTGACGCTGCGCAAACCGCACTACGGCGTGACCGATCTTGCCTACGGGCCGATGGATCTCAACACCACGTTTTCGCCGCGCATCGCGCCGCCGATGATCGGCCTCGGCCTGATCGAGGCCATTCCGGAAGCCGATATTCTTGCCAATGCCGACCCGGAGGGCAAAAACAGCGACGGCATTCACGGCAAGGCGGCCATCGTCCACGATCATCGCACAGGGCAGATCGCGCTTGGCCGTTTCGGCTGGAAGGCTCAGAATGCGACGGTGCGCGATCAGGCCGCCGACGCCTTCTCCGTCGATATCGGCATCTCGACGCCCGACCGGCCGAACCCCTATGGCGACTGCACGGCGAAGGAGCTGCGCTGCCTAGCCATGCCGAACGGCGTGCAAAAGCGCCTCGGCGACACGGAAGCGCCCGATCCCGTCCTTCCGCTTGTGACCTACTATTCCGAAAATCTCGCTGTGCCCGCCCGCCGCAAGGCAAGCTTTCCCGATGTGCTGCACGGCAAGGAAATGTTCTATCGTTCCGGCTGCGCTTCCTGCCACACGCCGAAATTCGTGACCCGCGACGGCATCAGGGGCAGCGACGGCAAAGACTCCCCACAGGCCTTCCAGCTGATCTGGCCCTATTCCGATTTCCTGCTGCATGACATGGGCGAAGGCCTTGCCGATGGACAGCAGGTGGGCGTGGCATCGGGACGCGATTGGCGTACGACGCCGCTCTGGGGTATAGGCCTCACGCAAACGGTGAGCGGACAGCAGGCCTATCTGCATGACGGCCGCGCCCGCACATTGACCGAAGCCATCCTCTGGCACGGAGGAGAGGCTGAAAAAGCCCGCAACGCATTCGCCGAGCTTTCCAAGGACGATCGGCAAGCCCTCATCAACTTTCTGGAGTCTCTCTGATGCGCCACTGGAAACGTCTCGCTGCCAGCCTTCTCCTCACCGCTGCGGCTCTGCCAGTCCATGCTGAGGATACGGCGACCACTGGCGCCGGCCTGAACGAGGCGGCGGTGCCGGCGGCTCTGCAGAAGGCGGTAGACGACGTCATCCGCCCAGGCTACCGCGCCATGCATGACTCCGCCTCGAAATTGACGGTGGCGATGAAGGCACTTTGCGCCGATCCCTCCACTGCCACGCTGGCAAGCGCCAAGTCGGCCTTCGGCGACACTGTGAAGAGCTGGTCGCGCATTGAGATCGTCGACACGGGGCCTATCATCGAGAAGAACCGCTTCGAGCACATCCTGTTCTATCCCGACCGCAAAGGTGTCGGCCTCAAGCAGGTGCAGGCATTGATCGCCAAGGCGGATGAGCAGGACACGACCGTCGAAGCCGTTGCCGGCAAGAGCGTGGCGCTGATCAGCCTGACGGCGCTGGAATACGTGCTCGACGGCAACGGCTCGGAGGCGCTCGCCACCGAAAAGCAGAACTTCCGTTGCCGCTATGGTGCGGCCGTCGCCGGCAATATCGAAAGCACGGCCAAGGAGATCGCCGACGAATGGGACGCCCCGGACGGAGTGCAGAAATCCTGGAAATTCCCTAGCAAGGATAGCAGTGATTTCACGGACAACAAGGAAGCGGTCACGGCACTGCTCGGCGTCCTCGTGCATGGTGCGGTCAAAATCCGCGACCAGCGACTGGAAACCTTCTACAAGGGCGATCCGGCATCAGCGCGGCCGAAAATGGCGGTCTACTGGCGCTCCGCCAACACCTGGACCTCTTTTTCCGGTAATATCGAGGGCTTGAAGACGCTCTGGGAAAAGGCCGACATGGCGAGCTTGCTGCCATCAGACAAGCGTGATGTCACCGCCAAGATCGGCAAGCTGCTGAACGAACTTGCGACCATGGCACCGACGATCAATCCGGATATCGAAGCAGCTATCGGCAATGACGCGGAACGTGCCAAGATCGACAAGCTGCTTTCCGTCAGCCGCGATCTCGCCACCAGCTTCAGCGATGAATATGGTGGCGCCATCGGGCTCTCGGCAGGCTTCTCCTTCGCGGACGGAGACTGAGCGCGATGCGCAGCGGCCTCATTGATCGGAGAGCCTTCGTCAAGGCGGCAGGACTGACCTTCCTTGCGGCGCTCAAGCCCGGCGCATTGATGGCGCTGGAACGGACGGATGCGGTCTATGCCTCGGGCATCCGCGCCGCCGACGGCTCCTTTGCCCTGGCGACGGTGACCGAACAGGGCCGCATCGTCGATCAAGTCGCTTTGCCCGCTCGCGCCCATGGCATGGCTTTTTCGAAGGCGACCGGGAAGACTGTCGCCTTCGCCCGCCGGCCCGGCACCTATGCGATGATCTTCGACCCTTGGAACAAGGCCAAGCCGATCGTCATTTCCGCCAAAGAGGGGCGGCATTTCTACGGGCACGGCACGTTTTCGCCCGATGGCAGACTGCTCTATGCCAGCGAGAACGACTTCGACAACAATCGCGGCATTATCGGGCTCTATGATAGCAGTAACCGCTTTGCCCGAATCAGCGAATACGAGACCTATGGCATCGGGCCGCACGACATGACGGTCTCGGACGATGGCAGGTTCCTGATCGTCGCCAATGGCGGCATCGAAACGCATCCGGATTTCGGCCGCACCAAGCTCAATCTCGACCACATGGAGCCGTCGCTGACGCTGATCGATGCGGCAAGCGGCCGGCTGATCGAGAAGCATACGCTACCGCCTCAATATGCCCAGGTGTCGACCCGTCACGTTGATATCGATGCAAACGGCAGAGTCTGGTTTGCCTGCCAGTATGAGGGGCATCGTAACGACCTGCCGCCGCTTGTCGGCCACTTTGCGAGGGGCGAGGACCTGACCTTCGTCACCCTGCCCGACGATACGACCCGGGCACTTGGCAACTATGTCGGCGCCATCGCCGTCAACCGCGCTGAAAACCTTGTCGGCGTCACGTCGCCGGTCGAAGGAACCTCCGTGACGCTGGATGCGAGGACCGGTAAGGTGCTGAAGGTGGAAAGCATCGCCGATGCGGCCGGCATAGCGCCGGCCAGTCATGGGTTTGCCGTATCGTCCTATGATGGGAATTTTCTGGGCGAGCACAGCGATGTCGCCTGGGACCAGCATATCGTGCGGATCAAGCGGTCTGCGGCTTGATGGGCGTAGGAATTCTGCCAGGCACGGAAGTGAACTAAGTTTGCTCTACTTCCGTCACCCCTCCGCGAACTCGCAACTTAGATTTTGTCTGAACACCTCATCACCGCCTGGCAAATTCCGCCTGCTCCGCCGTGACCGCTACAGCCGCCGCCTTGGCGGCCATGCGCAGCCAATCGGTGCCGCGCGCATCGAGATCGGCCAGAATGCCGGGAACGAGCGAAGCATCGTTGGCATGGCAATTGGCGATTTCGAAGCCCATCAGATCGAGCATATCCGGCGACAGCAATACCTGCGCATCGCCTTCGACCTCGATCTTGCGGCTGTTGGGTGACAGGCGGCGCACCAGCAAGCCTCCGTCCACCTGATACCGCGGATCGGGTGAGCGCGCCCGTCCGCCGGCGATAATGCCCGTGCGGATCACCTTGTCCGACGGATCGTGCCTCAGCGACCAGCCGGATTGCAGAAGCGCCTTGACCTCGCGCAGTACAGGCCCGCCGCGCCATTCGGCATAGGCAACGAAGCGCGGCCGGCCCAGGCTGCCGGTGCCGGCGAGGCGCGGCTTGGGTTCGAATACGGTCGCAGGACCCGGCAAAGCATTGCTCAGCGCGTCAAGATAGCGATTTGCAATCGGGCCGCTTGCCGGCGGCAGGCTGCGATATTTTTCCCAGAAAGCCTTGCGTTCGGCATTGGGCAGCAGCACGGCCTTGCGCAGCCATTTGTAATCGCGTTCTAGAATGACGGGAGACGGCGCGCGCAAGCCGCGGCGATAGCCTGCGAGGATGCTGTCGACAACGACACGCGGTGCGGGACCATCCTCGCTGCGCGCCAGGATGGCGCTCACCGCAAGGCGCACGAGATCGAGCGCATAGGGCATGACGGCTGCCTCGTCGAAGTCATTCGCGCCCCAGACGAGTCGCCCCTCCTCATCACGCCATGTGCCGAAATTCTCCAGATGCGTATCGCCGATCGCCAATATCCGCGGCGCGATCTTGAGGTCGGGGCAGATGTCGAGGATCGTTTCGGCCCAGCGCCAATAGGTTCCGCGCAGGAAGGAGAAGCTGTCGCCCCTCATCAGCTTGTGCTTCCTCTCCAGACCAGCCTCTACCAGATCGGCGCCGAGCTGTGCCCGCAGCCATGTCTCGTAGGCGATCACGGATTGCTGGATCGTCGTCATTCGCGCGCCTCGTCATGAATTCTCTCACTCGAATAACATGGCGCGGCCGTTGAGAAAAATCGAGGCGAGCAATAGAAGCTTGATAGGCTTATTTTCCACCGCCAATCCGGACCTTGCAAACAATATGAATCAACCGAACGCCGACGTGACATTGCCCGTGCAAATGCAGCTGGAGGCCTATAATGCCAAGGATATCGACGCCTTCATGCAATGGTGGGCGGACGACTGCGAATATTATCAATTCCCCTCCACTCTGCTCGCCAAGGGAGCCCTGGAAATCCGGGAACGTCATGTCGCCCGTTTCCGCGAACCGAATCTCTTCGGCAAGCTGGTCTCACGCATGGCGGTCGGAAATCTGGTCATCGATCAAGAAATCGTCATTCGCAATTTTCCCGAGGGACGCGGCGAGGTGGACGTGATCTGCATCTACGAGATCGAAAACGGCAAGATCGCCAAAGCCTGGTTCAAGATGGGGACGCCGCGTCTGGATTAGCCGAGAGAGAAACGGATTGCAAAGCCCGCGGCACAGTCGATTTCCATCGGATAACCCTTGTCCAAACGGCCTCCCCGTGCGAGTTTCGCACCTGCGAAAGGGGACGATATGACAGTGGCAGACAACGGCGATTTCCGGACCCGCATCAGAACGAGTTTCGATCGGCAGGCGGCAATGGCGACGATCGGCGCGGAACTGACACGCGTGGAGCACGGCACGGTGGAGATCGAGCTGCCGTTCGATATGAAACTGACGCAGCAACATGGCATCCTGCACGCCGGCATCATTGCTGCCGCCCTGGATTCGGCCTGCGGCTTTGCCGCCTACAGCGTCATCGATCCCTCCGCATCGATCCTGACCATCGAATTCAAGATCAACCTGATGTCGCCGGGACGCGGCGAGCGCTTCCTGTTTCGGGGCGATGTCACCAAACCAGGCACGACGATTATCGTCGCCGACGGCCGTGGCTATGCGATCGGCGACGGACCGGCCAAGCTGATTGCCTCGATGACGGGAACCATGATGGTCATCCGGGGCAGAGAGGGAATTAGCGGATGAAGTTCGAATTGAAGCGTGTCTCGGGCAAAACGATCCTGTTCGTGATGGCGGCCGAGGCGGAATACGGGCCCTTCCTGCGCTCGCGCATCGATCCGCTGATGACGGGCGTCGGCCCTGTCGAAGCGGCGATTGCGCTCACCCGCACCTTCGCCCAGCTCGAAGCCCAGGACGACCTGCCCGATCTCGTGGTTTCGCTCGGCTCGGCCGGCTCCGCCAGACTGGAGCAAACGGAAGTCTACCAGGTCTCGTCCGTTTCCTATCGCGACATGGATGCCTCACCGCTGGGCTTCGAAAAGGGCCGCACGCCTTTCCTCGACCTGCCGGCCACCATCGAACTGCCGCTGCGCATCCCCACCATTGCCGAAGCCAGCCTTTCGACCGGCGGCAATATCGTGTCCGGCACGGAGGCTTACGAGCGCATCGGCACCGATATGGTGGATATGGAGACCTTTTCAGTGCTGCGTGCCTGCCAGGCCTACAACCGGCCGTTGATCGGACTGCGCGGCATCTCCGACGGCAAGGTCGAGCTGCAGCACATCTCCGACTGGACCGAATATCTGCATGTGATCGATCGCAAACTCTCCTATGCCGTCGACGGCCTGTTTACGGCGCTGGAAGACGGCGTATTCTGGTTCTGACAGGCTGGAAACCAAGCATTAGTGAGGACAATCGGGACAATAAAATCGGCCCTCGCGTGATTTGCCCGATTGCCAGGGAAAGCGCTTTTCATTAAAGGCTCGCCATGACCCAGACAGCACATCCAGACACCGTTCTCATCGTCGATTTTGGCAGCCAGGTGACGCAGCTCATCGCACGGCGCGTGCGCGAAGCGGGCGTTTACTGCGAAATCGTTCCCTTCCAATCCGCCGAAGCCGGCTTCAAGCGGTTGCAGCCGAAGGCCGTAATCCTGTCCGGCAGCCCTGCCTCGACCGTGGACGAAGGCTCGCCGCGGGCGCCGCAGATCATCTTCGACAGCGGTATCCCTGTCTTCGGCATCTGCTACGGCCAGCAGACCATGTGCATGCAGCTCGGCGGCAAGGTCGAGAGCGGCCATCATCGCGAATTCGGCCGCGCCTTCCTCGAAGTCGACAAGGATTGCCCCCTCTTCGAAGGCCTCTGGTCGAACGGTTCGCGCCATCAGGTGTGGATGAGCCATGGTGACCGCGTCACCGCGCTGCCCGAGGGCTTCGAAGTGGTCGCCACCTCCTCGAACGCACCTTACGCCTTCATCGCCGACGAGAAGCGTAAATATTACGGCGTGCAGTTCCATCCGGAAGTGGTGCATACGCCCGATGGCGCCAAGCTGATCGGCAACTTCATCCATAACATCGCCGGCATCAAGGGCGACTGGTCGATGTCGGCCTATCGCGCAAAGGCGGTTCAGGCGATCCGCGATCAGGTTGGCGACAAGCGCGTCATCTGCGCACTCTCCGGCGGCGTCGATTCATCCGTCGCGGCGTTGCTGATCCACGAAGCCGTCGGCGACCAGCTGACCTGCATCCTTGTCGACCACGGCCTGATGCGCAAGGACGAGGCGGCCAATGTCGTCGCCATGTTCCGCGAACACTACAATCTGCATCTGCTGCATGTGGACGCTTCCGACCGCTTTATCGGCGAGCTCGAGGGCGTCAGCGACCCTGAGACCAAGCGCAAGATCATCGGCCGGCTCTTCATCGAGACCTTCGAGGAAGAGGCCAAGAAGCTCGGCGGCGCCGACTTCCTCGGCCAGGGCACGCTCTATCCAGACGTCATCGAAAGCGTTTCCTTCACCGGCGGCCCCTCGGTCACCATCAAGTCGCACCACAATGTCGGCGGCCTGCCGGAGCGCATGAAGATGCAGCTCGTGGAGCCGCTGCGCGAACTCTTCAAGGACGAAGTGCGCGCGCTCGGCAAGGAGCTCGGCCTGCCCGACAGCTTCATCGGCCGCCATCCCTTCCCTGGCCCCGGCCTCGCCATTCGCTGCCCCGGCGGCATCACCCGCGAGAAGCTGGAGATCCTGCGCGAAGCCGATGCCATCTATCTCGACGAAATCCACAAGGCCGGCCTCTACGATGCCATCTGGCAGGCATTCGCCGTGCTGCTGCCGGTCCAGACCGTCGGCGTCATGGGCGACGGCCGCACCTACGAATTCGTCTGTGCACTCCGCGCCGTCACCTCCGTCGATGGCATGACTGCGGATTTCTATCACTACGACATGGAATTCCTCGGCCGCGCCGCGACCCGCATCATCAACGAAGTCCGCGGCATCAACCGAGTGGTCTACGACGTCACGTCGAAGCCGCCCGGCACGATCGAGTGGGAGTAATTTTGCCCCTCCGGCCGTATCCGGAACTACGCTTCTGTACGATCTAACACACTGAAATAGATAAATTTTCCTTCCGCGATCTGTCGCCGTCTATCGGGGGCACTGCTCCTGGTCGACGGACCGGCGACGGTATGGGGATATTGTACAAGGCCGAAATCACGATTACCGCCACGGTCAGCAGAGATCGTGACGGTATTTCGATTGAGGTTGTCGTGCTCACGGATGCGGCACTCAAGGCGCTAAAGCCTGGCGAGAAACCCTATAAGGTCACGGACTGTGCCCATTCATTCGCAGTAGAATTCCTGAGGTGGTCTGTTGCCGTTAGCGGCCATCGTCAGACCGATTGTCTTTTCACCTAGCGGTGCGCAAGCTACTGTGAGAATGCTGCAGCGAGGGAGATTGCGAGCTCCTTCACCTGCGTCGCCGCGAGATCGCGAGACCGGGCGTGCCGTTCGTCGCCAAATTCCTGATACTCAACGGCGACAGTTTCGATCGCGTCCTGGGCAACGCCTAAATAGCGCGCGCATGTCGCGATGTGGGGGTCCAGATGATTCCAGCCGCCTCGTAAGCCCTCCGCGGCAAAGCCGAACTCGCCGCGTGCGCTCAATACGACAAGTCTCTTGCCCGACAGAACGGGCTCTAACGGCCAGTCACCGCGACTCAGATCGAATGAAAATGTCCGCCCCACGCGCACGACCTGATCGAACCATGCCTTGAGAGCGCTGGGCATGCCGTAATTGTACATCGGCGTCCCGAAGACGAGGATATCCGCCGCCGACAGCTCGTCAATCGCAGCATCCGACCATGAAAGCCTGTCGCGCATGGCCATGTCTCGCTGTTCTGTGGGAGTGAACGCCGCAGCGATCCATTCCTCGGTTACATGCGGTGGAGGATCGATTGCCAAGTCTCGGCGGATGACTTGGTCATCCGGTCTTGCGGCAAGCCATGTGTCGATGAAGGTTTGCGAGAGGGTACGACTGATGGAACGGCTGCGGCGCGCACTCGCGTCGAGATGTAAAATTGAAGGCATGAGTTCATATCATCCATGTTGGCTACAACCAACTATGCCTGCCTTTCGAACAGCTCACAAAGTCGAATACATCACGTTAGAGATGAGTTATACTCATCCTTAAAAGGTGAGATGAATGACAGGTCGACTACCGCCATTGAGCGCGCTTCGCGCCTTTGAAGCTGCGGCACGCCACAGCAGTTTCAAGCGCGCCGCCGCAGAGCTTGGCGTCACTCCGACGGCAATCAGTCATCACATTCGGTTGCTGGAGGCGGATGTCGGCAAGCAATTGTTCTTGCGCCAGGCGAGGACCGTCGCATTGACGGCTGATGGCGACAATCTTTTCCGGCCGTTGACCGAAGCCTTCAGGTCCATGGGGGAAGCTGTAGCCGCCGTGCGACGGCGTCCGGCCCGTAAAATTGCGACGCTGTCCGCCACGTCAGCATTTACAGCGCGGCTACTTCTACCGTACGTTTCAGCCTTCCGCGATCTCAATGAGGGCTGGGATCTTCGCCTGCTCGCGAGCGACGAGCCCGTTAATTTGGAGGCCCGCGAAGCTGATGCCGCCATCCGATACGGCGCGGAATCCTCCTCGGAGCTCACATCGCTTCCTCTCCTGGCGGACCAATATGCGCCGGTGTGCAGCCCAAAGCTGGATCTGCGGAGACCAGAAGACCTTGCGCGAGCATCGCTCATTCATTTTGACTGGCGGTTCGCGTCGAAGAAGCGGACGTTGCCGACATGGCGGCTGTGGGTTGCGCGCGCAGGGGTAAGCTCAATAGACCCCGAGAGCGGGATCGCTTTCAATGACGAAAGCGCAGCGATTCAAGCCGCCGTTGCTGGACAAGGCGTCGGCTTGTTGAGCTTGACGCTCGTCGAGGCAGAGTTAGCCTCGGGCGCTCTCGTGCAGCCATTCGGACCTTCCCTCGACGGCCGACGTTATGATCTGGTTTTTCCAACCCACGCCGAATCCACGCCTGCCGTGGTCGCCCTGCATCGTTGGCTCGTCAGCAGCCTGGCACTGAATGCTTCAGCGGCTCTAACCCGGTAAGGCGCATCGCCAGGTGATCATGGTGATGGACCGACCCCAGCCAGATGGTCCAGAAACGGGGGCAGCTCACCGCTATTGAGGCAGACAGCCGAAGTTCATCGACGCAATAGCATTGCGGCCCCTGACGCCAAAAGCTTTGCCATGAACCGTAAGGGGTAACCTCGATAGCTGGGTAGGTCATTCGGAAGAATGACGTCTTCGGGCTTGAACTTTGTACAGATTCGCATCTGCAAGGGTGGCAGATCTCCCAGGAACCGGGCTCTGTATGCCGAAACCCAGAACGGGCCCTTGTCGAAATTCATGAACATTGCCGAATTGCAGCAAGTTGCGACAACTCTGTTGGTAGCCGAGTTCTCCTTGAGCTTGTAATTTTTTAGGAGTGCGCTCCCATTCGAGCATTCGATGCGGTCTTTTCGGTAGAGGATGTAGGCCGTCCCACCATCAGGATCGCGTACGGGGCCTGCATCGGGCAATTCCTCGATTTGGCGCGAGCCCTTCTGACAATCGTCGCAGTAACAGACGTTGCTGACTATAGGCGCGCCGAACACTTTGAGCTCGACTCTGCCGCATGAACAAGACGCGGTCATGTGAAGAGTGGGCATCATCGGCTGGCGATCACGATGCGGTTGCCTTCACTGTCCCGAAATTCCGCAACCGTGCGTCCCGGTTGCCAGGGCGCCTTTTGTGGCTCCGACACGATTTCGACACCTCGCGATTTGAGCCTCTCGACGGTGGCTTCGACATCGTCGTCCACAAAGACAAGGACAGGCTCGACGGACGGAGCCTCATCCCCGCGTCTGAGGAAGTGCAACGTCGTTTCGGCGCCACCGAACCGGAGTTCGATCCACCTCCAGCCGTCCTTGCCCATAGGCTGATCGGCGACTACCTGACAATCGAAGGTATCTGTGTAAAATGCCTTGGCTCGATCTTGGTCGAACACCGGAAGCTCGGCAAACTGAACGTACACGGTTGATGCTCCTGTCGGATCTGCACTTGAATCAAACTAGACCGTCCAGTACTATGAGTCAACAAATAGGGGACAAGTTTATGACCGCGGCGTCTTCGGCAATTGCTTCGGAAGGGCTCAAACAGTCCGCGCGCAAGCGGCAAGCCATCCTCAATGCAGCCGCAGAGGTGTTTCTGCACAAAGGCTACCTGGCCACCAACATGGACGAGATCGCGGCGCTTGCGGCAGTGTCGAAACAGACCGTCTACAAAAACTTTCCAAGCAAGGAGACGTTGTTCGTAGAGATCGTGAGTAGCGTGACCAACCAAGCTAGCGACGGCGTCCACAATGAAACGCCTGATCTCGCTGAGGGCGAAGACGTTGCCGATTATCTCCGGCGCTATGCGAACCGGCAGCTTGCCATCGTGCTGACGCCGCGCGTGATGCAACTGCGGCGTCTGGTCATTGGCGAGGTCGACCGCTTCCCTGGATTGGCGAAGGCTCTCTTTGACGGCGGACCCAAACGGGCAATGGCGGCGTTCGCGGCGATGCTCGAACGCCTGGCCGATCGCGGTTTGTTGACGATTGATGACCCAGGCGTTGCAGCTTCGCAATTCAATTGGTTAATCATGGGCGAACCGTTGAACCGTGCCATGCTCTTGGGCGACGATGCTATTCCGAAACCGGCGGAGCTTCGACGTCATGTCGCAGCCGGAGTGCGCACGTTCCTCGCGTCATACGGCAAGTGAAGCATATTGCAGGATGAGCGGATGATGCTGACGGTAGTTTCCCGTCACGTCGGTAGGAGCCATTCCGGCGATGGATACGAGAAATCGTGCGGTCGACGCCGATAGTCCCCGAAAGCGAGGGTTTTCCCCGAACGGAAAATTCCCCTTTAGAATCAAAAGGCCCGGACAACGAACGGTTCGGTTGACGGGAGTCCCTGGGGTAGAGAAAATTCTTACGCAAGAAAATCAACAGGTTGCCGTCGATGGGAACCATCGAGTGGGAGTGATCGGACGTGCCGCGGAGTAAAAAGGGGATACAACAGCGTACGACAGGCCATGTGGTATGATCGATAGCAGCCGATCGGTTTCGCATCGGGATATGCGAGCCCGAGTGATCTCGATCCATTGCGGTCGGCGCGGCCCAGAACGGGGCATCTTCACGCCGAAAGCGCGTCCATCATCGCTATAAATTTGGGCCTTGTTGGCTGTGTCCGAGATGGCTCTTGGCATGATCGATGAAGGCGCGCAGTTTCGGCATCATTTGCCGGTAGCCGGGATAGTAGAGAAATACACCCGGCGCCATGGGTGCAAACGGTTCCAGCATAGGTATGAGTTTCCCTGCCTTCACCGCATCGGCAGCGATCGGCTCGGGCACTTGCGCAAGACCCACTCCCTCGACGGCCGCCCTCAGCACTGTGGGAATGTCGTTGGCGATGAGAGGTCCCGAAACGACGACTTCGACTGCCTCTTTGCCGCTGACGAAGGACCATGGCGCGATCGACCCGTTCGAGCGGCGCAGGCGCAGGCAAGCATGCCCGCGCAGATCGTCGATGACTTCCGGACGCGATCGCCGGCGCAGATAATCAGGGCTGCCGACCACGGCCAGCGGCAGCGACGGCGTTAAACGCACCGCAATCATATCGGCTTCGATGAACTGGCCGAGCCGGATGCCGGCGTCAAATCCTTCGGCGGCAATATCGACCAGATCCGCGTTTGCGGCGATTTCCACCTCGACGTCGGGATAGGCTTGGCAGAAGGATGCGATCAGCGGCTCGAGCAGGATCGGCACGACCGATGGCGGCACCGTCAGACGCAGGAGCCCGGCAGGCCGCTGCCCAAGGTCCCGCGCGACCTCGCTTGCGGCGACAAGCTCCTCGAAAGCGGGTTTTGCGCGTGCATGAAATCGTTCGCCGGCTTCGCTGAGGCCGACGCTGCGTGTGGTGCGAATGAAAAGCGCGGAGCCGACGCGCGCCTCAAGTGTGCGCACGGCTTGGCTGATCGCCGATGGCGTCACCCCGAGTTCCACGGCCGCTTTGCGAAAGCTGCGATGCTGCGCGACGCTCAGGAACGCTTCCACGCCGTCTAGCGCACCTTGCCTGATTGTGAAGTTCCGCTTCATAGCTCGACAACATTATAGCGAATAGTCCATCGCGGGAAGCGGCCATATATTTGAGTTGTCAATCAGGACGTCGCCGAAACGAGACCGTGAAGGCTGGCGTCACACGCGAACAAGTCATGACCGTCATGCCCGCTGAAATCCAGCAGACGGTACTGCTCTATCTCAGCGGGAAGATTCGAGAATGGTATTCGCGAGGCGACGGGCGCGGAGCCATCTTCCTGCTGGATTCCAGGGATGTCGCCGAGGCGCAGGCAATCATGGAAGATCTGCCCTTAGCCAGGCAAAATCTCATGGACCACGAATACATCACAATCGGCCCGCTTTTGCCGCTCCGCTTGCTCATGGCCAATCCCTGAGCATCTTCAGATATCGAAACATATCTACAACATAAAGGAATCCGAGCATGCCACCGGACTTCAGTCTTCCATTCGTTCTCAGCGTTGCCGGCGCCTTCTTGACAAGTTCGGTGGTGGCTTACGTCTATGTCTGGCCAGCGGTTCGTGAAATGCCGCGTTATGAGGCGCTGAGACTTCTCGCGGCTTTCCACGCGTTCAGGTTCCTGGGGATGAACTTTCTGGTATCCGGATTCGTATCTTCGGAGTTGATTTCTGATTTCGCCTATCAGGTCGGATGGGGTGATCTCATCGCAGCCGTCCTCGCGCTTGCTTCAATGGCCGCACTTTCTTGGCGGTGGCCGATCGCGGTTCCGATTGTCTGGATATTCAATATCTGGGGAACCATAGATCTTCTGAACGCCTATTACATGGGCATAACGAGGATCGGAAATCCCGGCCTCCTTGGCGCCGGCATTTATGTACCCGCGCTTTACGTGCCATTGCTGCTCGTCAACCATGGTCTCGCCTTCAGAATTCTATGGCGGAAGAGAGCATTGGAACAAGCGGCATGACGCGGCGGCAGGATCGCGATCCAGCCGCTTCACCTTGCGGGATTTCGTGTATGAATAAAAATAACCCAAAGGGCGCGAAGTCTAGCTGGACGCCTGCAGCAGATTTCCCGGCGCCAGACCCAAAAAGTGACCTGAATGGAGCCGACGCTCTCGCCCCCGCGACTGGAAACCGAACGGCTTATCCTGACGGGGCACACGGCCGATGACTTCGAACCGCTTGCCGGCATGTGGAGCGACCCTCGGGTCGTGAAGCATATTTTCGGCAATGTCGTCTCTACCTCCAGGGAGTCATGGATGCGGATGCTGTCCTATCATGGCCTCTGGCCGCTTCTCGGGCACGGCTACTGGGCAGTCCGCGAGAAGTCTTCCGGTCGCTATGCCGGCGATCTCGGCTTTGCCGATTTTCATCGTGTCATGGAGCCACCGATCAAGGGCATTCCGGAGGCCGGATGGGCATTGGCGGCTTGGGCGCACGGCAAGGGTTTTGCTACGGAAGCTCTGGCCGCGGCCACTGCCTGGCTCGACGAACAGCCGCGATATGACCGGAGCGTCTGTCTGATCTCGCCCGATAATCCGGCATCGATCCGCGTCGCCGAAAAGGCAGGCTATCGCGATCCGAAGCCAATCCGCTTGAACGACAAGGATACGCTGTTGTTTTCGCGCGCGCGCCGGGCAACGGAAAAATAGAGCGAGCGGACGAACCCCCTCGCCCGGCTCGATCGCCTAGAACGCCAGCGACTGCTGGACTGGCTTCGGTGGGGCCAGCTGGACGCCTTCCAGCTCGAGCATATGCGCCTTGGCATTGGAGCCACCGGGCGCGGAAAAGCCGCCGATCTTGCCGCCTGCTGCCAGAACGCGATGGCAGGGAATGATCAGTGCCACCGGGTTCTTCGCCATGGCCTGCCCGACATCGCGGGCGGCTTCCGGCCCCGCGCCAAGCTGCTTGGCCAGGGTTCCATAGGTGGTGGTGTGCCCCCAGCCGACCTGCCGGGCGGCATCATAGATCTGCTTGAAGAACGCATCCTGTTCACCGAGATCAAGCGTGACGCCCGAGAAGTCGATTTCCTCGCCGGCGAAATAACGCTTCACCTTGGAGACGACGTCAGCGACTTCCGGCGTCGGCGTGCCGGCTTGTGCGTTCGACAGGCGGCGCAGAAGCAAACGCTCGGTCGTCACCGCATCCTTCGTCGGCAATTGAAAGCGAATGACGCCGATATCGCTCCACGCGATGCCGCAGAAGCCGCCGGCGGTTTCGAAGATCAGGTAATTCTGCCTTGTCTCATTCATGACGAAAGCTCCCGTGTTTCCACTTGTCATGAAAATCGTCCTCGAAAGCGTCGAATTCAACCCGTTTCTTGCGAAGATCGAGAATTGCCACTGTTTTGAGAGTAGCAGAACGGTCTTGAGACAATCGCAGGCACGGATATCAATATCCGCCGCCGGTCGGAGGGGCATTCTGCGTCATGCCACCGCCGGAATTGCGCTCGCCGGAGGTGGTGCAAGACGCAAGAGCAAAGCCGATGAGAGCGAGAAAGAGCACCGCAAAGACAGATCTGATGAACATGGCTGTCATTCCTTGTTGGTGAGAATGGGCATGAAAGCCCGAACTTGGAATGAACAGATTAAGCCGGCCTTTTATTCGATCGCTTTCTAAATGAGATTTACGAGATGAAGAGCCCCATCGACGGCAAATGTTCCTGTTTTGTTCTTGATTTAGCAATTGCTCTATCCTATCATCTTGCGGTCGAAAAACAGGAGGAGGCAAAGCGGCACAGCTTTGAGCTATCCCATGAAGAACAATGGGCAACTCTCGCTCAATCTCAGCGGCGGATCGCGCAGCCGAGCACCACCGCCAGTCGATCAAGGGCCAATTAGCGAACTCTATTTTGCAATCCTTCCCGATGCGGAGAGTGCCGCTCGGAGTCATGAGCTCGCAGGCAACTTCCATCGGCAGTACCGTTTTTTCGCGAAGCCACGAAGAGCTGATCTCCTCCATGTAACGCTCTATACGATCGGTTCGTTTCGCTGCTTGCCGGAGGAGACAGCGTTTGCGGCGATGGAGGCTGCCTCGAGGGTTAGGAAGCCATCCTGTCCCGTGGTTTTCGATCGGGCTGTCAGTTTCGGTAATGGTGATAATCGGCCGCTTGTTCTGTGGAACAAGAATGGGAACGCCGAACTCAAAGCGATCTATCAAGAATTGGTCGATGCCATGCGGCTCACGGGGATTGCGCCGACGAAAGAAAAGCCAGTCGAGCCGCATATGACGCTGCTCTATCAGGGGCGAATCGTTCCGGACATTATGCTTGAGGAACCCGTGAGTTGGACAGCTAAAGACTTCGTCCTCATCAACAGCCTACAGGGTGAATCAATCCACCAGCACCTTTGCTATTGGACGCTTCGCGACTGAGCGACCCGCTCAAGCCTTCGGCTGGTTGCCGTCCGCCATCACCGCCGCCACAGCGTCATCGACGCTGAAGCTGCAGCGACTGGTGGTGTCGGCAACGCCGGCGAGGGCCATGAGATCGCGGACGCGGTCATGCACGCGGGCGAACTGGACGCGCAGACCGGTGCGCTGCATGGCCTTGTCGAATTCCATCAAGGCGTCCATGGCCGTGCTGTCGATATCGGAGCTCTCTTCCAGGCTCAGAATGATGGCCCGCAATCCGGCTTCGTTTCGGCTGCCCGACATTATCGCGCTGAAGATCGTGTCGGCATTGCCGAAGAACAGGGTTTCGCCGGGGCGCCAGATGGCAATGCCCGGCGTCTCGGACGCATCGCCATGGCGGCTGACATCAACGAAATTGTGGCTGTCGCCAAGTCGCCCAAGGCGGGCGACATAGGGCGATGCCAAACGATGCATCATGGCGGCGAGCGAGAGGGCGATCGCCAGCAGCATGCCGTTGAGCACGCCGAACGCCAGCACACCGACAGCAGCGCCCAGCGCCACGTAGAAATCGCGATGCAGGCGGCGCAGACGCAGGATCGGGCTCGGATCGAGCGCATGGGTCAGCGCCGCGATGACAACAGCTGCCAGCACCGGCTCGGGTAGGAGCGCTACCAACGGTCCGGCACTTGTAATCAGGATGGCAAGGCCGATGGCGGCGAACACGGTGGTTGCCCGCGTCTTCGCCCCGGCCGCCTCGCTGGCGAAGCCGGCGGAAAAGCCTGCGCCGACCGGCATGCCCTGGACAAGCGCGCTGGCAATATTGGCGGCCCCGAGCGCGCCAAGCTCGCGATTGACCTTCAGCGTCTCGCCATAGCGCAACGCCAAGGCCCGCATCGTACCCCAGGATTCGGCAAAGAGGATAAGCACCAGAGGCACGGTAAACTGTACCAGCCGCGAATAGGCCGCCCAGTCGGCATCCGGCAGCGACGGCCATTGCGGCAGGATCTCTATGCTGCCGACCAACTTGACGCCATGCGCCTCGAGGCCGAACAGGTACGATGCAAGGATGCCGGCGACCAGCACGAGGAAGGCGCCGGGAAGACTCGGCACGCGCTTGAGCAGCAGCAACGCCGCCAATGCCGCGATGCCGACGGCGACGCTGATCGGGTTCCATTGCAGAACCGCGCCGAACAACGCGGCCGCGTAGGTCAAGATATTCGAGCCTTGCACCGGCACGCCCACCAGGATCGGCAGCTGATGCAGGATGATGGTGATCGCCAGCCCCAGCGCGAAGCCGCCGAGCACGGGCCGCGAGATGAAGCCGGTGATGCCGCCGAGGCGCAGCACGCCGGCGACAACGAAAAGAATGCCGGCGAGCGCCACCGCGACCGTCGCCAGCCCGGCCTTGATTGTGGCATCGCCCGGCACCACTGCCAGCGTTGCGGCGAGAATGGCTGCAGACGACGAAGTCGGTGAGATGATGGCGAAGCGGCTGCGGCCGAATATGGCATACACGAGACATCCGGCAATGCCGGCAAGGATGGCCCGATGCGGCGGCAGCCCGGCAATGCCGGCGTAAGCGACCGCTTCCGGCAGCATCAGGCCGGCAACCGATATGCCGGCAACCAGATCTGCCTTGTCCACCACGAACCAACTGCTCAGCTTCGTCATCGATCACCGATCACCGATCATAAGGAGGCTCATCCATCTATGGATAGAGATTCGCCACCAAGCTGCAACAAGAAAATAAGCCTTGAAAACCGCGCCTTAAGAGGCGGTATCCGCACCGTCGCGCAAGGGGCAGCTTCGGCCGATGATCTCGGTGACAAAATCCATCACCGCGCGGATGGCGGGCGAACGACGCAGATCGGGATAGGTCACGAGCCAGAGGTCGCGCGTGGGGGATGGGATCGTCACCGGCAGGCGCATCAGCCCCGCCTCGCCATCGCCCAGAAAGGCTGGAAGCGCCACGACGCCGAGGCCGGCACGGGCGGCCTCGAGCTGACCGAAGACATCGGTGGCGCGGAACACGATCGGCCGTCCCTCCAACAGGCTGCGCAGCCAGGTCTGCTGCGTCAGATGCTCCATCGCCGCATCATAGCCGATGAAGGCCCAATCCTTCTCGGGCTTCTGCGCCACGGTCGGGATGGCATAAAGACCGAAGCGCATGAGGCCGATGCGTCGCACCAATAGATCGCTCTCCTCCGGCCGCGTCATGCGCACGGCGATATCGGCCTCACCGTAATTAAGCGCAGCACGGCGAGTGACGCCTGCAATGGTCAGGGTGATATCCGGGTGCTCCGCGCGGAAGAGGGTCGCCTTCGGAGCGAGAAGATGGGCAGCGATCGATGGCGGCGCGCTGATTTTGACCGCGGCAGAAAGCCCGGCGACGGCGCTTTTCGAATAGCGTCTGATCGCCTCGACGTTTTCTTCCATGCCGGCCACCAGTTCAGCGATGGCGCGGCCATCGACCGTCAGCGGCGACGTGCGCGGCCGCCGGTCGATCAGCCGCAAATCCAGGGACCGTTCCAAAGAGGCAATGCGGCGTCCAACCGTTGCGTGGTCGACGCCAAGCTCCCGAGCTGCTGCCGAGAGCGAGCCCGTTCGTGCCAGGGCGGCGAAATGAAGGAGGTCCTGCCAGTCGATCATCGGTGCATTATTGCACAGATATGGTGAGCTCATACCGAATTTATTCAAGTCGAGGTTTATGGTCAAAGATCTCCTGAAAGGAGACTTCTGCATGCCCCTAGCGATTACCATTACCGGCCCCGGCGGACCGGAGGCTATGAAAGCCATCGATCTCCCCGCCACCGAACCAGGCCCCGGCCAAGCCCGGATCCGCCAAAGCATCTCAGGCGTCAATTTCGTCGACATATATATTCGTTCCGGCCTCTACCCGCTGCCGCCGGGCCAGAGCGTGCTCGGCTTCGAGGGTGCCGGCGTCATCGAGGCTCTCGGCCCCGGTGTCGGCGAGCTGAAGGTCGGCGACCGTGTTGCCTATGTTGGCCATCCGCTCGGCAGCTATGCCGAGGTGCGCACGCTATCGGCAGCACGGCTGGTGAAATTGCCCGATGGCGTTAGCGAGCGGGTGGCCGGCAGCACGATGCTGCGCGGGCTTACCGCCCATATGGTCCTGCAAAAGGTCTATCCGCTGAAATCAGGCGAATGGGTTCTGGTGCATGCGGCAGCCGGCGGCGTCGGCCAGCTTGTCACGCGCCTTGCAAAGCGCCTCGGCGCCAACGTCATCGCCACGGTCGGATCTGAAGCCAAGGCCGGTTTCGCCTATGAGGCCGGCGCGGACATCGTTCTCCTGCACACATCCGAAGATTGGGTGGAGGAAACCCGCCGCATCGCCGATCGTCGCGGCGTACATCTGGCTGTCGATGGGATCGGCGGAACGATGCTGTCGCAGACGCTCGCCGCCGTACGTCCCTTCGGCATGGTCGCCAGCCTCGGCCAGGCGGCCGGTCCCATTCCGCCGATCGAAATCGAGGAGTTGACCGCACCCCGCGCCATCGGGCTCTCGCGCCCGAGCGTACTGACCTATGCCAACGATCCCGAGCTCTATCGGCAGGGGACAACGGCCCTGATGGAGCACCTGCAGGCCGGACTGATCAATCCGATCGGCGCCGAATACGAGCTGAAGGACGCTGCTCGAGCGCATGCGGACCTCGAAGCCGGACGCACGACGGCCAGCGTCGTCTTGACGATGTAAACCTCATGCGAGCGGGGCCATCCGCCGGCTCCGCTCGCACCGCGGGATTTTCAAAGCCGCACGCACATAATCATTATGTCGTCAATGGATTTTGCTGCAAAGCAGCAATTCGTTGACCCCACCTGCTTTTGCCTGATACGCCTTGTCCATGGCGATGCGCGGCCATTCGGCCATCGCTGCCATCTCTATCCGATACGAAATCTCGATCCTTCGTGGCAAAAAGTTTTGGGCATCGCTCTTGCCGGTGTCCACAGGCGATATCCCGTGAACACAGCCTCCCAGACCATCAGGTTCAACTCGACCCTGGCCCTCGTTTCCATCGTCGCACTGACATTCTTCGGCTACATCGCCATCGGCCTTCCGCTTGCGGTATTGCCGACCTACGTCGACAGCGGCCTCGGCTTCGGTGTCGTCTGGGCGGGTGTCGCCGTCAGTACGCAATATGTGGCAACGATCATCAGCCGCGCGCATGTGGGTCGTCTCTGTGATCAGTATGGGCCGCGCCGCTCTGTCCTGCTCGGCTTCCTTGCCTATGGACTTTCGGGCATTCTGACGATCGCCTCCACGTTTACGGTCCAAGTCCCGACGGCAAGCCTTGCCCTCCTTCTTGCCGGACGGCTGGCGCTCGGGATCGGCGAAAGCTGGGTCAGCACCGCGGCGATCACCTGGGCGATCGGCCTGATGGGATCGCGCGAGACTGTGCGGATCATTTCCTGGAACGGCATCGCCACCTACGGCGGCATCGCGCTCGCCGCTCCCTTCGGTGCCTGGCTGCAGGGGCAATATGGCTTCGTCTCCATAGGTATAGTCACGGGACTCCTCGCCATCGCCGGGCTGATGCTGGCGCAAACCCGGCCGCCCGTGCTAGGCGTGAAGGAAAAGGGTATCGGCACCGGCCAGGTGCTAAGCCGTGTCGCGCCTTTCGGCGTCGCACTCGCTCTCGCCTCCAGTGGTTTCGGCGTGGTCATGGCCTTTGTCGCCCTTTTCTTCCATAGCCGCGGCTGGGTGGGCGCCTCCTTTGCGCTCAGCGCCTTCGGTCTTGCCTTCATGGGCGTTCGTCTCGGCCTTGCGCAAGCCGTTGCCCGGTTCGGCGGCCTGCCGCTGGTACGCATTTCGCTCGTCATCGAGGTGATCGGCCTCGCCGCACTCGCGCTTGCGCCCTCGCCAACGATCGCCATCATCGGCGCAGCCCTTGCCGGCGCCGGTTTCGCGCCTGTCTTCCCGGCGCTCGGCAACGAGGCCATGGAACGCATCCCGCCGCAGAACCGCGGCGTCGCGCTTGGGCTCTATTCGATCTTTCTCGACGTCTCGCTCGGCGCAACAGGCCCGATTGCCGGCATCGCCGCCGATCATCTCGGCTATGCCGCCCCCTTCTCCCTCGGCGTCGGCGCAGTGCTGCTCAGCCTCGTCTTGAGCCTTGGCCTGCGCAGGCACAAGGGTTCCTGACGAATATCAGCACCTCTGTATCCAGTCGGTCGCAACGGTTGCGGAAGACCGCTATGGCTTGTTATGGGTCTCCGATTATGATTTGGAGGAACCCGTTACATGGATATCACCGAAATCGTCATCGAGGGCGATACTGCGGGCATTGTATGGCGATTGCCGGTTCTGCACTTCGCCGGCAACAAGGCCGGTGCGCCGAAGATCTATATCCAGGCCGCACTCCATGCCGGTGAGTTGCCGGGCACCGCACTCATCCACTTCCTCTGCGAACGGCTGCGGAAGGCAGAAGCAGAAGGTGCCATTCAGGGCGACATCACCGTGGTGCCACACGCCAATCCCATCGGCGCGGCGCAATCTCATTTCGGCGAGATGCAGGGTCGCTTCGATTTGGGGTCGCGCACCAACTTCAATCGTGACTTCCCATTGATCTCGCTGCGCGACCGGGATCTCCTGATCGAGAACCTCGAACGCTATCCCGCCGTCGACCGGCTGAAGCGTCAGCTGATCCATATGGCGCTCGGCGCAGATCTGGTGATCGATCTCCATTGCGACGACGAATCCCTGCAATATGCCTATATCGACGAGGCATTCTGGCCCGAGGCCTCCGATCTTGCTGCTGCCTTGAAGATGGATGCCGTGCTGCTTTCGGACGGCGAAAGCTCGGCTTTCGAGGAGGCGGTCAGCTTCGCCTGGAAATACGAAGTGCCGGGCGAAAAGAAGGCAAGACTGCCGGGCAAGCTATCCGTGACGGTCGAATTGCGGGGCACCCGCGATGTTTATCCCGAAATGGCCACGCAAGATGCGGAAGGGCTCTGGCGCTTCCTGGCTGTGCGCGGCGCAGTATGTGACGACAGCGTTCATCTCGCCGCCTTCGCCGGGCCGGCGGTGCCACTCGACAATGTCGAGATGATCCGCGCTCCCCAGGCCGGCACGGTGCTTTTCCATCGCAATATCGGCGAACGTGTCGTGGAAGGCGACCGGCTGGCGACGATTATCACCGCACCCGGCATGCCGGATGGGACCATCGAGGTTCGCGCGCCGCAAGACGGCCTCATCGTCACCCGCGTCTCGGACCGACTGGTGCGCCGGCGTGGCGATCTGATGAAGATCGGTTCCGACAAGCCAAGCTCCGTCGTCCGCAAACCGGGCACGCTGGAAGACTGACTTGCCTTTGGAGCAATTCCTGGAAAAGTGCGCAGCGGTTTTGCGTCCGGAATTGCGTGAAAACAAAGAGCTGGATCGGTTCAGCGTTCCGACAAAAAGCTGAACCGATCTAGCGGCGATCGATCATCCTGCAGCGCAGGGTGAAGGCGATCGCCGCCGCTTCCCGGAGAAGAGTGCCGAGGCGACGGATATGATCCGGTGCGCCGGCAAATGCCGCGCGCCATCTGCCCCTTAGCCAGGCAAGAATTGAGCGATTTCCCATCACGATCATGCCTCAGATCTAATTGATGCAGGCGATGTTCAGCGCGTCGAAGGAAGCGGGTTACGTGCCCCTAAATATATGTATGCATAGTGCATATATTTTAAGACGATGTCAAGGACACCGTCCTGAGGCTAGGACATGAAGGCAATGGGGCAGCGATCCTGATCGCAGACGCCCTGATCGCAAACGCGGCAGACCACATCCTGATCGTCGCCGAGATCGACCAATGCCGGCAGCAATTTCTCCACCAGACGTCCGAGCTGCTCGGTCTCTTCAGGTTTCAGCCCTTTGAAAGCCCGCTCGATAACGGCACGGCGAGCGGCCAGGCTTTTGTCAAACAACACCTGCCCGACCTCCGTCAGTTGCAGCGAGCGGGCGCGCTTGTCCCCCTCGACGCCGCCGGCGCGCAACACGAGATCGGATGCCACCAGCTGGTCGACGAGGCGCACGGTGGCCGAATGGGAGAGTGCGATCATTCTGCGCAACGTCTCGATCGTCAGACCCGGCTCGGAGCCGATCTGGATGACGGCGGCGACGGCGCTCGGACCGAAGCCGGTCTCATCGGCGAAGGCCTTCTCCATCTTGTCCACCAGAGCAAGGCTCATGGCGCCAAAGAGGTTCTCCAGCCGTAGTGTTTCCTTGTCCGTCGCCATGCTCACTCGCGCCATAAATATGCATACTGCATATTTACAGGATTATTGGCGGCAACCGCAACGGATGAGAGAACCGCTCCGCCGTCCGGCCGCCTTTTACCCGGCTTTATTCGCATGCTATGCGCTATCAGACAGCAAGAGACGGATTCGCCATGACGATCACCATTTACGGCATCAAGAACTGCGACACGATGAAGAAGGCCCGAACCTGGCTCGAGGGCCACGGCATCGCCTATGATTTCCACGATTACAAGGCCGTTGGCATCGATCGGGATCATCTGGAGCACTGGACCAAGGAAGCAGGCTGGGAAGTCATGCTCAACCGCGCCGGCACCACCTTCAAGGCCCTGCCGGAAGCGGATCGCACCGACCTTTCGAAGGACAAAGCCATTGTGCTGATGCTGTCGCAGCCTTCGATGATCAAGCGTCCGGTCCTGGAAGCAGACGGCAAATTGCTCATCGGATTCAAACCCGATATTTATGCGGCGGCATTCGGCAAGACAGCCTAGAGACAAGCCATGTCAAAAACCACCCGCGCCACGCAAGTGCTGAGCCAGACGAAAGTCGCCTTCACCGTGCATGCCTATGACTACGATCCGAATGCGGAGCGTGTTGGTCTGCAGGCGGCGGAGGCCCTCGGCGAGGAGCCGCATCGGGTACTGAAGACGCTGATGGCGGAGGTCGACGGCAAGCCGGTTTGCGTCGTCGTACCCTCCGATCACGAAGTCAGCATGAAAAAGCTCGCAGCAGCCTTCAGCGGCAAATCGGCTGCCATGATGAAGCCAGCCGATGCTGAGCGCCTGACGGGGTACCACGTCGGCGGCATCAGTCCCTTCGGCCAGAAGAAGCTCGTTCCCACAGCGATCGAGGCGCAGGCGATGACCGAGGCCTATGTCTATATCAACGGCGGCCAACGCGGCCTGCAGGTGAGGCTCAGCCCACAGGACGCCTTGACCGCTCTCAAGGCCAAGGCCGCGCCGCTGATTGCCTGACGATCTTCAAGATCGGACAAACCGCCTTCAATTTCGCCGCAAAGCGGTCTAAGTCTTCAGTCCATCTTTCGATATCAGCCAAGCAGGTTTTGCCATGACATCAACCTCCCCCAACCATCATCCCGTCGATCACGCCAAGCTGGAAAAGCTTGCGGAAGTGGCCGTAAAGGTCGGGTTGCAGCTGCAGGCCGGCCAGGATCTGCTCATGACAGCGCCGGTCGCGGCGATGCCGCTGGTACGGCTGATCACGCGCGAAGCCTACAAGGCCGGCGCCGGCCTTGTTTCCACCTTCTATTCGGACGAAGAGACGACGCTCGCACGCTACGAATACGGCCACGACGCGAGCTTCGACCGCGCAGCAACATGGCTCTACGAGGGCATGGCCAAGGCCTTCTCCAACAATACGGCGCGCCTCGCGATTTCCGGCGACAATCCGATGCTGCTGTCCAATCAAGACCCGAACAAGGTGGCGCGCGCTAACCGCGCCAATTCGGCTGCCTACAAGCCGGCTCTCGAAAAGATCTCGAATTTCGATACCAACTGGAACATCGTCTCCTATCCGAACCCCTCCTGGGCGAAGCTCGTCTTCCCGAACGATCCGGAAGCGATCGCGGTTGCCAAGCTCGCCAAGGCGATCTTCTCGGCCTCGCGCGTCGATGTCGAAGATCCGATCGCGGCGTGGGCCGAGCACAATGCCAATCTGCACAAGCGTTCCGCATGGATGAACGGCCAGCGCTTCGCTGCCCTGCATTTCCAGGGACCGGGCACCGACCTGACGGTCGGCCTGGCGGAAGGCCATGAATGGCACGGCGGCTCCTCGACGGCCAAGAACGGTATCACCTGCAACCCGAACATCCCGACGGAAGAGGTCTTCACCACGCCGCATGCGCTGCGCGTCGAAGGCCATGTCTCCTCCACCAAGCCGCTCTCGCATCAGGGCACGCTGATCGACAATATCCAGGTGCGTTTCGAGGGCGGCCGCATCATCGAAGCTAAAGCGACACGTGGCGAGGAAGTGCTGAACAAGGTGCTCGACACCGATGAAGGCGCGCGCCGGCTCGGCGAAGTGGCGCTGGTGCCGCATTCCTCGCCGATTTCGGCGAGCGGCATCTTGTTCTACAACACGCTCTTCGATGAAAACGCCTCCTGCCACATCGCGCTCGGCCAGTGCTACTCCAAGTGCTTCATCGATGGCGCGTCGCTCAGCCAGGAGCAGATCAAGGCACAGGGCGGCAATTCCAGCCTGATCCATATCGACTGGATGATCGGCTCCGACAAGGTGGATATCGACGGCATCAATGCCGATGGCTCGCGCGTAGCCGTCATGCGCAAGGGCGAGTGGGCCTAAGCCTTAACTGGCAGCAATCGCAGAGAAGGGAAAGCGGGCCGTGAGCCCGCTTTCTTGCATTTAGATGCCGAACGTCACCAGGCCGTTTTCATCAATCGGCCAGAAGGGATTCCAGGCGATTTCCCAGGCGTGATCGTCGGGATCTGCCACATAGCCGCGGAAGCCGCCATGCGGCGGTGCATCGGCCTCGCGAAGCATGCTCCCGCCTGCCAGCACCAGCTGATCCATGAGGATGTCGACATCCTCACGAGTCGCAACATTGTGCGCCAGCGAAAAGGCGCCAGGCGATTTCAGGCCTGATCGACCCATGTCCTGCTCCAGCGACGGGAGCTTGAAGGTGCCGAGGACGAAGCCGTTCATCTGGTAGAAGACGATCTCCTCATTCTCGAAGACGGGAGCCCAGCCAAACCCTTCCATATAGAAGCGTTTGGGCCGATCGAGATCGAGAACACCGATGGTGATGACGGAAATCTGCTGCTGCATAACCAAGTCCTTTCGTTCGCCTCGCGAGATTGCGAGCCGTTCAAGGTCTTGGGCCGCTACCGAAGTAGTGGAAGGACCCGCATAAAGCGGGGGTTGGGCCAACCGCACCAACCTAACCTGTTTCTGACGATATAATCGTCTCAGATTCGAAAAACGGAATCAAGATGGCCGCTATTAAAGCAGTAAACGCGGCAGGTTCAGCCCCCGCTTGCGCTTGGCTCTAAAGAGCTGCCAAGGCTTTCCTGATGCGGGCAAGATGCGCCTTGCGTCCGGCATCGGTGACGCGATCCATGTCGTGCAGCGCCAGCATGCGGAAATTCAACCGCTTGGCGCAGAAGGCGGCGATACCGCGCTTCAGCAGTCGCCGCACGGGATTGCCCATATAGAGATACACGATCCACCAGGGCGAGCCTGTCGTCGTCAACGCCCAAAACAGCCGGATATTGGTGAGCTTCGGCACGATGCGCCCACCGGCGGGATCGTGCGTGAAGGCAACACCGGGCGCGAAGGCGCGATCGAAGAAGCCCTTGAGAATGGCCGGAAAATTGAACCACCATTGCGGAAAGACGAGTATCAGCCCTTCGGCCGCCCGCAGCCGCGCGACGATATCGTCGACGCCAGAGGTATCGTAAGGTTGGTCGAAATAGCCGCCTCGCTCGGCTTGCGACAGGCGCGGATCGAAGCCTTCGCGGTAGAGATCGAGCAGATCGACCTGATGCCCTCCGGCAACGAGAGTCTCCTGCGCGACCTTTGCCACAGCCGCGGCAAAGCTATCCTCAAGCGGGTGGGCCAGGATCAGCAGGATGCGCATCAGAAGAGGCTCCCTTGCTTTGGCAGAGCAGCGGGCTCAGCGGCCTTGGTGGCGCGCTTCTTCGAAGGCGCGGCGCCTGATGGGGGAATGGCCGGTGATGGCGGCACCTCGCCATCACCGGTGACAGCACCGATGCGGCCGTCGGCGAATTCGATCGAGATAGCCGCGCCAGTGGAGAGCGCCGCTGCCAGCGAAACAGGGCGGTCGTCCTCGTCACGAACCACGGCGTATCCGCGCTTCAAGACGTTCTTGTAGGAGAGCGACTGCAGAATGCGCTCCTGCGCCACGAGTTCGCTGCGGGCGCGGGTCAGCTGATGCCGGATGGCGGTATCGGCGTGGCGTACGAGATTGCCGAGACGATCACGGGCGCGGCCCGTCTGCGTTTCGAGGCGCGATGGCAGCGTGGCGAAGACGGCGTCGGCACGTTCGATGCGGGCGCGCGAACGGTCGAGCAAGCGCTCGACGGTCCGCTCCGCCCGGGTCATTCGCTCGCTCAACTGCTGGCGGCGCTCGGCGATCCGGTTCGACAGGATATCCGGGCGCAGCTGTGAGGCCATACGTTCGAAGGAACGGCGCTTGTTCAGCGTGTTCAGCTCGAGCCCGCGGCCGAGACCGGTGGCTGCCTCATCGAAGCGGCGGCGCGGCAGGGCCAGGATCTGATCGAGCGAAGGCAGGGCACGCAACAGCGCGCGCACCGCCTGCCGCCGCTGATCCATCTGCCTGCCCACTCCACCCTGCAGCCGGGCGGCAAGGCTTGCGAGCTGTGCCTCAAGTTCAGCCCTGACCGGCACGGCCATTTCGGCTGCACCCGTCGGCGTTGGAGCCCGCACATCGGCAGCATAGTCGATCAAGGTCCAATCGGTCTCGTGACCTACGGCCGAAATCAGCGGGATGTCGCTCGCGGCAGCAGCACGGACGACGGTCTCGTCGTTGAAGCTCCAGAGATCCTCCAGGCTGCCGCCGCCGCGCGCGACGATCAGCACATCAGGGCGCGGGATCGGCCCGCCGGGTGCGAATTCATTGAAGCCGCGAATGGCGTTCGCCACCTCATCGCCCGAGCCCTCTCCCTGCACCTTTACCGGCCAGACCAGCACATGCACGGGAAAGCGATCGGAGATGCGATGCAGGATATCGCGAATGACAGCGCCGGTCGGCGAGGTAATGACGCCGATCACTTTCGGCATAAAGGGGAGCCCGCGCTTGCGCTCGGCATCGAACAGGCCTTCGGCTCCGAGCTTGCGCTTACGCTCCTCCAGAAGCGCCATCAAAGCGCCAGCGCCAGCCGGTTCCAGGTTCTCGATGACGATCTGGTATTTCGACGAACCCGGGAAGGTCGTCACCTTGCCGGTCGCGATGACTTCCATCCCCTCTTCCGGGCGGAATTTCAGCTTTGAGAAGGTGCCTTTCCAGATCACCGCGTCGATGCGGGACCGGTCGTCCTTCAGTGAGAAATAGGCATGGCCCGAGGAATGCGGGCCACGATAGCCGGAGATTTCCCCGCGCACGCGCACCTGATCGAACGCATTCTCGACCGTGCGCTTGATCGACCCGGACAATTCCGAGACGGAATATTCCGTCAGGTTCGAAGGCGAATCATTCTCAAAAAAGCTGCTCATAGCTTCTTTCTAGCCCATGTCGCGGAAAATGCGGAGCCTAGCGCATGGCCCTTCAATCGGAATCGATGGACGCAGAGGATTATGTGCAGATTTAAACTGCGACTGAGTCCCTATGCGTCCCATAAGACGGCGCGCGGCGGAGCTTCATCAAGCGTTAACCCTGTCAACAAAGCCTTTTTTAGCCATCGGCGCGTAAATCTGTGCAAACTGGTTCTTGGTAAAGAGGATATGGAGCGATGATATTCGCGACCGCCACGATCATCGGGATTGCCGCAGGCCTGCAGCGCTCGACCATCGGCGCGCTGCTCGGCGTGGCTCTGGTGAGCATCGCCTTCATGGCCGCAGTCGTCCTATCCGTCTCTCCCCCGCCGCTGATGACATTGTTCATCGCGCTTGGCGGCTATAACCTCGGCTTCATCGGCTATCTTGTGACTGCCGATATGATGGAGCCCGGCCGACGCGCCTAGATCGTTCCTACGGCTTGAACCGGAAGAATTGAACCTCAGACTTGGCCGATGCGGCAAAGGGCTCCAGATAGGTGGGCACACGACCGGCGCTGAGTTGGGCATAGAGTCCCTGAGGGCTCCGCTCGGACAATAGTTGCATCTGCGGATCGCCCTTGCAGAAGGCGACTAGCGTTACATGCGCATCACGCAGAAGCGCTTCCGCCTGCTGCGGCTGGGCAAGGCCGATATTCAGTTCGGCTCGCATCCCGTCCGGGTCGCGATGATAGGGCCCGGAGAGAACTCGGTGCGGCGTGAAGCGCAAAATCGGCGCTCCCATGTTGGACGCCGCAACCACGACGCCGGGCTCGAGGCCGGCGATCGGCGCCAGCGCCTCCTTCGATATGCAGTCTGTCGTTTCCTCGGCTTTGGCAGGCGAAGCCATAAAGCGATTGACGATGACCTCATGTGCAAAGGCGCCGCCGACCGCCCATACCGTCGGCACAGAGATCAATACAGTGACCACGTAGAAGAAGGATGCCCTCACATTCTTCGTGTCGGCCGCCGAAACGCGACGCAGCTCGGCGACAAGGAGCGCGAGCGGCGGAATAGCCAGCAGATTGGCGAATTCCGCACCGCGGACCTGCACAAGCGTGATGATCCAATTAATGGCGATCAGGGCCATGAGGATCGCGTGCATGCGGGCCCGATCGCCTCGCAGCATACGGAACGCGCAGACAAGCATTGCGATGAAGCTTGTCGCGTAGAATGTGCCGAGCATGTCCGGCTGCCTGTGCGCGACCGAGAAGATCGATTGCGCTTCCGTCACTCTGCTCAGCCAAAGGTCTACCAGCATCGGGTCCAGATCGGAAAGCGGATTGTGCAGGCATTGCGGCGCGATCGCGATGGTGGTGGCAAAGACGAATGCGCCGTTGGCAGCCAACACAGCCATACGCCCCGGTCGGGACAGGTGGCTGGCGAAGATTGCCGACAACAAAAGTCCGACGCCGCCGGCGCTGGTGATGGCGTAGAAGCCGAGAGAAAGATTGTCGCAGGTGACCATCGAGTAGAAGCGCGGTGACACCAGAGAGAAGAACGCCGCACTGACGGCAATCGTCAGCGTCAGCGCGAAAGCTTTTGCGGCAGGCGCGAACAGCGCGCCGTCCCAGGCCCATAGGCAGGCGACAGCGACGCAGACGACGGCGACGAAGGGCGTCGTCTCCGCGCCGATGCCGAGCTGGATTGCAAGAGCGACGGCGGCGATGGCAAAATTGCGGGGCCTGTAGCTTTCATCGACCAGCATGGCGACGGTCAATGCGACAAGGCAGAGCTGGACGTTGTCGTGATCGATGGATCCAGGCACGAAACGCGGCGAGAGCAAAACGAACAGCGCCGTAAACAGAAGTGAGAAATGCATGCCCTCGACGGCGGCCATGCGACGGCCGGCAAGAGCCATGAAAAACATCAACGGCAGGATGAGCATCAGCGGCCAGACGGTCAGCGCCGCCGCCTCGGCGCCCTCCGGCGAGAAAAACATGCGGAAAAACAGGATGAGGCTTGCAATCGGCAAGTCGATGAAGCGCGACCAGTGCATCAACGTCCCGCCATCGAGACCGAGGCGGTATTGGATCATGTCGAACCAGCCCTGACCGGCGAGCAAGTCGCGCACCTCGACAAGACGCATGACGTCGTCATTGTCGGGGCCGACATAATCCGTGACGTGGCGATGGATGACGAGCTGCGCGACGATGACCAGGATGCAGTAGATCAACGGCACGAGAACGGGATGAGACCAGCGCGACGACGCTTTCCTGCCCGTTGCCGGAGCGGCTTCGGGCGACATTGCCAGCGTCTGCGTCATACAGATAAACCCCGTATTTGAAGGATATTCCGGGGCAACACTAACGCCTGCCCATCAAAAAAAAGTAAAGCGCGCGCCGGCCGCGATATTCATCACGATAATGTTTTTCTCAGACACGATTTCCCGCCAATTTTCCTTCGCAACCATAGCGTCTTATTAACAGCCAGCGCGATAAGCTCTCGCCCGGATCGTCTGATATCACGCATAGGAAGCGGCCAAGACCATGTGGAATGAGAAGCTGAGCATCGCCGTCCTGCTGCCTTGCTACAACGAAGCTGCCACGATCGGAGATGTCGTTCGCGGCTTCCGGCGCGCCATCCCGCAAGCCAGCATCTATGTCTACGACAACAATTCCACCGACGGCACAGCGCTGCACGCCATGCTCGCTGGCGCGACGGTCGTGCGTGAGCGCCGGCAGGGCAAGGGGCATGTGGTGCGGCGCATGTTCGCCGACATCGAAGCCGATATCTATCTTATGGCCGATGGCGACGGCACCTATGCGCCGGAGGATGGAGAAGAGCTGATCCGCACGCTTCTGACCGAAGGCTCCGACATGGTCGTCGGTACCCGCCGCAACGTGCACAACGACGCCGGCCGCCAGGGCCATGCCTTCGGCAACCGCATCTTCAACTGGCTCTATCGCTCGATTTTCGGTGCGGATTTCACCGATATCTTCTCCGGCTACCGCGCCTTCTCGCGCCGTTTCGTCAAGAGTTTCCCGGCCGTGTCAGGCGGCTTCGAGATCGAGACGGAAATGTCTGTTCACGCCTCGCGGCTGAAACTGCCCGTCAGCGAGCTGGAGCTCGACTATGGCCGGCGGCCGGAGGGCTCGCATTCGAAGCTTTCCACCTTCGGCGACGGCTGGAAGATCCTCCGGATGTTCGCGATGCTGATGAAGGAAACGAAGCCTTTCGCCTTCTTCGGCATTCTGGGCATCATTGCCATGGAAATGAGCATCGGCTTCTCGATCCCGGTCTTCATCGAATATTTCGAAACCGGGATGGTGACACGCCTGCCGAGCTGGATCCTCTCCGTGGCGCTGACGATGATTGCCTGCATGCTGTTCACAGCCGGCCTGATCCTCGACTCAGTCGCACGCGCCCGCGCCGAACAGCTGCGCATCCATTATATGAGCCTGGCCAAACCGTCGTCAGGTGAGATTGGCGATGACCGCACGGTCTACACGGCGGAACTCGAAAAACCCGCAAGCCGGAAGAAAAGGGCGAAGGCTGCATGAAGAAGCTCTTTCGCTTCCTGATCGCCGGCGGCGTCGGCTTCGTGGTCGATGCCGGCGTGTTGCATCTGTTGCTGTGGTTCACGCCTTTCGGCCCCTTCATTGGCCGGGCCATCTCGATACCGAGCGCGCTGCTCGCCACCTGGGTACTCAACCGCAACTTCACCTTCGGCCGGTCCGACCGCTCGCTGGCAGCGGAAGGCTTCCGTTACGGATCCGTGGGCCTTACCTCGGCGTTGCTGAACTATACTCTGTTCAGCTCGCTTCTGATGACGGAACCGTCGTTGCGGCCGATCATAGCGCTGACCCTCGCTTCGGCGGCAGCGACGGCGTTCAGCTTCTTCGGCTATTCACGCTTCGTCTTCCGCCACCGGCAAAATCCCTGAAGCAATTCCAGGAAAAGTGTTCAGCGGTTTTCCGCCCGGAATTGCTTAAATGAGTACGAAAGGCGGTCAGACCGGCTCCCAGCCATCCTTTTCGCTGGCGCGGTAGATGGCGTCGATGACCTTCTGGTTGAGCTTCGAGCTTTCCAGCGGCACGATTTCCGCACCCTTGCCGAGTGCGGCGGATGCGAAGGCTTCCGCCTCGCGTCTGTACTGGCGACTGTCGGGGAAGCGGAAGATCTGCGATTCCGAGTGGCTGCGATTGGTCAGTTCCAGCTCTTCCGCGCCATAGCGATCGGCATTGAAGGGCGACTTCACCTCGATGAAACCTTCCGTGCCGTGGAAGACCATGACCTGACGATTGGCCATCTGCGTCGAGATGTAGAAGCTAAGCTCGAAGTCGCCGAAATCGGCCTTGATGCTGGAATAGATGTCGGTGCCGAATTCCGGATCGCGCTCCGTCACCGCTTGAATGCGCAGGGGTTCGCGGCCGGTGACGAAACGAGTGCTGATCGTCGGATAGATGCCGATATCGGGCAGGCCGCCGCCGCCAAGCGCAGGGATATTGCGCATGTTGCCGGCATCGCGGTTGAAATAGGTGAAGGCGCCCTGGATATGGCGCAGGCGGCCGATGGCGCCATCGGCGAGCAACGAGCGGACCTTCCGCCAGACCGGCGCATAGGCGACCATATAGGCTTCCATCACCAGTACCTTGTTGCGATCGCGGGCGGCAATCAGGCTGTCGATTTCATCCGCCTTGAGCGCGATCGGCTTTTCGCAGAGCACATGCTTGCCGGCATCGGCCGCCTTGATCGTCCATTCGACATGCTGCGAGGTCGGCAAAGGAATGTAGACGGCGTCGATGGTGTCGGAAGCCAGCATCTCCTCATAGGAGCCGAAGGCATGCGGCACGGAGAAGCGGTCCGCCATCTGCCGGGCGCGATCAAGATCGCGGCTGGCGATGGCAGTCACAACGCAATTTTCCGCATCCTGAATGGCGGGCACCACCAGATCGCGGCCAATCTTCGCCGTCGACAGAATTCCAAAACGCAGCATCTCTCTCTCCTGAAGCATCATCCCGAAGCAGACGGCAGCATGGCGACGATCGCGACATGGCCCTTCCGGCGGGATCCTTTGTGAACACGGTGTGTAGAGCGAAACGAGGGTCATTCCGCTCCGGACGAAACCGACGCCAACCTTATTCGGCCATTTCCCAAGGCGCAACGCCCGAGACGGCCCGTGCGCGCGAACGCTGAGGCGTGACGCTCATCGCATCATGTCCGTATTTGTCCTCTTTCTGTCTGCCAAATGGCTTTCTGAGCCTTCATACGACGCCTAGTCTCGGCTATCCTTCAAGCACAGGAGATACGCAAATGTCCCAAGCCGATACCGCACTGCTCGTCATCGATGTTCAGGAATCCTTCCGCCAGCGCCCCTATTGGCGTGCCGACGACCTGCCTGCTTTCACCAACCGCCTGCAGGCGCTGATCGACGGAGCCAAGGCAAAAGGCATTCCCGTCGTCCAGATTTTCCATGTCGAAGATGAGGACGCGCATTTCAGCCTGAAGAGCGGCTATGTCCGCAAGCTTGACGAAATCTCGCTGGAGGCCGATGCCGTGTTTCACAAGCGCCGCCATTCGGCGCTCGTCGGCTCCGGCCTCGATGTCTGGCTGGTAGCAAACGGCATTCGCAAGGTGATCGTCTCTGGCATCCGCACCGAGCAGTGCTGCGAGACCACGACGCGGCACGCATCCGATCTCGGCTATGAGGTCGACTATGTCACCGAGGCGACGCTGACCTTCCCGATGACGCACGCCTCGGGCACGGTCTTCAGCGCCGACGACATCAAGAAGCGCAGCGAGCTGGTGCTGTCGGGCCGTTTCGCCCGCATCGCGACGGTCGAGCAAGCCCTCGCCGAAGCATCGATCCGGAGTGCCGCATGACCCAAAGCGACCGACACCTCCATCGACGGACCATTCCCGTTTACGTCGTGCTGCCGCCCTATACGCTGCTGATGGACGTAGCCGGGCCGGTGGAGGTGTTGCGCCGCGCCAACATCGAACAGGACGACGTTCTGTTCGATTATCGCTTCATCGCCGCCCAGGCATCGCAAACAACCTCGGTCGGGCTGATGCTTGCCGACCTCAAGCCCTTGCCGGATCACATTCCCGATGGGGCCTATGTCATCCTATCCGGCAGCGTGACGCCACCTGACGATGCCGAAGATATCGAGCCCGAACTAACCGCGCTTGCCGCCTGGTTGAAGGGCGCGATCCGTCCGGGCATCACTCTCGTCACCATCTGCTCCGGAGCGGTGCTTGCAGCCCGGGCCGGCCTGATGGACGGCTATGCCTGCACCACGCATGCCGCCTGCCTCGACGAGGTCAGGGAACACGCACCGACGGCAAGGGTTCTCGACAACCGGCTCTATGTCGAAGACCGGGAGCGCTATTCGAGCGCCGGTATCACGACGGGCACCGACCTGATGCTGCACCTCGCCTCCAAGCTGACCTCGCCGGTGACGGCGCTGACCATTGCCCGGCACATGGTCGTCTACATGCGAAGGACCGGCGCCGAGCCGCAGCTTTCGCCCTGGCTGAGCGGCCGCAACCATGTGCACCCTGCCATCCACCGCGTTCAGGATGCGATCATGGCCGATCCGGCGCACAGCTGGTCGCTTTCCGAGCTTGCCGGTATCAGCGCAATGAGCGCACGCCATATTTCACGGCTGTTTCAGGAACATGCCGGCTTGTCGGTGACGGCTTATGTCAATCTGATGCGCGTGACGCTGGCGCGGGACGTGCTCGCCAATTCGCGGCTCGACATGGAGCGCGTGGCGGAAAAATCCGGCTTCGCTTCACCAAGGCACATGCGGCGTGTTTGGTCGAAATACAACGCGCTGCCACCCAGCCACTATCGACGCTCGACGGCGGAATAAAGAAATCGTTAGTGGAATTTCACGGCTTGCGGCGCTAGCCTGCCTTGTCCCTCCCCGCTGGCGCCTCTGACGCCGGCTTCCTGCTGAAGTGATTTGGAGATGTATCATGGACATGCGCAAGCTTGGACGAACCGATTTGTCTATCGCCCCCATCGTTTTTGGCGGCAATGTCTTCGGCTGGACAGCCGATGAGAAAACCTCCTACGCCCTGCTCGACGCCTTCTTCGACGCCGGCTTCAACACGATCGACACGGCCGATGTCTATTCCCGCTGGGTTCCCGGCAACAAGGGCGGCGATTCCGAAGAGATCATCGGCAAGTGGCTGAAGCAGGGCCGCATTTCGCGCGACAAGGCTGTTATCATCACCAAGGTCGGATCGGACATGGGGCCGGGCAGGAAGGGCCTGAAGGCCGACTATATCATCGAGGCCGCCGAAGCCTCGCTGAAGCGGCTGCAGACCGATCATATCGATCTCTATCTCTCGCACTGGCCGGATCCCGAGACGCCGCATGAGGAATCGCTTGCCGCCTATGCGAAGCTGAAGGAACAGGGCAAGATCCGCCATGTCGGCTGCTCGAACCTCGATGCAACGCAGCTCCAGGCTTCGCTCGATGCCGCCGCCAAGGCCGGCCTGCCGCGCTACGATGTGCTGCAGCCCGAATATAACCTTTATGCCCGCGACAGCTTCGAGGGGCCGCTGGCGGATCTCTGCATCAAGGAAGACATCGGCGTCATCACCTATTTCAGCCTCGCCGCCGGCTTCCTGACCGGCAAATACCGCAGCAAGGCAGATACCGAGGGACGGGCGCGCGAGAACCGGGTTGCCGCCTATCTCGACGACAAGGGTCTGCGCATCCTCGCCGCTCTCGACAAGGTCGCCGCCGAAACCGGAGCGAAGCCCGCCGAGATCGCGCTTGCCTGGCTGCTGCGCAAGCGCGGCGTCACGGCCCCGATCGCCAGCGCCACTAGCCTCAGCCAGCTTGACGCGCTAATCAATTCGTTGAAGCTTTCGCTTTCCGACGATGCCATGCGCCTGCTCGACGCAGCCGGCGAATAAGAGAGACCGGCCGATGACAGTGACGATCCGAGACGCCAGACCCGAAGACGAAGCGCGCTGGCGTGCTCTGTGGGACGGCTACCTGGCCTTCTACCGCGTCACCATCGCGCCTGATATCACCGATGCAACCTGGCGCCGGGTCTTCGATCCGGCGTCGGCAATCTTCATGCGGGTCGCTGAGGTCGACGGCGATGTGAAGGGTTTCACGCTCTGCATCACCCATGAGGGCACATGGACGCTCGCTCCCGACTGCTATCTGGAAGACCTGTTCGTCGATGAAAGCGCAAGAGGCCACGGCGTTGGGCGGGCGCTTCTGGACGATCTCGTCGCGCTCTGCAAGAAGAACGGCTGGGGTCGCCTTTACTGGCATACCGAAGAAGGCAATGCGACCGCTCGCAAGCTCTACGACACCTACGTGAAGAGCGATGGACATATCCGTTATCGCATCAACTTCTGAGTTTGGGAAAACCCTCATAAAGGGCGGAATGATCGCCCTCCCAGTTCACCATGCCCGGCTTGGTGAGCATGCCGCGCGGGCTGACAAAGCTCTGGATGGTCCGCATCGGCCGCTCGTGCCACTGGATGTTGAAGGCCCATAGTTTCGGGAAGAAGCAGAGCGACGCATAGGGGAGGTGATCGTGAATCCACCAGGCAAGCTTCTGCCAATCGCCCTCGTGGGCGTGGTGATCGATCAGCCACGGCACGACGATGCAGACTGCCGAGCCCATGCAGCCATCGAGATCGCGCATATCCCATATGTGATGCGCGGCGGTGTGAGGGTTGGTCGAGCAGTTCAGCCCATTCTTGTTGCCGAAGGCATTGACCTCGGGCGAGCGGTAGCCCGAGCGGATATGTAGCCGGCCAAAGGTCGCCTCCAGCGGCTCCAGCAATTCCTCGCAGAGCCTGCGGCCGGTCTCGATCGCGAGATCGGGATCCTCCGGAATATTTGGGATGCGATAGAAATCGGCGATTTCCGAATGCAGGAAATCGCGGAAGAAGAAATTCTTCGAAAGCCTGACGCGGCCGAGATCCTCAAGCCCCTTCATCGACCCCGGTTTTCTCATCGCGGCAATCTCCTTCCTGAAACCATCCGATCAGTCGAGGCGAGTTATGGCATCGCCGCCGCCCGATTTCTGTCAGCAGTCTCTCTCGCTGTTTGCTCCTACGCAATTCCGGACGCAAAACCGGTGCCCACTTTTGCTGGAATTGCTCTAAGGCCCAGTATATTTAAAGAAATCGATGAAGGCTCTGAGCGCCGGGCGCATCTGGCGGCGGCTCGGATAATAGATGCAGAAGCCAGGATAGGGTGGGCACCAATCCTCGAGCACGCGGATGAGCTTGCCTTCGGCCAGCTCCTGCTGCACGCGTATGTCGAAGAGATAGGCGAGGCCGGCGCCGTTGACGGCTGCCAAAACCCCGAGCCGATCCTCGATCACGATCAGGGGGCCATCGATGGCGACGACCAGCTCGCGGCCATCCTTCTCGAACTCCCAGCGATAGAGCGAGCCATCGGTAAATCGCCGCTTGATGCAGCGGTGATGAACGAGATCGCGCGGATGCAGAGGCTTCGGATGCTTCTCGAAATAGGCCGGGGAGCCGGCGATGACGGTGCGTATATCAGGCGAGACCTTCACCGCGATCATGTCGCCCTCGATGCTTTCCGCCAGCCGGATTCCGGCATCGTAGCCTTCCTTGACGATATTGCTGAAGCCATCCTCATTGGCGATTTCCAGCGTGATGTCCGGGTAGGTATTGAGGAAATCGCCGAGCCGCGGCGCCATCAGGAGATCCGAGGCAAAGCGCGGGGCGGTGATGCGCAACGTACCGGCCGGGCGGCCACGGGTCGCAAGGGTGTCCTCCAGCGCGATGTCGATCTCCTCCAGAGCCGGCGCCAGCCGCTGGAGCAGCGCCTGGCCTTCCTCGGTCGGGAGCACGCTGCGCGTGGTGCGGGCAAGCAGCCGCACGCCAAGACTTTCTTCAAGGCTGGAAACGGCATGGCTGACCGCGGACGGAGCGATCGACAGTTCCTTGCCGGCAGCGCGGAAGCTGCGATGTGCGGCGACGGCGGCAAAAACCGCGAGTTGGGAGAGCTGGGTTCGATTCATTGATCTATATTATAGAACAGCCTGTAAGGATTTGCATGGATTTTCATTCATTATGCGGAACCCTACCTTGAGCTCGTAGGCAGCGGACATAAGCCCCCTGCCACTCCCATAAGGCTCAAGAGGAATAGACCATGAAAACCCGCAGGCTTGGTAAGGATCTCACCGTTTCCGCCGTTGGACTCGGCTGCATGGGCATGAGCTTTGCCTATGGCTCGGCCGACGAGGCGGAATCCGTGAAGACGCTCCTTCGCGCCGTTGATCTCGGCGTCACCTTTTTCGACACCGCCGAAACCTATGGCCCCTTCACTAACGAGGAGCTGCTCGGCCACACGCTGAAGCCGGTTCGTGATCGCGTGGTTATCGCCACCAAATTCGGCTTCAAGCTCGACCATACCAAAACCGGTCCGGCCGCGATGATCGGCGTCGACAGCCGGCCCGAACACGTCAAGGAAGTCGCCGAGGCTTCGCTGAAGCGGCTCGGCACCGATGTCATCGACCTCTTCTACCAGCATCGCGTCGATCCGAACGTGCCGATCGAAGACACGGTCGGCGCCATGGCGGAGCTGGTGAGAGAGGGCAAGGTGCGGGCGCTCGGCCTTTCCGAGGCCGGTTCGGCTACCATCCGCCGCGCCCATGCGGTGCATCCGATCGCCGCAGTGCAGAGCGAATATTCGCTGTGGACCCGCGATCCGGAGGAGGACGTGCTTGCCACGTGTCGCGAACTCGGCATCGGCTTCGTGCCCTACAGCCCACTCGGCCGCGGCTTTCTGACCGGTGCGATCCAAAAGACGGATGATCTGGCCACCGACGATTTCCGCCGATCGCTGCCGCGCTTCCAGAGCGAGAATTTCGATGCCAACGCGGCTCTGGTCGCCAGGTTGCAATCACTTGCCGAGGAAAAGGGCATCACGGCGGCACAACTGGCGCTCGCATGGGTGCTGCACCAGGGCGACGACATCGTGCCGATCCCCGGCGCCCGCAAGCTGCATCACCTCGAGCAGAATGCAGCAGCTGCCGATATCGTGCTTTCGCAACAGGAAGTGAAGGAACTTGGCGACATCATCGCGCCCGAGAACGTCGCCGGCAAGCGGTATAGCGATGCCTCCCTTGCCATGACGAATATATGACAATTGAGGCACTGCCATCGGCTGAACGAAGACACCGGCCATCAAGGCCGGTGTCATTTTGGGACTGAAAAGAAAAGTGAAGTTCTCCCAAGAGGTAGCGGAATATGCGGATCGTCTGATTTGCAGGTTCTTTCAAGCTCCTAGAAAGATCGTCATAGGCGTAAATCTTTGCCATCTCTCCACGCTCGGTTGACAAACGGGTCTGAAATTTGAAGATTGCGCCATCAAAAACGGGGCAGCGTTGGGAGGACTTATGTCTAAGCGCGCGTTTATCGGCTTCTCTACTTTTCTTCTCGCCACTTTCGCATCTCTGAGCCTTTCGGCCGCGGCTGACGTCAAGCGCCAGGTGGTCACCACGAAGGATGGCGATTACTTCGGTTTCGATCTGCGCACCGAGCAGAACGTCACGCTGGACCAATGCTCCGCGTCCTGCATCGGCGACAAATCCTGCAAGGCCTTCACCTACAATCCCAAGGTGAAATGGTGCTTCATGAAGTCCGACTTCAACCAGCTCAACAGCTTCCCTGGCGCGATCGCCGGCAAGATCGTCGAGACGGCTGCCGTCACGGAACCGGACATTGGTGCTGCCCCCGCCCTTTCCTTCCTGTCGGACGATTTCGTTAAAAGCGCGCGCGACGCCAAGAGCACGCTGACGCTCGGCAGCGAGTTGAAAGGCCAGGGCGTCGAAAGCCTGATCGCGCTCGGCCGTATCGAGCTGACCTCCGGCAACGTCAACAATGCCCTCAACGCATTCCAGGGGGCGCTCTCGCTCAGCCCGGACAATGGCGATCTCTGGGTCGAAATGGCGCGCGCCGCCAATACCGTCACGAACGATACGTCCGTCGCCACCAGGGCGGCCTATGCGGCGCTCAACGGCTACCAGCTGACCCGCACGACGAGCAGCCGCGCCGATGCGCTCGCAGTTCTCGCCGAGGCGCTGAAGAACGCGCAGAACTATCGCCCGGCGCTCGGCGCCTACAAGGCGAGCCTTAATCTCGTCAGCTCCGCCGCTGTCCAGGCGGCCTATAACGATCTTCTGGCCCGCCAGGGCTTCCGCGTCACCGGCAACACGCTCGACAACGACAACGCTTCGCCACGCGCCTGCGTGCAATTCTCCGAAAAGCTGGTGAAGAGCGGCGTTGACTACACGCCTTTCGTCACCCTCAACGGCGCGGCACCGAAGGGCGTCGATGCCAAGGACAACCAGATCTGCGTCGAGGGCCTGGAATTCGGACAACATTACCGCATTTCGCTGCGCGCCGGTCTGCCCTCCTCCGTGGATGAAAACCTTGCCTCCCAGGTCAATGTCGACGTCTACGTCAAGGATCGCACGGCCTCGCTGCGCTTCACGGGCGACAATTTCGTGCTGCCCTCCACCGCACGCCGCGGCATTCCGATCGTCTCCGTCAATGCCAACACGGCCAATCTCAAGCTCTACCGCATCGGCGATCGCAACATTGCGCAGCTCCTCAATGGATCGCAGTTCCTGACACAGATGGACAACTACAGTGCCCAGACCATTCAGGACACCAATGGCGAACTGGTCTGGCAGGGCTCCATCGAGATCAAGCAGGAGCTCAACAAGGATGTCGCGACCAGCTTCCCGGTCGACGAGGCGCTGCCGAAGCGCAAGCCCGGCGTCTATGTGCTGACGGCGGTTGCGCCCAACAGCGGCCATGAATGGGATCCGCAGGCTACACAATGGTTCGTGGTTTCCGATATCGGCGTCACCACCTATGCCGGCACCGACGGGCTGAATGTTTTTGCCCGCTCGCTCGGCAGCGCCAAGCCGCTTGCCGGCGTGCAGCTGCAGCTGCTTGCCAAGAACAATGAAATCCTCGGCACCGCAAAGACCGATGACAAGGGCCGCGCCACCTTCAGCGCAGGCCTGATGCGCGGCACGGCGGGGATGACGCCAGCCGTCATCACCGCGCAGAATGGCGATCAGGATTATGTCTTCCTCGACATGACGCGCGCAGGCTTCGATCTTTCCGACCGCGGCGTTGCCGGCAGAACCGCGCCCGGCGCGATCGACCTGCTGACATGGACGGAACGCGGCATCTACCGCGCCGGCGAAACGGTGCATGCCTCGGCTCTTGCCCGCGACGTCAGCTCGACGGCGGTCGAAAAGCTGCCGCTTACCTTCGTCTTCCTCCGCCCCGATGGCGTCGAGGACCGCCGTATCGTCACGGACGGCGGCAAGCTCGGCGGCTACAATGTCGACCTGCCGCTGCAGCAGACATCAATGCGCGGCACCTGGACGATGAACATCTATACTGACCCGAAGGGCTCTTCCATCGGCTCGCAGACCTTCCTCGTCGACGACTTCGTGCCGGATCGCATCGAATTCGATATGAAGAGCGATGCCAAGGAAATCGAAGTCGGCCAGCCGACGCCGATCAATGTCGACGGACGCTACCTCTATGGCGCTCCGGCAGCCGGCCTCAACCTCGAAGGCGAAGTGACGCTGAAGCCGACGCGCCAGAGCGATGCCTACAAGGGCTATCAGTTCGGCCTCGCCGACGAAGGCGCCGGCAAGGCAAATGCAAACAATGACGACGACAGCAGCGGCGGCGACAGCAAGGCCGAGAGCACGCAGGTGCCGCTCGAAGACCTGCAGGCGCTGGACGAAGACGGCAAGACCACCTTCAACGTCACCATCAACGACACACCTTCGACCACGCAGCTGCTGAACGCCAACATCACCGTTCGCATGCAGGAAGCCGGTGGCCGCGCCGTCGAGCGCTCGCTGACGCTGCCCGTCAAGGCAGATGGTCCGCGCATCGGCATCAAGCCGGAATTCGACGGCGATCTTGGCGAGAATGCCATCGGCAACTTCCACGTCATCGCTGTCGATGCCAACGGCCAGAAGCAAGCCATGCAGGGCCTGACCTGGAAGCTGCTCAGCGTCGAGCGCAATTATCAATGGTATCGCGACGGCAATAGCTGGAAATATGAGCCGATCATGTCCACCAAGCAGGTGGCGGTCGGCACGGTGAACGCCACGACCGATGGCGCGGCAATTTCCATGCCCGTCACCTGGGGCCGCTACCGGCTGGAAGTTTCCACCGCCGATGCCAACGGCCCTGAAACGAGCATCGAATTCAATGCCGGCTGGTATGTCGCCTCCACCTCGACGGAAACGCCGGATGCACTGGAAATCGCGCTCGACAAGGCAAGCTATCATGTCGGCGACACCGCCAAGCTGAAGGTGACGTCGCGCTATGCCGGCCAGTTGATGGTGACAGCCGGCTCCGAAACGCTGATTTCGGTCACCAGTGCCGATATCGGCGCCACGGGCGGCGAAGTCGACATCCCGGTAACAGCCGATTGGGGTGCCGGCACCTATCTGACCGCCACCCTCTTCCGCCCCGGTGAAGCGCAGGAAAGCCGCATGCCGATGCGCGCCATCGGCATCAAATGGGCGCCGGTCGATCCCGGCGAGCGCAAGCTGCAGATCAAGCTCGACGCGCCGCAGAAGACCTTGCCTCGCCAGCCACTGACCATCGGCGTGCAGGTATCGGGCGCCGGCGCCGATGAAGACGCTTACGTCACGGTTGCCGCCGTCGATGTCGGCATCCTCAACCTGACGCGCTACCAGCCGCCAGCACCGGACGAGTGGTATTACGGCCAGCGCCAGCTCGGCCTTGAAATCCGCGACATCTACGGTCGCCTCATCGACGGCTCGCTCGGCGCGACCGGCAAGCTGCGCACCGGCGGTGACGGCGGACAAGCCGCCCTGTCCGCGAGCCCGCCGACGGAAAAGCTGGTCGCCTTCTTCTCAGGCCCGGTCAAGCTCGACGCCAGCGGCAAGGCCAATGTCAGCTTCGACATCCCGCAGTTCAACGGCACGGCAAGGCTGATGGCTGTGGCATGGTCGAAGGCAGGCGTGGGGCATGCGACGCAGGACGTGATCATCCGCGATCCGGTCGTCGTCACGGCCAGCCTGCCGAAGTTCCTCGCACCGGGGGACAAGGCGAACCTGCGTCTCGATGTTGCCAACACCGACGCCCCCGCCGGCGAGTATACGCTCGCGGTTACGGGCAACAGTGCCGTGAGCGTGGATGAAAGTGCCACGCAGCAGAAGATCAACCTGCAGGCCGGCGGCAAATACAACATCACCCTGCCGCTCACCGGCGGGAAGCCCGGCGACGGCACGGTCTCGATCAAGCTGTCGAATGCTTCGGGACTCTCGCTCGATCAATCGGTCGACATCCCCGTTCGCCCTGCACAGCTGCCGGTCACCGAACGGCGTCTCATCGCGCTGGCGCCCGGCAAAAGCCTGACCGTCAATGCCGACCTTCTTGCCGACAGCGTGCTGCCGGGCGCCTCGGTCAGCGTCAATGTCAGCCGCTCCAGCGCCTTCGACGTGCCGGCGCTGCTGATGAGCCTCAGCCGCTATCCCTATGGCTGCGCCGAACAAACGGCGAGCAGCGCGCTGCCGCTGCTCTATTTCAGCGACATGGCGATCAAGAACGGCCTTGCGGACGACACCGAAATCCGCAAGCGCGTGCAGGACGCCATCTATCGTGAAATGTCCTACCAGTCCTCGACCGGCAGCTTCGGCCTCTGGGCCCCCGGCTCGGGCGATCTCTGGCTCGATGCCTATGTGACCGACTTCCTGACCCGTGCGCGCGAGCAGAAGTACAGCGTGCCGGATCAGGCCATGGTGCAGGCCCTGGAAAATCTCCAGAACGCGCTGAGCGCCAACACCAACGTCAAGGATAACGGCAACGAGATCGCCTATGCGCTCTACGTGCTGGCACGCAACAAGAAGGCCTCGATCAGCGATCTGCGCTATTATGCCGACACGATGCTGAACGACTTCCCGACGCCGCTGTCCAAGGCGCATCTGGCTGCGGCTCTGGCGCTCTATGGAGACGCACAGCGCTCGCGCAACATCTTCGTCGATGCCTTGCAGATGTCGCAGAAGGCGGCCGTCACCAAGGTCAGTTTCGCCCGTTCGGATTACGGTTCGTCGCTGCGCGACGGTGCCGCCGTGCTGGCGCTTGCCGCCGAAAGCCGCCCTGTCCCGCCGATCATTCCCGATCTCGCAAGCGTCGTCGCCAAGGATTGGCAGAGCCGGAAGTATACCAGCACGCAGGAACAGACCTGGATGCTGCTCGCTGCCCGCGCCCTGCAGAATGGCGATGACGGCCTGACGCTCGACGTCAACGGCGCTGCCCATACCGGCACCTACATGGCGCAAATGTCGGGCGATGCCCTGATGGGCCATCCGCTGACCGTCACCAACACGACGCGCCAGCCGCTGTCTGCGGCCGTCACCTCTGTCGCCGCTCCGGCTGCACCATTGCCCGCCGGTGGTAATGGCTTCAAGATCGAGCGCAAGTACTACACGCTCGATGGCGAAGAGGCGAATGTCAGCCAGGCACAGCAGAACGAGCGCTATGTCGTCGTGCTGCACGTCATAGGCGACAATGACTGGCCGCAGCGCCTTCTCGTGACCGATCTCCTGCCTGCGGGCTTCGAAATCGACAATCCGAGCATTGTCAGCAGCGCCCAGCTTTCGAATTTCGACTGGCTGAGCGATGTGCAGCCGGCCCATGTCGAGTTCCGCTACGATCGCTTCGTTGCCGCCTTCGACCAGACCTACGGCGCTAACCGCGACCTGAGCTTCGCCTATGTCGTGCGCGCCGTTACACCCGGCGTCTACGACCATCCGGCCGCGAGCGTCGAGGACATGTATCGTCCGCAGTCCTCGGCCCGTACAGCGATGGGCCGCATGGAGGTGCTGGCCGCCCAGCAGTAAGTGCAGCCATGAAAGCACGATGGAAGATTGCGATCGGCCTTGGAGCCACTGCCTTGACGGCGGTGGCTCTGGTCTTCGGCCTTAAGGCCGCGGACCGCGCCTTTCCGCCGCCACTGGACAATGCCCGCCTGGTCTCGGCCGAGGTACTCGATGCCAATGGCGATCTCCTGCGCGCCTTCGCCACGCCAGAGGGGCGCTGGCGGCTGAAGACAGGGTTTGCCGATGTCGATCCGCAATATCTGCGCATGCTCGTCGCCTATGAGGATCGGCGCTTCTACGATCATCACGGCGTCGACCCCATAGCGATCGGCCGCGCCTTCATGCAGCTCGTCACGCATGGCCGCATCGTCTCGGGCGGCTCGACGCTTTCCATGCAGGTGGCGCGTCTGATCGAGCCGCGCAGCGAGCGGTCGGTAACGGCGAAGCTTCTGCAGATCGTCCGTGCCATCCAGATCGAGCAGCGGCTCAGCAAGGAGCAGATCCTCGATCTCTACCTGACGCATGCGCCCTACGGCGGCAATCTGGAGGGCGTTCGGGCGGCAAGCCTTGCTTATTTCGGCAAGGAGCCGCGCCATCTGAGCGTGGCGCAATCCGCCCTACTCGTCGCCCTGCCGCAGCTGCCGGAAAAGCGCCGGCCGGACCGCAATCTTGCGACCGCACAGGCTGCCCGCCACCGCGTGCTCGAGCGCGCTGCCGTCGCCACCATCATTGGCGAAGGGGAAGCCGAGCGCGCTGCGCTGACACCCATCCCGGCCGACCGGCGGCAGCTGCCTGCCTTTGCGGCGCATCTCGCCGAACTCGCTCTCAAGAAGCAGCCCGGCGTCATCCAGCATCGGACGACCCTGCGCCGCAGTGTGCAGCAGGGGCTGGAAGCCGTCGCAGACGCGGCGGCAAAGCGGCTCGGGCCAAAAGTATCGGTGGCCATGATCATGGCCGATGCCAAGACGGGCGAGATCATCGGCGAAGTTGGCTCGGCCAACTATTTCGATTCCAGCCGCTCGGGATGGGTCGACATGACCCGCGTGCTGCGCTCGCCCGGCTCGACCTTGAAGCCTTTCATCTACGGCCTTGCTTTCGAGCAGGGCTATGTGGCCCAGGAGACGATCATCGAGGATCGCCCGGCCGATTTCTACGGCTACCGCCCCCGTAATTTCGATATGACCTACCAGGGTGATGTGAGCGTGCGCCAGGCGCTGCAGCTGTCGCTCAACGTGCCGGCCGTGCGGCTGCTCGATGCTGTCGGGCCGACCCGGCTGCTGGTGCGCTTCCGCCGCGCCGAGGTGAAGCCGAAACTGCCGCCGAACGAAGCGCCCGGCCTTGCCATCGGCCTCGGCGGCGTCGGCGTCACCCTTAAGGACCTCGTGCAGCTCTATGCAGGGCTTGCCAATCGCGGCAAACCCATGCGGATCGGCGATGGCGTTCAGGACCAGCCGGGACCGATCGACGGCGAGCCGCTGATGGAGCCGATCGCAGTCTGGAACATCACCGACATTCTCTCGGATATCATCGCACCGCGCGGCAGCAAGCAGCTCGGCATCGCCTACAAGACTGGCACCAGCTACGGCAATCGCGACGCATGGTCGATCGGCTATGACGGCGCGCATGTGCTCGGCGTCTGGGTCGGCCGGCCGGACAATGGCGCGGTTCCAGGGTTGGCAGGCTATGTATCGGCGGCACCCATCCTGTTCGAGGCCTTCGCCAAGTCAGGCGTCGCCATCACGCCTTTCCCCCCGACGCCCATGGGGGCGGTGCGCATCTCAGCGACCGAACTGCCTATCAGCCAGCGGCGCTTTTCCGTTACGGCCGCCGGGCTGCTGGCCGCTTCGAGCCGCGAGCCGGCGCCACAGATCGTCTATCCGCCCGAAGGCGCGCGCGTCGATCTCGGGGCGAGCAGCGGTGTCGATCAGATCGCGCCGCTAGCGCTGAAGCTGCAGGGCGGACGGGCACCGTTTCGATGGCTCGCCAACGGCAAGCCACTGCCCGAACTTTCGCGCCGCCGCACCAACCAATGGACGCCCGATGGCGCCGGCTATTCGACGCTGACGGTCATCGACGCCGCCGGCCGAGCCGCAAGCGTGCGGGTTTTTGTCGAATAGAGCCTACAGCCCCGCGCGTCACATGTGACGCGCAAAGGTCGCTGTAGCACTTTAGATCTGCTGCATAATTTTATCCTTAAATCGATTTCGATTTAGGGAATTATGCAGTAGCAAATCCTCGTGACCGCACTGTCGTATTTTTGCCAGCCTGCATAGCCTATGGTATCTTAAAGCGCGTCGCGATCTTTCAGATTCGCTATGTGCGCTTTAAGTTTTGATGTTTCGCATGTCGTTATCGCAAAACCGCTGCACACTTTTGCGCGACATGCGTCAGACATGACTCAAACGAGGAATGGCGAGATGTCGGAAGAGCAGGCAATCCGTGCGGTTGTTCACCTCTATGTCGATGGCATGGCATTCGCGAATGAGCCGGCGCTGCGCAAGGCACTGCATCCGCGCGCTGATATCATCGGCAATTATCAGGGTGTGGTCGAATGGATGACGCGGGATGAATTCATCACTGCGATCGTGGAAGAAGGCAGCGCCCCGCCCGGCACTATACCTTTGATGGAGATCGAGCTGATCGACATCGAAGGCGATGCGGCCAGCGTCAAGGTCGTTGACGAATTCGCCGGCATGCGCTTTTCGGACTATCTGTCATTGCTGAAGATCGATGGGCGGTGGAGCATCGTGAACAAGGTCTATCATCTGCATCGGTAGATGATGCGACACCGAATATGCCGAGCCTCTGATACCCCCCTCTGTCGCTGTCGCGACATCTCCCCCACAAGGGGGGAGATCAGTGGGAGTTTGCTGCTTATCCTCGTTAAAGCAGAAACCTCGGTTTCAACAGATGCGATGTCAGCTTGAGGCGAAAGAGTGCCGAAGGTTACCAATCTCCCCCCTTGTGGGGGAGATGTCCCGAAGGGACAGAGGGGGGTGCCGAGCTCTCCGCGAACTCGGCAGCAGCCGATTACCCTCTCAGCACCCCACCCGTCGACTTCGTCACGTTCGACACAATCTTCTGTGTCAGCACTTCGAAATCCTCGTCGGTGAGCGTCCGCTCGGCCGGCTGGATCTGCACCTCGATGGCGATGGACTTCTTGTCTTCGCCGAGCGACGCACCTTCGAAAATGTCAAAAACGTTGACGCCGGTTACCAGCTTGCGGTCGGCACCGGCAGCAGCGCGGACGACGGCGCCAGCTTCCACCGACTTGTCGACAACGAAAGCGAAGTCGCGCTTGACGGCCTGGAACGGAGAAAGCTCCAGCGCCGGCTTGGTGCGGGTCGCCTTCTTCTTCGGTTCGGGCATGGCATCGACATAGACTTCGAAGCCGGCAAGCGCGCCGGAGACATCGAGCGCTTCCAGCGTCTTCGGATGGAATTCGCCGAAATAGCCGAGCACGACCTTCGGGCCCATCTTGATGGTGCCGGAACGACCGGGATGATACCAGGCCGGACTGCCCTGCTCGATCTGGATATTGCCCATCGGCAGGCCGCAGGCTTCGAGCACCGCCAGCGCATCGGCCTTGGCGTCGAAGACGTCGACCGGCTTGCCGCCGCCCTTGGCAGCGTTCGACCACATGCGGCCGACGCCGGCAAGCGTTGCCGTGCCGCGGCGGATGCCGCCGGCCACGCGACGCTGGCCCTCGGGCGTGTCGTTCTCATAGGTGCCGGAGACTTCGAAGATCGCGACGTCGCCGTAGCCCTTGTCGGCATTGCGCTGCGCAGCCGACAGGAGCCCTGGCAGCAGCGAAGGGCGCATGTCGGACATGTCGGCGGCGATCGGATTGGCGAGCTTCAGCGCGTTGGAGCCGCCGCCGAAGAGCCTGGCCTGATCTTCGGAGATGAAGGACCAGGTCACGGCTTCCAGCATGCCACGCGATGCGAGCGCGCGCTTGGCAGTCCGCGTGCGGATCTGCAGCGTGGTCAGGATCTTGCCGTTGACGGCGGCATGGCTGCTAAGCGGCTGCGGCTTGATATTGTCGACGCCGTGGATGCGCATGATTTCTTCGACGAGATCGGCCTTGCCGTCGACATCCGGGCGCCAGGAAGGAACGGCAACTGAAATGCGCTCGCCCGAACCGGAAACCGAGAAGCCGAGCTTCGTCAGGATGGATTTGCTCTCATCGGCGGAGACTTCAAGGCCGGTCAGGCGCTTGACTTCCGACAGCGGGAAATCAACGACCTTGGCCTCATAGCCCTTATAGCCTTCGACGCGTGCCTTGGCGGCCGTCCCGCCGCAGCTGGCAAGCACCAGCTCGGTCGTGCGCTCAAGGCCGGGCACCATATATTCCGGATCGACGCCGCGCTCGAAACGATAGCGCGCATCGGTGATGATGCCGAGGCTGCGGCCGCTCTTGGCGATGTTCATCGGATCCCAGAGCGCCGACTCGATCAGCACATCCGTGGTGTTCTCGTCGCAGCCGGAATGTTCGCCGCCCATGATGCCGCCGATCGACTCGACGCCGTTATCATCGGAGATGACGACATTGCTCGGGTTGAGCTTGTATTCGCGCTCGTCGAGCGCCAGCACAGTCTCACCGTCCCTGGCGCGGCGCACGACCAGATTGCCCTTGACCTTGGCGGCGTCGAAGACGTGCATCGGGCGGCCTTGGTCGAAGGTCATGTAATTGGTGATGTCGACCAGCGCGCTGATCGGACGGAGACCGATGGCGAGCAGGCGCTGCTGCATCCACTTCGGGCTCGGGCCGTTCTTGACGCCGCGCACGAGGCGAAGCGCGAAGCCGGGGCAAAGGCGCGCATCGTCCAGGTCGATCTTCAGCTCAGTCGTCGTTTCGCCTTCGACGGCGAAGGACGGCGTGCTGCGCGGCTTCAGCGTGCCGAGGCCGGATGCGGCGAGATCGCGGGCGATGCCGTAGACGCCGGTGCAGTCCGGGCGGTTCGGCGTCAGATTGATCTCGATCATCGGATCGTCGAGGCCGGCATAGGCGGCAAAGCTCGTGCCGACGCGCGCATCTTCCGGAAGATCGATGATGCCGTCATGGCTGTCGGAGATTTCCAGTTCCTTTTCCGAGCACATCATGCCGCGGCTCTCGACACCGCGAATGTTGCCGATGGCGAGCGTCACGTCGATGCCGGGAACATAGGTGCCGGGAGCGGCGAAGGCGCCGATAAGGCCGGCGCGTGCATTCGGTGCACCGCAAACGACCTGAACCGGGGAACCGGTGCCGGTGTCGACCATCAGCACCTTCAGGCGGTCGGCCTGCGGATGCTTTTCTGCTGACAGCACCTTGGCGATGACGAAGGGCTTGAACGCCGCCTTATCGTCGACTTCCTCCACTTCCAGCCCGATCATCGTCAGGCGGGCGCAGATCTCGTCGAGCGTGGCGTCGGTTTGCAGGTGCTCTTTCAGCCAGGAGAGTGTGAATTTCATGTTCTTTATCCCTTCCTTACGCGCTCAGGCCGCCGAACAGGGTCGGCATATCGAGCGGGCGGAAGCCATAGTGGTTCATCCAGCGGACATCGGCGTTGAAGAAGTCGCGCAGGTCGGGCATGCCGTATTTCAGCATGGCAATGCGGTCGAGGCCCATGCCCCAGGCAAAGCCCTGATATTCGTCCGGATCGAGCCCACCATGGCGCAGCACGTTCGGATGCACCATGCCGCAGCCGAGGATTTCCATCCAGTCGGTGCCTTCGCCGAACTTGACGATCGGGCCGGAACGATCGCACTGGATATCGACCTCGAAGGACGGCTCCGTGAACGGGAAGAAGGACGGGCGGAAGCGCATCGTCACGTTGTCGACCTCGAAGAAGGTCTTGCAGAATTCCTCCAGCACCCAGCGGATGTTGCCGACATTGGCCGTCTTGTCGATGACGAGGCCTTCGACCTGATGGAACATCGGCGAATGGGTGGCGTCGCTATCCTGGCGATAGGTCTTGCCGGGGATGATGATGCGGATCGGTGGCTTTTGCGCTTCCATGGTGCGCACCTGCACCGGCGAGGTGTGCGTGCGCAGCACCTTGCGCTCACCCTTCTCGTCCGGCTGGAAGAAGAAGGTGTCGTGCATTTCGCGCGCCGGATGCCCTTCGGGGAAGTTCAGCGCCGTGAAGTTATAGTAATCGGTCTCGACATCGGGACCTTCGGCGATCGAGAAGCCCATGTCGCCGAAGATGGCGGTGATTTCATCGACGATCTGGCTGATCGGATGGATGCGGCCGCGTTCGGCCGGCGAAGAGCGAACCGGCAGGCTGACATCGACGGTCTCGGCCTTCAGCTTCGCGTCGATCGCGGCCTCCCGCAGCGCGCCCTTACGCTCGTTGATCGCGTCACTGACGGAATTCTTCAGCGCGTTGATCGCTGCGCCGCGTGTCTGCCGCTCTTCCGGCGACATCGAGCCCAGCGTCTTCAACAGTTCCGAGACCGAGCCCTTCTTGCCAAGCGCGGCGACCCTGACGGCTTCGATCGACTGCTCGTCGGTCGCCGCGGCCACGTCGGCCATGAGTTGGGTTTCAAGTGTTACGAGTTCCGTCATCTGATCCTGCCTTGCGGGCGGCGGGCTTGGAACGCCGCTCATTCCGCGGAATAATGGATGAACGCCCGCATCAGACAGCTTGTGGCAACGATGAGGCGCTGCAGATCACTATCCATGTGCAAGCGGCCAATCAACCGGGCAAATGACAAAAACACGCCAAGAATGCGGTCCTTGCCACTTGTCGCCCGATGCGCGACCCATTTTTCGAGCCTCGCCCAACAAGACAGCCTGACACGATGGAAAAGCGTATGCTGCAAAACACAAAACCCGCGCCGGTTTCGCCAGCGCGGGTTTCATAATGAATTTACGAAAGACGTGCGAGGCAGCGTTAGTTAACGGCTGCTTCGAACTCGTTCTTCGTGCCGGCTTCCTTGAGGTACTCAAGCGCCTTCTTCGAAGCAGCAACGAGCGCACCGAAAGCTTCCGACTCATGGATTGCCATGTCGGAAAGAACCTTACGGTCAACTTCGATGCCAGCCTTGGTCAGGCCGTCGATGAAGCGGCCGTAAGTCAGGCCGTGTTCGCGGACGGCAGCGTTGATGCGCTGGATCCAGAGAGCGCGGAAGTTGCGCTTGTTAACCTTGCGGTCGCGATAAGCGTACTGCTTGGAACGATCGACAGCGGCCTTGGCTGTGCGGATGGTGTTCTTGCGGCGGCCGTAGAAGCCCTTGGCTGCCTTCAGAACCTTCTTATGCTTGGCGTGGGCGGTAACGCCTCTTTTTACGCGTGCCATTTCATGATCTCCTTAGTCTATAGCGTTACGAATAGTCTTAGAGACCGTTCGGCAAGTAGTTCTTGATTACCTTACGGCCATCCGGTTCTGCGAGAACCATGGTGCCGCGGGCATCGCGAATGAACTTGTTGGTACGCTTGATCATGCCGTGGCGCTTGCCAGCAGCGGCGGCCTTGACCTTGCCGGTTGCGGTGATCTTAAACCGCTTCTTGGCAGAGGACTTCGTCTTCATCTTGGGCATTTTGCTACTCCTTCGATGCTTCCTGGCGTGCTTTTCTAAAAAGCCCTTCCTACAGGTCCGGACAGGCCGGGCTGCAAAAGGTGCCGGAGCGTTTGTTGTTGAACGGCGGATCCGGTGACGAACCGCCCCGCCAGCATTCTGAACTGCCACGGCATGCCCTGCCGGTCAGTTCGGACGCGCGCTTATAACCGCAGTTGCCCGCAAGTGCAACGGGCCGGATGCGCGATTCTTTGCAGATCGATGACAGAACTATATTGCGGACAAAAGGAAAAAGCCGCCCATGGGACGGCTCCGGCCTCTCTTACATCGACCTGCGCCTCACTTCGGCGCAAGCACCATCATCATCTGGCGGCCTTCGAGCTTCGGCTCGGCTTCCACCTTGGCGATCTCGAGCGTGTCTTCCTTGACCTGCTGAAGAAGCTTCATGCCGAGTTCCTGGTGGGCCATTTCGCGGCCACGGAACTTCAAGGTCACCTTCACCTTGTCACCTTCTTCAAAGAAGCGACCGATCGCCTTCATCTTCACCTCATAGTCATGGGTGTCGATGTTGGGGCGCATCTTGATTTCTTTGACTTCGACGATCTTCTGCTTCTTGCGCGCCTCGGCGGCCTTCTTCTGGTTGGCGTATTTCAGCTTGCCCAGATCGAGGATCTTGCACACAGGCGGTTCAGCATTAGGGGAAATCTCTACCAGATCGAGACCGGCCTCCTCTGCCATTCTCAATGCCTGGTCGGTCGGGACGATGCCCATATTCGCGCCGTCAGCAGCGATGAGCTGTACTTTGGGAATGCGAATTTCCCTGTTGGAACGTGGCCCGTCCTTTACGGGCGCATCGGTTTTAAAGGGTCTGCGAATGGTCGTATTCTCCACGAATTGTTTCGGATAGCTGCAGCCTCTCGCTCCCCGTCAGCGCAACTGACGGAAATGTCGTAAAAGCTATGTTGAAGTCAATAGCATGACATCAGGAAAAAAGCACCTCCCGCGTGTCAACACGGTGTCATAGAGACGCGAGATGCGAGAAGGACACAGTATTATTGCCAAATGACACCAAAGCTCGCGGCAAAGAGCCGAGGATTTTTCGGGTCACGCCCGCGCGAATCTGTTCTATAGAGCAAAAAAACTCCGGGAGTTTCTTGATGTCCGAAGCAGCTACAGCCACCCAGCCGACCTTCCTTTCCGTTGGCACGGGCGACAGCGAACGCCAGATCGCGATCCTTGAGCGCGCCGCCGGCAACGGCGCGAAGAATGTCAGCTTCGTATGGCTATCCGGCTATCGATCCGACATGAGCGGCACCAAGGCGGTGGAACTGGACGCGCTGGCGGAACGGCTCGGTCTCGGCTGTATCCGCTTCGACTATTCCGGCCACGGTCAATCCGGCGGCAAGTTCACCAACGGCACGATCTCGCGCTGGCTGGAAGAGGCGCTCGCGGTGGTCGACCATACCAAGCCGAAGAGGATCGTCCTCGTCGGCTCGTCGATGGGCGGCTGGATTGCGCTCAGGGTCATTCAGGAGCTGCGCAAGCGCAAGAAGGCCCCTGCAATCGCCGGTCTCGTCCTCATCGCGCCCGCGCCCGACTTCACCGTCGATCTCATCGAGCCGAACCTCTCGGGTGTCGAGCGACGCTCGCTGGCGGAGCGCGGCTATTTCGAGGAACCGTCGGAATACAGCCCCGAGCCGAACATCTTCACCCGCGCCCTGATCGAGGACGGCCGCGCCAATCGCGTGCTCACCGGCATCATCGAGACCGGCTGCCCCGTGCACATCCTGCAGGGCATGGAAGACGTCGACGTGCCCTTCTCGCATTCGTTAAAGCTGGTCGAGCACTTGCCAGCCGACGACGTGGTGTTAACACTTGTACGCGATGGCGATCACCGCCTGTCGCGACCGCAGGATCTGGAGCGCATGCTCACCGCCGCAGAGACGCTCGCGCTTCATAATAGTCAGTAAAAACAATCTGATATACTTGAAGTAGCCCGCCGCGAAACCTCCTCGCCGGGCATCGCTTTCGCGCGCCTCCCTAATTCAGGGAGGTATAGAATTATGGCAACTACCTCCTCGATTGTGCCGAAATTAACCATACGCGCCGGTTCCGTCGTTAACACTTAAGTAACGATTGACTTGTCAGGCCCCGCTACATTAACAATTTGTTAACAAATGCAGGGACGATACAAGGAATAGTGGGCGTGCGTATTAAGGGCGTATTGGTTGCCTTCGCTGCTATGATTGCGATGTCTTCGGCGGCAATGCCGGCGTCTCAACGGAGCGTATCGATGACGGTCGGCAACGTCACTTCCCAGCCGATCGGGCACTATGATTTCTGCCAGAGACATACCGACGAATGCGGTCCGGTCCGCAATGTCGGTCCCGTCGATGTGAACGCCGCCTCCTGGGCGCTGATCAACCAGGTCAATCTACGCGTCAACAAGACCATCAGACCGGCAACGGACATGGAAGTCTACGGCCAGGAAGAATATTGGGAATATCCGAAGACCGCCGGCGACTGCGAAGATTTCGCCCTGCTGAAGCGCAGGCTGCTGATGCAGAGCGGCATTTCCGCCTCCAACCTCTTGATGACGGTCGTGCGCAAGCCTGATGGCGAAGGCCACGCGGTGCTGACGCTGCGCACCAAGCAAGGCGACTATATCCTCGACAACCTCGAAGACGAGATAAAGCTCTGGTCGAAGACCCCCTACTCCTACCTGAAGCGCCAGGCGAGCTTCAACACGGGACGCTGGGTCACCATCGAAAACGGCAACGACGTTCTGGTCGGCTCCGTCAAGTAAGCAAGAACCATTCGCTTGATGCAAGAAGGCCGGCCCAACGGACCGGCCTTTCGCTTCTGCTCATGTGTAATAACAGTCCTCACACGCGGATGAGGACGAATTGGTCATCACCACGAACGTCAATGGTTCTTGACGAGGCCAAGAGCGGCCTCGCGCTAACCGATGGCTCCGACGGGCGTTCCCAATTTTAACATTTCGTGAACGGGAGGCCGCAGCCGGGCATCAGACGTTGCCGATCAGAATGCCGGCGCCAAGCACCAACGAACCGCCGAGAACGACCTGGAAGGCAGCGCGCAGGAACGGCGTCTCCATATATTTGTTCTGGATGAAGGCGATCGCCCAAAGCTCGAAGAAGACGACGACGGCTGCCGTGATCGTCGCCGTCCAGAAGTGCGGGATGAGATAAGGCAGCGCATGGCCGAGACCGCCGAGCGCGGTCATGATGCCGCAGGCAAGGCCGCGCTTGATCGGCGAGCCGCGACCGGAAATCTTGCCGTCGTCATGTGCCGCCTCGGTGAAGCCCATCGAGATGCCGGCGCCGACCGAGGCCGACAGGCCGACCAGAAAGGTCTGCCAGGTCTGCTGGGTGGCGAAGGCAGCAGCGAAGATCGGCGCCAGAGTGGAGACGGAACCATCCATCAGGCCGGCGAGGCCAGGCTGCACATAAGTCAGCACGAACTGACGACGCGCCTGCGCATCCTCCTCGTGCTTGACCGTCTCCGGCGTGTGCTTGTCTCCCAGCAGCCGGGCAATGTCTTCGTGGCCCTGTTCGGCCAGCGCCAGATCGCCGAGAAGCTGGCGCGTCGATGCATCGGAAACCTGCTTGGCCGCTTCGACATAGAAATGATAGGCCTGCTGCTCCATCGCCTCGGCCTCCTCGCGAATCGAGTCGAGCGAGAGGTTCTTGCGCAGCCAATCGGGCTTGCGCTCGTAGAAGCCGCGCACATGCTCGCGCCGGATCAGCGGGATACGATCGCCGAAGCGGCGCTGATGCATGTCGATCAGCGTCTTGCGATGGGTATCCTCGACTTCGGCCATGTCCTCGAAAACCTTGGCGGACTCGGGATAGTTCGAGCGCAGGATATCGGCATAGGCGAGGTAAATGCGCGAATCGTCCTCCTCCGCCGCGATGGCAATTGCCAGAATCTCCTGCTCGGAGAGGGAGGTAAAGGGACGTTTCGACGGACGGAACAGGCCAAGCAACATCGGGGCAACCTCATATTTTAGAATTATTCTAATTTTAAAAGGGGTCATCGCGCGGGTCAAGCGCGGAAGCGCTATCACAAGGAGAAATCGCGCTGGATAATTCGCGGCCGTCGGGAAAGACGTCCGCAAATTGAAAGGGGCTTTTGACAGATTGCCGCAACACCTCCATGACGTCTTGGCTATACCGGCAAATTGCTTAGATATCGGGAAACGGAAGCTGGCCGCAGCGATCTCTCGCCCGAGCGCCCGGAGAACACTATGGAACATGAACTACAGGCCCGCGCGGCGCATCTCGCCGGCATTCGCGAGAAAGCCGAAGCGGAAATGGCGAGCATGGGCATCGATGCCGCCTTCATCGATCGGCTGGTCGACACTTTCTATGGGCGCGTACAGGCGCATCCCCGGCTCGGCCCGGTGTTTGACGAACGCCTCACCGGGCGCTGGCCCGACCATATGGAAAAGATGAAGCGCTTCTGGTCATCAGTCGCCTTCAAAAACGGCGCCTATGGCGGCAAACCCGTGCAGGCGCATCTCGGCGTCGAAGGCATGGCGGCCGACCTCTTTCCGGAATGGCTGACGCTTTTCTCGCAGACGCTCTCCGATATCGCACCTTCCGAGCAGGCGAAGGCCTGGTTTATGGCCACGGCCGAACGCATCGCCAAAAGCCTGACGCTCTCGCTCTTCTATAATCCGGCATTGGATGACCCCGCGAGGAAGACGGTCTAACGCATATCGCGCGGACATGCGGAGTTCGGCAGCAGATGCCACCAACAATGGCGAGGCATTCACCCCAGCCTTGCATCATTGGAGGGCGCGTGGAAAGCTGGACATCATGGAACGAGCCACTTCAAAGCAGTCAGCTCTTGGCGAGGACAAACTCACCGAAATTGGATATCAATATCCACTCTCGAAGTTGTCGCCGAACTGCATTGCTCCACTGAAAACCAAAAAGGCTCCCCGCATATGACTGAAGCAGTGGTCAGGAAAACGGGCGGCGTCCCGTCGAATTACGCCATCATATTGTTCGGCTTATTCTTCTTTCCTATCCAGATAGTCGCTATTTTCTTTGCCAAGAAGAGGCGTTACGACGGCGACGACTGGGAAAGGTCCCATTATGAAATGCAGTATCGAAGTGCGGCAGCCTATCTGGCGATAGAACTTGCTTTGTTCATTATCGGCGCAGTGGCGCTACGTTTAACTCCGGCAAGAAATGTCGCCGAGGTAGCGAGCCTTAGGACTTGGATGGGTTTCATCACCTTTGCAGGCTACGTGCCGTTGGCCTGGCTTGCCATACGGTGCATACGAGGCTTGTTTCTGGCAGGGGCGAAAGCACCCTTGGCAAACCCGCGCTCCTACACCATTTGGCCTCACTAGCCAGTCATCATCCGATCAAAGGTGTCTGACACTCGATCGTCCTCTCTCTGCCGATCCTGCAATCTACATAGGGTGATGCGGCTATGCCAATGCCAGCAATGGGCGAGTGGCAGCTGCCACGGCGTTTGCCACGTCAGAACGAGGAAGAACGCGATGCGTCTAGACTCAGCCTTTCGTCGCGAAAATCGTGGCCCCGATGCTGGCGGAAACGACGAGCGCCGTGCCGAACATCTGCGATGGCGTCATCGGCTGCGACAGGATGACGAAGCCGGCAAAGGCGCCGATGGCGGGCTCCAGGCTCATGAGAATGCCGAAGGATGAGGTCGGCATGCGCCGCAGCGCCACCATTTCCAGCACATAGGGAAGGAGCGGCACGAGCAGCGCCAGGCCGGCTATTTCGAGAAGGCCGAAACCCGTCAGATGCGGGACGGCGGAAGCGAAGCCGAAGGGGGTCGAAACCACCGCCGCGACCAGCAGCGACATGGAAAGGCCTTCGAGACCCTGGAAGGCGTTGCCGACCTTCTTCGTCAGCAGGATGTAGCAGGCCCAGCCCGCCCCGGCACCGATGGCAAAGAGGATACCCGGCAGATTGCCGACCCACGCCTCGCCGTCATAGGCCAACAGCAGAACGCCGATCGCGGCGAAGGCAGGCCAGAGAAGTTGGCGACTCAATCCGAAGCCGAGGGTCGCGACCAGCAGAGGCCCGAGAAATTCGATGGCGACGGCAAGACCCAAGGGAATGCGCGCAATCGCCGAAAAGAAGGAGGTCGTCATCAGCGCCGATATGGAGCCGAGCGCCAGCACGCCGATCCATTGCGAGCGGCTGTAGCTCATGATCTTCGGACGGACGATGATCGCAAGGGCGACTGAGGCGAAGACGAGTCGCAGCCATGTCGCGCCAGCCGGTCCATAGGCGTTGATGATCGGAGCCGACAAGGCCGAGCCGAACTGGATGCAGGACATCGACATGACGCACATGAGCACGCCGGCGGCAATGCCACTGGTCGATGGTGCAACATCCGGATGCGGCATCAGCACCGCGCCGCCATCCGTGCCACTCTCGATAAGCTTCTGATCCATGACCTCTCCTATTGGGCGAGGGTTTTAGAGGCCTGGCCTTACGGTGACAAATTCAAACTTTTCATCCTGCGATAAGGTGCTTTGATGCAAGAGCTGCTCAAGCTTCGAGACCTCTCAGCACATTGGCGACGTTGAGGCCGATCTCGGGCACACCATAGCCGCCCTCCATACAGACGAGGACGGGCAGGCCTGCGGCCGCGATGCGCTCGCCCATGCGGATGAAATCCTGCGAGGTCAATGTGAAGAAGGAGATCGGATCGCGCTCGAACGTATCGACGCCGAGCGAGAGCACGATCGCCTGTGCGCCGAACGCCTTGATGCGGGTCAGCGCATCGTCCAGCGCCGCCGCCCATACATCCCATGGCGTGCCGCGCGGCATGGGGTAATTGCGGTTGGCACCCAGGCCATCGCCCTCGCCTTCCTCGTCGGCATGGCCGAGGAAATAGGGAAAGGCATGGATCGGATCGCCATGCAGCGAGGCGGTGAAGACATCGCCCCGTCTATAGAATATGTCCTGCGTGCCGTTGCCGTGATGGAAATCGACATCGAGTACGGCAACCTTGGCCGCGCCATGGTCGCGCAGCCGCTGCGCCGCAACGCCGGCATTGTTGATGAAGCAATAGCCGCCGAAGAGATCGAAGCCGGCATGATGGCCGGGCGGGCGGCAGAGCGCGAAGGCGAAGCGATTGCCGGCGTGGAGCCAATCGGCGCCGGTCAGGGCGCAGCGCATGGAAGCAAGCGCCGCCTCATAAGATCCCTTGGTGATCGAGGTATCGGCGGCATTGGCATAATGGCCGATCATGCCGACAATATTCTCCGGCACGCGCTGGCTGGTGCGCCGCACCGGAAAGGAATTGGAGATAGCCTCGCCCTTGTAGCCAGCGGCGACCCAGCGCTCCCAGACCACGCCCAGAAAATCGAGGTAGGCCGGATCATGCACCTTGCGCGCCGTCTCCAGCCCATAGGCTTCAGGCGCAACGACATCAGTAAAACCGGCCTCCTTGACGGCGGCGAGGATCCATTTGGCGCGGAATGGCGCTTCGAAAGGCGTGACGAGCTGGCCATCATGCAGCTCGGTCTTGGCATCCCTGAGCTTGTGATCTTCCGAGTAAATGACCCGCATCGTCGTCTCCTCCCTTGCAGACTTCGTTATCTTGCTTATGCAAAGGCTTACATGCATCGCGCAGGAGAAAAAAGAGCGGGATGCGGTCTTGCAAGCCATTGCGAACGACGACACCTTCCGCCTGCATTTGAGGAATTGGGGGCACCTGCCATGAAAATCCTGATGGTCGATGTCGACGGCGTCCTGATCCATGGCCGGCCGAGCGACGGGCTGCCGCTTTTCACCTATCTGGAGCGTGATCTCGGGCTGAAGCTGAATGTGCTTCAGGAAACGTTCTTCAAGCCCCATTGGCTGGATATCGTTACCGGTCGCGACGCGCTCGAACCAAGGCTTACGGAGGTTCTTGGCAGGATTGCGCCACAGCTTCATGCGAAAACGCTGATCGACTACTGGTTCGAAAACGACTCCCGCCTCGACCACGGCCTGCTCGAAGACCTCGCCGCGCTGCGTGCTCAGGGAACGAAGATGTTCCTTGCGACCAACCAGGAGCATATGCGAGCCACCTATCTGACGGAGACGCTCGGGCTTTCCTCTCGTTTCGACGACATTTTCTATTCCGCCGCCCTCGGCCATCAGAAGCCCGCAGCCGAATTCTTCCGGCTTGCGACCGAACGCGTGGGGCTGGCCACGAGCGAGATCGGCTTCATCGATGACGTTGAGGCGAATATCGCGGCTGCACGGCAATTCGGCTGGAAGGCGATGCAATGGACAGCAGGCTCGACATTGCGGGACGCCATTGCTGCCTTCTCAGCCTGAGCCGTCCGTTTCAGGCCACGATGCGCTTATAGAACAACGTCGTGTCGCAAAGACCGCCCTCAGGCCACATGGCATAATCGGGCACCACACCGACGCGTTGCCAGCCGAGGCGCGGATAGATCGCCTCCGCATCGCTGCCGGTCGCCGTATCCAGCACCAGCAAGGTCTTGCCGATGCGGGCAGCTTCGCGCTCCGCCGCCTCCATCAAAAGACGGGCCAGACCCTTGCCCCGTGCGGACCTGTGCACCAGCAGCTTCTTCAGATCGCCGCGATGGGGCTGATTCGGCATCTGCGCTGCGCCGATCTGCACCGTTCCGACGACCCTGCCCCCGATCACCGTAACGAGAAGCAGCGTCGCGCCGCATTCGACGCTGTCTGCAACGCCTTGCCAATAAGGCACGGCATCGGCCGGTCCGTAAGGCTGCATGAAGCCGACGGATGCGCCGCCATTGACGCAATCGGCAAGCACGTCGCAAAGATCGGAAAGCATCTCGCGAGCGTCGGCAGCGGAGAGAATACGAATGTCCGGCATGAAAAGGTCCTTGGGATTGTTATGAACGGCCGCGATCGAGGATGACGCTGTAGCGCGCCGACACCTCGCCCGGATTATGGAAGGCGTGGCCGTCGCCGACGCCCATGAAGAGACAATCGCCAGGCAAGAGGCGATAGGCGACGTCGCGGTGCGTTACCTCCATCTCGCCCTCGAACAGCCAGACATGCTGGGTCATGCCGAGACTTGCCGTATTCGGCGGGAAGATCACACGCGCGCCGGCGGGGAAGATGACCTCGACAACGTCGACCTTCGAGCCCGTTCCCGGCGGCGAGACGGCGCGTCTGACATAGCCGGTTCCCGGGTCGCGCCAGATCGCCTGCTGATCGCGGCGGGCAAGCGGCGACACCTCCTCATCCTCCTCTACAAAGAAAGCCGATAGCGAAAGGCCGAGCGCCGCGCAGAGCCGCGACAGCAGCGAGGCCGTCGGGCTCGCCTCCGCCCGCTCGATGCGCGAGATCATGGCGCGGCTGACGGCCGAGGCATTGGCGAGTTCATCCAGCGTCAGGCCGCGGGCGATCCGCAGCTCTTTGATACGTGCGCCGATCGCCAGTTCCAGATCGTCATCTGTCATTGTCTATGTCTCGCGTCTCAAAATTCTACTATAAGAGAAATACATGTTCTTATAACGGAATCAAGAGCCATTCGATGTTCATCGCCGTTGGGCCGGAAAAGGCTAACGTAACGTGAAGATAGCCGCCAAAACCCCGCTTTTCCGCTTTGCGGCGCGGGGCGGCGCTGCTATATGGCGCGCATGAGCACCAATTCGACCACTCCGCTTTCGCATATCCGCAACTTCTCGATCGTGGCCCATATCGACCACGGCAAATCGACACTGGCCGATCGTCTTATCCAGACGACGGGCGGTCTTGCCGAACGCGAGATGTCGGAGCAGGTGTTGGACAATATGGAGATCGAGCGCGAGCGCGGCATCACCATCAAGGCCCAGACGGTGCGCCTGCACTACAAGGCCAACAATGGCGAGACCTATATCCTCAACCTGATCGACACGCCCGGCCACGTCGACTTCGCCTATGAAGTCTCGCGCTCGCTGTCGGCCTGTGAAGGATCGTTGCTGGTGGTCGATGCGTCTCAGGGCGTGGAAGCGCAGACGCTCGCCAACGTCTATCAGGCGATCGACAACAATCACGAGCTCGTCACCGTTCTGAACAAGATCGACCTGCCTGCGGCCGAACCGGACCGCATCAAGGCCCAGATCGAGGAAGTCATCGGCATCGATGCCTCCGAGGCCGTGCTGATCTCCGCCAAAACCGGTCTTGGCATCCCCGACGTTCTCGAGGCTATCGTCCACAAGCTGCCGGCGCCGAAGAGCCCCGGCGGCGAAAAGGCGCCATTGAAGGCGCTGCTGGTCGACAGCTGGTACGACACCTATCTCGGCGTCATGGTTCTCGTGCGCGTCATCGACGGCGTCATGACCAAGGGTCAGACCATCCGCATGATGGGCACTGACGTAAAATACCAGGTCGAGCGCGTCGGTGTGCTCACGCCGAAGATGCTGACAGTCGAGAGCCTCGGCCCCGGTGAGATCGGCTTCATCACCGCCTCGATCAAGGAAGTGGCCGACACCCGCGTCGGCGATACCATCACCGAGGACAAGCGCCCGACCGCCTCAGCCCTGCCGGGCTTCAAGCCTGCCCAGCCTGTGGTGTTCTGCGGCCTCTTCCCGGTCGATGCCGCCGAATTCGAGGATCTGCGCTCGGCCATGGGCAAGCTGCGCCTCAACGACGCCAGCTTCTCCTTCGAAATGGAATCCTCGGCCGCCCTCGGCTTCGGCTTCCGCTGCGGCTTCCTCGGCCTGCTGCACCTGGAAATCATCCAGGAGCGCCTGGAGCGCGAATTCAATCTCGACCTGATCGCGACGGCTCCCTCCGTCGTCTATCAGCTGACCATGACCGACGGTACCGAGATCGAGCTGCACAACCCGGCCGACATGCCCGACGTCGTCAAGATTTCCGAATTCCGCGAGCCGTGGATCAAGGCGACGATCCTGACCCCGGACGATTATCTCGGCTCGATCCTGAAGCTCTGCCAGGACCGCCGCGGCATCCAGACCGAGCTGACCTATGTCGGCAACCGTGCCATGATCACCTACGACCTGCCGCTCAACGAAGTCGTCTTCGACTTCTACGACCGCCTGAAGTCGATCTCCAAGGGCTATGCCTCCTTCGACTACAGCCTGACCGACTATCGCGAGAGCGATCTCGTCAAGATGTCGATCCTCGTCAATGCCGAGCCGGTCGATGCGCTCTCCATGCTGGTGCACCGCTCGGCCGCCGAAAAGCGCGGCCGCGTGATGTGCGAGAAGCTGAAGGACCTGATCCCGCAGCACATGTTCCAGATCCCGATCCAGGCCGCGATCGGCGGGCGCATCATCGCCCGCGAGACGGTGAAGGCGCTGCGCAAGGATGTGACCGCCAAGTGCTACGGCGGCGACGCCACCCGCAAGCGCAAGCTGCTCGACAAGCAGAAGGAGGGCAAGAAGCGCATGCGGCAGTTCGGCAAGGTCGAAATCCCGCAGGAAGCGTTTATTGCAGCGCTGAAGATGGGGGATGAGTGAGACTCTTCTCAATAACGAATTATGCGCATATAGTTTGCGCATAATTTGAGAAACACCTCATGACTCAAACGACAAGAAAAGCCGCAAACTTGTCTCTCGACGAGAGGCTCGTTTCAGACGCACGCGAGTTGAAAATCAATATCTCGCGTGCCGCCGAAGATGGCATAGCGCGCGCCATCAAGGCTGAACGCGAGCGCCTATGGCTTCTGGAAAATACTGAAGCCATCGAACAAGCCAATGCCTATGTTGAAAAACATGGCTTGCCGTTTGGAAAATATCGGCAGTTCTAATGGCAAGGTTCCATGTCTATGGTCTTAAGCAGAGCCAAGTTCTCGCACTGGATCTTCAGTCCGACTTGTTGGAGAGACTCAGCACACGGATGATGGCGCCGCTGCTTCTCGCAGAGGATGTGTCGAAGCCAATGGCAAGACTCAATCCTCAATTTACGATCAACGGCAAGCTATACATTATGGCAACCCAGTTGATGGCGGCAATCCCACTCATCGAAATCGGGGAATTGATCACCGATCTCAGTGCGCACGGCGATCGGATTACCGCCGCGACCGACTTTCTTTTCCAGGGCTTCTGACCTTAATTCCCGGCCATATACTCCTTAATCAACCCCTCATATTCGTCCATGGCCGGCAGCGCGGTATAGCTGTGCTTGGCGGGTATCGTGACCCATGGCAGCTTTTCGCTCGTCCAGGTCTCCATGAAGGGCGTGAACCAGCTGACGTCGTCGAGCATGGTGGCGCGGACATTGACGAACCAGTCGACACCCTCCAGCCGCGTGAAGAGCCAGCTCATGCAATGCGGGCAGAAATAGTGATGGATGGCGTCCCCATGCAGGCCGCCGATGACGGGCTCGCCTTCCGTTACCTCGAAACCCTCCGAGGGAATTGCGACGCTCAGCGAATAGGGGCCGCTCGTCATGCGCTGGCAGCCGGTGCAGTGGCAAGCCATGGTCAGCAACGGCTTGGCGGTGATCTTCAGCCGCACTTGCCCGCAGCGACAGCTGCCTTCGCAGGGTAATTCCAGCGTGCCCATAATCTCATCTCCTCTCATGTTCCAAGACCAGCGACGCGCAGCATCTCGCCATCAAGCTCCGCCAGCTTTTGCCTGTTTAGAAGCTTATGCGTTTCTCAAGCCTCTGCCGCCTGAGGAAGCTCCGCCTGTGTCCTTATTGTCTTTACCCAGGCCCGTGCGATGGCAAGGCCGGCCGTTTCCGCCGCGGCTGCGTGCCGGGTCACGAGCTCGGGATATTTCTCCAGCCAGCCCGGCTCCTTGCGCTCGATCGTTTCCTTGAACTCGCCGCGCCAGCGGTCGACCACGGCGGCATTGGCCTCAAAATGGAACTGCGTGCCATAGGTGGCGCGACCGATGCGAAAGGCCTGGTTCCGCGTCACGCCGTTGGCCGCGAGGCGGGTAGCGCCCGGCGGCAAGGAAAACGTATCGGAATGCCATTGGAAGATGGTGAATTCGTCGCCGACATCGGCCAGCAAAGGATCCGCCCTGCCTTCGTCAGTCAGGCCGATCGACTTCCAGCCGAATTCGTGGGCGGCGCCAAGGAGGTTCTCCCCTTCGTAGGCGCGCGCCAGGATCTGGCTGCCGAGGCAGATGCCGAGCACGGCCTTGTCCTCGCTCTCGAAACGGCGCATGAGCCGCGCCAGCTCTGGCAGATAAGGGTGGGTGTCATCATCGCGCGCGTTTTGCTCGCCACCGAGCACGACAAGCGCATCGTAGGACTTCGTGTCCTTGGGCAGCGCTTCACCGCTCCAGGGGCGGAACCATTCGATCTGCGCCCCAGCCTCTTCGAGCGCGATGCCGAGAGCGCCGAGCGGTGTGTTCTTCATATTCTCGATGATGGCGACGCGCATTCCGATAATCCCCAACCGACAGTCCAATCGGAGATGAGCATGTGGAGAGACGACAGGCAAGGGGTCAGAGCGGTTCGCTTTACCTAATTCCGGACGGAAAACCGCTCAGCACTTTTCCGGCAATTGCTCCGGCTTGCAGGTGAGTAAACTTGAGCATAAATGTCAGCAAACAACGAGGATCATGCAATGAGCGACAAGCCCCGGATCACCATTCTCTACTGCACTCAATGCAACTGGCTGTTGCGCTCCGGCTGGATGGCGCAGGAGCTGCTGCTGACCTTTACCGACAGTCTCGGCGAAGTGGCGCTGATACCCGGAACCGGCGGCGTCTTCGAAATCCACATCGACGGCGAGCTGCTGTGGGAGCGCAAGCGCGACGGCGGCTTCCCTGGACCGAGGGAACTAAAGCAGCGGGTACGAGATATCATCGACCCGGAGCGCGATCTCGGGCACACCGATCGCGCATCGCCGGAAAGCTGAGCCAGTCCTTCCACTCGCCACGGCCGTCAGTCGAAAGGCGAGTGGCACTCCTTGAAGCCGTGATTGATCGTCGAATAGAGATTGGTGCCCGCATTATACGTCCGGTAGCGCTCGGCACACCACATCTCATGCCGCGAGCGCTGCTGGGCCGGCGAAGGATAGACCTCCCGCGGCGGCGTGTAGGTTTCGCGCGGCTGGATCACAATGCGCGGATTGTCGTAGTTGTTCACGCCTCCATTGTAGGGCGGCGTGATGGGAAGCGGTTGGCCGGGCCGGGTGTAGAATTGCCGCTCGCCGAAACCGAAACAGCCGCGAGAATCGCAGATGACAGAATTGGTACTGGGCGGCGAAATGACGATCCTCGGAGGATCCGAAGCCGCGACGGCAAGACCCGCTTGCCCCAGCAGGGCAAACCCAAGAGCACATCCAAGCGCGATCCTGTGAAAAACAGCCATGACAAACTCCAATGTGCCGTACGTCGTGAACCGATGTTGCCGCTGCGGCGCCTCCATCCTTATTTGGGGTCATATAGTGGCAAAACCAGTGTGAAAGCAGCGACCCACGACGAGTTGATCCCGCCCAGCGCTTGCGCCATAACAGCGCAATCATTTCGGGGAGATTGCCTGTGAGCAGCTTGAAATTCGGTACTAGCGGCCTCCGTGGCCTGTCGGTCGACCTCACCGGGCGGGCATCCGCTCTCTATGCGACGGCGTTCGCCCACCATCTGCTGAAAAGCGGCCACGCTGGACCCGGCGATCTCGTCCTTGTCGGCCGCGATTTCCGCGAATCGAGCCCGGCCATCTCGGCCACCTGCATCGGCGCGCTGAGGCGGGCGGGCCTGACGCCGATCGACTGTGGCACATTGCCGACGCCGGCGCTGGCGCTCTACGGGCTGCAGCAGAAAGCGGCCTCGCTGATGATCACCGGCTCGCATATTCCCGCCGACCGCAACGGTATCAAGTTCTACCGGCCGGATGGAGAGATCGACAAGCAGGACGAACTGGCGATCAGCGCCGAAGCAAATGCGATGGTCGATACTCTTCTCGACGAAACGCCTGACCACGCCGAAAATCGCACGGCTGTGACCGAGGCGCTGTTCCTGGAACGCAACAAGGGACTGCTGCCCGCCGGCAGCCTCGCCGGCCTCACCATCGGCGTCTATCAGCACAGCACCGTGGCGCGCGATCTCTTCGGCCAGGTGCTTACTCATTACGGCGCCCGTGTCGTGCCGCTTGGCCGCTCCGAGAACTTCATTCCGGTCGATACCGAAGCAGTCTCTCCCGAGACGATCCGCCTCATGAAAGGCTGGGCGCCGAAGCACGGGCTGGACGCGATCGTTTCGGCCGACGGCGATGGCGACCGGCCGCTGGTGGCGGATGAAACCGGCGAGCCACTGCGCGGCGATCTGCTCGGCCTCATCGCCGCAAACTTCCTCGGCGCCGACGTGGTGGTGACGCCCGTCACCTCTAATTCCGGTATCGAGGCAGCTGGCTCCTATAGCGTTACCCGCACTCGCGTCGGCTCGCCCTACGTGATCGCCGGAATGGACGAGGCCGTGGCCGCGGGCAAGACCAATGTCATGGGCTTCGAGGCCAATGGCGGCACGCTGACGGCCAGCCGCTTCACCGTCGCGGGCAAACCCTTCGATCCGCTGCCGACGCGCGACAGCTTCCTGCCGGTTCTGGCAACGCTCTACGCCGCCGCGAGGGCTGGCAAGCCGCTTTCGACCGTTGCCGGCAGCTATCGCCTGCCGTTTGCCACCGCCGACCGCCTGGAGAACTTCCCGGTCGAAACAAGCACAGCGCTGATGGCTCATCTGCGCGCCTCCGACGCCAATCTTGCGGACTTTCTGGCCCCTATCGCCGGTGTGGCATCGAAGAGCGACATAGATGGGCTGCGGGTCACGCTTGTGGATAACCGAATCATCCATTTCCGTCCCTCCGGCAATGCGCCGGAAATGCGCTGCTACGTGGAAGCAGGAAGCGAAAGCGAGGCAAAGGCCTTGCTGGAACAGGGACTTGGCCTGATCAGGGCATGGGCTGCGGCCCAGGTCTAACCCGGGCTTCAACCGCTTTTTTCACGATTGACACGAAAACTTCAAAAACCCTGTTGACACCGGACGGCCACCCCCTTACATGCGTGTCCGTCGCCCAGATGGCGGAATTGGTAGACGCGCCAGCTTCAGGTGCTGGTACCCGAAAGGGTGTGGAGGTTCGAGTCCTCTTCTGGGCACCATTCCATTTTTGAGAAACGTAGATTTCTCAATTATTTCAAGACTAACGAGTTCCTTTGGAACACATTCGGTTCACCGGATGTGTATGATGGGACTTGTCTTGAAATGGGCGAAGACAGCAAAAATTTCCACTTGGCGATACCTTTAGCGGATACCCTGCAGCGGCCTGCAGAATCCTCCTCCATGGCGGCCATCTCTCGGCGCCCGATGAGGTAGCGCGCCACCTCATGGAGGTCGCGGGTCTGCGCACACGTCATAGCGAGAACTCAGATTTTGGATCATCTTTAAATCGTTGACTGTGGAGAAAACCGCGACCTAATAGGGGAAACCTTGAGGGATTTTCGATGCACCACAAGAGCGACTGGTACGATCTGATTGTTGGCGACGGCAACGTCAACCAGGGGCTGGCGAGGATGATGGGTTCCATCCTCGCGTTCATCGTGGTCTTCGGCGTGATTTTCTGGTTGATCTAACCGATCTCGTTGCCTCCCGCGGCCTAGGACGTTCATTCAGTCCCTGATGTCAGGCAGGTCTAGTGGATGCTCTCCGCATCCGGCTTGACGTAGAGCCCGGCCTCACGCGCCGCTTCAAGAAAAGCCTCCCTCGACTCTTCGGCAGAGACTTTGCCGAGGACGGCATCCAGGCACACCAGGACGGCCGCGTCCGCCACCGGTCCACCTTCAGCGGGCCATTTCTCGCTCATGCAGTTTGCCGCATCGAGCGCGTTGGTAATGATCGCAAAACGGCTGATCCCACCAAGCTCGACTATGACGGGGCTTCTCCAATCACTATTGTCCATGTTGAACCTCCCTCACCCATGGAGCGCCATCAGCGCTGCGATCAAAAATGAACCGGTGCCGGCGCACGCGGCCATGGTCACATGATAATCCGTTGAGACTCACTCCTTGCCTCGGACGACGCTTCGATAACGTCGCGCAAGGGTGGATGTTCCTGGGGCGAAGACGCTCCATCGGGATTTTTTCCGATGCAATCAGGGCGGCTGGCGCTTGGCATCGCCGCGTCGCTTTCCCGTCTCTCATCGCGGATATGAAAAGGCCGCCAAGACTTCTCTCGGCGGCCTGCAGGCAATCCAGAATATAACAGCGCGGCGGCGCCCTATCAGCTATGCCGCTGCCGGACGTCGCGTGATTGCGGCCAGAGCTACAGCTTCGGGCTCAGCCGGACAATCGCGGCAAAGCGCAACCAGTCCTTCTGTGCCCTCGGTGTCCAGGCAGCCTCGGCAATGGCCGGCAGGCGCGGGAAGACCAGGCGGTTGAAATAGTCACGCGAGGTGAAGTTCTCCTGCCAGATGCAGGCCTGCACGCCCTTCATCAGATGCTTCAGCTCTTCCGGGAAATCGCCTTCCGCCTCATAGGCATAGGTATGAGCGGGCGGCACGGTGCCGGCCCAGCTCGCGCCCAGCTCCTGCCAGGCATCGGCCTGTACCATGTCGAGATAATAGGCCTGGCCCGGCGTCATGACGACCTCGTAGCCTTCGCGCGCCAGCTCGATGCCGACTTCCGGCTTTTCCCAGGCCATCAGCAAGGTGCTCTCCGGATCGACGCCGCCGCCATGGGCGACTTCGTTCCAGCCGGCAAGCTTGCGGCCACGCTCGTTGAGCATCGCCTTGATCCGTTTCAAGAAGTAGGATTGCAGGGCGAAGGTGCCCGATATGCCTTCCTTCTCCATGAGCTGGCGCGCCAGCGGCGAAGCGAGCCAGGAACCGTTGGCGACCTCGTCACCGCCGATATGGAGATATTGCGAGGGAAAGAGCTCGACCATTTCGTCGAAGACCTTGGCGAGAAATTCGTAGGTCGGTTCGATGGCCGGGTTCAGAGCATTGTTCGGATAGCCCTGGACGGAATGATAGCTATCAGGCGCTTCCTGCCCGTCCGTCAGGTCAGGCAGGGCGACGAGGGTCGCAGTGCTGTGGCCGGGGATATCGATCTCCGGCACGACCTCGATGCCGAGTGCGGAAGCATGAGCGACGATCTCGCGGACGTCATCCTGCGAGTAGAAGCCGCCGACGGGTTCGGCACCATTGCCGAGCTGCGGCAGCAAAGGCTCGTCCGGCCCGCGCAGAACGCCGGTTGACGTCAGCTGCGGATAGGCACGGATCTCCAGCCGCCACGCCTCATCATCCGTCAGGTGCCAATGGAAGATGTTGAGCTTCAGCCAGGCGAGAATGTCGAGCAGGCGCAGCACGTCGGCCTTGGGCGTGAATTGCCTGGAAACATCGAGATGGCAACCGCGCCAGCCGTAACGCGGATGATCGGAGATGGATCCTGAAACCGGGAAGCGGAACTTGCCGGGTTCGCGACGAGCGCCGTCCAGAAGCTGCGCAAGCGTCGTCAGGCCATAGAGGCGGCCTGAAGCGGCCGAGAAGGCCAGCACAATTTCGTCAGCCGAGAAGGTGAGCTCATAGGCCTCTGCGGCAAGCGCCGGCCGTTCGACGAAGCGCAGCACCCTGCCCTGCGGCGCGGCAATGAGGCTGAAAGGAATGTGGTTGGAAGGAAACAGCCGGCGGAAGAGCGCCTGTGCCGTGGCAAGCGCCTTCACGCTTGCCGCATCGGTTCCCTTCGCCGGATAGAGCGCGACGAGGAAGCCTTCGCCCGGCTTGACATCGATGGATGCAGGCCAAGGCTGAATGGCGAAGGGAAGCTCCAGCCTGCCTTCCGGCAGCAGCACCGGCGGCGGCTCGCTGGTGCGGCCTTCGAGCAGAAGATCCGACGTAAACACCGTGATATGGCTACCGTCTTCAAGCGTGATATAGGCTGATTTGGCGCCATCGGTGCAATGCTTTGCGACGCGGTGGAGGCTGGAAACCGTGAATGTCCAGCTCTCTCCGGGAGCTATGGACAGGCCAGCCGGCGGCGCGAACTCATGAAAATTGGCGTTGCGGCGCACGAAGACGGCATTCTCACAGATCTTCGGATCGATAAAGCGCGTCAGCGTCGTGTAGGCGAGGCGGAAATTCGAAAGAGGCGCATCCGAGAAATTGAAAAGCGTCAGGGTCAAGCGACCATGCTTTCCTCCCTCCGGAGACCAGGTGTTTTCGAGATGATAGGAGGCCGGCTGCATCTAAATTCCCCTTTGGCAACGAGCATCAATAATGATCGGACTGTGTGAAGGTGTGGGCGAGTTCCGCCTGCCCCGCCGTCAAGCCGCAATCGACGGGCAGGCAGACGCCCGTAATGGCCGAGGCGAGCGGACTTGCGAGAAACGACACCGCATTGGCGACATCGACGGGATCGACGACACGACGCAGCGCATACCAGCGCTTGGCCTCCTCGAAGACATTCGGATTTGCGGCGGCACGCACCTCCCAGGCCTGGGTGCGCACGGTGCCCGGTGCAACGGCATTCGAGCGGATGCCGAACTTGCCGTACTCCACTGCCACCAACCGGGTGAAATGCAGGAGCCCGGCCTTGGCGGCGCTGTAAGCGGGATGACCGAAAACGGCCATGCCGTTGACGGAGGCGATATTGATGACCGATCCCTTCGACGCCTTCAGCATGTCCTCGACGGCGCGGAAGCAGAGGAAAGCGGCTTCTAGGTTGAGGACATTGTCGGCGCGCCATATCTCCGGCGTCGTGTCGTGCAAGCTGACCGCACAGGCCGCTCCGGCATTGTTGACCAATGTCCTGAGCGTGCCCAGTCCTGACGCGGCTTTCGCCATTTCGGCCGTGTCGATCTCACGTGTTATATCCGCCTTGAACGCGACGAAACGCTCTGCGGGGCCTAGCGTCTGCGCCGCCTTCTGCGCGGCGGCTTCGTCGATATCGACAAGCAGGATGACATCGTGGTCATCGGCCAGGCGTTTGGCGATGGCGCGACCGATATCGCCTGCGGCCCCGGTAACGATGGCAACGGATTTACTCATATGGCTTTCCTCTGATTAAGTTCCCGAGCGGCGGGCGTCCGCCGCTGTTTGTTGTTTTTCTCTGCGCAATTCCGGACGCAAAACCGCTGCGCACTTTTGCTGGAATTGCTCTAGTCCCCAAGAAGCTGACGGTCGTCGCCATCGCGATGGGTGACAAGCTGCTGCTTGATACGGCGCAATATCACCGTGGCTTGCGGACGAAGGCGATAGGCGACGAGGCTGGCGAGGATGTCGAGCACGGCCAAATAGGCGATGCGCGTCGATGTCGGCCTATAGATATTGTCGCCTTCCGGCAGATCGATCGGCACAGTGATATCGGCGACATGCGCCACGGGGCTTCCGCTTTGTGTCAGTGCGATGGTCGGCACCTTGGCCTCGCGCGCCAGCGTGAAGGCGCGCACCAGCTCGGCATTGCGACCGGAAAAGGAAGAGCCTATCAACACATCCGTCGGCTTGGCAGCAGCGGCCATCATCAGCTGCATGCTGTGGTCGGAACTCGAGGTAATGCGCAGGCCGAGCCGGAAGAGACGGTTCTGTATCTCGCTGGCGATCATCGAGGAATTGCCGCCGGAGCCGAAGGCGTAGATCATCTCCGCGTCGGCAAGCCTGTTTGCCGCCTGCTCGATGGCAGCCACGTCCAGCCCGCGATGCAGCAGAAAGAGCGCATTCTGCGCCTTGGTAATAATGTCCTGGGCGACATCGGCGGGCGCTATGCTCTTCGGCTCGGGCTTGAGGTAGCGCATGCCGACATAGGCGGTGCGGGCCAGCTGCACCTTGAAATCGGAGAAGCTTTCGCAGCCGAGACGGCGGCAGAACCGGGTGACGGTCGGCGGCGAGACATCCGCCTTGCCGGCGAGCTCGATGATGGAAGCGTTGACGGCGAATTCGAAGTCGTTGAGGACGATGTCGGCGATGCGGATTTCCGATTGCGAAAGCCGGCCTCTTTCATCCTGCATGGTCGTGAAGATATCCATCAGCTCCCCCTTTATTCTGTCGCTGGGTTCTAAACGTCCGATGTTTAATAGGCGATGCAAACCATCTCAATCTCGCACTTCGTCACCAATGCCTACTTACGAGTGTGCGAGGGGCGCGGTTTGCCTTTCGCGCCTATCTGACGGGAACCATACATGTGACAAACATCATATGATTCCTGCAAATTATTTTCTTGATACGTTGACAAATGACCATAGAAAGCAGAATTTGACCAGTGAAAATCGGAAATTATGAAAAGAATTTAAATGACGGCGGATACAATGCGTGATCCCTTCAAGAATCCCTTCCCCGCCAGCGATGCCGCCAGGCACGCGATCTGGGAGATGCTCGTAACGCGTGATATCGATGCCTTCCTCGCCGCAGACTGGTCGAGCGTTGCAGGCGATTTCGTCGAAGAGGGCTTCATCGGCATCGACGGCCGGCGTGAAGTCAGCCCCGACAAATGGCGCCTCGCCTTCCCGACCCTGACGGCCTATCGCGACGAGTGGCTGCGCCAGGCGCGCGACTTCGCCACGCAATCCTTCGCCGAAGATCCACGCACGGCCATTTTCACCACGACGACGCTCGAGGATATCGAGATCGAAGGCGACATGGCGCTGGTGCGCAAGAAGTTCAACGGCAGCCTGAAGAAGTCGGATGGCAGCATCGACGTGCTGAAATGGCAGACGCTCTATTATTGCCGCCTGCATGAGGGACGCTGGAAGATCAGCGGCTTTACCGGCTACCTGCCGAATCCCATGGAATAGAGGCGACATCATTGCGCATTTTCACCGCGGCCCTAGCGACCGAGACGAACACCTTCTCCCCCATCTGCATCGACCGACGCGCGTTCGAGGCGTCTCTTTATGCGCCGCCGGGCATGCACCCGGAAACGCCGACGCTCTGCTCCGCCCCGATCACTGTGGGACGGCGGATCGCTATGCAAAAGGGCTGGGAAGTGATCGAGGGCACCGCCACTTGGGCGGATCCGGCCGGACTGGTGAATCGCCTGACCTATGAAGAGCTCAGGGACGAAATCCTCGGCCAGCTGCGGGCGGCAATGCCCGTCGATGCTGTCGTGCTCGGGTTGCACGGCGCCATGGTCGCCGATGGTTACGAAGACACCGAGGGCGATTTCCTCGCGCACGTCCGCGAGATCGTCGGGCCGGATATCCTCGTTTGCGCCGAACTCGATCCGCACAGCCATCTGACAGAGAAGCGCCTCGCCGCTGCGAACTTCTTCGTTTATTTCAAGGAATTCCCGCACACGGATTTCGTCGATCGCGCCGAGGATCTCTGGCGCATCGCCATCGATGCGCTCGAAGGCCGCGTCAATCCAGTGATGTCGGTGTTCGATTGCCGCATGATCGACGTCTTTCCGACATCGCGCGAGCCGATGCGCTCCTTCGTCGACAAGATCATGGCGATGGAAAAGAGCGATGCCGATATCCTGTCGATATCGGTCATTCACGGCTTCATGGCTGGCGATGTGCCGGAGATGGGCACCAAGCTGCTTGTCGTCACCGATAATAAGCCGGATAAGGGATCTGCGATCGCCCGCGATCTCGGGCTGGAACTCTTCTCCAAGCGCGGCACGTTCATCATGCCGCAGATCGACGAGAAGCAGGCCGTCAGCCAGGCCATGGCCGCGACGTCAGGCCCGGTCGTCATTGCCGACCTCTGGGACAATCCGGGCGGCGGCACGGCGGGAGACGCCACCGTCGTCCTTCAGGAACTGCTCGACCGCGGCGCCGCCGACACGGCGATCGGCACGATCTGGGATCCGATGGCCGTGCAGATTTGCATGGCAGCCGGCGAAGGTGCGGAAATTCCGCTGCGCTTCGGCGCGAAATCGGCGCCGGGCACCGGCAACCCCATCGACGGCCACGTCAAGATCGTGCGCCTTGTCACCAATGCCGAGATGCGTTTCGGCGAGAGCTTTGCGCCCTTCGGCGACGCTGCACATATTCAGCTCGCTGGTATCGACATCATCCTGAATTCGACGCGCGCCCAAAGCTTCGACCCGAGCCTTTTCTCGGTCATGGGCATCGACCCCACGACTAAGAAGATCCTGGTCATCAAATCGACCAATCACTTCTATGCATCCTTCTCCAAGATCGCCTCGGAGATCCTTTACTGCTCGGCCGGAACGCCCTATCCAAACAATCCAGCCCGTACCCCTTATCGCCGTGCGCGGAAAGACATCTGGCCGATGGTGGCGGATCCGCATGCGGCAGAACGGAAAGACGCCTGATATGGCACATGATATCGCCTCGGAAATCAGCCCTAAGCCCGGCGACCGGGTCGAAGGGCTATCGACGCCTCGCCCTATCATTGACGAAGACCGGCTGGCTGGGAACATCGCCCGCGTGCAATCCTATATGGATGCACACGGCCTGAACTTTCGGCCGCACATCAAGACGCACAAGATTCCGGCGCTCGCGCGCGCCCAGGTCGCCGCCGGCGCCAAGGGGATCAACTGCCAGAAGATCACCGAGGCCGAAGCCTTCGCCGACGCGGGCTTCGAAGATATCCTGATCACCTTCAACATCCTCGGTGCTGAAAAGCTTGTTCGCCTCTCGGCCTTGAACGATCGCATTTCCGGCTTGAAGGTTGTGGCCGACAGCACCGTCACCGTCGATGGGCTTTCCGCCTGGTTTGCCGAACGCAAGCCGCTCACCGTGCTGGTGGAGTGCGACACCGGCGGTGCCCGATGCGGCGTGCAGACGCCGGAACAGGCAGCCGCGCTCGGCAAGCATATTGCCGGCAAGCCAGGCCTCGTCTTCGGCGGCTTGATGAGCTATCCGAAGCCAAACAATGCTGCGGCGACACAGGCCTTTCTAGCCGAATCCGTCGCACTGCTGAAAAACCAGGGCATCGAGTGCCCGATCGTCAGCAACGGCGGCACACCGAGCCTGTTCGAAGCCCATCTGGTCACGGCCGCCACCGAACACCGTGCCGGAACTTATATCTATAATGACCGCTCCATGGTGCGGGCCGGCCATTGCCGCGAGGAGGATTGCGCGATGCATATCCTCGCCACCGTCGTCTCGCGACCGACCGAAGATCGCGCCGTCATCGATGCCGGTTCGAAGGCGTTGACCTCCGATCTCCTCGGCTTTGCGGATTTCGGCCAGGTGGTGGAGTACCCGGAAGCCGTCATCAAGGGCCTCTCGGAAGAGCATGGCGTAATTGATCTGTCGAACTGCACGGGCGCACGCCCGCAGATCGGAGACAAGATCCGCATCATTCCCAATCACACCTGCGTGGTTTCCAATCTGTTCGATCAGATGGTGTTCCACCGCGACGGCGTGGTGACGCGCGTCGAGGACGTGGCGGCTCGCGGCCTGGTCTGGTAGGCGCAGACACTTTCCTTAAACAGAAAACGGCTGCCTGCGGGCCGCCGTTTTCTTTTGTCTTATAGTTCCTGCCTAGATTGCGCGGTCCGCGCGGTCTTGCATCGGCAGACGACCGCCTCCGTTAGAGCGGCTCAGCGTTTCATGGAATCGCTGACCCACTCTAACCGTCTGTTTGACGCAATTCCGGACGGAAAACCGCTGTGCACTTTTCCTGGAATTGCTTTAACGCATGTCGCGCAAAAGTGTGCAGCGGTTTTGCGACAACGACATGCGCAAAATCAAAGGCCTAAAGCGCAAGAAGCGAATCTGAAAGACCGCGATGCGCTTTAGGAGGCGGTAGAGCTCAAGAGCTCCATGTCGATCTCGGTGAGTTCGACGCGGCGCTCGAAAGCCTGGCCGTTCTCATCGAAGAGGTGGCAATCGGCAATGCGGATGCCGGTCTTCAGCGGCGCCTCCAGGCGGATAGCAGCGCTGCCGGGCAGCGTGGCGCAGAAGTTCTCATCGATGCCCTCGGCGGATGCATAGGCAACCGTCTGTGCCCCCAGATGCTCGACTACGGTCGGCACAATGGTCAATGTCAGATCGCCCTCACCGAGCTGGACATGCTCCGGCCGGATGCCCAGCGTCAGCGTCTTGCCGACCGCCCCCTGGCGTGGTGCCACAGGCAGCACCACCTTCTGGCCCTTGTAGTCTATCTCGACGCCGGCATCGCTGACATTCGTGCACGTCACAGGCAGGAAGTTCATCTTCGGATTACCGATAAACTGTGCGACGAACGTATTCGCAGGCTTATGATAAAGCTCCAGCGGCGCGCCGACCTGCGATATCTCGCCGGCATTGAGAACGACGATCCGGTCGGCCATGGTCATGGCTTCGACCTGATCATGGGTCACATAGATCATGGTCGCCTGCAGCTGATGATGCAGCTTCGCCAGCTCAATGCGCATATCGGCGCGCAGAGCGGCATCGAGGTTCGACAACGGCTCGTCGAAAAGAAAGATCTTCGGTTCGCGGACGATGGCGCGGCCGATGGCGACGCGCTGGCGCTGGCCACCCGACAACATGCCCGGCTTCTGCTGCAAGCGCTGCTCGAGATGCAGAATGCGGGCAGCATGCTCGACTTTGGCCTTGAGCTTGTCTTCCGGCATCTTCTCGACCCGCAACGGGAAGGCAATGTTCTCGAACACCGACATATGCGGATAGAGAGCATAGGACTGGAAGACCATGGCGATGCCGCGCTTGACCGGCGGCAAATCGTTGACGCGGTTGCCATCGATCATGATGTCGCCGCTGGTCACCTCGTCGAGGCCGGCGATCATACGCAGCAGGGTCGACTTGCCGCAGCCGGACGGACCGACAAAGACGATGAATTCACCGTCCGTAACGTCAAGCTCGACGCCCTTGATGACCTCGAAATGACCATAGAATTTCTTGACCTGATTAAGGTGCAGCTTTCCCAAACTCTGTCTCCGCGCGGCGCCGCTACTAGGCGGGCAGGGCTCCAAAGGCCGCGCGCGATGCGCGCGGCCCGGTTACTTGCAGGCTTACTTGTACTGCTCGAGATCCGCAGCTGCCTTCTTCAGGGCATCCGCAGGCTGGGCCTTGCTCGTTACGACCGACTGGACCATCTCGATCATGACGTTCTGGAAGCCCTTGTAATCCTTGAACAGCGGCTCGGGACCACCGTAGCTGATACCGTCGATGAACGGCTTCCAGAAGGGATCCTTCTTCTGGAACTCGTCGACCTGCGGAGACGGACGCAGAGGCGTGAGGCCAGCGCCGCCCTGCAGTTCGTATTCGCCCTGCGGACCAGGAGAGGTGATGAACTTCGCGAATTCGATCGCCTTGTCCTCGACGCCGCTGCCCTTGAAGACGGCAAGGCTATCGGTGATGAGCAGCGTGCCCTGACCCTTGGCCGACGGGCCGAGCGGCAGCGGAGCGACGCCCCAGTTGATCTTCGTTTCCTTCAGGCGATAGGCAGCACCCGAACCAGCCTGGATCATGCCGACCTTGCCATCCAGGAAGATGGCGCGCATTTCGTTCTGCTCGTAAGCCGTCGGTCCTTCGACGGAGTAAGGCGTGATGTCCTTGTAGGCCTGAAGCGCGGCCAGCACTTCAGGGCTGTTGAGGACGACCTTGTTGCCGTCGATCACCTTGCCGTTGTTGCTGTAAATCCAGTGCAGGAACTGGTGCATGGTGTTGTCGAAGGTCTTGGCCGACAGGCCGTAGCCGGGAACGCCGGTCTTTTCCTTGATTGCCTTGGCGTCGGCAATTTCCTCAGCCCAGGTGGTCGGCGGCTTTTCCGGATCGAGGCCCGCCTTCTTGAAGAGGTCCTTGTTCCAGTAGAGCGCCTTGGTCGAGAACGCGATCGGCACGCCCCACTGCTGACCGTCATAGGTGACGGTATCGACGATGTTCGGATAGTAGGTCTTCTTTTCCGCATCCGTCATCGGGACCGGAACGATGAGATCGTTCTCGGCGAACTGCTTGAGCGTGCGCGAGCCGACATAGGCCATGGAGACCGGCGTGCCGGCTGCAGCGAGCGTCGTTGCCTTGTCCTGGCACTGCTCCCAGCCAACGACTTCAGGCTTGACTGCCCAACCCGGATTCTTGTCTTCCCATTGCTTGATATATTTCACATGGATCGGGTCGATGCTGTCGCCGCAATAGATCCAGCTGATCTCCTTGTCGGCGGCATGGGCCGTCACGGCGCCAAGCGCTGTGGAGCCGAGCAAGGCCAGCGCAAGCAGCCCCGTTTTGAAATGGAATGTCACGTTTAAGCTCCCGTTCTCTGGTGGTTGATTGATTTTATTGCTTCACCGCGCCAGCGGTCAGACCGCTGACGAGATACCGTTGTAGGAAGAAGATCACGACCAGCGCCGGCGCGATACCGACGAAGCTTGCGGCCATGAGTTCGTTCCAGACGACCTCCTGCCGGCCGAAATAGGCAAAGAGGCCCACCGGCAGCGGCATGTATTCGGTCTTCGAATTGAAGGTGAGCGCATAGATGAACTGTTGTGCGTAGGAACCGATGAAAGTGGTGATGGCGACGACGGTGATGCCTGGCATGGCGATCGGCAGGATGACGCGACGCAGCGTATAGAAATGGCTGGCACCATCAACAAAGGCCGCCTCGTCGAGCTCTTTCGGAATGCGCATCATATAGGTGCGCAGCAACCAGATCCCGGAGGGAATGAGGAAAGCGACACCCGGTATGATCATGGCAAAATAGGTGTTCAGCACGCCGAAGGAGCGCATGAGCCGGAACAGCGGAATCAACAGCACGGCGCCAGAAAACATGTTGACCGCCAGGAAGGCACCGAGCAGCAGGCCGGAGCCTCTGAACTCGAAACGTGCGAAGGCATAGGCCGCCGGCACCACGAGGATCAGCACGATAATAGTGCTCACGCCGGAAATCAGGAACGAGTTGAAGATATACCAGCCGAAGCCGGGCACGCTGGTCCACATCGTCCGATAGGCCGCGAACGAGCCGTTCTCGGGAATGAAGCGGTAAGGCGACGAGAAAAGCTGGCTGAGCGGCTTCAGCGAGACCAGGAACCCCTCGACGAAGGGCGCCAGCACGAAAGTCAGGAACAGCAGGATTCCGGCATAAATGCCGATGAGCTCGTACCACTTGTAGCGATTGATCATCGAAGGCTGGCTCATCGCTGCTTGGCTCCCGTGGAAAAGCGGCTGGTCAGGCGGAAATAGGCAAGGCAGAAGATCGACAGGAAGATGCAGATCAACACTGCGCGGGCGGCACCCTCACCATATTTGTAGGAGCCGATCGCGGTGCGATAGGTGTCAATGATCATCGTCGTCGTTTCGCCGTTCGGGCCGCCGCGGGTCAAAATCCAGATGATGTCGAAGGAGTTGAAGGTGGCGATCAGCGACAGCATCGACATGGTGACCAGCGAGGGCACCAGCAGCGGCAGGGTGATGCGGCGGAAGCGATAGAAGCGACCGGCGCCATCCGTCCAGGCGGCCTCATAGAGATCATGCGGGATCGCCTGCATAGCCGCCAGCATATAAAGAGTGACCATCGGCACGCCGATCCAGACGTCGGTGACGATCGTCGCCCAGAAGGCCGAGCTACCGTAAGCAAGGAACGCCACCGGGCTGCCGACGATGCCGAAACGCTGCAGCAGGCCTGAAATCATGCCGAACTGGCCATTATACATCCAGCCCCACATGAAGATGCCGATCGCCATCGGCACAACCCAGGGAGGCATGGTCAGCACCCGGAAAAGCGACCGACCCGGAACTGCCGAATTCAAAAGCGCCGCCCCCAACGTGCCGATGATCATCTTGATCGACACGGAGAAGAACGTCCAGATGAAGGTGCGGACGATGACGCCCGCGAAAGTGTCGTTGAAAATCTTCGCATAATTCTCAAAGCCGACCCAATTCGTCACCTTCTTCAACGACGCGTCGGTGAAGGACAGGACAACAGTGTCGACTAGCGGATAGGCGACGATGACGATGACATAAAGAAGGGCTGGAAAGAGAAGGATCCAAGCGAAGATGACTGTGCTGCGTTGAACACCCATCTTGCGCCCCTCCCTAGGCTACTTTTGAATAGAGCGCTTCGTCGAACTCGTCCCAGATCGGTCGGAGATCGACGACAGTCCTCTTCATGCGCGCCTCGTCCATCGAGAGCGCCAGAATGCCCGCCTCAAGCGCATTCTGGGTCGACACCGGCAGGTGCAGGCCCGTCTTGACGTGCGCGATGATATCGGCAGCCATCTGTTCATCGGCTCCGTAGTGCTGCGAAAGCGTCGTGCGCGTCGCATAGGTCTTTTCGATCACCTTTTTGCCGGTCAGCATCTCGTGAACATTGAAATAACCGCGGATGAAGTCGCCTTCTGCCATACCACGCGAGCCCATGATGGCAAAGCGGCGGAACTGGTCCGGCACGTTCAGATTGGTGTGGAAATTCATGCCGACGCCGTTGGCGTATTCGACGATCGCGACCTGATAGTCGATGATGTCGCCATCGCTGTCGAAGACCTTGTCCGATCCCATCCAGCCGCTCGGCTTGCGGTGGAAAAGCTCGAGGTCGTTGATGCCTTCCCGTGCCGGATCGTTTTCCGGAATGAAGCTTTTGCGGCCGCCGAAGCTTGCAACCCGCTCCGGCCGCGCGCCGACGACGCCGTTGTAGAGGTCGAGATCGTGGCAGCACTTCTCCAGCATGAAGCTGCCGGAATAATGCTGGTAGCGGCGCCAGTCGCGCATGAAGAAGGCGCCATGATAGGGCTCGATATGTTCGGACGCTTCGATGGAAACGACATGGCCGAGCTTTCCTTCGGCCTGGGCGACCAGCAGATCGCGGTACATGGGCGAGTAGCGCAGGACGAGACCGACCATCAGCCGTTCATGGCCGAACTTGGCCATCAGCCGAGCAAGCTCGATGCTATCCTGGATGGTCGTAACGATCGGCTTTTCGCAGAAAATCTTGAGGCCGGCTTCGAGGCCGATGCGGATATGCTCGAGATGCAGATGGTTCGGCGAACCGATCATCAACAAATCCATCTTTTCATTCGCAATCAGCTCTTGTGGAGTGGCATAGGCCTTTCCGGCGGAAATGCCCTGCTCGATCAAACCAGGCAGGCCAGCGGGTTCCGGATCGACATAACCGGCAATCTCGAAGCTCTCATCGATCGCCTTGAACACATAGCCCAGATAACCCAGGCGGAATCCCAGCCCAATGATTCCAACTCGCATGCTTTTGAGTTCCCATTACGTAATTTATTTTCGTAATCTTGGGGCAATTTTTCGCATTCGTCAACGACGTTCGCGCATTTACACGGAAACATGAAATTTATTTTCAGATCACAGTCTAAAAAAGCGCAGCCTTCAAGCATGAAGCTGCGCCTGGTTTGACTGCATTGCCGCTTATTTCAGCAGGTCCGTCCGCGCCGTCTTATCGGTCTTGGCTGTTATACTGCCAATATTGATAGTTCGGCTTCCTGGTGCTGGTGGAAATGACGCCGTTTTGCTCACAGACATAGCCCAGGCGCGGCAGGCCGCGATAGTAAAAACCTCTATAGAACTCATCCGAATGCACTGTCGTCGTGCGGCATTCGAATTGCTCATCGGCCGCCATTTTGGGCGCTGTCACCCCTGGCAGATTCCTGTAGGGATAGACGGGAGCGACATACGGCTTGGGGAGAAGCGGATTGTCTGCCAGTGCCGCTACCGGCATGGCTCCAGCAAGGAACAGAGCAGCAATGGCAATCTTCGATTTGTTCCACATGAATTGCTAGGCTCCTTTACCCATGCAAGCGCAACAACCGCACGCCGCATGTTTCCAATATAGTAAGGCCAGCGCCACGCGCCAACCGCCAACCGAACACCCTTTCAATGACGCCGGCAGGCGCAGGCTCCTGGGGCGGGACGGCGGTATTCACGCTTCGTTACACCAAACGAAATGCTTTTATCCCCAAATGCAACGCAGGCGAGCAATCGGAATTTGCGACAATTCGTAAGCATGTTATATAGTAGCAAAACCGCCATTCCAGTAACTGTCGACACGATTTCTGTTTGCAGGAGTAAAAGTCATTCTCGAACAGATTGATCGCCCCCCTCACATGATCAACCCCATGCTTGCTGACGACAGCGCCCAGCAGGTGCGCATCTATATCATCAACCTCGATCGCTCCCGCGATCGGTGGGAGCGTTTGAGCAGCCAGGCGGCGGAATACGATCTGAACGTCACGCGGGTTCCGGGAATCGACGGTCGGGCAATTGAGGAGAAGGATCGCGTCGATTTTCAGCCCGGCTCGTTCATCTACTATAATGGCCGCCAGCTTCTGCCGGGCGAGTATGGCTGTTATCGCAGCCATCTGCTCGCTCTTGAGCAATTCGTCGCCACCGGCGACAAGATGGCCATCATCATGGAAGACGACGTCGATCTCAACGAGAGGCTGATCCCGCGCGCTATCGCTGCAATGGAGAGTGTCAGCGGCGCACGCCTCGTCAAGCTCGTCAATCATCGCCTGGTGGGCTTCAAACCGGTAGGCGAGACCACCGAAAAGGATGTCGTCGGCCGCTGCATGCACGGTCCGCAGGGCTCGGCCGCCTGCTATATCGTCAACCGCAAAGCCGCCATGAACCTGCTGGTGACGCTGAAGCCCCTGCTGCTTCCCTACGACGTCGCCCTCGAGCGCGGCTGGTCCACCGGTGTCGAGACGTTTACGACCCAGGAAAATCTCGTGGAATTCAGCCCGCATCGCGCCGATACAACAATCGGCAAGCGCGTGCACTATCGCGCCGTAAAGCGGCATTTCCTGCTACGGGTGACGGCGCACTGGTTCCGCACCTGCGACCAGCTGCGCCGCTGGCGTTACGCCATCGGCGTCAAGCGGTAAACGAACTCACCTGATGCGGAGATCAGGCGATCGGCGCCGCACAGAAGCGTTCGACCGTTCCGTTTCGCCATCTGCCATCGGTCTGGATGAAAACCGCAACATGCGGTCGAACATGCTCTATAGCGGCACGACGTTGTCGAGGTCCGGCCGGTCGACCGCCAGGTCCGTTTCTCGTTCGCGATAGACCAGATCCACCACTTCACTGCTTGGCGCGTAGCCGGAGACGAGCTTTTCCAGCAAGGCTCTCGCCAAGGGTATGTCGTTTTCGTTCAACGCCGCCTCGAGTGCGGAAAGCCGCTTTGAAAGCTCCAGCCAGGGCAGGAAATCCTCTTTGGCCTGCATGATGCGCGGATGGCTCGTTGGCTGCGGGTTGTCGCCGATCAGCAATTCCTCGTAGAGTTTCTCACCCGGCCGCAGCCCGGTGATTTCCAGCTCGATATCGCCATCGGGCTCATCCGCATCCCGCACGGTCAGGCCGGATAGTTCCACCATGCGACGGGCCAGATCGGCAATGCGCACCGGCTCACCCATATCAAGCAGAAAGACGTCGCCGCCTCCCGACATCGCGCCGGCCTGGATCACCAGCTGCGATGCTTCGGGGATGGTCATGAAATAGCGGGTTATTTCCGGATGTGTCAGCGTGATCGGACCGCCATCGCGGATCTGCTGGCGGAAGAGCGGTACGACGGAGCCGGAGGAACCAAGGACGTTGCCGAAGCGGACCATGGCGAAATGCGTGCCGTCCGTGCCTGGCTTCCGATCGGCATCCATCGCCTGCAGCACCATTTCCGCCAGCCGCTTGCTGGCGCCCATGATGTTGGTCGGCCGCACCGCCTTGTCGGTGCTGATGAGGACGAAGTTCTCCACCCCGTGCTTGCGGGCTGCTTCCGCCGTTATCAGCGTCCCGAGCACGTTGTTGCGGATGCCTTCGACGGGATTGTATTCGACGAGCGGCACATGCTTGTAGGCGGCCGCGTGATAGACGGTCTTCGGCCGCCATGCCTCCATGATCTGCCTGATCCGCTGGCCGTCTCGGACGGAGGCGAGGAAGGGGATGATGCGAATGTCGGCTTGTCCGGCAGAGGCCGCCGACTTCTCCAGCTCGCCGTGAATGGCATAGAGGCCGAATTCGCTCTGCTCCACCAGCAGCAGGGAAGATGGCCCATTCTTCAGGATCTGACGGCAAAGCTCGCTGCCGATCGATCCGCCCGCGCCGGTCACCATGACCACCTTGCCGCGGATGTTTTTCTCGATCAGAGCCCGGTCGGGAGCGATGACGTTGCGGCCGAGCAGATCCTCGATATCGAGTTCGCGCAGGTCGGAGACGGCGACGCGCCCCTGCGCTAGCGCCGTCAGATCCGGCATGGTGCGTACGGTGACGCGCGCCTTGCGCATGTTTTCGAGAATTTCATTGCGTCGCTGCCGCGTCGCATTCGGCAAGGCCAAAAGCACGTCCTTGATGTCACCCGAAGCGGCAAGCGCCGGAAGGTCGGCCGGGTTGTAGATGGGCAGGCCGCCCATGATGCTGCCGTGCATGTTTCGATCATCGTCGAGATAGCCGACCACATTCAGTTCGGCGCTATTGGCAAGAGCGCCCGCAAGCTGCCGGCCCGAAGCACCGGCGCCGTAGATCAATACCTTGGCGAGTTGATTGCGGTTCAGAAGCCGCTGATAGGCATTGCCGAGCCAATAGCGAGTCCACATGCGAGACAGGCCGATTGCGATCAGCAGCAGCAAGGGCTGCAATATACCGACCGTGCGCGGCACGCCCGGCACGCTGATCGCCGTGAAAATCGTCATGAAGGCGAGCGCATAGATCGCCACCGCCTTGACGACGGTCACGAAGGCCGACAGACCGGCGTACCGGAAGATGGCGCGATAGAGGCCCAGCACGATGAAGATGGGGATGGCGACAAGAAGCGAGACGATGGCGGGCAGCCACTCGATGCCTTCCAGGATGACCCAATCGTCGAGGCGCAGGCAGTAGGCGAACCAGACCGTCAGCACGCAGAGGCTGGCATCGACAAGCAAGGCGAGCGCGCGCTTGGTTGGGCGCGGCAATGCCAGAAACGGCAGAACGAGCTTATCCGCGGGCACCATCGGTCAGTTCCCCTTGGTGCCGGTCATCAAAGCGGTACGCTGCTTCTCTCGCATAGATTGTCTCACGATGCGCCGCATGACGTACAATGATCGTATCGCACTTTCATTAGCGGGTCTCAATTCATTCCAGCGCCGACTTACATGTAGAACAGCCGGCGCACAATTGCATCCTCGACGTTGAAGACGCTGCCAGTGCAGAAAGTTGAGAAAAGGTCACTTGCCGAGATAGCTGCGGACAATGGGGTGCCGAAATAGGCCAAGGAGGATGGCAAAGGCCATGCCGATCCCGGCACCGAAGATCGCGCCGGCAATGAACCCGGCCACCATCATCACCTTGCGGCTCGGCCCATCCGCCGTCAGCGGTGGCTCCGCTTCGGAGATGACGCGAATATTGCTGCGCGACAGATCCTGCGCATCGCTGGTCTGACCGGAGCGCTTCAGAAGAGATTCGTAGAGATCGCGGGCGGCAGTGGCCTTGCGCTGCAGCTCGTTGAGGCCGACGAGCTTGCCCGACGTATTGACCTGAGATGCCTTCTGCACCGTCAATTCCTTGCCGATGTCCTGTTCGGCCCTCTGCGCCTGCTCGTAGTCGGAGCGCGCCGAGGTCATCTGCCGCTGCAATTCGTTGCGGATTTCAGCTCCCAGGCTGTCCAGTGACGACTTGGCGGCGAGCAGGCGGGGATGGCGGGCGCCGAGCAGGCTTTGCAGGCTGCCGACATTGGCGGCAAGCGCCGCATATTGCTGGCGCAGACTGCTCAAGGCCGTTGATGTAGCGCTGGCCGCCGGATTGTTGGAGACCACATCCTCGAAGCTCAGCTTGCCGGCGGCATCGGCACGCGCCTTCGCCTCGATCGTCTTCTGCTGCGCGGTCACCAGCATGTCGTTGAGCGCAGTCAGGCGCTTGTCGGAAATCAGATTGCCCTCGACGGCGACGATATCGTTGTCGGCGCGATAGGTTTCGACTGCTTTTTCAGCTGCAAGCACCTGCTGACGCAGATCGTCGAGCCGGCTGTCCAATGCGGTGTTGCTGGTCTTGTAGCTGCTGGCAGCCGCCTTGCTCTCTTCCTGCATGAAGGAAGAGACGAGCTGGTTGGCAATCGTGGCCGATTTTTGCGGATCGCGCGTCGTCACCTTCAACGTCACGACATAGGTGCTCGCCTCGCGGGCGATCTGCACTGCCTTCGCCAGCGTTGCCGTCGCGACATATTTGGCGGTGTCGCCCGTCGTGCCTCCGTTGAACTGTGGATCACGATCGAGCTTCAAAGCGTCGACGACATGGCCAAGCACCCGGCCCGAAGACAGGATCTGCGTCTGACTGTCGATCATCGTCAGGATCAGCTCGGGTGCCGTCGGCGCCTGCTGCGAGGAATCGGCGTTGCCGGCAGGTCGAGGATCGAAATAGAGACTGGTTGCGGCGGAGAATTTCTGCGGTACCAACCGAATGGCGCCCGCGCCCAGGACGGCGCCGACCAGCGCCAGTGCGACAACCAAACGTTTCTTGCCCCAAATCGCGCGAACCGCACTGCGCAGGTCGAGCAAGGGCGTATCGGCACTTGCAGCGGGCAGCGGCTGCATATCGGCCGGCGGCGCGGCAACGGCAACGGCGACGGGCTCCGCCACGGACGCCGCGACCGGCGCTGCAATCGGCTTGGCTATGGGCGCCTTGGCTGCGGGCGACTGGATTGTTTCCGCCTGGAATTCGCGTTTTGTTTGCTCCGGTGCGCGGGCGGCTGCTCTACTTGCCGGCTCCGCCTCGGTAACGAAGTCGCGCGGGCGCAGCAGCGGGCTGCGCGGACGCAAGCCCTGACGCTGCTCGTCAGACGGCTCAATGCCACGCCAACCCGGAAGTTGGTCCGATCGTTTGCTTCGTTCCATTGAGCTCATGTCAGGCTTTCAACGCTCTGCGGGCAAGTCGCGCCCGGCAGATGCCGCAAGTTTAGAAATGTTTGGCTAACGGAACATTAAGGACGCTCACAGGAAGTAACGAATCGGGAACCGGTGAGCCGTTTGCATTCACCATTGCTCAACAGGATGGTCCCTATGAAAATGACGCCTTCAAAGCAGGAGCGTGCCATGGCCGGACCGAAGACGAGACTGTTGCGTTGCCTGTTTGCCGCGACGGTGGCTTTTGCTTCCGCCTTGCCGGCCGGCAACGGGTTTGCCGCATCGCAGCTCTGCTATCGCGGCATCAATCTCTCCGGCGCCGAATATGGCGACCGCGACGGCGCGCTCGGCGTCAACTACACCTATCCGTCGGAAGAGACCGTGCGTTACTTCGCTGGCAAGGGCACGAATGTCGTGCGTCTGCCCTTCCGCTGGGAGCGCTTGCAACCCGTGCTCGGCCAGCCTTTCGACGGGGCGGAACTGCAGAGGCTGAAGGATGCCGTCGATCTCATTCAAAAGCACGGCATGGCCGTCGTCCTCGATCCGCATAATTTCGGCTATTACGACAAGGTGCAGGTGACGCAGGCACCGGCGACGGATCTCGCATTCGGCGATTTCTGGGCGCGGCTTGCCATCGAATTCGCCAATCGCAAGGGTGTCCTGTTCGGCCTGATGAACGAGCCGCACGATATCAAGGCGCCCGACTGGCTGGAGGCGGCCAATACGGCCATCCGCAGCATCCGTACGGTCGGTGCGCGCAATCTCATCCTCGTGCCCGGCACGAACTGGACTGGCGCTGCGAGCTGGGAGGTCGATCGGCTGGGTGGCGGTGCCAATGGCACGGTCATGCTCGGCGTCAAGGATCCGCTCGATTTCTACGCCTTCGAGTTTCATCAATATCTTGACGCCGACAGTTCCGGGACGCATCCGGTCTGCGACGGCAGCGACGCCGCGCAAAAGGGATTGAGCGATGTCACGAACTGGCTGCGCCAGAACGGCAAGCGCGGCTTTCTCGGCGAATTCGGCGTGCCCGGAAGCGAGCCCTGCCTTAACGGCCTGAAGGCGGTCTTCGGCATCATGGCCGACAACAGCGATGTGTGGCTCGGCTGGACTTATTGGGCGGCTGGCGAGTGGTGGCCGCCGCAGGAGCCTCTGAATGTCCAACCACGAAACGGCAAAGACCGGCCGCAGATGAAGACGATCACCACCGCGATCGGCAAGAAGACGCCGCTTGCAGCAAACTGCGCCGCCGTCAAACCGGCCGGCTGATCGATAGCGCGGCCGATGGCCGGGCGGATAGCGCTTTGTCGCGAATCACGAGGCTGCTATCTTTGCGCCGGCATCGTAATGTCGGCCTTGAAAGGTCGCCGCAGCCCCGGACAACAGATGAAGAGCCTCCCCGACAAAGAACGCGTCGATTATCCGATCCTGGCAATCACGCTGTTTTCGGTGCTCTACAACTGCATCCTCGCCTATATCAATCACAACATCATGCAGCTTTCGGTCTCGCATGTCGTGCTCTGCGAGGGGTTGATGATGATCTCGAGCGTGGCCTTTATTTTCAAGAAGGGCATCTACGAGGAGGATCTGCCGCTTGTCCTTTTTCTCGTCTTCACGTTGATCGTGACGATCTATATTACCGTTTTCAATCGCCTGACCTTCATCGATCAGTTCCGCAACGTGCTGATCATTTTCGCCTTTGCAGGCATCGGCAGCTGGGCGAGCGAACGCACGGTGAGGCTCATCTTCCGCATCGCCTGCTTTATGGTGCTCTTGTTCCTCGTCTGCGAAGTCGTCAGCACGCCGTTTTACGTCACGATCTTCCATCCCGCCGAATATTTCGAGAGCACGCGCGGCATCAAGCAAGTGAGCTTCAACACGACCGGCCTCTTCGCCAATGCGCTCGGCTTCCAGGGGCGCTTCTCCTTCGGCCTCATCGATCACCGTTCCTCGTCGATCTTTCTGGAGCAGGTGTCGCTTGCCAATTTCTGCGGCGTCAGCGTCATCTATCTGCTCTCCTTCTGGCCGAAGCTCGGCAAGATCGAGAAGATGCTGTTCATATCGACGATACTGCTGATCCTGCTCACCAACGACACCCGCACCATGCTGATCTTTTCCTGCGTCAGCATCGTCGGCTACTTCCTGTTTCCGAAGATCCCGAAGGTATTCAACCTCATCCTGATGCCGCTCATCATCCTGATCGGCTTCTTCGTGCATTTCATGAAGCCGGACGAGGTCGGCGACAATTTCACCGGGCGCATCGGCGTCACGGTCAAGAAGATGCTCGACCTGGACATCCAGTCCATGCTCGGCCTGTCGATCTCACGCATCGGCGAATTCGCCGACAGCGGCTACGTCTACCTCATCTACGGCTCGACGATCTTCGGCCTGATCGTCTTCTGGCTCTTCGTCTGCCTTTATCCTGCCGGAAAGTCGCCGGCACAGAGACGCTGCGCCCATTCACTCTCTCTTTTCATTTTTCTGAATATGATGATTGGCGGCACGGCGATCTTTTCCATCAAGATCGCCGGGCTGCTCTGGCTGCTTGTCGGTTACATGCGCGCTTCTGAGGAGCCGCGTACCGTGCGAGCGCGGTCGGAAACTTTAAATGGAAGCCGGGTGCCGGGCTGACCGCAATTCGCGTCGGCTACGGCCGCGTGAGGATCGGGATGCTTGTCCAGTTGCAGTATCTGCGTGCCATCGCTGCGCTGATGGTCGTCTATTTTCATTCGGTGCTGCAGGTGCCGAAGGTCGATCCCGGCTTCCAGACCGTGTTCCACCTCTTCGGCGAGACTGGCGTCGACATATTCTTCGTGCTCAGCGGCTTCGTCATGTGGCTGACCACGACGGGGCGGGAAGTGCGCCCGCTGGATTTCTACCGCCGCCGCATCCGGCGTATCGTGCCGCTCTACTGGCTGGCGACCCTGTTTGCGGCCTGTGTCGCGCTCGTGGCGCCGACGCTGCTGAAATCGACGGTCTTCGAATTTCCGCATGTCTTTGCCTCGCTGTTCTTCCTTCCCTGGAAAAACCCGGCCGACCCGACACTGACCGTCCCCGTGGTCGTCCCCGGCTGGACGCTGAACTACGAAATGTTCTTCTATTTCGTATTCGGCCTGCTGCTGCTCGTGCGCGAGAAATGGCGCATGGCCGCGCTCTTCGGCACCATGACGGCCATCATCCTTTTCTGCCGGATCCTGCCGGGCGAGCTGACGGCCGCCAAATTCTACGGCGATCCGATCATCTATGAATTCCTGGCCGGCGTTCTCCTCGCTAAGCTCTATCTCGACAAGATCCTGTTGCCGCAGACGGTTGCCTGGCCGGCGCTGGTGATGGGATTCTCCTTCCTGCTGATCAACGAGACGCTGTGCGACGCCAGCATGCGCTCATACATGTGGGGGATTCCCGCTATCGTCATCGTCTATTCGGCGGTATCGATAGACTTTTCGAAGCTCCCGGTGATCGGCTCGCTGAATTATCTCGGCGACGCCTCCTATAGCATCTATATCACGCACGCCTTCACGCTCGCCGTCCTGCGCGTGGTCTGCGTCCATCTGAATATCGACATCCTGGCGAATGCTCCCATCTTCGTCAGCTGCTGCATCCTCTTCTCGGCGCTCGGCGGCGCCATCGTCCATGAGCTGACGACACCCAGCCGGTGGCGGAAGTGGAAAAGGAAGCCCGCGGTCGCCGTCTGACCGCTCTGGCATCAGATTCTTGCCGTCTTCTCTCACGACGACGGGGATGCGCGGCTGGAAGACGCAATGGGAACGGAATTTTCCCCCGCCTGCCCTAAGCTCTGCCTCAGATTTGGGTCGGGAGCTTTTCCCTGCCGGTTGATTGCGATAAGCGAGCGGCAACAGTGAGCCGCTTTACGAGGTAAGAGATATGAAGAGCTATGTACTGACAGTGGCGTGCAAGTCGACGCGCGGGATTGTGGCGGCGATATCGAACTATCTCGCCGAACAGGGCTGCAACATCGTCGACTCCAGCCAGTTCGACGATCTCGATACCGGCATGTTCTTCATGCGCGTCTCCTTCATCTCCGAGGAGGGCGTTGGTGAGGCGGCACTGGTCGAGGGCTTCAAGCCGATCGCCGAGAAATTTGCCATGGTCGCCGACATTCATGACAGCAAGAAGCGCATGAAGGTGCTGCTGATGGTCTCGCGCTTCGGCCATTGCCTCAACGACCTGCTCTACCGCTGGAAGATCGGGGCGCTGCCGATCGACATCGTCGGCGTCGTCTCCAACCACTTCGAATATCAGAAGGTCGTCGTCAATCACGACATCCCCTTCCACCACATCAAGGTGACGAAGGAGAACAAGCCGCAGGCGGAAGCGCAGCTTCTGGATCTGGTCGAGCAGACCGGCACCGAGCTGATCGTGCTCGCCCGCTACATGCAGGTGCTGTCGGATGCGCTGTGCCGCAAGATGTCAGGGAGGATCATCAACATCCACCACTCCTTCCTGCCATCGTTCAAGGGTGCCAATCCCTACAAGCAGGCCTATGAGCGCGGGGTGAAGCTGATCGGGGCGACGGCGCATTACGTTACCGCCGATCTCGATGAAGGCCCGATCATCGAGCAGGACACGGCGCGCATCACACATGCGCAATCGGCCGACGACTACGTTTCGATCGGCCGCGACGTGGAAAGCCAGGTGCTGGCCCGCGCCATCCATGCGCATATCCACTTCCGCACCTTCCTCAACGGCAACCGGACCGTCGTCTTCCCGGCAAGCCCGGGAAGCTACGCATCCGAGCGCATGGGGTAAGGCGCGGGCTTCCATCGCTCTTTCCTTTTCGTTCCGAAGCCCGATTTGATATTGCTGATATCGAATCGGGCCGAGGCAAGGAAAAGACATGTCATTCTATCGCGATGGGACGCTGCTGCTCACGGCGTTTCTTCTGGGCGCCCCTGCGGTGCACGCCGCCACTGCGGAACAGGATCCCACGAAGATCGATTTTGCCAAGCTGATCGAATGTGCGACCTACGACGTGCCGAGCTACAACGATTTCGCCATGTGGCTGACCGGACCGGAGAGTGCAGCCGCCATGAAGCTATTCGGCATCAGCGAGCTGCCATCAGACAATCCTCTTCTGAGAGAATTTCAGCTGGCGGCCCCGGTAAGCGTCTTCGGGCGGCAGACGAGCAGGGTCGCCTTTGCCTCCTCCGGACCCTTGGCCGTGCTCGACGAGCCTGATCCGCACCCGCTTGCCAAGACACTCGGCGTGACGGCGGCAGTCGACCAGCCGAACAAGTTCCTCGGTGCGAAGGAAATCATGTCGAACCGGGAGCAGCTCGAAAATTCCGATACCGTGCTCCATACGGTCATCTCCCTCAACGTCTCGACAGACGACAGCCACCCCGGCAAGACGCTAGCCGGTTGCAGCTATTCGATCGAGGTCGAATAGTTGGGAACGGGATGGTGAAAAGGCAGTTCGGTCTTCGCCGAAAATCCCGTTCTCATCCTCTGGTTTAGAGCGGGATTCGGATTTCAGGTCCGCCGGATGTAGAATCAGCCCGATCTAGCCGGGCGTGATCTGCGGCCTATCTTCTCCCAATTGCTCGACCGCTCTATCTGTTTTGGGTAATTTTCTTTAGAGTGGAATGGTTTAGTGTCGACACAAGTGAACCATCCGGGGGATGCCATGGCCGACGCCGCGCTCGTAAATCGTATGCAATTGCCGAGACCCGACATTACGCCGGAAGACGCGGCAGAAATTTTGCAGACGCATTACGGCCTAAGCGGGACATTGACCGAGCTCGGCAGCCAACAGGACCGCAACTATCGCATCGATGCCGGCGACAACGCCTATGTGCTGAAGATCTGCCGGGCGGAGTATGAGCTGATCGAGCTTGAGGCGCAGAACGCCGCCATTCGCCATCTGCATGCAAAGCCGGATGCGCCGCGCATACCCGAGGTGGTGCCATCCCTGAACGGCCGCGACATTCTCACCATCACCATCCGCGAACAGGACTATCTGATCCGGCTGCTCGGCTTTCTCCCCGGCCGTACGCTGACTCAGCGCAAACATTTGCCGCCGGCTGCGGCCGCCGGACTTGGCGCGCTTTCCGCCAAGCTCGCCCGCGACCTTGCCGATTTCGACCATCCCGGCCTGCATAGGAACCTGCAGTGGGACCTGCGTAGAGCCGGGCCGGTCGCCGTGCAGCTACTATCGACCATAACGGACCATGAGGCGCGCGACCGCATCGCCAAGGCGATGGTGGCCGCCGTCAAGCGCATCCAGCCGCTCGCAAGCGGCTTGCGCGTTCAGCCGGTGCACCACGACGTTACCGACGACAACGTCGTCAGCCATCCAGATGCGCACGGGCAGCAGGTGCCTGACGGCGTGATCGATTTCGGCGATATTATCCAGGGCTGGCTGGTGGGCGATCTCGCCGTCACCTGCGCATCGCTGCTGCATCATGCGGATGGCAACCCCTTCTATATCCTTCCGGCGATCAAGGCCTATCATGCCGTCTATCCGCTGGAAGAGACCGAAGCCAAGGCATTGTGGCCGTTGATCGTCGCGCGTGCCGTCATCCTGGCCGCAAGCAGCGAGCAACAGCTCGCCATCGACCCCGATAACGAATATGTGCGCGGCAATCTCGATTTCGAGCGGCAGATCTTCGATGTCGCCACCGGCGCGCAGCCGGATGTGATGGAAGCGGCAATTCTGCGGACGATCGGCTCCGATGTCGCCCCGATTGCGACGGACGGCTGGTCAGCGCTTCTGCCCGATATCGATCAGCAGCAGATCGCCGCCATCGATCTTTCCGTAACCGGACGCGATTTTGTCGATGCCAACTGGCAGAAGCCCGACATGGATTGGCGGCTGCTCGCGCAGGCGGCCATCGCTTCCGGCGCGGCGGCGACCCGTTACGGTGAATTCCGCCTGTCTCTCGCCACGCCGCTCAGTATGGCAGCGCCGCAGAATTTCGCCCTGCATAACGACGTGTGCCTGCCGTCCGGCTCGACGGTTACCGCACCTTTCCCAGGTCTCCTGCAGCGGCAAGGGCAACATTTCGTCCTTGTCGGCGAAGAAGTCAGCCTGCATCTCGATGGCCTCGAGAGCGCGCTCGAAGATGGCGCAGCGATAGAACAGGGCGCGACGATCGGGACCATCGGCAGCGAAGGATCGGCGATCGGCGGGCTGCGCATCCAGCTCTGCCGCGTGCCAGGCCTCGTGCCGCCGCTCTTTGCGGCAGCGGACCAGGCGGACGGATGGTCAGCCATCTGCCCCTCCCCCGTCGCACTTCTCAACGCCGCCTGCGAAGCGCCGCGACCGGATGCTTCCGCGCTGCTTTCCCTGCGCAACGCGCACTTCGCCAAGCCGCAGAAACACTATTACGAGACCCCGCCGCAGATCGAGCGCGGATGGCGCGAATTCCTGTTCGATATGCACGGCCGGTGCTATCTCGACATGGTCAACAACGTCACTACGCTCGGCCACGCCCATCCGCGGCTGACGGCTGCCGTTGCGCAGCAATTGTCGCTGCTCAATACCAACTCCCGCTTCCACTATTCGGCCGTCGCGGAGTTTTCGGAACGGCTGGCGATGCTGGCGCCGGAGGGGCTCGACAGCGTCTTCCTCGTCAATAGCGGCTCCGAGGCCAATGATCTCACCATCCGCCTTGCTTGGGCGCATACGGGCAAGAAGAATATGCTCTGCCTGCTGGAGGCCTATCATGGCTGGACGGTCGCGAGCGATGCGGTCTCCACCTCGATTGCGGACAACCCGCAGGCACTGACGACGCGTCCCGACTGGGTCCACCCGGTCACTTCGCCCAATACCTATCGCGGCCCGTTCCGAGGCCCCGATTCGGCATCAGACTACCTTGTCGACCTCACCAATAAGTTGCAGGCGATCGATGAGAAGGGCGACGGCGTCGCCGGCTTCATCGCCGAGCCCGTCTACGGCAATGCCGGCGGTATGGCCCTTCCCCATGGCTATCTTGCCGGCGCATATGATGCCGTACGGCAGCGCGGCGGCCTCTGCATCGCCGATGAGGTGCAGGTGGGCTATGGCCGCCTCGGCGAACACTTCTGGGGCTTCGAAAGTCAGGGCGTGGTGCCCGACATCATCACCATTGCCAAGGGCATGGGCAACGGCCATCCGCTGGGTGCAGTCATCACCCGCCGCGAAATCGCCGAATCGCTGGAACGGGAAGGCTATTTCTTCTCTTCCGCCGGCGGCAGCCCGGTCAGCTGCGTGGTCGGGCTTACGGTTCTCGACATCCTCAGGGACGAGAATCTGCAGGAAAACGCCAGCGTCGTCGGCGATCGTCTGAAGGCGGGGCTGATCGAGCTGATGGATCGCTTCCCGCTGATCGGCGCCGTGCACGGCACAGGGCTTTATCTCGGTGTGGAATTCGTCCGAGGCCGGGAGGCGCTGACGCCAGCCACCGAGGAGACAGCAACGATCTGCGAGCGGCTGCTCGATCTCGGGGTCATCATGCAGCCGACCGGCGATCACCTGAACGTGCTGAAGATCAAGCCGCCGCTGTGTCTGGCGCCGGAGAGCGCCGATTTCTTCGTAAAGGCCCTGGAAAAGGCGCTTCAGGACGGATTTTGATGCCGTCTTTGCGCCGTTAACCATTGAGGTGATTTGGCGGCGAGCGAATTTAAATGCCGTTGGGGCATTGTCGAATCTCCCGCCAGTTCCTATCTGTCTGTCGGTGGTCGGCAAGCCGTCCCGACACGGGTAGCAGTGTGAAGGCATTTAACACAACCTTCCTCACTATTCGCCAGGTGCGGAATTTTATTTTCCTGATCGCCGATTTTTTGACATCTTTCGGAATATGGTTCTGAAGATGAAATTGCTATTATCTACTAATAGAGTAGATAATAGTGCACCGGATCGCCGCGCTCCGTTGTCGGAGCCCTTAGCAAGTACAACGCCAATTGAGGGAGTGACATGCTGAATATTAAAGTCATCGCTTCGATCCTTGGGCGGTCCGTGCTTGGCAATGACCGCTCGGGCACGCTCTCCCGCCCGCGCTGTCGAATGTGACGTTCGTCCTCTTACCGGATTCAAACAGTCAATTCGCCATGTCTGCGCCTTGAGCGCGCAGAGGGAGTCTATGTATGAAGAAGCAAGTTATCGAATACGCCGGCGTTCCCGTCGGCATCGTCGTTCCTGATCAGGATCGGCTCAAGTTCATTGCTGTGAAGTACCATGTCCATGATCTGGACGAGCAGCATTTCAGAAACGCGGACGAAGTGAAGCTTGCGATCCGCGACCTTCTTTCCCGCCAGCCGGCGCAGCCGATCCATGTTTGATGGATCGGCTCGCCTTTACTCTTGGCATCACAAAATCATCCGCCCTCGCCCTTCGACAAGCTTAGGGTGAGGGCTATTTTTTTCACTCCGATTGGCGAATCGAATCCCGCCTCGGCTTTTGAAATCAAACTTTATTGCATGCGAGCGAGAGCTATTCCGCCCTCATGATGAGGTGCGAAAGCACAAAGGGCTGTAGCCTCGAACCGCGAGGGTCGGCCTCAACGCCCACAAACCCATCTTGTCTTTTCACCCTCTTTACGGTCCTATCGCCATGACGACCTTGCGTTGCGAACGGCGAAGGATTTTTTGTTGCCTGATCATCTCAATCTCCTGACCGATATCGAAGGCGTCGCCGTCGGACATTCTACCGATCTTGCGCTTGGCTCCGGTGTCACTGCCATCATCTTCGATGAGCCGGCCGTCGCATCCGGCACAGTTCTTGGCGGCGCGCCGGGCGGTCGGGATACGGCGCTGCTGGAGCCGGCAATGACGGTCGGCGTGGTGGATGGCTTCGTTCTCTCCGGCGGCTCGGCCTTCGGGCTCGATGCCGCAGGCGGAGTGCAGGCGGGCTTGAGGGAGATCGGCCGCGGCTTGCAGGTCGGCGATGTACGAGTGCCGATCGTGCCGCAGGCGATCCTTTTCGATCTCATCAACGGCGGCAACAAGGATTGGGGGCTGCACTCGCCCTATCGCGACCTCGGCTATGCCGCCTTCAAGGCGGCAGGCAAAGGGCCGTTCGCACTCGGCACGGTCGGCGCCGGCACCGGCGCCACGACGGCAACGGTCAAGGGCGGGCTAGGTTCGGCCAGTGCCGTCAGCAGCAGGGGATACAAGATCGCTGCCATCGTCGCCGTCAATGCGCTAGGCTCGGCCACCATCGGCGACGGCCCGCATTTCTGGGCGGCTCCTTTCGAGGAAAATGGCGAATTCGGCAGCCTCGGCATGCCTGAGATCATCGATTCGCGTCTGCGGCTGAAGGGCACCAACATCACCGCCACGACCATCGGTGCCATAGTTACCGATGCTCAGCTGACCAAAGCCGAAGCGCATCGCCTGTCGATCTCAGCGCATGACGGCTTTGCCCGCGCCCTGCTGCCGACGCACCTGCCGCTCGACGGCGACACCGTGTTTGCCGCATCCACCGGCAAGCACGCTCGCGACGACATGCCGAGCTTCATGGAACTCTGCCACCTCGCCGCCATCGTCATGGCGCGCGCAATTGCCCGCGGCGTCTACGAGGCGACGGCACTGCCGGTCGAGGGCGGACAACCCGCCTGGCGAGACAGCTTCACCGGACCGCGGAACATCTGACCGCACATGCACAAACTTTTGGAATTGTGTGCGCACCTGCGAGATGACACTATCTTGAAAAGACCGCATGCCGGTGGGAAGCCGGCTTTGCGGACAAAAGCAAGGGAACTGAGATGACCAAGTTTTCACGCCAGAGCCTTGGCGACATCGCGCGCAGGCTTGTCTGTGGCGCGGCGCTTTCCGCCGGCCTGCTAATGATGGGCCTGACGCCCGCCGAGGCCGCGAAGACGACGCTCAATCTCGGCATGAGTGTCGAGCCGACGGGCCTCGATCCGACGATCGCCGCCCCTGTCGCGATCGGTCAGGTCACCTGGCAGAATATTTTCGAGGGACTGGTTGCCATCGACGAAAGCGGCAAGATCGTGCCGCAGCTCGCAAAGAGCTGGGAGATATCCCCGGATGGCCTAACCTATACGTTCAAGCTGCAAACCGGCGTCAAATTCCATGATGGCGAGGCCTTCGATTCGTCAGCGGCGAAATTCGCGCTCGATCGCGCCCGCGGCAAGGATTCCGTCAATCCGCAGAAGCGCTTTTTCGCGACCATCGCCTCGATCGACACGCCGGACCCGGAAACGCTGGTCCTCCATCTCTCCTCGCCGACCGGCAGCCTGCTCTATTGGCTCGGCTGGCCCTCCTCGGTCGTGGTTGGCCCGAAATCCTCCGCCAACGACAAGACGGCCCCCGTCGGCACCGGCCCGTTCAAATTCTCCGCCTGGGCCAAGGGCGACCATGTCGACCTCGTGAAGAACCCGGACTACTGGAACAAGTCGGTCGACGTGAAGCTCGAAAAAGTGACCTTCCGCTTCATTTCCGATCCGCAGGCGGAGGCCGCTGCGCTGAAGGCCGGCGACGTCGATGCCTTTCCGGAATTCGCAGCCCCCGAGCTCGTAAATTCCTTCGAGGGCAACTCCAGGCTCACGACCAAGATCGGCAATACCGAGCTGAAGGTCGTGGCCGGCATGAACAACACGCGCAAGCCCTTCGACGACAAGCGCGTGCGCCAGGCCCTGATGATGGCGCTCGACCGCAAGACGATCATCGAAGGTGCCTGGTCCGGCTTCGGCACGGCGATCGGCAGCCACTACACGCCGAACGACCCCGGCTACAAGGACCTGACCGGCACGCTGCCCTATGATACCGCTAAGGCCAAGGCACTACTCTCGGAAGCCGGCTATCCAAATGGTTTCACCTTTACCATCAAGACGCCGCAGATGGCCTATGCGCCGCGCAGCGCCCAGGTGATGCAGGCGATGTTTGCCGATATCGGCGTGACGATGAATATCGAGCCGACGGAATTCCCGGCGAAATGGGTGCAGGATGTCTTCAGCGGCCGCAACTACGATATGACCATCGTCGCCCATGCCGAGCCGCTGGACATCGATATTTATTCGCGCGACCCCTATTACTTCAATTACAAGAACCCGGCCTTCGACGAGCTGATGAAGAAGATCCAGCTCACCGCCGATGTAGCCGAACAGAACAAGCTCTACGGAGAGGCGCAGACCATTCTTGCCGAGGACGTGCCGGCCCTCTATCTCTTCGTTATGCCGAAGCTCGGCATCTGGGATAAGAAATTGAGGGGCCTTTGGGAGAACGAGCCCATTCCCTCGAACGTGCTGACCAAGGTATCCTGGGACGATTGATCGCTTCTGCGCGACGATGCCGACGGGCGGATCGCGCCGCCCGTCGTCGAGGTTCACGACGCCGGCACGATCGGCCATGGACATGCTATGATCGCACTGCTTACCCGTCGCATCTTCGGACTCGTCCTGACGCTGATCGCCGTCTCGCTGCTGATCTTTGCCGTCACGGCGCTGCTGCCGGGCGATCCGGCCGCTATCACGCTCGGCACCTCGGCAACACCGGAGACGCTTGCAGCGCTCAGGCATGAGATAGGCCTCGATCAGCCGTTGATCGTCCGCTACGGGCAATGGCTTGCTGGCGCGCTGACGGGTGATCTCGGCAGGTCCTACACTTACGGGGTTCCGGTCGTCGGCCTCATCTCCGAGCGGCTCGCCGTCACACTGCCGCTTGCGGCCCTTGCCATCCTGCTATCCGTCCTTATCGCCGTGCCGCTCGGCGTGGCTGCGGCCGCCAAGCGCGGCGGCTTCTTCGATATCCTCGCCACACTGTTTTCGCAGATGGGTATCGCCGTGCCGGGCTTCTGGGTTGGCCTGCTGCTGGTGCTGGTGTTTGCCACTTCGCTCGGCTGGATGCCGGCTGGCGGCTTTCCCGGCTGGAGCAACGGAGTGTGGCCGGCCTTGAAATCGCTGGTGCTGGCGGCTATCGCGCTGGCGCTGCCACAAGCGGCGGTGTTGACCCGGGTCACCCGCTCGGCCGTGCTCGACACGCTGCACGAGGATTTTGCCCGCACGGCGGTCGCCAAAGGCCTGTCGCGCAGCCGCGTGCTCTGGGGACATGTGGTGCCGAACGCGCTGGTGCCGATACTGACCATCCTCGGGCTGCAGTTCACCTTTCTGGTCGCCGGCGCCGTGCTGATCGAAAACGTCTTCACGCTGCCCGGCCTTGGCCGCCTCGCCTATCAGGCACTCAGCCAGCGCGACGTCATCGTGCTTCAAGATGTCGTGCTGTTCTTTGCCGGCCTGGTGATCGTCGTCAACTTCCTGGTGGATCTCTCCTATTTGGCCATCGATCCGCGACTGCGGGCCGGAGGCGCACGATGACGACCGCCGAAGCAAGAGCTGCCGCCCAGCCCTCCCGCCGCCGTTTTCGGGCGCTACGACGGATGAACCTCGTTGTCGGCGCCTTGATCATCCTCGCCCTCGTCTGCGTCGCCATCGTCTCGCTATTCTGGACGCCGGTGCCGCCCGCAAAAATGCAGATCATCCACAAGCTGCAGCCGCCCTTCGGCTTCGGGCTTCTCGGCACCGATCAACTCGGCCGCGACGTTTTGTCGATGCTGATGGCCGGCTGCTGGAATTCGCTGTCGATCTCCGTGTCGGCCGTCGCGATCGGCGGGACGGTCGGGACAATCATCGGCGTTTCCGCCGCCGCCCAACGCGGCCTGTTCGAGGCACTCGTCATGCGGGCTTGCGACGTGATCTTCGCACTGCCGCCGATCCTTTCGGCCATGATCCTCGGCGCGTTTCTCGGGACCGGGCGCATGACGGCCATTATAGCCATTGCGGTTTTCATGGTGCCGGTGTTCGCCCGTGTCGCACTCGGCTCGGCTCTGCAGGCGTGGAGCCGGGACTATGTGCTGGCGGCACGCGCCATCGGCAATACACAGCTTGCCATCACGCTCCGCCACGTCCTGCCAAACATCATGGGCAGCATCATCGTCCAGGCGACGATCCAGCTCGGTCTTGCGATTCTGACCGAGGCCGGGCTTGCATTCCTGGGCCTCAGCGTGCCACCGCCGGCACCGACCTGGGGCCGCATGCTCGCAGATGCGCAGACCTATTTCCACGTCGCGCCGTGGCTGGCTCTTTCGCCGGGCCTTGCCATCGCGCTCTCCGTGCTCGGCTTCAACCTGCTCGGCGACGGGCTGCGCGATCTCCTTGACCCTCGCGAGGCGACGCGCTGACTAGGACATAAAGAGTATAGACCATGACCGAACAGACCGATCTTTCCATCCGTGAATTAAGGCGCAAATTCACTAAGAAGTGCCTGTCTCCCAGCGAATACTGGCTGGCGCTCGAACAGCATATAGAGGCATGGGAGCCGACGATATCGGCGCTTTATGCCTATGATCCCGAGGATGCCCGCAGGCAGGCGGCCGCCTCCACGGAGCGTTGGGCAAAGGGCGAGCCGCTCGGGGCTCTGGATGGCATTCCGGTGACGCTGAAGGAACTGATCGCCACCAAGGGGCAGGCGGTGCCGCTTGGCACGGCGGCTGTCGAGCTTGTTCCCGCCGCTGAGGACGCGCCGATCGCCGCACGCCTGCGCGAGGATGGGGCGGTGATTTTCGCCAAGACCACCTGCCCTGACTACGGCATGCTCTCCTCCGGCCTTTCCAGCTTTCACAAGCTCAGCCGCAATCCTTGGGACCCGAGCCAGAATCCGGGCGGCTCCAGCGCGGGTGCATCGGCTGCGGCCGCAGCCGGCTATGGACCGCTGCATATCGGCACCGACATCGGCGGCTCGGTGCGCCTGCCGGCAGGCTGGACGGGTATTTTTGGCTTCAAGCCGAGCCATGGCCGCATTCCGGTCGATCCCTATTATGTCGGGCGCTGTGCCGGGCCGATGACCCGCACGGTCGAGGACGCCGCCTTCTCGATGGCGACGCTCTCGCGCCCCGACTGGCGCGATGGCACCAGCCTGCCGCCGAACGAAATCGACTGGATGGATCTCGGCATCGACGTCAGCGGCATGAAGATCGGTCTGATGCTCGATGCAGGCTGCGGCTTGCCCGTCGATGACGAGGTGCGCGATGCAGTCGTTGCCGCCGCCAAGCGCTTCGAGGAGGCAGGCGCCATCATCATCGATGTCGCGCCGGTGCTGACCCGACAGATGCTGGATGGCCTCGATGTCTTCTGGCGTGCGCGCTTCTGGGGCGACATCATGGGACTGAGCGAGGAACGCCGCAACTCGATCCTGCCCTATATCCATAGCTGGGCGAAAGGCGGCGCCGACATCAGCGGCGTCGATGCGGTTCGCGGCTTCAACCAGACGATCGAAATGCGCAAGAGCTGCGGAAAACTCTTCGCAGCGGTGGACGCCGTGCTTTCGCCGACCAATCCGATCGTCTCCTATCCCGCGGAATGGGCTTCTCCCACCAACGATCCCGCCCGGCCTTTCGAGCATATCGGCTTCACGGTTCCGTGGAACATGTCCGAGCAGCCGGCCTCGTCCATCAATTGCGGCTTTTCCCGTTCCGGCATGCCGATCGGCCTGCAGATCGTCGGCCCGCGCTTCGGCGACATGCTGGTGCTTCAGCTTTCCAAGGCCTTCGAGGACTGGAGCGGCGGCGTGACGAACTGGCCAAAGCGCCCGGCATAAGCAAGGCACCCCGGAAAGCCGGCTAATCCCGCGTGAGTGGCAAGGAAAGACCGATCTTCACGCGGTCCATGGCAACGAGCGATTTGAACTTCGTCACGTTCGGATTGTCGTGGAAGAGGCGGCGGGTGAGCGCCTGGTATTCGGACATGCTGGCCACCACGATGACGAGAACGAAATCCGCCTCGCCGGTCACCTGATAGCATTGCTGAACTTCGGGCGCCTCGAGGAAGCTGCGCTTTATTGCATTGATAAGCTCATAGCGCTCGTCGGCGACCTGCACTTCGACGATGATGGTGATCGGCAAGGCCACCGCCGCGGGATCGACGACCGCAATATTCGCCTGGATGACGCCGCTTGACTGCATCCGCTTAATGCGCCGCTGCACGGCCGGCGCCGACAGATGGACCAGGTCGCCTATCTGGCGCTGTGGAACGGTGCTGTCCTTTTGGAGGATTTCGAGAATCGCCAGGTCGAATTCATCGAGATCGGCAGATTTGCGCATTTCAAAACATCCTTACCGCAAAGAGGAAACAAAATTGCATGGAAGCTGGCAAAATGGAGCCAAATACTCGTTCCCTGTGTACTAGGTTTGCGCCACACATCACCTGATTTGCAAAGGCAAAAGAATGTCACGGCCCGATATCGACTACGATACGCTTTCTCCAGACCTCGGCGAAAGGGCGGGTGCAAATAGTCCTGCCGCCGGCAAGGCCGGCTCCGACGATTCAAAGGGGTTTCTTTTCGGGCTGGTGGCGATGGTGTTGGCGGCGCTGGCGATGAGCATCTCGCCCAGTCTCGTGCGCCTCGCCGATGTCGGTCCCTATGCCAGCGCATTCTGGCGTGTCTTCCTTGCCCTGCCGATCCTTTGGGTGTGGATGCGCCATGCCGAGGCGGCAGAGCCCGCCGCACCTCGCGCCAGTTTCACTATGGCCACTATGCTTGCCGGGATCGCCTTCACCGGAGACCTGTTTTTCTGGCATATCTCCATCCTGCGGACCACCATCGCCAACGCGACCTTCTTCGCGACCATGGCGCCGCTATGGGTCGTCATCTTCGGCTGGCTGCTCTTGCGGCAGAGGGTCAGTCGCGCAACGCTCGTCGGGCTTCTCGTCTGCCTGACGGGCGGTACGGCGCTGGTGGTGCAGAGCCTTGCGTTCAATCCGAGCCGCGCCGTCGGCGATGGCCTCGCAGTTGTCACCGGCGCCTTCTTCGGCCTCTATTTCCTGGCTGTCGGCGCGGCGCGCGGCGGGACGAACGCTGCGCGCGTCACCTTCGAGCTCAGCGTCATTACATCGGTGCTTCTGTTCCTCGTCGCCATCTTCTTCGAGCCGCGCATATTGCCGCAATCGGCCTCCGGATGGGGCGTCCTGCTGGCGCTCGGCCTTATCAGCCATGCCGGCGGCCAGGGACTGGTCTCCGTGGCGCTGGGGAGGCTGCCAACGGTCTTCTCGTCACTCGTCATTTTCCTGGAAACGATCGCAGCGGCCCTTTTCGCCTGGATCCTGTTTGGCGAAAACGTCACGCTGATACAGGCGCTGGGCGGCGTCATCATCATCGCCGGCATCTGGATTTCCCGGCCGCGTAGCTAATAGAGGTGCCCGCGCCAAGAAGGAGCCGGCGCCGGGTCGCCTCAAAGCGTGGCGGCGCCCTTCTGTTCGGTGTCGGCATGCAGGTCGTGCAGCGCTTTTTCGATAACGCGCAGATCGTCCTGAAGGCCGTCATCGGCGCTCATAGAGCTCTCGCTGCCGGCACGCTGGATGCCCCGAGCTTCGCTCTGCAGCTCGCGCAGCCGATCTATCTTGCCGCTCTTGCGCAAGTGGCCGTCGTGCAGAATATCCCGAACCGTCTTTTCCATAGCGGTGACGGGCATGTCTCTTCCTCCTCTCGATAAAACATATCGATCAGAGGGGACAGCGAACGAGCGGAAAGACTGTTCCGAGCGAGGATCAGCCGACCAAGCGGCGATAGCCGGTCGGGTACTCGTAGAGCCAGCCGATGCGCTCGACGGCGGCGGCGAAATTCTCGCGTGTCACGGTCATCGTGTGGCCATTGGCATGAACGATGGTCTCCGCGTCCTCCATGATCGCGACATGGCCCTTCCAGAAGACGAAATCGCCGCGCTTCAGCTCCTCGCGAGCAATCGGCTCGCCGAGGCCGGCGGCCTGCATATCGGTATCGCGAGGAGCGGCGCGTCCGGTCATCGACAGCGCCAGTTGCACCAGCCCAGAGCAATCGATGCCGAGACCAGAGCGGCCACCCCAGAGGTAGGGCGTCTCGAGAAAGCGCAGGGCGACGTCGACGTAATCGCCGCCATCATCAAAGCCGATCGGCTGCACATGCTTGGCAAAGATGGCAGTGCCATCCTCGAGGACGGCATAGTGGTTGCCCCGCGCCTCGGCGGTCCCGGTGACGCGCACGCGGCTACCCATCGAAAGCACCGTAACATGCGGCTTGCGCAATTCCGGCTCGGGATAGACGAAGGTGCGCTGCGGGACGACGATATGCGTCGCCGCCGCCCCTTCCCTGACCGCGGTTTCAGGGAGATAGCCGACGTAGCCGTCCGCGATCGCCTTGACCCAGCACCAGCCGTTGCTGCGCTCAAAAACGATTACCTCTTCGCCCATCAGCAATTCGGTATCGATGCCGGCGGCGAGATCCGGCTTCGACCGAAGGGCTACGACAGGCACGGAAACCTGAGCCTTGCTGCCTTCGACGAAGCGTTCGGCCTCGACCTTGCCTCTGAGGGAAGTTTCGGCGAGGTCAGGTCTGAAAGCATTGAGACGACGGTCGAGCGTCATGAAGCAATTCCCGAATTACAGTTTGCGGCCGTGCTCGATGACGAGATCGCCGAGTTTTTCCAGATAAAGCGCGCCGGTGACGGTGCGCTTGATGATGACATTGCGGCGATCCCGGTCGTCGCGCACGCGGTCGACCAACCCCATCTCACCCATGGTGTCAAGCGCCCTGGTGATGACCGGCTTGGTGACGCCGAGCGTCGCGGCAAGGCCGCGCACGGTGTGCGGCGGAGGCACGAGATAGATCTGCAGCAGGATCGCTGTCTGCCGCAAAGTCAAATCATGATCTTCGCGGCGCACCTGAGCGAGCGTTACGCCATGCCAGAGGCCAAGAGCCTGCGAGGCGGAGAGATCTAGCGGCACGGACAACCCCGAAAATCGTTACGCTACCGTTCCAGTTTCGACCAAGATCGTGGCGGATTCAAGGGGAATTCATCGACCCCTTCTCCCCGCGATGCGGGGAGAAGGTGGGACCGAGACATTGAGCGGAGCGAAAGGTAGAGGGCCCGGATGAGCGGCTTTCTCTCGACTGCCGACGCGAAAAGGATGGCCATCCTCTCGATCCGGTTATCGCCGCTGGTCAGGTCAGCCCGACTTTGTCGCGCTTATGTGCCTGGCTCCCCACCCTAACCCTCTCCCCGCAATGCGGGGAGAGGGGTACTTTGTCCTTACCGTACGCTTTGCCTGATGTGGTGATACAGCGCGCGGATCGCCTGCGCCTCGCCGCCGCCGGGCGAATGCGGACGTTCGCTCGGCGCCCATCCGAAGATATCGAAATGCGCCCAGCTCGGCGTCTTCGTGACGAAGCGCTTGAGGAACAGCGCCGCGGTGATCGAGCCGGCCATGCCGCCGGCCGGCGCATTGGTAATATCGGCGAATTTGGTACGGATATCCTTGTCGTAGCCCATATAGAGCGGCATGCGCCACAGCGGGTCGTCGGTCTCCAGGCTCGCTTCGGTCAGATCGCTGGCGAGCTCGCTATCGTCCGTGAAGAACGGCGGCAAATCGGGGCCGAGCGCGACGCGAGCGGCTCCCGTCAACGTCGCCATGTCGATCATCAGGTCCGGCGCATCTTCATCGGCATAGGCCAGCGCATCGGCGAGGATCAGCCGGCCCTCGGCATCGGTATTGTCGATCTGCACGGTCAGGCCCTTGCGGCTCCTGTAGATGTCCCCCGGGCGAAACGCATTGGCCGAAATCGAGTTTTCGACAACCGGAATGATGACGCGAAGGTCGACCTTGAGCTTGGCGTCCATGATCATCAGCGCCAGGCCCATGACATTGGCAGCTCCACCCATGTCCTTCTTCATCAAGAGCATCGAGGATGCCGGCTTGATGTCGAGACCGCCGGTGTCGAAGCACACGCCCTTGCCGACCAGCGTGATGCGGCGATGGCCCTTCTTGCCCCAGCGCATCTCCAGCAAGCGCGGCGCATCGGCACTGGCGCGTCCCACAGTGTGCACGAGCGGGAAGTTCTCCTTCAGGAGATCGTCGCCGATGATGACGGACATTTCCGCCTTGTAGTGTTGAGCAAGCGCCCGAAAGGCGGCTTCCAGCTGCTCCGGCCCCATGTCGTTGGTCGGCGTGTTGATGAGATCGCGGGCAAGAAAGACGCCGGCAAGCTGACGCTTGATATCGGCGGCATCGGCATCGCGCGGGATCATCAACGTCGGTGCTGGCGCCTTTTCGGACTTGTAGCGGTCAAAACGGTAGCTGCCGAGGCCAAAGCCGAGCGCGAGGCGATTGGCTGTCAGCGGCGCCGTCTCGATATGCCAATCGCCCGCCGGCAGGCTGCGTGCGAGCTTGCCCGTGAGGAAAGGCTGCTCGGAGGGATTGGCGCCAAGGCCGAACAGCGCGCCGCCGAGGTGCCCCTCGGCCGTCGGGATCAGAAGCAGGGAGCCGCTTTCCGCCTTGTAGCCTGCCTTGCGGGCCCAATCGAGCGCGATCGGATCGATGGTGCCGGTCTCGATATGCGCCGGCGTGACGGCAAAGATCGGCAGCGTCGAACCACCCTTCGAATTAAAAGGCGTCGCGCGCTCGATGAATTGATAGGGGGCCATGACCATCCTTTGACAATGACTTTGGAGAATCGAGAGTTAACCGTCTGTTAGGGTTAACAGATTATTGCTGGAGCGAACATTGCGCCGAACCTTCCCTGTTCCGATTCTAGGCCTGACGCAAGATTTAAGGATTCAGGGAATAGCGTCATGTCCGCCGGTTCAACCACATCTTTGCTCGGAACCTTCCTTTTTCGAGGCGCTTCGGCCGCACTTTTGGCGCTCGCTCTGGCGAGCTGCTCGACGACGGCAGGCAAGGACAACATCACCACCGGCTCGATCCCCAAGACATCCCGGCCGATGGACACGATGAACAGCGGCGACCTGGCGCAGGCCACCGCTACCTTCGGCAAGGCCTATGACGCCAATCCCAAAGATCGCGACGCCGGCGTCAACTATGCCAATGCGTTGCGCATGAGCGGCCGCAACGATCAGGCGCTCGCCGTCATGCAGCAGGTCGCGATCAACAATCCGAGCGACCGCGGCGTGCTGGCGGCCTATGGCAAGGCACAGGCGGCGGCAGGTCAGCTGGAACAGGCGCTCGCCACGATCGACCGCGCCCAGACCCCCGATCGTCCCGACTGGCGCCTGGTTTCCGCAGAGGGCGCCATTCTCGATCAGCTCGGCCGCTCCACCGATGCGCGTGGCAAATACCGCGACGCGCTGGTGCTGGCGCCCAACGAGCCGACGATCCTTTCCAATCTCGGCATGTCCTATGTGCTGACGGGCGATCTCAAGAATGCGGAAACCTACCTTCGCTCGGCCGCCGCCCAGCCGGCAACCGACAGCCGCGTACGGCAGAATCTGGCGCTCGTCGTCGGCCTGCAGGGCCGGTTTGCCGAAGCAGAGCAGATCGCCCGCCAGGAGCTGACCCCGCAACAGGCAAACGCCAATGTCGCCTATCTGCGCGGCATGCTGGCGCAGCGGAACTCCTGGCAGCGGCTTGCCGCCAGCAGCGACACCAAGAAAGCCGTCCAATAAAAAATTGGCGGTGCCTTCAGTTTAGCTTTGCGTATCGCGCCAAACGCTCAGCGCCAGATATGCCGCGGCAGGCCGTCAGCCACCAGCCGTACGCCGAGCGCGCCGATGACGGCACCGGCTACCCTGTCGATCCATAATTTCGAACCGACATAGAGCGCACGCGGGCGATTGGACGAGAACGCGATGGTGACCACCGTGTACCAGCCCGTCTCGACCAGGAAGACAGCCGGCGGAACCGTGAGCAGCAGCCACGGCGCCGGAGACGCCGGAAGAAGTGCGGCAAAAATACTGCCATAGAAAATGGCCGTCTTCGGATTGCTGAGCTGAGTTCCGAGCGCAAATAAGAAATTACGCCCCATGCCGCCCGCGGCCGGGGTGGCAGCGGCGTCGAGAGGAAGATCAAGCGCCGCGTTGCGCCAAATGCGGATGCCGACATAGATCAGATAGAGCCCGCCGGCGACCTTCAGCGCGAGATACAGCCATTCGACCTTCATCAGCAACGCGCTCAAACCGAAAAGCGCCAATGTCGCGAAGATGACGCTGCCCGTCCCCATACCCAACGCTGCGGCCAGACCCGCCTGGCGGGAGCGCGAGACAGCAATTCTGGAAACGAGGACGAAGCTCGGCCCGGGGCTAACGGCACCGATGAAGACTGCGGCAATGACACTGAAAAACACGGCTATGGATGACATGCGAGGCCTCCCGATCCGGCTGGATATCCGCTTGGTCGCCGAGCCTGGATGCTTCGCGCATTCCGGAAATCATCCGATAGCGTTGCCGGCGACATCGATGGGGAGCTTAATCACCCTCCCGCGCCGCGAGCAAGCCGGAACATTCAAAACTTGTCGAGAGCGCGGATGATCGCCGGCCCGAGAATGACCGCCATCAGCACCGGCAGGAAGAAGACGATCATCGGCACCGTCAACTTCGGCGGCAGCGCTGCGGCCTTCTTTTCCGCTTCGTTCATGCGTTCGTCACGGCCTTCCTGGGCCATGACGCGCAGCGCTTGCGAGAGCGGCGTTCCATAGCGCTCGGCCTGGATGAGCGCCTGCGTTACCGATTTGACGAGCTCGATCTGCGTGCGGGCCGCGAGATTGTCGAAGGCGGTGCGTCGATCCTGCAGGAAGGAAAGCTCGGCCGTGGTCAGGATCATTTCTTCCGCGAGCGCCGGGGATTGCTCCCCCATCTCCTCGGCGACACGACGCATGCCGGCTTCGATCGATATGCCCGACTCCACACAGATCAGCATCAGGTCGAGTGCATCGGGCCACGCCCGCTTGATCGACTTCTGGCGCTTGGTGACCAGATTGGAGATATAGATGTTCGGCGCATAGAAGCCGAGATAGGCCATGCCGATGACGCCGAGCAGACGGATCGGCAACGGCCTGCTGGCGAAATAGCCGAGAACGAAGACCAGCAGGATAGCAACAGCAAGGAACAGGAACGGCAGCAGAAACCGCGCCACCAGAAACATGTTCAACGCATTTTCAGAGCGTAGGCCAGCGGCACGCAGACGATTGACGGTATTGGCGTCGACAAGCGCGTTGCGCAGGTTGAAACGCTCAACGATCTGCCTGACATTGTGATTGTTCTGATTGCGCAATGTTGTCTTGCCGCCGTCGGCATTCAAACGCGCCCGCTCGCGGGCCCGGATCTGCTCGCGCTCCGTCGACACCGCCTTCATGCGCTTGTTGAGGTCGCCACGCTCCAGTATCGGCAAGGCGATCGTATAGAAGGTAGCAAAAACCACGATGGCCACGACAATGGCCAGAATGGTGCCGGGATCGGTCAAGTTGGCAGCCAGATCGGACATAGGCTTGGCGGCTCCCCCCGCTCAGATCTCGAAATTGATCATGTTGCGCATGATGAAAATGCCGATGGACATCCAAACGCCTGCGCACATCAGGATCAGGTGGCCGCGCGGATCGACAAAGAGGACCGTCATATATTGTGGCGACGTCAGAGAGACGAGCGTCATGACGATGAAGGGCAAAGCGCCGATGATGACGGCGGAGGCCTTTGCCTCCATCGACAATGCCTGGACTTTCGCCTTCATCTTCTTGCGATCACGCAGCACCCGCGACAGATTGCCCAGCGCTTCCGACAGGTTGCCACCGGCCTGCGCCTGGACGGCGATGACGATCGAGAAGAAATTCACTTCCTGAAGCGGCATATGGTTCAGCATGCGTGCACAGGCATCCGACATGCTGAGGCCCACCTGCTGCGCCTCAACCACCCGGCGGAATTCCGTTTTGACAGGTTCGCGCGCCTCGCTTGCCACAAGCCGCACGGAATCGTTCAACGGCAGGCCGGAGCGCAGCGAGCGCGTGATGAGATCAAGCGCGTTGGGGAATTCTTCGAGAAACTTGTTCTGCCGGCGCTTAATGAGGAAACTGACGATCCACCGCGGCAGGCCGAACATTGCGGCAAAAGGTAACCCGAGAACGGCGAGACGCGGTGCGCCGACGATGAAAAAGATCAACATCACGAAGAGGCCGAACAGCACGCTGAAGAGATAGAAGCGAGAGGGCGTCAGCGACAAGCCGGCCTGCGCCAAGCGCGCCTTCAACGACTGCTTCCTCTTCGTGCTTTCCGACTGCCGCTTTTCCAGATCCTTGAGCGTTTCCTGAACAGATTTGCGGCGCTTGGACATTTCCTGGACGCGATCGCGCGCGGCCTTGACCTTCACACGGTCGGTCTCGGCCTGCTTCACCCGGTTGACGCGGCTCTCTGCCTTCTTCTGCGACTCGATGCGCGAATAGAGCACGCCATAGCAGATCGCCGCGGCTGAGACGGCCGAGAGCAGGACAATCAAGAGTACGACTGGATCGACACCGAACATGGGAAATCCTATTGACCCTTCTGCTCCATCTCGTCGAGCGCGGCGGCAAGGCGTCTTTCTTCGTTGTAGTAGCGGGCGCGATCCCAGAAATGCGGCTTGCCGATGCCGGCGGAGAGATGCCGGCCGATAATTCGACCGTTTGCGTCCTCACCTTCGATCTCGTAGCGCATCAGATCCTGCGTGATGATCACATCGCCTTCCATGCCGATCACCTCGGTGATCTGCGTGATGCGGCGCGAGCCGTCGCGCAGACGCGCCGCCTGAATGATCACATCGACGGAGCTGGAAACGATCTCACGCACGGTCTTGGCCGGCAGGCTGAATCCGCCCATCGCGATCATCGATTCGATACGGCTCAGGCATTCGCGCGGCGTGTTGGCGTGGATCGTACCCATGGAGCCGTCGTGGCCCGTGTTCATCGCCTGCAGCAGGTCGAAGACCTCTGGACCGCGCACTTCGCCGACGATGATGCGTTCGGGGCGCATACGCAGGCAGTTCTTGACGAGATCGCGCATGGTGATCTCGCCCTCGCCTTCGATATTCGGCGGGCGTGTTTCGAGACGCACGACATGCGGCTGCTGCAATTGCAGTTCGGCGGTGTCTTCGCAGGTGATAACGCGTTCGTCGCGGTCGATGTAGTTGGTCAGGCAATTCAGAAGCGTCGTCTTGCCCGAGCCGGTGCCGCCTGAAATGACGACATTGCAGCGCACGCGGCCGATGATCTGCAGGAGCGTCGCACCTTCGGGCGTGATGGCCCCGAAGCGCACGAGCTGATCGAGCGTCAGCTTGTCCTTCTTGAACTTACGAATGGTCAGCGCCGGCCCGTCGATCGCAAGCGGCGGCGCGATGACGTTGACACGCGAGCCGTCGGGCAGGCGCGCGTCACAGATCGGGCTCGATTCGTCGACACGGCGGCCGACCTGGCTGACGATGCGCTGGCAGATGGAGAGAAGCTGCGAATTGTCCCGGAAGCGGATTTCCGATTCGACTGTCTTGCCGCCGACTTCGATGAAGGTCTGGCCGGCGCCGTTGACCATGATGTCGGCGATGTCGTCGCGGGCGAGCAGCGGCTCCAGCGGACCGTAACCGAGTACGTCGTTGCAGATGTCCTCGAGCAGTTCCTCCTGCTCGGAAATCGACATCGCGAAATTCTTGATCGTGATGATGTCGTTGACGATATCACGGATTTCCTCGCGCGCGGCTTCATTGCCGAGCTTGGAAAGCTGCGACAGGTCGATCGTGTCGATGAGCGCGGAAAAGACCTGCGATTTTGTGTCGTAATATTCCTCGGTGCGCGCCGTCCGGCGGCGACTGGGTGTCTGCATCGGCGGCGGCGTCACCTGCTGACGGGGCTGCGACTGGTCGCGAGACGGCTCGATCAATACTGCCGGTGCGGCAGGCGTGCTGGCTGCGGCAGGCGCACGCGCCGGCTGAGGCGCCACGCTGCCGCTTTTTGCAGGACCATCATTTCCACGCTTGCCAAACATGCTTTCAATCCAATTCTACTGCTGCAGTTACTTCCGTTTCAGGAGGCCAAGCAGACCGCCCTTTCTCGCCTTCTTCAAAGCGACGCGCCCCGTGACGATGTGTGATATCTGCGAGAAGACCTCGGCGACCGGCGACTTCGGATCGGTTTCCGAGATCATCTGGCCGCTGTTGGCAGCATTGCCGAAGAGATTGATGTCGAACGGAATGATGGCGATCGGCTCAAGCTCCAGCGGCGCGCAGAATTCCGACGGGTTGATCTCCGGGCGCTTCGGCATGCCCACCTGGTTGAGGACGAGATGCGGCGCCTTGTCATTGGGCCGCAGCTTGCGCAGCGCGTCGATCAGGTTCTTGGCATTTCGCAGGTTGGCGAGATCGGGTGCTGCACAAATGACGACCTCGTCGACAGCCCCAAGCACCGAGCGCGTCCATTCCGTCCAGAGATGCGGTACGTCGAGCACGGCCACCGGCGCGCTGCGCTGAAGAACATCGAGCACCGGCAGGAATGCATGCGCATCGAAATCATAGGCGCGATCCAGCATGGAGGGCGCCGCCAGCAGCGAGAGATGCTGCGAGCATTTGGTCAGCAATCGATCGAGAAAAACCTCGTCCAGGCGCTCCGGCGCATAGACGGCTTCGGCAATCCCCTGTGCGGGATCCTGATCGAAATCGATATTGGCGGTGCCATAGGGCAGATCGAGATCGGCCAGAATGGTTTCGGTGGAGAACAGGTTCGATATGCCGAAGGCGCAATTATGGGCGATGGTGGACGCGCCCACCCCGCCCTTCGCACCGATGAAGGCAATGCTGCGGCCGAGCGGCTCGGCATCGGGATCGATGAAAATCCCCGCTATCGCCGTCATAAGGTCGGCCATATCCGTGGGCTGAACTACATATTCGGAGATGCCGTTGCGGATGAGCTCGCGGTAGAGGCCGATATCGTTGTGATAGCCGACGATGATCACCTTGGTGCTCGGATCGCAGACTGCGGCGAGCGGCGCAAGTTCCGTCAGCAGATTGCGCGGATTGGCGCGTGTTTCGAGGATGATCAGGTTCGGTGTGGGCGTCGAAGCAAACATGTTTGCAGCCGCCGCCGTGCTGCCGCTGGTGATGCGCAGGCTGACCTTGGACATGCGCCGATCGTTGGCGCATTGGTCCATTACGCGCTGCAACTGATCGCTTTCGCAGAAGGCGTGCACCGAAATGCGCGGCAGCGGCCGCAGGTTCTCGAGGTTGCCGGGGTGCGGGGCGTCCCCGGTGTCTTCGGCAGTCGATTCGATTTCGTAATCGATGGCGTTCATGATTTCATCCTGTTCCGCCGGCGGGCAATTCCTGTGGTCATTGGCCGGAGCTGCCTGACCCGCCGAAGCCGCCGATCGTAGCCGTGCTCGTCGGGACCGAGCCCTTGCGATAGTTGTCGATCACCTTGCTGCGCTGATCGGTATCGATCGGTGATGCGGCACGAGGCGAAATCAAGTCCGTCGGATTGGCGACCTGTGCCGCCAGATTGTGCTGCGTTGCACAGCCAAAATTATAGTAGTTCTGATTGTCGAAGGCATTGTCGGTGAGATCGTCCGGCCATTGGCCGCAAGTGTTGGTAAGTGCCGTCGTGGCGGTGAAGCGCAGACGGATCGGAGCGGCGTCGCCGGGATCGCCCGCAGGGTAATAGCTTTCGACGATGCGGGCCGACGATATGCCATTCCCCACCAGTTCCTTTCGGATTTGCTGACGCAGGACGGATGCCGCCTGCGAATTTACCGATCCCCGTGGCAGCAGGATTTCGACGGTGCCACTCGCACGGCCGCGATAATCCTGCACAAAGCCTCGGATGGTATCGCGCATTCCCGTGGTCAGCCGGCGGTCGCTGGCAGCGACCGGTATGTCGAGATTATGCGCCTTCTCCGTCAATACGATCGGATGACGCTGACGATAATCGTCATTGATGGCGCTGGTCGTCATGCGGTCGCGCGAATCGGCGCAACCGCTGATAGTGGCGGCGGTGAGAAACAGGACCGGTGCGATCAGGGCCAACCTGGGGAAACAGGCATTGCCGGCACGAGGCGTATTGCGTTCGAGGCTGGCCATTTCCTTATCCCTCGTCAGTCCGGTTGAAAGGGTGCGCTTCATGGTCGGTGTCCCCTCACTTGTAGATGAAGCCGACGGTGCCGTGGAAATCGGCGTCGGCGACCGGCGGCCCGTCCTTGCGGCCGTAGATCTTGTTGACACGATTCATGAAGAAGCCGCTGATATCGTTGCTCGGCGAAAAATTGTCGTCGGGCCGGGCAAGCTTATTGCGGGCGACCGGACGCACCAGATAGGGCGTTGCGATGATGACAAGCTCGGTTTCGTCGCGCTGGAAGCTCTTCTGGCGGAACAGCGCGCCAAGGATTGGAATCTTCGAGGCGCCCGGCGTACCGTTGGTGGTCTGCTGGATGGTATCGCTCAAGAGACCGGCCAAAGCGATCGAGCCGCCGGACGGCAACTCCACCGACGTATCAGCGGCACGCTGGTTGTAGGTTGCCGTTCCGGCGTTAGCCGTGCCAACCGGATTGGAAACCTGGGTCTGCACATGCAGAGCGATTCGTCCGGCAGATAGCACGACAGGCGTGAAGGCCAAACTGATGCCATAGGTGAAGGGTGTGACCGTGACACTCCCGTCCTTGTTCGTGACGGCGTATAGCGTCTGACCGCCCGAATTGAAGGTCGCGGCCTGGCCGGAGATCGCCGTCAGCGTTGGCTCAGCCAGCGTACGGACGGCGCCAGCCTGCTCAAGAGCATTGAGATAGGTATTGATATTGTACTTGCCGATGGCTGTTTTGAACAAGCTGGCAAGACCGCCGCCGCCGGTTGAAGCAGTCGCGTCCGCGCCAGGACTGCCGAGCTGGGCAACCAACTGCCCACCGGAGGAGTTGCGGACGAGATTGTCGAAGCCGATCTGCTTCAGCACGCTGCGCTTGATTTCGGCGACGGTCACCTTGAGCGTCACCTGATCCTCACCTTCGATCTGCAGCATGTTGACGATCTGCGAGGTCTGGCGTCCTTCGGCGAAGAGTGCGACCGCGTTGTTGTCGCCGGAGCCTGAGGCCGTTGCAAAGCGTGTCGTCGCTTCGCCGCCCTTGAGGAAAGCCTGTGCAAGCTGCTCTGCGCGCGTCGCATCCTGCGGCGTACGCACCGTTCCGGTCATGACGATGTTGTCGGAAACGATCTCGACGTTGATGTCGGAGTCCGGAATGAAGCGTTTGAGATTGGCCTGCAGGCCGGCAATATCGCGCTCGATCTGCAGGTCGAGGCTGACGATTTCCCTGCCGTCGGCACCGAAAATGAAGATGTTGGTCTGGCCTACGGTCTTGCCGAACAGGTAGATGCGGCGCGAGGTGCGCGTCACCGCGTCTGCCATTTTGGGGTCGGAAACGAGGATGTCATGGGCATCGGCCGGCAAATCGACTACCAGCGCCTTGTTGAGACCAAGCTTCAAAGTGCGTTTCGTGCCGAGACCCGCGATGGTGACGATGCTGTCGGAGCCACCGGCAAGAGCCCTTTGGGTTTGCAGAAAAGACGGAGCATCCGCCAAAGGCAGGCCCGCAAAGGCAACGGAGAAGGAAAGCGTTGCAGCGAGGGAGAGGCTGGCCTTCTTGCTTGTCTTGAACATCATCCCGCCCCTTCTCATTGTGGTTTCGGCCCCGTTGGGCCATCGGTCACGATCGCTCCCGACTTGATGACTTGCACGAGGCCGCCGCCATTATCGCCGGCCAGCAGATAATCGGCTGCCGTCGTATCGGGTTGCTGCGCGTCGGCAACGGAGCGCAACGCCAGCGTCAATCGGTCAGCCATCTGATGCGCGACGGCCAGGACCTTCGCCTGGTCCGGCGTCAGCTCCAGCGTTGCGGTTGCGCCGACCGCGGCCTTGCTTCCATCCTGCTTTTCTTCGATCTGCTGATCGACCGCCAAGACCCGTACGTTGCTGAGGACCGTCTCGGTGATGAGCTGCTGTTGGGAGCTTTTGCGGACCATAATGACGTCAACACGGTCGTTTGGGAGAATGAAGCCGCCGGCGCCGGTCGCGACGGAGATCTCGGTGGCGACAGCGCGCTTACCGGACGGCAACAGCGAGGAAAGGATACGACTGCTGGAATCGGCGACCTTTTCCTCGCGAATCGGTTCGCCCTCGAACATCGGCAAGCGGACGACCGCGCCCTTCAGGTCCTTCACGGCATCGGGACGGTCACTCTGGGTGATGAGACCTTTGACCACACCGCTTTCCGGCCAGGCCAGCCAATGGATCGATTTTTCGTCCAAACGCGATCCGACGGGCAGATTGGCGCCGGCAACGAGCACATTGATCGTCGCTTCCTTTTCCACCACCGCTGCAATCTGCTGCGGCACGATATCGCGCTTGCCGGCGAGACGCATCGCCAGCAGGCCGGCCATACCGGCTGCGACGGCTGCCACCGCGAGTATCATTATGCGAGCGGGTTTCATGGACATTCCTTGGCGAACAGAATTCTTCGCCCCGCAGAATGACCGGCAATTGGTGTAATTATGGTTAATGGTACGTTACATTTATTGTTACTTAACCATGATTACTTGGGCAATATTAGATAGTATTCACGTAAAAATACGTTGCTTTCGCAGATTTCAACCTAGATCGCCCGTTGCGTGGCCGCGATAACGAGAGACGAGCCTGGGAATGCAAGAATTCCCCCGATGGCGATAGCAATGCCGTAAGGGATCTTCTTCGCCGTGATCAATGAATTCGGCAGGGGAAGGCCGATGGCCATGATGGTGCTGGACTGTGACCGGAGCAATACGATCAGAAATGTGACGGCGCCGCCGATAAACGCGACGTAGATCAGGAACACTACAAGAGATGAATCGAAGCCGAACCAAAGCGCGGCTGCCGCCAGTAGTTTCGCGTCGCCACCGCCCATGACATTCAGCGCGAATAGTGCGAAGCAGACAAAAAACACGGCGCTTGCACCGGCCAAGTGCATGCCAATTTCTGTAAAGGACAGCCCGAAAATCGGCGCCAAGACAAGAAACGATACCGCGAGCGCCAGAGATACGCGATTAGGAATCGTCATCGTCAGCAGATCGGAGATCGCCGCAATCGACATGCAGAGCGGAAATATGAGCAACGCTGCTGCTTCGAGCATGCTTTCCCTCTTCCAAACATAAATATCGGAAACCGCTCACCAATGAGCGGTTTCCGGAAAATATTATGCCCTCGAGGCAAATACTTTACTTGGTACCAATGCCGTTGCCGGAATGGTTCATCTGGGTGGCAATGTTGGTGAACGTGTTGTTCAATGCACCACCCAGGGTAGTTGCGCCAGTGATGATGGCGACCGAGATCAGAGCTGCGATCAGGCCGTATTCGATTGCGGTCGCACCCGATTCATCCTTCAGGAAGCGCGAAAAAAGCTTGGACATGAATTTACTCCACACAATTTGTTGACAGCACGTCCGCCAACTGTTGCCGTTGATCGGATGAGCTGCACGGTAGCTGTTCGCCGTTTCCATCGCTTTAAGGAATTGGGTTAATCACCTGTAAATACAGAAGCAAAAAAAGAATAGTTAATGTCGAATGCGTGTCTTCCTGCGCATTTTTAAAGAAAATCTTCAATGAAATAGAAATTATTAGATGTGTGAATATTAGCGTTGCATGTAATTTGTCTTAAACCAAAGCATATCTGCAGCAAAAAGGTGAAGGCAGAAGCCACATATGGGACATTTGCACCATATCCGCACCACCTGAGGTGGCCTTAATCCTTCATTCACCATTCTTTCTCATTCTGTCCGACAATTCTTTTCGCCATACGCATTCCAAGAGGCCAAGCCATGCCCATCGGCGGCAAAACCGCATTCCTCGCCGGCATCCTCGCCATGGCCGGCCTGACACCGCAGCTTTGCCATGCTGCCGGAGAAAATCTGCTGCGCGTTTATATGGATCACGCGCGCGTATTGAAGCTTGATCGCCCCGTCAGCAAGGTCATCGTCGGCAACGCCCAGGTCGCCGATGCGACCGTCGCGGATCCGAAGACCATCGTGCTGACCGGCCGCGCTTTCGGAACGACAAACATCATCCTGCTCGACGCTGACGGCAACGCCATCGTCGACGAACAGATTCTTGTTTCGATCGATGAAGGCAACACGGTTCGCGTGTTTCGCCAGACGGATCGGGCAGTATTGTCATGCACGCCCAATTGCGAGCAGCATGCGCAGCAGAACAATACTACGGCAACCACAACAACCGGCCCGTAGTTTTATTTATTATCGCAAATATTCTAAAGTACTACACAAGAATTGCCTTGACGCTGATAATCACACCTTCCCTTAAATATGAAGAGGGAAGAGAAACGGATTATCAAGAAAGCGTCTTTAGTTTCATCCGCGTGTAAATCGCTGCGGATGTTCAATGATACCGAACGACGATCTTTTCGCGAACAAAGACCCGGCGCAACGGCGTCTCCGGGGAAATTTGCGTGAATTCGTAAGGTCGCGGGACGGGGCGGCGGCAATCGAATTCGCTTTGCTCGCCATTCCCTATTTCCTGATCATCTTCGCGGTCATCGAGACTTTTGTCGCCTTCACGGCAGAGCAGGTCATTTCGAACGCTGTCGATACCCTGTCACGTCAGATCAGGACCGGGCAGATTAGCGGCGATTCCACCAAGTCTTCATATATGACGCAGCAACAGTTCCGGCAGGCATTCTGCAACCAGATTGCCGTGCTGATCACATGTTCTTCGACGGAAGTCGCAACGCCATCCAGCCTTTATCTCGACGTCGAGAGCTATACGAGCTTCGCCTCCATGCCGACGACCATCCCGCGCCAATCATCGACAGACCCCTATTCCGACCTCAGCACAACAGGCTTTGCCTTCGCACCAGGCGGCGCGAAGACCTTGAACATGGTGCGCGCCTATTACCGCTGGCAGATCATTACCGATCTGATGCGCCCGTATCTTTCCAACATCCACCCCTCCGACGGATCGATGCCGACGACCTATCTCATCGTCGCCACCGCCGCCTTCCAGAATGAGAACTATCCGTGAGCGGGCGGCCAGACATGATCAGGAAGGAAGCTCCGTTCCTCGGCATGTTGCGGCGTTTTGCTCGAGACCGGCGCGGCGTCGGCGCAATCGAATTCGCCATTCTTTTCCCTGTACTGCTGCTGCTCTATCTTGGTGCGTTCCAGCTTACCGTCGGCCTCAATGTCTCCAAGCGCGCCAGCCGCTCGGCCGGGTCGATCGCGGATATCATCTCGCAGCAGTCAGGCGTTAACAAATCGATGCTTGCGACCATGCCCTCGGTCGCGGGCGCCATTTTCGCACCCTATGTCACGACCGGCCTGACCTTGAAGATTACGGGAATCGCGGTCGATGCCAGCGGCAAAGCCACCGTGGCATGGTCCTGGGCGCAGGATGGGACAACCCCCTATCCATCAGGCACCGCCGTCACCGTGCCGAGCAATATGAACCAGGCAAGTACCTTTCTTGTGCGCAGCGAGCTTGCCATCCCCTATCAGCTCATGAATTTCGGGACCAACTTCCTGCCGAACGGCACCAGTCAGATTACGATCAGCCGGCAATTTTTCTACCGCCAGCGCGCCGGCACCTCGATCACCTGCAGCGACTGCTGACGATCATCGCGAAGCCGAGGCCCGGTGAGACCCTCCAAAACGGAAAATTGCCAAGTCGATGCCTCCGTTATATGGGTGACAGCCAGAGCACGCGGCCGAACCTGCCGACGCGTGCGATGATTTTTATCGGGTGATCCATGGCGCGCGCCTTTCTCTTCGTTTTGGACTCTTTTGGCGTCGGTGGCGCCCCTGACGCCACAAGCTATGGCGACGAAGGTGCCGATACGCTCGGCCATATCGCCGAATTCTGTGCCGCGGGCGCGGCCGATCGCGACGGCCTGCGCCAGGGACCCTTGGCGCTGCCGAACATGTCCGGCCTCGGCCTACTCGAGATCGCCAAGGCGGCATCGGGCAGCTATCCCGCCGGCATGCCGCAGCCGGAGAGGCTTTACGGCCTTTACGGCTGCGCCAGCGAGGTCTCCCGCGGCAAGGACACGCCATCAGGTCACTGGGAAATTGCCGGAACGCCCGTCATGTTCGATTGGGGCTACTTTCCGGCCGAGGGCGACGCCTTTCCGCCGGAGCTGGTGAACGCCATCTGCGAGGCAGCGGACCTGCCCGGCATTCTCGGCAATTGCCATGCCTCGGGAACGGATATCATTGCCAAGTTCGGAGAAGAGCATATCCGCAGCGGCAAGCCGATCTGCTACACCTCATCCGACTCGGTCTTCCAGATCGCGGCGCATGAGCGGCATTTCGGTCTCGACCGGCTGATCGCCCTCTGCACGATCGTGCGTACCCTGCTCGATCCCTACAATATCGGCCGCGTCATTGCCCGCCCCTTTGTCGGCGAGACCGTGGCGACATTCGAGCGAACCGGCAACCGCCGCGATTTCTCCGTGCTGCCGCCGGAACCGACGCTGCTCGACCGTCTGGTCAAGGCCGAGCGCACCGTGCATGCGGTGGGGAAGATCGGCGATATCTTTGCCCATCAGGGCGTTTCCAAGGTCATCAAGGCCAATGGCAACATGGCGTTGATGGATGCGACGCTGAAGGCCATGGATGAAGCTGCAGACGGCGATCTGGTTTTCACCAATTTCGTCGATTTCGACATGCTCTACGGCCATCGCCGCGACGTGCCGGGCTATGCCGCAGCGCTCGAAGCCTTCGACATGCGACTGCCGGAAGTGCATAAAAAGCTGAAAGCTGGCGATCTCGTCATACTGACGGCCGATCATGGTTGCGACCCCACCTGGCGCGGCACGGATCACACGCGCGAGCGCGTGCCGGTCATGGCTTACGGGCCGGGTATCCGCTCGCGCTCCATCGGCATTCGCCAGACCTATGCCGATATCGGCGAGACGGTCGCACGACATCTGGGTATTGCGGCCGGGCCGCACGGGAGGAGTTTCCTTTGACATCGCATTTGAAGAAAGTGGAGCTGCATTGCCATCTGGAAGGCGCGGCTCCGCCAGCATTGACACTCGCACAGGCGCACAAATACGGCGTCGACACGAACGCCTTCCTGAAGGACGGCACCTACCTCTGGAAGGATTTTGCAGAGTTCCTCGTCTGCTACGACAAGGTCTCCGAGGTCTACCGCACCGAGGAAGACTATGCGCTGCTGACGGAAACTTATCTGGAAGAACTTGCCGGCATCGGCACGATCTATAGCGAACTCATCGTCTCGCCCGACCACGGCGACCGTATCGGTCTCGGCGCCGATGCCTATATGGCGGGCGTTTCCGCCGGCATCCGCGCCGCCAAGGCAAAGACCGGCATCGAGGCGCGGCTGATCGTAACAGGCGAACGCCACTTCGGCCCCGAGCGGGTGGTGAAGGCGGCGGAATATGCCGCCAAAAGCGACAATCCGCTAATCACCGGCTTCAACATGGCCGGCGAAGAGCGCAGGGGCCGCGTCGCCGATTATGCCCGGGCTTTCGACATCGCGCGCGAGGCCGGCCTCGGCATTACCATCCATGCCGGCGAGGTCTGCGGCGCCTTTTCCGTCGCCGATGCCGTCGAGCTGGTGCGCCCGCAGCGTATCGGCCATGGCGTGCGCGCCATCGAAGATATGGATCTCGTCAAGCGCCTTGCCGATTTCGGCACGGTGCTGGAGGTCTGCCCCGGTTCCAACATCGCGCTTAACGTCTTCCCGGATTTCCAGTCGCACCCGCTACGCAAGCTGCGCGATGCCGGCGTGCGGGTCACGATCAATTCCGACGACCCGCCCTTCTTCCACACCTCGCTGAAGCGCGAATACGAGTTGGCATCGTCAGCCTTCGGCTTCCGTGACGACGAGATCGATGTGATGACGCGCACGGCGATCGAAGCGGCCTTTGTGGACGAGACGACACGGGCGGCGTTGCTCGCAAGGCTGTAAAAACAAGGTTTGGGCCGCAGATTGGGGATGAAATCTCGAAAAGCGGCCTATTTTCTTGCACCAGAGTCAATTTCCGTGAAAGAAACATCTCATATCTCGGAATTACTGGAAGGCTGAACCCATGGACGGCGTCACTGTCATCGATCACCCGCTTGTGCAACACAAGCTCACAATCATGCGCAAGAAGGAGACGTCGACAGGGAGCTTCCGCCGGCTGCTGCGCGAGATTTCGACGCTGCTCTGTTACGAAGTGACGCGCGACCTGGAATTGACGATCGAGACGATCGAAACGCCGCTGCAGTCCATGGACGCGCCAATCCTCGAGGGCAAGAAGCTGGTCTTTGCCTCGATCCTGCGTGCCGGCAACGGCCTGCTCGAAGGCATGCTCGATCTCGTGCCTTCGGCGCGCGTCTCACATATCGGCGTCTACCGCGATCACGAGACGCTGCAGCCGGTCGAATATTACTTCAAGGCGCCGGAGGATATTTCCGAGCGCCTGATCATCGTTGTCGATCCGATGCTGGCAACCGGCAATTCCTCGATCGCCGCCATCGACAAGCTGAAGGAGCGCGGCGCCCACAATATCCGCTTCCTGTGCCTGCTGGCTGCCCCGGAAGGCCTCGCCAATTTCCGTGCGGCGCATCCGGATGTGCCGGTCTTCACCGCCGCTATCGACAGCCATCTCAACGAGCTGGGCTACATCGTGCCGGGCCTCGGCGATGCCGGCGACCGCATGTACGGCACGAAGTAAATTACATTACTATACTCAGGTTAAAGCCCGGCAGTATTCAACTGCCGGGCTTTTTATTGATTGCTTTAGCGGCATTTCAGCAAACTTGGCTTAGATATGGCAATGCCCGCAGGAGGGGCCTTGCCAATGCTCGTTCGCGTTGTTGTTTTTGCAGGCATTATTGCAGCGGCAGCCACGCAGGTGCCGATGTTCTTGAACAGCGATATCGTGAACAGGCCGAAGCCTGCGCCCGTAGAAGCCGTATCGCTCCCGCCGCAGAAAGCTGAACCGCCCAGTCTATATGGCAGCGTATCGCTGCGCGCCGACGCCGGTGGCCACTATCAGGGCGACTTCGCGATCAATGGCCGGTCGGTGCATGGGATGATCGATACCGGTGCGACCTATGTCGCCATCAATGAAAGCACGGCGCGCAGCATCGGGTTCAGCAGCGTCGATCTGGATTATCGGTACCCGATCCAGACAGCGAACGGCACGTCCAAGGCCGCACTTGTCAGATTGGATCGCCTTGAGATCGGCGGAATCCGGATCCGCGACATAGATGCGATCGTCGCCAAAGACAGCGCATTGTCGACCACGCTGATCGGCATGAGCTTCCTGAAGAAGCTGAACTCCTATGCTGTTCAAAACGGCACGATGCGCCTGACGCAATAGCGGCCCGTCAGATCCTCGTGACGATGACAGGCGGCAGATCGGGCGCGGTTTCAACGATGCGATAGTTAGCCGACAAATTGGCCGCCGCCCGTTCCCCGCTCGCCTCGTCGGCTGCGTGAACGACAGCGATACGGTCGCCCTTGCTGACCTTAGTGCCGAGCGGCAGGATGTCGCTGAAGCCGACGCGGTGATCGATCTTATCCTGTGGACGGCGGCGCCCACCGCCGAGATCGATCACGCTCACGCCGATCGCACGCGCATCGCAGGCGCCGAGCCAGCCATCTGCGGCCGCGAGAACCGGCGTCTGCACCGGCGCACTCACCAGATAGCGATCGGGGTTTTCGAGCAGATCCACCGGGCCACCGAGACCATATACCATGCGGCCGAAGACCTCCGCCGCTTTGCCGGACGCCAATGCCTCGCGCGCCCTGCCCTCGGCCTCTGCCGTGCTCGCGGCAATGCCAGCCTGAACCAGCATTTCGGATGCAAAGGCGAGGATGATCGTCTCAAGCCTCGTGCCTGCCTTGTTCCCCTTCAGGAAATCCAGGCAATTGCGAAGCTCGACCACATTGCCGGCCGCATCGGCCAGGGGCTGGTTCATATCGGTGATGAGGGCGGAAGTCTTGACCCCCGCGCCGTTCGCCACCTCCACAAGCGAGCGCGCCAGCGTCTCGGCTTCTTCAAGCGAGGTCATGAAGGCGCCGCTGCCGATCTTGACGTCGAGCACCAGCGTTTCCAGCCCGGCCGCCAGCTTCTTCGACAGGATAGACGCAGTGATCAACGGCACGGAATCGACGGTCGCGGTGACGTCACGCACTGCATAGAGCTTGCCGTCGGCGGGCGCCAGAGCGCCGGTCTGGCCGATGATGGCGCAGCCCACCTCATCGACCACCTTGCGGAAACGGGCTGCATCCGGCGTGATGCCATAGCCGGGAATGGATTCCAGCTTGTCGAGCGTGCCGCCGGTGTGACCGAGGCCGCGGCCCGAGATCATCGGCACGGCGAGACCGCAGGCGGCGCCGATGGGGGCGAGCATCAGCGAGACGTTGTCGCCGACGCCGCCGGTCGAATGCTTGTCGGCAACTGGCCTGCCGATGCCTTGCCAGGACAGAGTGTCGCCGGAGCGGGCCATGGCGAGCGTCAGGGCCACGGTCTCGTCGCGCGTCATGCCGCGAAACCACACGGCCATGGCGAAGGCACCGATCTGGCTTTCGGCCAGTTCGCCGCGCCCCAAGGCGCCGATGAAGCCATCGATATCGGCGGCCGAAAGGATCGCGCCGTTACGCTTCTGCCGGATGATTTCCTGCGGGATCATGGATCAATAGCCTGAAGCCGCCGCCTTGGATTCGCCGCCGGCCAGCACGTTCAGAATATCGTCGAGCAGGCTCGACGCGCCGAAGCGGAAGGTCGACGGCATCGCCCAATCGGGCGCCATGATGGTCTCGGCAAGGCTGAGGTACAAAGCCGCGTCGGCGACGGAGCCGATGCCGCCAGCCGGCTTGAAACCGACCTTACGGCCGCTGGCGCGGATTGCCCGCAGCATGATGTCGGCAGCTTCGAGCGTCGCGTTAACAGCAACCTTGCCGGTGGAGGTCTTGATGAAATCGGAGCCCGCCTCGATCGCGAGTTCGGACGCACGCCGGATCAGCGCTGCGTCCTTGAGTTCGCCGGTCTCGAGAATGGTCTTCAGGAGGACCGGCCCCGTGCACTCGGCCCGCAAGGCGGCGACCATATCGGTGACGGCTTGCTCATTGCCGGCCAGAAATGCGCGATAGGGAATGACCAGATCGATCTCGTCGGCGCCATCGGCGATGGCTTCACGGGCTTCGGCTGATACGTCGGCCACTTCCATGTCGCCGGCCGGAAAGTTCACCACTGTCGCGATCTTAACGGCATGATCGGTTCCGAGAATGCTGCGCGCCTGGGCGACGAAGCGCGGCCAAATGCAGATGGCGGCGGCATTGCCATAGGGCGATTGCGCGCGGGCGCACAGCGCCTCGATCTGAGCAGGCGTGCAGTCGTCCTTGAGATTGGTCAGGTCGAGAAGGGAAAGCGCAACGGCCGCCGTTTCTCTCAGGGAATGGCTTGTCATTGTGAATCTCCTTCGTCCGCAATCATCTCTTTCAGAATGGCGGCGAGACGTGTGCCACCGACCGGAGCCATGTCTTTCGTCTCGTCATGCGAGAGTTCGCCACCGGTCATGCCAGCACCATAGTTAGTGATGACGGAGGCGGCGGCAACCCTCAGTCCGAAAAGACGTGCCAGAATGACTTCCGGCACGGTCGACATGCCGACGGCATCGGCGCCGAGGACACGCGCCATGCGGATCTCCGCCGGCGTTTCGAAGCTCGGTCCGGAAAACCACATATAGACGCCGTGCGACAGCTTGATCTCGGCCTTTTCCGCGGCTTTGCGCATGCGCATGATCAGGTCGATGTCATAGGCGCTGGTCATGCCGACGAAGCGCTTGTCGCTCTCCTCGCCGATCAGCGGGTTCATGCCGGAATAGTTGATGTGGTCGGTGATCTGCATCACCGATCCCGGCGGCATCTCCTCGCGCAGCGATCCGGCCGAGTTCGTCAGGATCAACGTATCGACGCCGAGGGCCTTCAGCGTCTCGATCGGCGTGCGCATGGCATTGGCATCGCCCTTTTCGTAGTAGTGCACACGGCCCGACATCATGATGACCGGGACGTCGCCGAGTTTGCCCGCAACCAGCGTGCCGGCATGGCCGGACACGGCACTGACGGGGAAGCCGGGCAGATCGGCATAGGGGATGCGCAGGGCATCCACGACCTGATCGACCAGCGAGCCGAGGCCGGAGCCGAGGATGATGCCGTAGCGCGGCTTCAGATCGGCGAGCTTTTCCTTGAGGATATCGACGGCTTCGCTCATCCGAGTATCTCGGTTTCGAAGCTGAAGGGGAGCATCTCTTCCATGGTCATGGTCTTCTTCACGCCGGTTTCGTCGCAAAGATAGATCCGTGTCTCCTTGCTGGCAAATTCGGCGATCTTCTGCCGGCAGCCGCCGCATGGCGGGCAGAGCGGCAGCTTTTCGGCGATGACGGCCATCTCGACGATCTTCTTGGCGCCGGCCATGATCATATGGCTGATCGCTGTGGGTTCGGCGCACCAGCCCTGCGGAAAGGACAGGTTCTCGATGTTGGCGCCGGCATAGATCTTGCCGTCCTCGGCGCGGATGGCCGCGCCGACGGGAAATTTCGAATAGGGGGCATGAGCGAAGGCCATCGCTCCGCGAGCGGCTTCGAACAGATCATGCGACATGGATTTAGCGCTCCTTCGTATAGGGTACGCCACCGGCCTTCGGAGGTTTGGCGACGCCGATAAAGCCTGCAAGCAGGATGCAGGTTAGGATATAGGGCAGCGCCTGGAAAATCTGTACCGGCACCTCGCCGATGCCCGGAACCGCCTTGCCCTGCATGAAATTTGCGAAGGCATCGAGGAAGCCGAACAGGAGGCAGGTGAACATGACCGGCACCGGCTTCCACTTTGCGAAGATCAACGCGGCCAGAGCGATATAGCCCTTGCCCGCCGACATATTGTTGATGAAGGCGGCCGACTGGGCGATCGAGAGATAGGTGCCGGAGAAGCCGCAGAGAATGCCGGCGACGATCAGCGACCGATAGCGCAGCCATTCGACCGAGATGCCGGCGGTATCGACGGCGCCGGGGTTTTCACCGACAGCGCGCAGCCGCAGACCGAAACGGGTGCGATAGAGAATCCACCAAGAAATCGGTACCGCTATGAAGGCAAGGTACGTCAGGACATTGTTGCCGGAGATGACATTGGCGTAGAGCGGCCCGATGATGGGGACGCTACGGATCGCATCGGCACCCGGCAGGGTGATGGCAGAAAAACGCGCGGTGCCAGGCAGCGTCGGCGTGCGGCCGCCCTGCCCGAACCAGGCCTGACCCAAAACGATGGTCAAACCAGCGGTCAGGAAGTTGATGGCAACGCCCGAGACGATCTGGTTACCGCGATTGGTAATCGACGCGAAGCCATGCAGCAGACCAAGCATGACAGAGACGACGATCCCGGCGCCAAGCCCGGCCCAGGCCGAGCCGCTAATCGAAGCGACGCAGGCTGCGGCGAAGGCCGAGGCCAGCATCTTGCCTTCGAGACCGATGTCGAAAATACCGGCACGCTCGGAAAACAAGCCCGCCAGCGCGGTAAAGATCAGCGGAATCGACAGGCGGATCGTCGAGCCAAGTATGCTGATGAGGAGCTCATAATATTCCATCGTCCGATCCTCACGTCCTGGCGAATGACTGGTAGATGCGCCCAAGCGCGGGTCGGAACATGTATTCCAGCGCCCCGGCAAACAGGATCACAAGGCCCTGGATCACCACGATCATATCGCGAGTGATGTTCGGCATATCGAAGGAGAGCGCATCACCACCCTGATAAAGGATGCCAAACAGGATCGCCGCCAGGATGATGCCGAAGGGATGATTGCGGCCCATCAGCGACACGGCGATGCCGACGAAACCTGCGCCAAGCACGAATTCGACCTGCAGGCGCGCGGAGGCGCCCATGACCGGATTGAGCGACATCATGCCTGCGAGACCGCCTGAGATCAGCATGGCGATGACGACCGTGCGGGCATAGGGAATGCCGGCATAGACTGCAGCCGTCGGGCTGAGGCCGAGGGTGCGCATTTCATAGCCGAGCTTGGTGCGCCAGACGAGCACCCAAACGAGGAAGCACATGACCAGCGCGATCAGGAAAGACACGTTGAGCGGCGCCGCACCTATGGTCGAGCCGAAAATGCTCATCAGCCAATCGAGCTTGGGCAGCTGACCACCCGCCAGGAAGGTGCGGGTTTCAGGCGCCATCTTGCCCGGCACGATCAGCACATGCACCAGCAGGAAGTTCATCATCGCCGATGCGATGAAGTTGAACATGATTGTGGTGATGACGACGTGGCTGCCGCGCTTGGCCTGCAGCCATGCCGGGATGAGGGCCCAGAGCGCACCGAAAATCGCAGCTCCTATGACCGCGAAGGGCATCGTCACGTACCAGGGCACGTATCTGTCCAGCGCCAGCGCCACCAACGCACAGCCCAGACCGCCGACATAGGCCTGACCTTCCGAGCCGATGTTGAACAGACCGGCATGGATGGCGACGGCGACCGAAAGGCCGGTGAAGATGAAGCTCGTGGCATAATAGAGGGTAAAGCCGATGCCCTCGCCGCTGCCGAGAGCGCCCTGCAGCAGCAGGACGAGCGCATCGAGCGGGCTTTCGCCGATGAACCAGACGACGAGGCCGGAGATCAGGAAGGCAACGATCAGATTGAGGATGGGGATCAGACCGTAGTTGATCCAATTGGGGAGCGGTACGGAAGCCGTGCTCATAAACGCCTCACGCGGCAATGCCGGCCATCATCAGGCCGAGTGTTTGTTCACCGGCCTCAGCCGACTTTTCACCGACGATGTGGCCGGCGAACATGACGAGGATACGATCCGAAAGCGCACGAATCTCATCCAGCTCCACCGACACCAGCAGGATGGCCTTGCCGGCGTCGCGCATCTCGATGATGCGGCGATGGATGAATTCGATGGCACCGATATCGACGCCGCGCGTCGGCTGACCGATCAGCAGAGCCTGCGGATCACGCTCGATTTCGCGGGCGACGACGATCTTCTGCTGGTTGCCGCCGGAGAAATTGGCTGTTTTCAACCGCGCATTCGGCGGGCGGATATCGTATTTCTCGATCTTCTCGATGGCATCCTTGCGCATGGCATCGAGATCGAGCATGCCGCCGCGCCCGTATTTGCGGTCGCGGTGATAGCCGAGCATGGAATTCTCATATTCCTCGAACTTGAGGACGAGGCCCATATGGTGGCGATCTTCCGGAATGTGGGCAAGGCCGAGTTCGCGGAGCGCCGCCGGATCGGCATTGCCGATCGGCTTGCCATGCAGAAGGATTTCGCCGGACGCCGGCTTGCGGATGCCGGCGATGGCCTCAAGCAGCTCGGACTGGCCGTTGCCGGCAACGCCGGCAATGCCGACGATTTCGCCGGCGCGGACATCGAAGGAGACGTTGTCGACCATGGTAACGCCACGGCCGTCCTTGACGGTGAGGTTGCGCACCGAGAGCAGGACTTCGCCCGGATTGGGAGCGCCCTTTTCCACGCGCAGCAGCACGCGGCGGCCGACCATCAGTTCAGCCAGTTCCTCGACAGTGGTTTCCGCCGTCTTGCGGGTGGCAACCATCTCGCCGCGGCGCATGACCGATACCGTATCGGTGATCGCCATGATTTCGCGCAGCTTATGGGTGATGAGGATGATCGTCTTGCCCTGGTCGCGCAGCACGCGGAGAATGCGGAAGAGATTGTCGGCTTCGGCCGGCGTCAGAACGCCGGTGGGCTCGTCGAGAATGAGGATCTCGGCGCCGCGATACATCGCCTTCAGAATTTCGACGCGCTGCTGCTGACCGACGGGAAGCTCTTCGATCAACGCGTCCGGATCGACTTCCAAGCCGTAATCCTTCTCCAACCGAGTGAGCTCGGCGCGCGTGGCAGTAACGCCCTTGGCGAGAAGCGCGCCGCCTTCGGCGCCCAGCATCACATTTTCAAGGACGGTGAAATTGTCGACCAGCATGAAGTGCTGGTGCACCATGCCGATACCGGCTGATATCGCCGTCTGGCTGTCACGGATGGCGATGGGGTTGCCATTGATGCGGATCTCGCCGCTGTCGGCATGATAGAAGCCGTAAATGATCGACATCAGGGTCGATTTCCCGGCACCGTTTTCGCCGATGATCCCGTGAATCGAGCCTTTGGCGACGGTCAGGTTGATATCTTTATTGGCGTGGACAGCACCGAACTTCTTGTCGATGCCCACGAGCTCAATGGCAGGGATTTGGCTCACTATGAGAGGCTCCAGAAACCGGATTCCGGATAAGAAAAGGGCGTATGACGGTTTGCTTCGTCATACGCCCTTGTTTCATTATCAGCTCTTCGGGCAGGCGTTGTCGGCCGTATAGTCGTGGACCTTGACGGTGCCAGCGACGATATCAGCCTTTGCCTTGTCGACCGCAGCCTTGATTTCCGGTGTCACGAGCGGCTTGTTGTTGTCATCCATGGCGACGCCGACGCCCTCTTCCTTCAGGCCGAGTTCCTGGGTGCCGGGCGTGAACTTGCCGTTCTTGGCATCGGTGAAGGCATTGTAGACGGCGAGGTCGACGCGCTTGACGACCGAGGTCAGAACGGAACCCGGATGCAGGTAGTTCTGGTTACTATCGACGCCGATCGACAGCTTCTTGTTGTCGGCAGCCGTCTGCAGCACGCCGAGACCGGTAGCACCGGCAGCCGCGTAAACGACGTCGGCACCCTGGTCGATCTGGTTCTTGGTGAGCTCGCCGCCGCGAACCGGGTCGTTCCAGGCAGCGCCGGTCGTGCCGGTCATGTTCTGGAGGACTTCGATCTTCGGATTGGCGGCGCGCGCACCCAGCTCGTAGCCACACTCGAACTTGCGGATCAGCGGGATGTCCATGCCGCCGACGAAGCCGACCTTGCCGGTCTTCGATGCGAGGGCAGCCATGACGCCGGCGAGATAGGAGCCTTCATTTTCCTTGAACTTGACGGAGCGAACGTTCGGCAGATCGAGGCTGTCGTCGATCAGCACGAATTCGGTCTTCGGATATTCAGCGGCAACCTTCTGGAGAGCCGAGGTCCAGGCGAACGAGACGGCGATGACCGGATTGAAGCCCTTGCTGGCGAAGTTGCGCAGCGCCTGCTCGCCCTGGGTGTCGCCCGTCGGCTCGAAGTCGCGGTAAGCGACGCCGGTTTCCTTCTTGAACTTTTCAGCGCCGTTATAGGCTGCTTCATTGAAGGACTTGTCGAACTTGCCACCGGTTCCGTAAACGATTGCCGGCTTGATGTCGGCCGCAAGCGCCGTCGCCGACATGGCAGCCAAGGCAAAAAGGGTCAGAAGGGATTTTTTCATGTGTCGCAGCCCTGTTGTTGCTATCTTGTTGGGTCCTCCCGCAAGCCCGTTGACCGGGCATGTCTGCGGAACCGCTGACCTCCCCCGAGGCCAAGCTGGCGTGCATCCTTGCATGGCTGCACGAAAAATTCACGAGAAATTTTTCAGTTGGTAAAGATTTGTGGGAACTGGTGAAAACCTGCTCAAATGACCCATTTTTTAAACAATTTCGGCCTCAAATTGCAATTTAATCGGCCAATTGGACGGTCATTCGATAGTCTGCAACCGGTGATCAGACCCCTGGTATCGCTCCTGCAAACCCATCGCCATGCAGCTTTATGGGGGGCAGAATTCCCCGAATGACGCAGGACAAAAGGGCTGGTCACAGACCTGTCAGGCGCCTAGCCGACCTGCAAGCTGAGGCCGCTTGTAGGCAATCATCCACAGCAGCAGCGAGATGATCAGGAACACGGCAAAGGCCGGCTGAAACAGCAGCCACTGCATTGCCATGTCATAAAAGCGCGGATGAACATAATAGGAGATCGCCGAGCGAACCGTCGCCAGCGATGACGGGCTGACATCATTCCAGGCATCGCCCATCGGGGTCAGCACCACAGCCGAAGCAGCGACGGACTGGATGGAATCGATGGTTCCGGCAATGACCGCAACCACCAGCGCAACGAGGCTGGCAAAACGCAACAGGAAACGCATGACTCCCTCCGCATACTCATTACAGCCGGCCCAAAAGAGCCGATCCGTCTAACGCCGCCTCATCCATACCCTTAGATATGTTGGGCGCGAAATAAGCGCAATGGGGATGAGAAACAGAGTTTTTTGTCCAGAAGTCAAAAAACTGTCAGATTCGGGTTGATCCTAGAAAATTCATCGGTATATATCGCGCCGTTCCCACAATAGCTCCTTTATCGGACGCGAAAGTGCAGATGGACAGGTGGCCGAGTGGTTTAAGGCGCACGCCTGGAACGCGTGTGTGCGTGAAAGCGTACCGTGGGTTCGAATCCCACCTTGTCCGCCATTTATGCCCTGCCCCGATCACTGCTCTCTTCGAATTCCAATAGCTATGGGCTGTCCCCTCGCTCATTTGCGAGGAAATACCTGCGCACGACCTGAAGCTGTCAAAGACCCGGCCGACGAAGCCGGCCAGGCCTGGAACTAAGCGCTTCAATAAACTCCAATCCGACGGCAGATCAGATCTTCACGGCCAGCATCACGACGAGGAAACCCGAAGCTCGGCGAGATCGTCGAGCAGCTTCGGGCCGGTCGGTTCCCAGCCAAGCTTCTGGCGCGTCTTGGCGCTGGAGGCCGGCATGTCGCGCGTGGCGAACATGGAGAGCCAACCGAAGTATTCCTGAGCCTCTTCCTTGCCGACGGATTTAACCGGCAGGTTCAGGCGGCGGCCGATGACTTCGGCGATATCGCGCATCGGCACGCCTTCCTCGGCAATCGCATGATATCTGGCATTCGGCTCGGCGCGTTCGACGACAAGGCGATAAAGACGTGCGACATCGGAAAAATGCGCAGCCGGCCAGCGATTGAGCCCATCGCCGATATAGGCGCAAACGCCCTTTTGCCTGAATATCTCGATCAAGGGGGTGATAAGCCCCTGGCTGACCGGATCATGCACCTGCGGCAGCCGCACGACCGAGACGTTGACGCCGATCTCACTGGCCAGGATCGCCGCCTCCTCGGAGGCCGCACGCGGATGCGTGTCGGAGCCGACGATGGGATTGTCTTCCCTGGCGGGCTCGCCTGGAACCGTGTTGGCGATGGGCGTGCCTGATGTGACGACCAGCGGGCGGGCCGAGCCGGCGAGAGCCGAGGCGAGCGTTGCGATGACGCGGCGATCGTCCTCGCAATTTTCAACGAATCGCGAGAAGTCGTGGTTGAAGGCAAGATGAATGACGCCGTCGGATTGGGAGGCGCCGCTTTTCAGGATTCCGATATCTTCGATCGTTCCACGAAGGACCTCGGCGCCAGCGGCGGCAAGCGCCACCGCCTTCTCCTTCGAGCGGCAAAGGCCGAGCACCTGATGGCCGGCCGCGATCAATTCCCTCACGACATTCGAGCCGATGTTTCCGGTCGCGCCAGTCACAAAAATACGCATAGGCATAGTCTCCTTATTTCGTCGGAGACAAATCTGTGCCCATCGGTTATTCTGGTAAAGTAGTGACCTTATCCTAGTAAAAGAACTAACAGGATGACCGATCTTCTCGAAACGGAGAACTTGCTCGGGACCTATCTGAGGGACCGGCGTGCCAAACTCGACCCATCCGTCCTCGGCTTTGCCTCGGAACGGCGCCGGACGCCCGGACTGCGACGCGAGGAAGTGGCGCAGCGCGCCAATATCAGCCCGACATGGTACACATGGCTGGAACAGGGGCGCGGCGGCGCACCCTCCGCCGACGTGCTCGACCGGATCGCGCGCGCACTCATGCTGACGGAGGTGGAACGCGAACATCTATTCCTGCTCGGCCTCGGCCGCCCGCCCGAAGCCCGCTACCGCAGGAATGATGGCGTGACGCCGCGGCTGCAGCGCGTGCTCGATGCCCTGGAGCCTTGCCCTGCCCTCATCAGGACCGCCACCTGGGACGTCATCGCGTGGAACCGGGCGGCCCCCGTGATGCTGACAGACTACGGATCGCTGCCGCCGGAAGAGCGCAATATCCTGCGCTACATCTTCCTCGATCCGCGCGCCCGCGCCATGCAATATGACTGGGAAAGCGTGGCTCGTTTCGCCTTGGGTGCATTCCGTGTCGACGCGGCCCGCGCTGGCGCGGCAACCGAAGTAGAGCCTTTCGTGGCGGAACTTTGCCGCGTCAGCCCAGAATTCAGGGCCATGTGGCGCGATAACGACGTTCCCGGCACCCATACTGAAGCCATCAAGCATATACGCCATCCGGTTCTCGGCCCGCTCGCATTCGAATATTCGGCTTTTTCGGTCGACGGCCGCACGGATCTCAGCATGGTCGTCTACAATCCGGCAACATCAGATGATGCCGAGCGGATCAAATCATTGCTCCCGACTTTACCCTCGGATGGCGCCGCTTCCGACGAGCCCCGCACGCCATGAGAAACCGATGATCGTCGAACCCTTGTCGGACGAAGTTATCAAGGAGAGTGTCGACGAGGTTTTCCTGCGGCTGCTCAGGTGGCGGACCTCTTCATATGCGATCAGCGTGACGACGGAAAATTATGCAACGAAGGGCAACGACAACCGCCCCTACATCGTGGCCCGCAAGAGATAGGAGGACAGGCCGGCGTCGCATCTTGATCATCTTTCGATTGACGCTGGCGATGAGTCCGACCTAAATTCCGCTCGTCGAAAATGGCTGGCTTGGTCTCGGTAGGCCCAAGCCCATCTCCACAAACGGAGTGACTCTATTCCACGCCCAGCGTGAGATTCCCCGACAGTCCCGGCGCCTCGAGCGCGTTCTGGGTCTGCCCGGCGGCCATCCGACGATGCTCCTTCGGCAGACCGTATTCGAAGGAGCCATTTCATGTTCATCATCGATAAATCCCAGCCGATCCTCGTTTACCTCGCCGGCGGCGTGCAGGGCGGTGCCGTCGTCCGCGCCGCGCTTCGACACGGCTTCAAGGTCAGGGCGCTTGTCCGTAACCCGAAACGCGTTCCGGCACTGGCGGCGCTCGGCATCGAGCTTGCGGAAAGCGACCTCCGCGATCCGGCATCGCCCATGCCGTGCTGCAGCTCCCGATCGGCTCGCAAGAGGATATGCGTATCCAAGCCGAGAATGCAGTCTCGGCGTCCCCCACCTACGGTCTGAAATCCGTTGTCCTGAAACTCGCCAGCGCCAGCCGTCCGGCACCTTGCGAAGAAGCGAGCTTCGTCGCCAACGCGATGATCGAGGAGGTGGCCCGCCGGTCGGGCCTGCCGTTCACAATTGTCCGGCCCACCATGTATCTTGACAATCTTCTGAAGCCTTCGGCGCGAACGGAAATCGTTCAGCAGCGGGTATTCGCGCCGCCGATTGCCGAATCCCAACGCATTGCATGGACATCGACCGATGACTGCGCCCGCGCGGCAGTAACCCTGCTGGAACGCGGCATCGATGCCGGCGATCACCGTATCGCAGGACCGGAAAGCGTAGGCGGTGGCGAGCTCGCGGCGCGGATTGGCGCGGGCCACGGGGCAGCCGGTGCAGCTTGACATCCGGGCGCAGGACGGCCGGCCCATCGGCCCGGACGAAACGGTTATCGTAAGAATACCGGAAGGAAAATAGGAGGACGCAAACACCCTCCTGAGCCGGCCTTAAAACACCAGCGACCGATGAAGCTGCGCGCCGGCCCAGGCGCCGTCGCCCACAGCCAGCGACACCGAATGCGGTATGCGCGAGACATCGCCACAAGCGAAAGCGCCGGGAACGGTGCTTTCCTTCATGGTGTCTGTCTGGATCTGCGTGCCGAAAGGCGTTTCCTCGAGCGTGCAGCCGAGCCGCTCGGCAATCGGGCTCGAGGGCGCATTGCGCGATGCAGTGAAGAGCCCGGCAAATTGCAGCAGGCGACCATCGGCCAGACGCACGTCGGCCTTCCCCTCCAGCCTTGCGATCGGCGTTTCCTCGATCGTTACGCCACGAGCGGCGAGATCGGCGCGCTGCGCCTCATCCGGGACGAATGCGCCATTGAGAAAGAGCGTCACATCACCCCATTCCGGCAGGAGCTGCGCCTGATGCAGCGACATCGGCCCTGTGGCGATGCAGCCGATGCGGCCCTGATCGAGCTCGTAGCCGTGGCAATAGGGGCAGTGGAAGACGTTTCTACCCCAGCGTTCGCCGAGACCCTCGATGGCCGGCAGCATATCGGATACGCCGGTCGCAAAGAGAAGCCGGCGGCCATCATGACGCGCACCATCGGCAGTCGTGACGACAAAGGCATCCTTTTCGCCCTCCGCTCGCTCGGCATTGCCCTCGACCCAGGTCAGTGTCGGATAGACTAGGAGTTGCTCGCGCGCCTTGCCGGCAATCTCCGCAGGATCGACACTATCCTGCCCGAGAAAGCCGTGGGACTCCGTGGCGAAGCGATTGCGGCGCTTGCCGGCGTCGATGACCAGCACCTTGCGGCGGGCACGGAGAAGCTGGAGGGCGGCCGCCATTCCGGCGTAGCTGCCCCCGATGACGATAACGTCGTGGCTCATGATATGGTCCTTCTTTCACGCCACTCTGCATGGCGCCGCGCGAAGTCGACGGCGAGATCGGCGAGGGTGACGGTTTCAAAACGCTTGAGCAGCAGTGCTTCAGCCTCGGCGAAAGCGTCGTCGAGCACGGAATTGACCGCCTGTTCGACGAGGCATTCGGGCGTTTCATTGCGATTGCCGATGGCAAAAACCGCAGGTTCGCCGAGCGCCTCATGCAACTGGCGCAGGGTCACCGCGCCGAGATCGGCGGCAATCGTCCAGCCGCCGGTATGCCCCTTGGCGGAACTGACGATGCCGACCTCACGCAGAAGCCCCATGGTGCGTCGCACAACGACCGGATTGGTGTTCATGCACTGCGCCAAAGTCTCGGATGTGACGGGACCATCCTGCTCGGCCATATGGAGCAAGGCGTGCAAGACGGAGGAAAGGCGGCTGTCTCTTTTCATGTAACTTCAATTATTACAATTCGAAGCGGCAATCAAGGGGCTTCGCGGACGAGAGAAGCCGCCGAGCTAGATGCGCACTTTGAAACGGACGTCGCGCGCCGAGGCACAAATGCGCACCTCATCACCGAGCGACCATTCCGCGGCTCTGGCCGCCATCACCGCCGGAACGCCCTGCGACCCCGGCCCGGCAGGGACGTCATAGGTGGCATGGGCATCGTGCGGCAGCAGCACACCGTAGCCGCGCTCCAGCACTGCCCGTGCCGTCGCGGCAACGCACATTTCCGAGAGCACACCGCAGATGGCAAGATCACGCACGCCGGAGGCTTTAAGAATGCCGTCAAGATCGGTGCCTTCGAAGCCATCATCCTCGGCCTTTCTGACCACCCTCTCGCCGGGACGAGGCGGAAAATGCAGCTCCCATCCAGGCTGAAACGGCTCGTCCACGGCGCCAGGTTGGCCATCGTTCTGCAGGAATATCACCGGCGCACCGGCGCTGCGGGCTTGAGCCAGCAGCACGGCGATCATCGATAGCAGCTCACCATGACCAGGCACGGCTTCCGTCCCCTGCACGAAAGCGCTCTGGACATCGACGACAAGCAGCCCATCCACCGGGAGATGATGATCGCCGATCTCGTACTGCTCCTTTTTCATGGTCGCTCGATCCGGCATTTGAAGAAAACTTCACATCATATGGAGGCGCACCCGACGAACTGACAAGGTCGATCTCAACTACAAAAATGCCCTGAAGATCATTTCAGCGCCAAGCATAAGAAGGCACACCAGAAACCATCGGCGGAAGGTTGTCGGGCTGACGCGATTGCGGATGATTTGCCCTGCCCACATGCCGGCGAGCGCCGGGATGATAGCAAGGGCCGACATTGCCAGATTGTCCATGCGAAAGGCGCCGTGCCATGCAAGCGCGCCGGCCAGCGCCACCGTCGAAACCGTGAAGGAAAGGCCGAGGGCCTGAACCAAGTCATCCTTCTCGAGGCCGAGCGCCTGAAGATAGGGAACTGCGGGCACGACGAAGACACCCGTGGCTCCGGTCAGAAGGCCGGTCGCCAGGCCAATGGCGGGCGACATCAACGGCTCCAGTTTCGCAGGCACACGAAGCTGGCGGGCGAGCAGCGCATGGGCGGCATAGAGGACGAGTGCGGCGCCCAAGGCACCTGTCGTCAGCAGCGAGTTGCCGCTGGCAAGGAAGGATGAGCCGGCGAAAGTGCCGGCCACGACCAAGGCGGTCAGCAGCCAGAACCGGCGCGCAAGCCTGCCGAAACTCGGACCAGCCAGCAGCTGCCAGGCATTCGTCACGAAGGACGGCGCGATCAGCAGGCCTGCCGCCGCGAGCGGCGAGATCAATGCGCCGAGCACGCCCATCGCCACAGTCGGCAGCCCCATGCCGGTCACGCCCTTGACGATGCCGGCGGCGAAGAAAGTCGCGAAGATCGCGGCAACAAGCCATATCGAATGATCCATCATGCCCCTTCCCTAGCAAGTCCGGACAAGGAGACAATGCGGATGATGCGAAGGCAGGCTTCGGCTATGCCGAAGCCTGGATATGCTGTAGTTTTCGGTCATGCGTTTCGATCTGACTGACCTTCGCCTCTTCCTTGCCGTCGTCGACGCCGGCAGCATTACCCATGGAGCAGCCGACGTCGGACTTTCGCTGCCGGCCGCCAGCGAGCGGCTGCGCGACATGGAGGCCAATGGCGGCGTGCAGCTTCTGGAGCGCGGGCGGCGCGGCATCAGTCCTACGGCGGCCGGGGAAGCGCTGGCGCATCATGCGCGCGTGATCCAACGGCAATTGGCGCAGATGCACGGCGAACTCGGCGAGCACGCCAGCGGTCTGCGGGCGACGATCCGGCTTGTCGCCAATACCGCCTCCATCACCGAGTTCCTGCCCAAGCGCCTTGCCACTTGGATGGCCGGGCATCCGCAGATCGATATCGAGCTCAAGGAACGCCAGAGCATCGAAATCGCAAGAGCCGTTTCGGGGGGATTGGCGGACATCGGCATCCTCTCGGACGCCGTCGATACGTCGGGCCTGATATTGCAACCCTTCGCCATCGACCGGCTCGTGGTGGTCCTGCCTCGCGATCATGCACTTGCGGCAGCGAAACGGATCGCTTTTGCCGATATCCTGCATGAGCATTTCATCGGACTTGCAGGCGGGGCACTACAGGACCACATCGACGCGCAGGCCGCCAGGCTCGGCACAAGGCTGAAGATGCGTGTACGGCTGCGGACCCTCGAGGCCATCTGCGAGATGGCCGCCTGCGGCATCGGTCTCGGAATCGTACCGGTATCAGCCGCGCGGCGCTGCAGCCGCTCGATGGGGATAGCCGCCTTGCGCCTTACCGACAGCTGGGCGACGCGCAAGCTTTCGGTCTGCATACGTTCACTGGAAGATCTGCCGCCGCAGGCCCGCGATCTTTTCGAGCATCTGGCGGCGACGAAACCGTAAGCTGTGTTGGAAAAACCATCGCGGATCGAATAGGTTCGCTCGCATTGCTGTCTGGAGAAGGCGGCCTGTTGGGAGGTCAGCATGGAACTTCGGGATGATAATCTCGATCGATTCGAGGCAGAAGGGGCAGCACCCTTGCCGGACACGGAAACACGCGGCCATGTCGATCACGACGGCGCCCGCATATGGTATGCATCCTACGGCAGCGGCACTCCGGTGATCCTCCTTCATGGCGGGCTCGGAAACAGCGGCAACTGGGGCTATCAGGTGCCGGCACTGATCGAAGCCGGCCATCGTGCCATCGTCATCGACAGCCGCGGTCACGGCCGCAGCACGCGCAACGAGCGGCCCTATACCTACGAGCTGATGGCCTCCGACGTTTTGGCCGTCATGGACAGGCTGAAGATCGGGAAAGCAGCCGTTGCCGGATGGAGCGACGGTGCCTGCGTCGGCATGATCCTTGGACGAACCCATCCGGAGCGGATTTCCGGAGTGTTCTTCTTCGCCTGCAACATGGACCCCAGCGGCACGAAGGAATTCGTGGCAACGCCGATCATCGAACGCTGTTTTTCCCGGCACACGAAGGATTATGCCGCCCTATCGGCCGCGCCTGATGAGTTCGATGCCTTCGTCGAGGCCGTCGGCCTGATGCAGCGGACGGAGCCGAATTACACCATCGCCGATCTCGCCGACATCCACGTGCCCGTCGTCATCGTGCACAGCGAGCATGACGAGTTCATCAAGCGCGAACATGCCGATTATCTCGTGCGGCACATTCCGGGCGCGGAAATGATCCTTCTGCCCGGCGTCAGTCACTTCGCACCCTTGCAGCGACCGGCTCAGTTCAACGCCGCCCTGCTCGCGTTCCTCGCTCGGATTCCGGCCTGACATTAGATTCAGTTGCGCACGTCCGATTGTTGGAATAAATGATGACCATCATCTTATTCGAACTCCCGAGACCGAATCGCCACTGACAGGCCCTTCCGCCCCGGGGAGCAATTTTGGCTCCAGGCAGGAGAATTTCATGACAGTTAATTTATTTTCGCCGCTTGCTATCGGCCCCTATGAGCTGGCGCATCGCGTCGTCATGGCGCCGCTGACGCGCATGCGCGCAAGCCAGCCGGGCAATGTCCCCACCGCGCTGAATGCCGAATATTATGGACAGCGCGCGACCAAGGGCGGCCTGATCATTTCCGAGGGCTCGCAGGTTTCTCTCGTCGGGCAAGGCATGCCGGCAACACCCGGCATCCACACGCCCGAGCAGATCGCCGGCTGGCAGGCGGTGACGGATGCGGTCCATGGCAAGGGCGGCAAGATCTTCCTGCAGCTCTGGCATGTCGGCCGCATTTCCCATTCCTCGCATCAGCCCGATGGGGCTGCCCCCATCGCTCCTTCGGCAATCGCCGCCAAGGGACAGGCTGTTACGGCTTCCTTCGAACACGCGCCTTTCGAGACGCCGCAGGCGATCGACATCGATCTGATACCGTTGCTGATCGACATCTACGCACAGGCGGCCGCCAACGCCAAGCAAGCCGGCTTCGACGGGGTCGAGATCCACGGCGCCAATGGCTACCTGATCGAACAATTTCTGCAGGCACGGACGAACCAGCGGGCCGACCAATATGGCGGCTCGATCGAGAACCGTACGCGGCTTCTGCTCGAGGTGGTTGAAGCCGTTTCCAAGGTCTGGGGTTCGCAGCGCGTCGGCGTCCGCCTCTCGCCTTTCGGTATTGCCAATGACAGCGGCGAGGACGATCCGCTGCGTCTCTACGGCCATGTCATTCGCGAACTGGACCGGCTGCATCTTGCCTATCTGCACCTGATCGAGCCGCGTGCGAGCGGCGCAGGTCAAGCCGAAGTCGACCACAAGAACGTGCCCTCAGCTGCGGAACTGTTCAGACCCGCATGGTCGGGCAAGCTGATCGTGGCTGGAAACTTCCGGCCGGACACTGCCGAGGCAGCGCTCGCCGCCGGCCACGCCGATGCGATCGCCTTTGGCCGCCTGTTCATCGCCAATCCCGATCTGCCGGAGCGCATTCGGCGCGGCGCCCCCCTCAACCCCTACCATCGCCCGACCTTCTATGGCGGTGGAGCCGAGGGCTATACCGACTATCCATCATTAGATGATGCCATGGAGGCAGCAGAATGAGCACACCAAACGCCGTCATCGTCGGAGTGGGAGCGGAACAAGGGCTGGGCGCTGCGCTCTGTCGACTTCTCGCCGGCAAGGGCTATCATGTCGTCATTGCCGGGCGGACACCGGCGAAGATCGACAAAGTCGCCGCGACCATCAATGCATCCGGCGGCAGCGCCGAGGCTATCGAAACGGACGCGACGGACGAAGCCGCCGTCGTGCGGCTGTTCGAGCATGCCTTTACGCCACGGAATGGCATCGCCGCGCCTGATTTCGTCGTCTTCAATGCCGGCATCAACCGTCCGATCGGCTTTCGCGATCTGACTGCCGCCCAGTTCGAGGAGTTCTGGCGCATCTGCTGCTTCGGCGGCTTCCTCGTCGGGCGCGAGGCGGCGCGTCACCTGGCACCGCTCGGCCGCGGTACGGTGATCTTCACCGGCGCCTCCGCCAGCTTGCGCGGCAAGGCGGGCTTTGCCCAATTCGCAGCCGCCAAGGCGGGCCTTCGAATGATCAGCCAGAGCATGGCGCGAGAGTTCGGTCCGCTCGGCCTGCATGTCGCCCACACCATCATCGATGGCGGCATCGACGGTGAGCGGCTGCGCTCGCGACGGCCGGATGTGGATGCCGATGGGCTTCTGAACATCGATGCCATTGCCGAGAGCTACTGGCATATCCATCGCCAGCATCCATCGGCTTGGACTCAAGAGCTCGATCTGCGGCCCTACAAGGAAAACTTCTAAAGCCGTCGCAGGGCATTGGAGCGCATCATAGTGTTGCTCTAGCAATTCCGCGACAGGGCCTTGGCGATCGCGAGGAACTTCGGATCTTCAAGCCCGGTGCGGCTCCGCATGTCGGTTTCGCTCTCCGTGTCGGGCGTCTTACTCGGAATCGTGAAGGACCAAGCCGACGGGCGATTTCGACGGCGGCAAAAAAGTCCCGCCAGTCGGGCAAGAATATCTTGCCCGCCAGCGCCGCCCTTGTCTTCAGGTGTTGGCGGATCGACAGCGTTCGGATTGGCGGGATCGCCCCAGCGATCATAGTAGAGATCCTTGAAGAGATGATTGGTCAGCATCGGTTTGTCTTTCGATTTGAATCGATTCAATATCGATACGCATTACCTTATTGAATCGGTTCAATCCTATGCTTTAAAAATCTGACGTCAAGCGGAATTGAACCGATACAATTTCATTGCTAGGATGCGCCAGAAACTAGGGAGATTGCGTTGGCCAAGGGCACCGTCAGGCTCGCGGACGTCGCCAAGGCGGCGGGCGTATCGCAGGGAACCGCCTCCAATGTCTTCAGCCGGCCCGACGTGGTGCGCGAGGAAGTGCGCGAACACGTGCTGGAAACGGCCAAACGGCTCGGCTATGCCGGGCCGAGCCTGACGGGACGGCTGCTGCGGGCCGGAAAGGTCAATGCCATCGGCGTCGCGGCCGTGGAGCCGCTTGCCTATTTCTTCGATGATCCCTGGGCACGAGCGCTCTTGGCCGCCGTTTCCCAAGTCTGCGATGCCAGTGGCACCGGTCTTGCGCTGGTCTCAGCCAAGGACCGGCAGACGCTGGACTGGAACATCAAGAGTGCGCTGGTGGACGGTTTCATCCTGCTCTGTGTCGAAGGCGGCGAAAAGCTGGTTCAGCTGACACGCGAACGGCAATTGCCCTTCATCGCCCTGGCCCTGAACGACGACGATCCGTCGATCGCTTCTATCAGCGTCGACAATCTGGGAGGTGCCGCTGTCGCAGCCCGGCATCTGGCAGAGCTGGGTCACAAGCGTTTTGGCGTGCTTGCGACCGAACTCTCGGACGACCATGTCGGGCCGGTCGGCGTCGCCGAGATCGAGCGGGCGATCTATTCGACCTCGCGCGATCGTGCGCTCGGTTACTGGCAAGCGCTGGAAGCATTCGGCATTCGGCGCGAGAACGTGCCGATCTATGAGACGACCAACGACAAGCCAAGCGTCGAAGCCGGGCTGGACTTCCTGTTTTCCGCGCCTGAGCCGCCGACGGCGATCCTCGCCATGTCCGACAATATCGCATTGCTGGCGATCAACTGGCTGCGAGCACGAGGCCTTTCGGTTCCGCAAGATGTCTCCGTCATCGGTTTCGACGGCGTGCCGGAAGGCGGCATGGTGGAGCCCGGCCTGACGACGATGGCACAGCCCTTTGCAGAAATCGCGCAACGTGCGGTAAAGGCGGTTCTTGAGGATGCAGTGCCGGTGGAGCGTGAGATGATCGACGTCACGCTGGTGGTGCGCGGGAGCACCGCGGTGCCGAAAGACAACAGGTGACCGGCGCGACCCTGCTTGTTAACCGGCCTGTTGTCCGCCATCGATGTCAGCCGCACGCATCTGGACAAGCTGCCGGGCCGCGGCGGCGGCTGCATCCTTGTCGCTTGCCACCTGCACGGTCGGGACCGCGAACTGGATGCTGTTCTCGTCGAAGGCCTGCTTGATCAGAGCCAGTGCGCTGCGGCGGATGACGGAGAGTTCGTTGGGCTTGGCAGTGATCGCCAGCCTGATCTCGATCGCGAAATCGCCGAACTGCTCGACGCCCTTCATCTTCAGCGTCTGGATGATGCTCGGCTTCAGATCCGCATCTTCCAGCAGGCGCTGGCCGATATCCTTGATGATCCGCTTCAGCTTCACCAGATCGGTGTCATAGGTGACCTTGACGATGATCTTATCGATGGCCCAGTCGCGGTTCATGTTGTTGACCGCGCCGAGCGAGCCGAAGGGGATCGTCGCCAGCGGGCCGCGCTGGTGGCGTAGTTTTACCGAGCGCAGGCTGAAGGATTCTACCACTCCCTTGTGGCTGCCGCTCTCGATGTATTCGCCGATGCGGAAGGCGTCGTCCCACAGATAGAAGATACCGCTGATGACATCCTTGACGATGGTCTGTGCACCGAAGCCGACAGCGACACCGACAACGCCGGCGCCGGCGATCAACGGTCCGATCTGGACGCCGAGGCCCGACAGAACCATCATGATCGCGATGATGCCGATGACGACGGCAAGAATGTTGCGGAAGATCGGCAGCAGCGTCTGCAGCCGAGCGCGATTGGCCCTCATCTCTTCGGAATCGCTGAGGGCGGGCAGGGATTGCATCAGCTTGCCATCGATATAGGTTTTCGCCAGGTGCCAGACGAGATCGGCGACGAGAAGGATGACGATCCCGCCCAGAATGCCGCGCGCTATGCGACCGACATTCGATTCATCGCCGCTCATCATTGCATGCGCCTCGACCCCCAGCATCCAACCCAGCCATAGGGCCGCGAGCGTGATGATCATCGCCCTCAAGCCGCGGTCGAGAAGCACGGCCGCCAACTTGCCGGCGCCGAAGATACCATCGGCCGCATCATGCAGCGCCTCAATCGCCTGCGTCGCGACCGATAGAATACGCGGCAGCAATATCGCATAGATGCCAAGCCACAGAAGGCCATCGAAACCGGCCACCCACAGGCACCAGAGCGCCGCGAAGAAAATGGTCAACAGCCAGGAAACCGTCTTCGCCCCACGATTTTCCGGCGCAACGGGTCTCGACCAGACGGCGGTCACGGCAATCAGAAAGAGGCCGATACCGAGGGTATAGCCGATGAGATCGCGCGCACCGGCGGAAAAGCCGAGCGAGATGACGGCCTGTATGACTGCCCAACCGCAAGCGAAATAAATGGCGAAGAGGGTGCAGCGCCGATACCAGTATCTCGCCACGCGCCGCCGTTCGGCAATGCGCGCAGCGCCGCCATCCTCGTCCAGAATATCGTTCGCCCGGCGCATGGCGATCAGCTCCATCACCAGTTTGCCGATGGAAATCGCCAGTCGGATGGAGACCAGCGCAATGACACAGGCAATGGCGAAGCTTTCGATCGCCGGCGGCCAGTCGAAGGCGAGAAGCGGAATGAGGGTCACCAGGCCATGGATGATGGCGGGCACGACGCCGCCCAAAAACTGGGATCGCGCGGCCTGCAGCTCGGTCTCTGCGTCGGTAGCCCTTTCTTGACGTCGCATGCGCTTGGAATTGATGAAGCGGGCAACGACAAGCTCCGCCACCTGCCCCAGGAAGAAAAGAATGACGATCTGGATGATAATGCGCAGCAGACCGACCGCCTTGCCTTCATCCTCAAGCTTTTCGGATGCCATCATGACCTGATAGGGCAACGTCATCGCCGAGCCGGACAGGATTTCAAAGTGGCGCCGCGTGTGACCAAGCAGGCCCGATAACACGGACATCTGGTCGCCGCTGGCCGGTGCGGGACTGGTGGAAGAGGTCGGCTGATTGCTCAACTGAGATGTCAGCCATTGCCGGACATCCGGTTCGTTCATCAGCTGAATGAGTTCGCGAACCTTGTCGGGCGGCGGTGCAGCCGATTGCGCGGCAGCGGTACTCTGGGCGAAAGCCGAGAGGGGGGCGGCGAATACAAAGAGACAGAAAAGCAGCGCCTCGATCGACAGCCTGCTACCCCTGACATTCTTCATGCGTACCGCCCTTCCCTCAATCGGACCAACCAGTCCGCCTTCGGCAGACTATACGCCTTTTTCCCGCGGGCAAGCAGGCACTTACCGCCTTCCCTTTCCATGCTCGCCTCGGCATTGTCGACGAGCAGCTGCCGCGCTAGGTTCTTCAGCGGTACCGTTCGATGCTTGGGGACGCGCGTGTTCAATTTCCTGAAGAAGCTCTTCGGTAAAGGCAAGCTGGCCGAGCAGAGGCTCCCGACGCCCGAGCCACCGGACGCTCCGCCGATGAAGATGCTCGATCTGAATATCCCCGACGAAGCCCTGCAGGATGAAGCGCGTTTTGCAGCCTATCTGCAGGAACGGCTGCCGTTTTTCGGCGACCTGATCAGGATCGATTACGATGCCCGAGCCGGCAGCCTGACACTGCACAGCCGCAACGGCGATGCCATGACGAAATTCCTCAGCAACGCGCTGCTGGCGCTGCGGGAAAAGCGCGGCCCGGCTCGCGCGCAAGCGTTGCTCAACTATCTCAATATGACGGAAGCCATGAATGGCGGCGAGGAACTCGCCAAGGTCCTGCCGGTTCTGAAGGCGCGCGATTTCGTCGACGTGGCGCGGCGACAGATGATCCAGGCCGTCAAGGACGAGCCCGATCCGCCGCAATTCGTCTATCTCGACGAAGCCGAGGGCCTGATCAAGCTCTTCGTGGTCAATCGCGAGACAAGCGTCAGCTATGTCATGTCCACGGCGCTGGAGGACTGGGGTATCGACACACGGGAGCTGGCGGAACTGGCCCAAGGCAATCTACAGACGTTTCTCACCAAAACCGGCCTGCACATCGCCAAGCGCAGCCGGTTCCAATATGTCGAGGTGGACGGCCAGTTCGAATCCAGCGTCGCCTTCCTGCCAAATTTCTGGGCACAGATCCAAGAACAGTCCGGCGGCGCCGCGCCGATCGCGGCGTTCCTGTCGCGCGACAAGGTGTTCTTCACCCATGAGAACGACATTGAAGGCCTGCAGCTTCTGGAACTGATCAGCGCCGATCTGAGCGACGTGCCCTACGTTATTTCGCCGGATCAATATCGCTGGGAGAATGGCAACTGGACACTGTTCAAGCGGGTGGCGAGGTTGGAAACCATCAGCCGCCACTGAGGCGTTTCGCAAAATCGCGTAAGGGCTTTAAACGAGCACGTCCTGATCGACTCGATCTTCCGCACCGAAGAACTTCAAATAGCGTTCGACTTCAGCCGGTTCCCCTGTCGCCTTCTGCGGATTGTCCGAGAGCTTCACGGCCGGACGACCATTGGCCTCGATGACCTTGCAGACGATGGAGATGGGGTTGAGACCCTTGAGTTCCGTCGGCGCGCAGCCGGCGAAATCATTGGTCAGGTTGGTGCCCCAGCCGAAGCTCATACGCACACGCCCCTCGAAATGCTTGTAGGTATCGATGATCGCTTCGACATCGAGGCCGTCGGAGAAGATCAGCAGCTTCTGGCGCGGATCGCGGCCCATCTTCTTCCACCAGTCGATGATTTTTTCGCCACCTTCGATGGGCGGCGCGCTGTCTGGACGGAAACCCGTCCAATCGGCCACCCATTCCGGCGCGTGGCGCAGGAACGAGGCCGTGCCGAAGGCGTCAGGCAGCACGACAAGCAGATTGCCGCCGTAGAGACGATTCCAGTCCCGCAGCACCTTATAGGGTGCCTTGCCGAGCTCTTCGTCGTTCCGGGCCAGCGCTGCAGCCACCATCGGCAACTCGTGCGCATTGGTGCCGACGGCTTCGAGATCGGAATCCATGGCGAGCAGCACGTTGCTCGTGCCGGTGAAAGCGTGGGGCACACCTTCCTTCAACGCCTCGACGCACCAGCGCTGCCAGAGGAAACTGTGGCGGCGGCGGGTGCCGAAATCGGAAATGCGCAGGCCGGGCAGCTCTCTCAGCCGCTCCACCTTTTCCCACATCTTCGCCTTGGCGCGGGCATAGAGCACGTCCAGCGTAAAGGGTCCGAGCGCCTTCAGCGCAGTGCGCGAACGAAGCTCGTTGATGATCGCGAGTGCAGGGATCTCCCACATCGTCGTTTCCTTCCACGAGCCGTGGAAATCGAGGATATACTGGCCGTCGCGCTTCGAAAGCTCGTATTCCGGCAGCTGGAAATTCGACAGCCATGCGAGGAATTCCGGCTCGAAGATCTGGGCGCGGCCGTAAAAGCTGTTACCCGCAAGCCAGATCATCTCCTTTTTGGAGAGACGGAGCGTACGGGCATGATCGAGCTGCTCGCGCAATTCCTTCTCGTCGATCACTTCGGACAGGCGCACGCTCTTGGTGCGATTGATGAGCGAGAACGTAGCGTCGACGTCCGGATAGAGCTTCCAGATCATCTGGAGCATCAGAAGCTTATAGAAATCCGTGTCGATCAGACTGCGGACGATCGGATCGAGCTTCCAGGTATGGTTATAGACGCGGGTGGCGATATCCGTCTTCGTCATGTCGTTCCTGCCCCGTCTCCTGCCCTGCCGACGGCCCATTTCTCGCCAGCGGGCATGCCGGCAAGCGTATGTCGCACTCTGTTATCAAAAAATGTTGAGCGAAAGTCCAGTCGCTGAAAGAAAATTGATACCAGAGTAGATGGGTCGCCCATCGCCGGCAACAACCGAGGCGAAGGGCCTCGATCACCGCCATCTGATACAGACTTAGTAACCCCGGCTGCGATCCACCAGATGCTGCAGCGGTTCGCCCCGTTCGAAGCGGGCGATCTGCTCCTCGACATGGCGCATGAGCGCCTTTTCTTCTGATACTGCGGAATCATGGGGCGTGATGATGACATTGTCCAGATCCCAGAGCGGGTCGTCCGCCGCCAGGGGTTCGACGGCGAAGACATCGAGCGAAGCGCCACCCAGAATACCCGTTCGGATCGCCGAGGCGATATCGGCTTGAACCTGGCTCTTGCCGCGTCCGGCATTGATGAAGACCGGCTTGCCCAAAGCTCCATTGCGGCGGAGCTTGGAAAAGAGCGACGCATTGTAGATGCCTGTCGTCTCCGGCGTCAGCGGCAACAAGCCGACCAGGATATCGGTACGCGCCAGAAATGCATCCAGCCCGGCGGCATCGAAAGTTTCCATGCCGTCGATCTGCTTCTTGTTGCGGGACCAGCCGATGACATCGAAGCCCATCACCTTCAGCTTGGCGACGGCATCGCAGCCGAGAACGCCGAGACCCATGACGCCGACGGTGACATCGGCGGCTTCGGGGCCATGCTGCGGCGCCCATGCGCGCTGGCGCTGGTTCCTGAAATGCCCCTGAACATCTCGCAGATGCATCAGGCACTGCATCACCACCCACTCGCTCATGCGTGTCGTGAGGCTGCGATCGACGAAGCGAACGATCGGAATGTCGGGCAGGCCGGCGATGGACATCATCGAATCGACACCGGCGCCGCCAGAGAAGATGACCTTCAGATTGGGCGCGCGCTGAAAAAGATCGGCATCCGGCTTCCACAGAAGCGCATAATCGACATGGATGAGATCCGCGCCCTTGTTGGCGGGATCGGCGAGATTGATGATGTCGCGATCGGCAAAGGCCGTCTCAAGCGCCTTGGCAACGGATGCAGGATCGAATTTCAGGTCGACAAGAATGGGGCTTTTGGCCGGCATGGCGGAAGTCTTCACTGTTTGATGGCAGCGGTTGGGACCGCTTCGATGTTGAATGCGGCGGCAAGAAGCGCTTTGGTGTAATCTTCCTGCGGCGCACGGAAAATATCGGCCGAGGCACCTTGTTCCACCACCTTGCCGAACCGCATGACGATCATTTCGTTGGCGAGCGCCTTCACCACCTTCAGGTCGTGGCTGATGAACAGGTAGGCGAGATCGTGCTTCTTCTGCAGATCGCGCAGTAGATCGACCACCTGTGCCTGCACGCTCATGTCGAGCGCCGAGGTCGGCTCGTCCAGCATAACGAAACGCGGCTTCAGCACCATGGCGCGTGCGATCGCGATGCGCTGACGCTGACCGCCGGAGAACTCATGCGGAAAACGCCAACGGGTGGACGGATCGAGGCCGACCTCCTCCAGCGCCCAGCAGACGCGCTTGTCGCGCTCATCGGCCGAAAGCGACCGCTCATGCACCTTGAGCCCTTCGGCGATGATCTCGCCGACCGACATGCGCGGGCTGAGCGACCCGTAAGGATCCTGGAAGACCACCTGCAATTGGTTACGGAGCGGCCGCATCTCGCGGAACGAATAGCCGGCTATATCCTTGCCGACGAAGCTGATGCGTCCACGGGATGAAATGAGCCGGGCGAGCGCCAAACCGAGCGTGGTCTTGCCCGAGCCGGATTCGCCGACGACGCCAAGCGTCTGGCCGGCCCTGAGTTTCAGATCGATGCCGTCGACCGCCTTCACATGATCGACGACCTTGCGCATGAAGCCGGCCTTGATCGGGAACCAGACGCGAATGTCGTTGCCTTCCATGACGACAGGCTTGCCGGCATCGCTTACCGGCGGCTCGCCGCGCGGCTCGGCGGCCAGCAAATGGCGGGTATAGTCATGCTGCGGCCGGGTGAAGACGTCTTCCACCGTGCCGGTCTCGACGATGCGGCCCCTGGTCATCACGCAGACACGGTCGGCGAACTTGCGGACGATGCCGAGATCATGGGTGATGAACAGCATCGACATGCCGTGCACACCCTTGAGTTCGCGCAGCAGCTCGAGGATCTGCGCCTGCACGGTCACGTCGAGTGCCGTCGTCGGTTCGTCGGCGATGAGGAGCTCGGGGCGGTTGGCGAGCGCCATGGCGATCATCACGCGCTGGCGCTGGCCGCCTGACAGTTCATGCGGATAGGCCTTGAGACGCTTCTCCGGTTCGCGGATGCCGACCTGGTTCAAAAGCTCCAGCGTTCGGTTGCGGGCAGCCTCGCCGGTCATGCCCTGATGCAGCGCGAGGATTTCGCTGATCTGCCGCTCAATCGAATGGAGCGGATTGAGCGAAGTCATCGGCTCCTGGAAGATCATCGTAATGTCGTTGCCGCGCACGGCGCGCAGCTCGCTATCCGATGCCTTCAACATATCCTTCCCCTTGAACAGGATTTCGCCGGAAGGGTGGCTCGCGGCCGGATAGGGCAAAAGCTTCAGGATCGAATTGGCCGAGACCGACTTGCCGGAGCCGGATTCGCCGACCAGCGCCACGACCTCGCCCCTATGGATATCGAAGGAAACACCGTCGACGGCGATCGAGGTTTGCCCGCCCTGATGAAAGGCGACCGAAAGATTGCGGACAGACAGTAGCGGAGTGGAGTTTTCGCTCATCGGAACGTCTTCCTCGGATCGAAGGCGTCGCGCACGGCTTCACCGATGAAAATCAGCAGCGACAGCATGATCGACATGGTGAAGAAGGCCGAAAGCCCCAGCCAGGGCGCCTGCAGGTTGGATTTGCCCTGGGCGATCATTTCCCCCAGCGACGGCGAGCCGGGCGGCATGCCAAAGCCCAGGAAATCGAGCGAGGTCAGCGTAGAGATCGAGCCCGACAGGATGAAAGGAACGAAGGTCAAGGTCGCGACCATCGCATTCGGCAGCAGGTGGCGATACATGATGGTGCGATTGTTGACGCCGAGTGCGCGGGCAGCGCGCACATATTCGAAATTGCGCGCCCGCAGGAATTCGGCGCGCACCACGCCGACGAGACCCACCCAGGAAAACAAGAGCAATATGCCGAGCAGGATGAAGAAGCCGGGCGGCAGGACCGAGGCGATGATCAGCAAGATATAGAGGACCGGCATGGACGACCAGATTTCGATGAAGCGCTGCATCAGCAGGTCCGTCCATCCGCCGAAATAGCCCTGTATCGCACCGGCGCAGACGCCGACGACGGCCGAGCAGATGGTGAGCGCCAAGCCGAACAGCACCGAGATACGAAAGCCGTAGATCAGGCGGGCGAGCACGTCTCGCGCCTGGTCATCGGTGCCGAGCCAGTTGAAATTGCTCCAGTTGCAGTTCGGGTCGGCAGTGCCGGCCGCATAGCCCGCGCAGCGCTTTTCCTTGCTCATTGCCCAGAAGGGCGGGGTGGGCGCCGACATTCCGGTGGGAAGGTTGGAATTGGCGGTCTGATAGGAATAGTGGATCGGCGGCCAGATCATCCAGCCGTTGGCGTTGATCTCGTCCTGGATATCCTGGGCACGATAATCCGTCTGCGCCAGGAAGCCGCCGAACTTCTCTTCCGGGTAGTCGACGAAGATCGGCGTCAGGATCTCGCCCTTGTAGGAGATGAGGATCGGCCGATCGTTGACGATAAACTCAGCGCCAAGGCTAATGACGAACAGGACAAGGAAGATCCAGAGAGACCAAAATCCCCGGCGGTTTGCCTTGAAATTCTCCCAGCGGCGCACATTGGTCGGCGAGAACAAACCCTTGCGCGGCGGCTTTACAACCGGTTGGGAAGTCGGATGGCTGGCAGCGTCCATCACACGTCCCTCCGCTCGAAGTCGATGCGCGGATCGATCCAGGTGTAGATCAGGTCGGAAACGAGGCCGACGACTAGGCCGAGCAGCGAGAAGATGAAAAGCGTCGCAAACACCACCGGATAATCACGCTGGACGACGGAGAGATAGCTCAAGCGGCCAAGGCCATCGAGCGAGAAGATATTCTCGATCAGCAGCGAGCCGGTGAAAAAGGCAGAGATGAAGGCACCGGGGAAGCCGGCAATGACGATGAGCATGGCGTTGCGGAAGACATGGCCATAGAGCACGCGCCGTTCGGAAAGACCCTTGGCGCGGGCGGTGATGACATATTGTTTCTTGATCTCTTCGATGAAGGAATTCTTGGTGAGCAGCGTCGTCGTGGCGAAGGCTGCGAGCGACAGCGAGATCAGCGGCAGCACCAGATGCCAGAGATAATCGAGGACCTTCTGCCACCAGCTGAGGTCAGCGAAATTATCCGAGACGAGGCCGCGCAGCGGGAACCAGTCGAAGAAGGAGCCGCCGGCAAACAGCACGATCAGCATGATGCCGAACAGGAAGCTCGGGACGGCATAGCCGATGATGATGATGCCGGACGTCCAGACGTCGAAGGTCGATCCATCCTGCACCGCCTTGCGGATGCCGAGCGGGATGGAAATGGTATAGGAGAAGATCAGGATCCAGACGCCGAGCGAGATCGACACCGGCAGCTTCTGGCCGATAAGGTCGATGACCGTCGTGTTGCGGAAGAAGCTCTCGCCGAAATCGAAGCGGATATAGTTCCACATCATTCGGCCGAAGCGCTCGAGCGGCGGCTTATCGAAACCGAACTGCTTGTCGAGCTTGGCGATCAGCTCGGGATCGAGCCCCTGCGCGCCGCGATATTTCGAGTTGCTGTCATCGACGGCCTGCTGAGCCAGCATGTCGGTGCCGCCGGACAGGCGGCCGCTGGCGTTATCGCCCTGCCCGGTCAGCTGCGCGATGACCTGCTCGACAGGGCCGCCCGGCGCAAACTGGACGATGGTGAAGGAAATGGCCATGATGCCGACGATGGTCGGGATCATCAGCAGCAGGCGTCGCAGAATATAGGCGCCCATCAGCCGGCTGCCCCCTCGAAGAGGAATATATCCCGCCTCGCCTCAATCCATCTGTCGATCAAATCACATTCCCTTCCGCCGGATGCGAACCGGCGCAGTTATTTCGGCTTCAAACTATCCGAATCAGCCTTGAGCATTTGGAGGCAGCGAAGCCCTTATTGCAAGAGAGGCTCACTTTCCGGCGCTTTTCGACCACCAGACCTCGGGGAAGCCGATGGAGTAATAGGGCAACTCGGCCAGATGTTCGAACTTGTCCCAATAGGCTATCCTGGTCGTCGTCCCGTAGAACATCGGCAGGACATAATGGTGGGCGAGCAGCACGCGGTCGAGAGCCTTGACCGTCGCCTCCTTCTCAGCCACGTCCTTCGCGAAGATAACCTTCTCGATGAGGGAGTCGATGGCGGGGTCGGTTATGCCCGCATAGTTGCGAGATCCCTGACGGTCGGCGGAGGCGGAGCCCCAATAGTCGGCCTGCTCGTTGCCGGGATTGAGCGTCTCACCCCAGACGACCCAGATCATGTCATAGTCGAAGCTGCGAATGCGGTTGATGTATTGCGAGGTATCGACCGTCCTGATGCTGGCATCGATGCCGATGCGCTTCAGGTTCTGGATGTAGGGCAGCACCGACCGTTCCTGCGAGGCGCTGCCAAGCAGGAGCTCCACCGTAAACGGCTGGCCGGTCTGCGCGTTCACCATCTTGTTGCCCTTGAGGACCCAGCCCGCGTCCTTGAACAGGGCGATCGCCTTGCGAAAATTGTCGCGCGCCTTCTGCGGGTCGCCGCCGACGGGATTGGCAAAGGGGGTGGTGAACACCTCGGCGGGCACCTTGTCCTTGACGCTGTTCAGAACATCGAGCTCCTGGCCTTGCGGCAGGCCGGAAGAGGCGAATTTCGTGCCGAAGAAGAAGCTGTCAACACGCGTCAATTTCCCGAAGGCGAGGGTCCGGTTCAGCTCCTCGAAATCATAGACGTAGCTCAGCGCCTCGCGGACGCGCTGATCCTTGAACCGTTCGCGCCGCATATTGGGGACGAGCGCCTGCATGATGCCGACCGAGCGCAACGAGTTGGGAAGTTCCTCGCGCTTGATGCGGCCATCCTTGGCAGCCGGAAAATCGTAGCCGGTCACCCAGTGGCTGGTGGAATTATCCTGCCAGTAATCGACGGCGCCGCCGCGAAACGCCTCGAACGCGACGTCGTTGTCGGAAAAATAGACATAGTTCATCGCGCCGAAATTATTCTGGCCGACATTGACCGGCAGGTTCTTGCCCCAATAATCGTCACGCAGCTCGTAGCGGATCGAGGCACCCGGCTGGACGGATGCAATCTTGTAAGGACCGGACCCCATGAGCGGCTCGAGCGTCGTGCGCGAGATATCGCGCGGCTTGCCGTCGGGGCCGTTCGCTTCCCACCAGTGCTTCGGCAGCACGGTAAGCTGGCCAAGGATCGAGGGCAGCTCGCGGTTACCCTTTTCATCGAAATGGAAGGTAACGTCGCGATCGCCGGTCTTTTCGGCCTTCACCACATGGGCGTAGTAGCTTGTCGCCAGCGGATTGAGTTCTTTGGTTTTCTCGAAACTGAAGATGACATCCTCGGGCGTTACGGGCGTGCCGTCTGCCCACTTCGCCTCGGCACGTAGCCGGAAGACGGCGCTCGAAACGTCATCGGGATAGGAGACGCCCTCGGCAAGCAGGCCGTAGGAGGAGTTGGTCTCGTCATCGGCCTTCTTCAACAGCGTATCGTAGATCAGCGTTGTCCCTTCGGCGGGATTGCCCTTGTAGAGCACCGGGTTGAGGGTATCGAAAGTGCCATTGCTCGACAGCTTCACCTCGCCGCCCTTTGGCGCGTCGGGGTTGACGTAATCGAAATGCTTGAAGCCGGGCTGGTATTTGAGATCGCCGAGAATGGCCGTGCCGATGCGGAATTGCGGCTCCTCGGCTTTCGAGATTACCGGCATTGCCAGCAGGCAAAAAAGAGAAGCGACCAAGCCTGCTTTCAACCGCGACAATGCCATTCATGATCTCCCGATGATTTCTGGAGAATCAGCATAAGGCAAATGAGGGCAAAAAGCAGGACGCAATAGCTCGCCTCTTCGCAAAGACGTCGAAGAACGATTTCGGAAATCAACCTGCTGCCGCGGCCTCTTCCAGTCGCTTGCGCAGCATCAGCCGCAATTCCGTGACGACACGCCGATCCTCCACGGCTTCCGGCTCGTTGCCGACAAGGACGGCGATACGTAGCAGTTCGAGCACGATGCCCGACATCAGCGCGATATCGTCCGATATAGGCGGCCGCGCCTGTCGAAGGACGTTCGCAATCAGCTCCTTCAGCTCGGTACGCGAGCGCGCCTTGCGCTCCTTCGGGATATCGCGGCGCCCGGCAAGCACTGGAAGCTCCGGATATTCCTCGATGAAGGCAGCGAGCGCATCGAAAATCGCCTCGCCGCAATCGGCGGCGGAAAGGCCGGCGCTCCGTTCCGCCACGTCTCGAAGCCTGGCCTTCAGCCGGTCCAGGCGATCGATATGCAAGGCTTCGGCGAGCAAGGGCTTGGTCGGGAAGAATTGATAGAGCGAGCCGATCGATGAATGCGCCTCGGCTGCAATCTCGGTCATCGTTGCGGCGTCGTAGCCCTTGCGCGCGAAGACCTTTGCCGCCGCCTCCAGAAGAATGACGACGCGATCATGGCCGCGCTGCCGCTTCGGCGTGCGCGTCTTCAATTCTTCACTTGATTTTTGTGAGGTCATCCTCATATTTTCCATTGTGAGGATGCCCTCATGTTTTTCTCGGAGCCCCCAGATGTCACTTTACGATTCCAAGACCACCGCTCTTGTTACCATCGACCTGCAAGGCCTCGTTCTCAACCGGCCGCTTGCGCCCTACTCCGCCCCGCAGATCATCGCCAATACGGTCGCCATCGCAAACAAGCTGAAAGCCGATGGCGGAACGACCGTGTTTGTCACGTTCGGATTTTCCGCAGACTATGCCGACGCTGTCAATCAGCCGACAGACGAAAGCTTCCCGCTTCCCCCGGGAGGTTTGCCGCCGGCCGCGCTCGAAGCTCCGGCCGAGATAGCGGCGCTGACACCGGATGTCGCTATCGTCAAGCAGCAGTGGAGCGCATTCTACGGCACGGCGCTCGACCTGCAGCTTCGCCGCCGCGGCATCAACACGTTGATCCTGACCGGTGTCGCCACCAATTTCGGCGTGGAATCGACGGCGCGCGATGCCTATGCGGCAAATTATGCCGTCATTGTCGCCGAAGATGCCGTGACGACGCTCTCGCAGGTGATGCAGGATTTCGCCTGCACGAAAGTGCTGCCGCGCCTGTCGCGCATCCGGAAGACGGCGGAAATTTTAGCCAACTGACCTGCCCGGAGCCACGATCGATCCAGGAAAAGGCGGTCGCTCGTCGGCCGCAAGTGATTGCCGCGGATTAACTTCCATCTTTTTTCAGGATAATCTCGCCGCAAATCACTTCGGCTGACGCCGACCGCCTTTCAAGGATATGCATGGCTTCACTTCTGATTCGCTCCCTTCGAACAATCGGCAAATTCTCTCTCGCGACGGTGATCGGGATGGGTCTTGTCGCCGGCGACGTGCTGGCGCAGCAGGCCACTCCTTCACCCGGGAGCGCAAAGGCGGTCTTCGGGGCGGTGACGCTGCCGACGCAGGGACCGCCGCAATCGCTGGGCTTCTATGCCAAGGGCTGCCTTGCCGGCGCGGTTGCACTGCCCACCGACGGCCCGACATGGCAGGCCATGCGCCTGTCGCGCAATCGCCGCTGGGGAAGGCCGGAGATGATCGGCCTGCTGGAGCACCTGTCGCGCGATGCGGCGAAGAATGACGGTTGGCCGGGCCTGCTCGTCGGCGATATCTCGCAGCCGCGCGGCGGTCCGATGATCAATGGCCATGCCTCGCACCAGATCGGCCTCGACGCCGACGTCTGGCTGACGCCGATGCCTCGGCACAAGATGACGGCCGAAGAGCGCGAAGCCCTGCCCTTCACGACGATGCTGGCCAAGGACAAGTTCCTGACGATCAACGACAAGGTCTGGACGCCGGCGCATGCCCGCCTGCTGATGCGCGCGGCCAGCTATCCAGAGGTCGAGCGTATCTTCGTCAACCCGGCGATCAAGAAGAAGATGTGCGAGACATGGACGGGCGACCGCGCCAATCTCGGCAAGCTGCGGCCGGAATATGGGCACGACTCGCATTTTCACATCCGCATCCGCTGCCCTGCCGGTTCTGCCGGCTGCACGGGGCAGGCGCCAGTCACCGCCGGCGACGGCTGCGACAAGGCGCTCGCCTGGTGGTTCGGGCCGGAGCCCTGGGCCAAGCCGAAGCCCAGCACGAAGCCGCCCCAAAAGCCGCGCGAGGTCATGGTTTCCGATTTGCCGAGGGCCTGCCAGGCCGTACTGGCGGCACCGCCGGTTGCTTCCGCTCGCGCCGCCACCTTCGGCGCCAAGACTGCCGATGCGACGGCGGAAACGGACGCAATGCCCGTCTCCGGCAATACGCCGCCGGGGCAGATCCCGCAGCAATGAGGCCAGAACAATCCCTGCCGGGGTAGTCTTTCAAAAGGCGCCTCGTTGGTATAGAAGGCGAATAAATCGATTGAAAGCACTGGCTGGAGCAAGATTTCATGGCTGACAGCAAATGCATCGCGCTGATCGCGCATGATCAGAAAAAGGATGCGATGGCGGAATTTGCCCGGCGCAATCAGGCAGCGCTTGCTAATTGGCATATCGTTGCAACCGGCACGACTGGCGGCCGCGTGCTCGATGCCTGCCCCGATCTCAAGGTTACCCGATTGAAAAGCGGGCCGCTTGGCGGCGACCAGCAGATCGGCGCGCTCATCGCCACCGCCGAGATCGACATGCTGGTCTTCTTCATCGATCCGCTCACCCCCATGCCGCACGATGTCGACGTGAAGGCATTGACGCGGCTTGCCGTTCTCTACGACATTCCGATGGCGCTCAACGAATCCACTGCCGAGCGGCTGATCAAAACACTGAACCATTAATCCGCCTTGCCGGCGGCAGACCACGGACCTGGCCATGCCCGAGCTCAATCACAGCGATGCCCCACAGCCTTTTCCCATCCTGATCGGCGATATCGGCGGCACCAATGCACGCTTCTCGATCCTTGCCGATGCGAATTCCGAGCAGGAGCATTTTCCCGTCGTGCAGACGGCGAATTTCGAGACGATCGACGACGCTATCAAGCTGACCCTCGAAAAGAGCAAGGTGCAGCCGCGCTCGGCGATCCTCGCCATGGCCGGTCCGGTGCAGGGCGATGAAATTCCGCTGACCAATTGCGACTGGGTGATCCGTCCGAAGACGATGATCGCCAATCTCGGCATCGAAGATGTGCTTATCATCAACGACTTCGAGGCACAGGCGCTGGCGATCGCCGAAGTTGCCGACGACCATCGCGAAAGCATCGGCGAAACCTCGGAAAACAATGCCGCCTCGCGCGCCGTGCTTGGACCTGGCACCGGGCTTGGCGTGGCTGGTCTGATCCATACCCAGCACCAGTGGATACCGGTGCCGGGCGAAGGCGGCCATATCGATCTTGGACCGCGCAGCGAGCGCGACCTGCAGATCTGGCCGTATCTGGAAGCCATCGAGGGCCGGATCTCGGCCGAGCAAGTCATTTGCGGCCGCGGTCTGCAGAACCTCTATCACGCCATCTGCAAGGCAGACGGTATCGAGCCGAGCCTCAAGGAACCGGCCGACATCACCACCCACGCGCTTGCCGGCACCAATAAGCAGGCCGAAGAGACGCTGACGCTTTTCGTCACCTATCTCGGCCGCGTCGCCGGCGATATCGCCATGATCTTCATGGCGCGCGGCGGCGTCTATCTTTCGGGCGGCATCTCGCAGAAAATCCTGCCGGCACTGCAAAAGCCGGAATTCCGCGCTGCCTTCGAAGACAAGGCGCCGCATACAGAAATGATGAAGACCATTCCAACGCATGTGGTGACGCATCCGCTGGCCGCCTTGTCCGGCCTTGCCAGCTACGCCCGCAAACCGGCAAGCTTTGGTCTTGCAACAGAGGGCCGCCGCTGGCGGCGCTGACCCGACCGGAATGGCAGGCAGCCCTTCGAGGAAAGGCTGCCGACCGGTTCGCCGAATGGCGGTCTTGGGATTGGTTTTTCAAGGCCGTTCAGAACAAGAAGGGAAAGCCCGGCGTCTTTGAGAACGGACCTCCCTCGCCTATAATGAACTTGGCTCCAGGCATGGCTCTTAACCAGCGCGGCAAGCCATCTCTAGCCAAAGCCGCCCTAACTCTTTATAGAGCCGCGAAAGCATATGCCATGCGCGGCTCGCTTGGTTTGAGACAGGAAGCCGATTTTTGAAATCGCCCGATACCCAAAAAAACAACGTCGACAGCGAAGCCATTACCGGCATGCTGAAGCGCATCATCGCCGAGAACGGCCGTGATCATGTATGGGGCTACGCTATCGCGATCATTTGCCTGATCCTGGTGGCACTATCGACGGCTTACATCGCCTATATTATGAAGTGGGTCATCGACAAAGCCTTCGTCGATCGCAATCTCATCGATGCCTGGCTGATTTGCGGGAGCATCTTTGCTGTTTTCGTGGCGCGCGGTTTCGCCGGGTATTTTCAGTCGGTCATTCTCAGCAAGATCGGCAACAACATCATCGCTCGTTATCAGCGACGGATCTACAGTCACCTGATGACTTTGTCGGTCGGCTTCTTCAGCGAAGCCCGTTCCGCGCAGCTTGCGGCCCAGATCAGCCAGAACGTCTCGGGCATCCGCGACGTCATGAACCTGACGATCACCTCGACGGCGCGCGACCTGCTGACCTTCGTATCCCTGGTCGGCGTCATGATCTTCCAGGATCCGGTGCTGAGCATCGCCTTCGTCGTCATCGCGCCGCCGCTTTTCCTCGCGCTTCGTTATATTTCCAAGCGCCTGCGCTCAGCGACGCGCGAAGCGATCGTCTTGAACAGCCATGTGCTTGGCGCGATGCAGGAGACCATCCAGGGCATTTCCATCGTCAAAGCTTTCACGATGGAAAACGAGCTGGAGAGCAAGATCAACAAACTCATCACCGCGGCCGAGCACCGGCAGAACCGTATCGCCCGCCTGTCGGAGCGCAACGGTCCGCTGATGGAAAGCGTGGCGGGCTTTGTGATCGCCAGCCTCTTTGCCTATGCCGCCTATCGATCGATCAACGACAGCGTCTCGCCGGGCGTGTTCTTCTCCTTCGCCACTTCGCTGCTGCTTGCCTATGATCCGGCACGCCGTCTCGCCAAGCTGCAGGTGCAGCTGGAGCGTGCCGTCGTCAATGCGCGGATGATTTACGAGCTGCTCGACATGGAGCCGCGCCAGCGCGATCTGCCCGATGCCAAGCCGCTCGTTGTCACGCAGGCCCGCATCGAATTCCGCGGCGTCGGCTTCGCCTATGGCAGCGACGCCGTACTGGACGATGTGAGCTTCGTTGCGGAAGGCGGACAGACGACGGCGCTCGTCGGCCCTTCCGGCGCCGGCAAGTCCACCGTCATCAATCTCATTCCGCGTTTCCACGACCCGAAAGAAGGCAGCATCTTCATCGACGGGCAGGACATCCGCCAGATCACCAAGCAGTCGCTGCGCCAGCATCTCGCTTATGTCTCGCAGCAGCCCTATCTCTTCGAAGGCACGATCCGCGACAATATCCGTTATGGCCGGCCGGACGCGACCAATGCAGAGATCGAGGAAGCGGCGCGGCATGCCTATGCCCATGATTTCATCATGGCGCAGCCGCAGGGCTACGATACACCGGTCGGCGAAAACGGCGTGACGCTTTCCGGCGGCCAGCGGCAACGCCTGTCGATCGCCCGCGCGCTGGTGCGCAACGCGCCGATCCTCCTGCTCGACGAAGCGACCTCGGCGCTCGACACGGAATCGGAAGCAGCCGTGCAGAAGGCGCTGGACGAAGCCATGAGCGGCCGCACGGTCGTTGTCATCGCCCACCGGCTGTCGACGGTCGTCCGGGCCGAGAAGATTGTCGTCATGCAGAACGGACGCGTGGTCGAGGAGGGCAACCACGAGACGCTTGCGGAGGCCGACAATGGCCTCTACGCTCGCCTTAACAACCTTCAGCGGCCGGTCGCTTCCGGCAATTCCCGCAAATAAAACGATAGAGACGATATGAGCGACGATGCGATGAAGCTGGTGGTGGTGGGCGCGGCGGGCCGCATGGGACAGGCTCTCATCCGCCTCATCCATGCCACGGACGGCGTAACCCTGCATGCCGCGGTCGCGCGTCTCGGCTCCGCCTTCATCGGCAAGGATGCCGGCGAGATTGCCGGGCTGGGGCCGATCGGCGTTCCCGTGACCGACGATCCGCTTTCCGCTTTTCTTCATGCCGAAGGCGTCATCGATTTCACGACGCCGGCAACCAGCGTCACCTTTGCCGGCCTCGCAGCACAGGCGCGCATCATCCATATCATCGGCACGACCGGATGCTCGGATGAGGATGAGGCCAAGTTCAAGGCGGCCGCGCGCCATGCCCGCATCGTCAAATCGGGCAATATGGGCCTCGGCATCAATCTTTTGAGCGTGCTCGTCGAGCAGGCGGCGCGTGCGCTCCCTTCGAACGACTGGGATATCGAGGTGCTGGAGATGCATCATCGCCACAAGGTCGATGCTCCCTCGGGCACGGCATTGCTGCTCGGCCAGGCGGCGGCCAAGGGCCGCGGCATCGATCTTAGCGACAATTCCACACGCGTGCGCGACGGCCATACAGGCCCGCGCCCGACAGGCGCGATCGGCTTTGCGACGTTGCGCGGCGGCGGCGTGGTCGGCGATCACTCGGTCATCTTCGCCAGCGAGAGCGAGCGGCTGACGCTGTCGCACAATGCCGGCGACCGTTCGCTGTTTGCCCGAGGCGCGCTGCAGGCCGCGCTCTGGGCGCGCGACAAGAAACCCGGCCTCTATTCCATGCTCGACGTTCTCGGGCTTGCCACACATTAATCCGATCCTGGAGCGGTTCAGCATGGAACTGCTGAACCGCTCCAGCCTTTTATTGTCTCGCAATTCCGGACGGAAAACCGCTACGCACTTTTCCTGGAATTGCTCTATCAAGGAGTGACATTATGAGCGGTACTCTCGTCCTCGTTCGCCATGGGCAGAGCGACTGGAATTTGAAGAATCTCTTTACCGGCTGGAAGGATCCCGATCTGACCGCGCTTGGCGTCGAAGAAGCCAAGACGGGCGGCAAGGCTCTGGCCGCCTACGGCATCAAATACGATATCGCCTTCACCTCGGATCTCACCCGCGCCCAGCACACGCTTGACATCATCCTCGATGAAATCAGCCAGCCCGGCCTCGAAACGATCAAGGACCAAGCGCTGAACGAGCGCGACTACGGCGATCTCTCGGGCCTCAACAAGGACGACGCCCGCGCCAAGTGGGGCGAAGAGCAGGTTCACATCTGGCGCCGCTCCTACGACGTTCCGCCGCCCGGCGGCGAAAGCCTGCGCGACACCGGCGCTCGCGTCTGGCCCTACTATCTGACGGAGATCCTGCCGCGCGTGCTCGCCGGCCAGAACGTGCTTGTCGCGGCCCACGGTAATTCGCTGCGTTCGCTCGTGATGGTTCTCGACCGCCTGAGCAAGGCACAGATCCTGGAACTCAACCTCGCGACCGGCGTGCCCATGGTCTACAAACTCAAGGCCGATTCCACCGTCGCCTCGAAGGAAGTCCTCGGCGACATGTCCGGCGCGCATTGAGCGGCTGAAAGGCAAACCACCCCTCGCCTTCCCGAATGGATGAGGGGTGGAAAATATGGCAGTATGTGTTACATTGCACTACGCATGCAACACATGGACTAAATATGACGGACGCCACATTTACTTTTCGGGTTGAGGAAGACTTGAAGTCCGCCTTCAGCGAGGCCGCAAAAGCGCATGATCAAACCGGAGCGCAATTGCTTCGAGGTTTCATGCGTGACTATGTGAAACGTCAGCAAGACGCTGCCGAATATGACGCATGGTTTCGTCAGCAGATTCAAACCGGTCTTGCGTCCGCCAATGCTGGCAATCTTACTCCCGCCGACGATGTCGAAGCAGAGTTCGCTGCCTTGCGAGATGAAACTCGTCGCAGGCTAAGCGGAAAGCCTTCGTGAAGCTTGCTTGGACTCCCGAAGCTAGAGCTGACCGGCGCGCGATCTATACCTACATCGAGGCGGATAATGCCTCTGCGGCACTCGCGCTTGATGAACTCGTTGCCAAGCGATCAACACAGCTTATTACACATCCGATGACGGGCCGACCGGGCCGTGTATCTGGGACGTGTGAACTCGTCGTACACAAAAACTATTTGCCGGTTTACGATCTCGCAGGAGGAACGTGCGAGTAATCCGCATTCTTCATGCCGCACAGCAATGGCCACCGAGCGATGCATAACCAGTCTCTTTGCTTTGATCCAAAGAGCTTCGATCTCAATTCTCGATCGTGAACCGCACCCTGTCGGCGGCGAAGCGTGAAATCGAATATTGCACCGGGACATTGTCGAGATCCGCATTGAGCGCTTGGGCGACCAGAACGATGGCGCCCGGGGATAGTTGCAGATCAGACAGATCGCTTTCGTCGGCATGCGTCGCGGTGATTTCGGTGACGACGCGCACGTAATCCGGCACGCCAAGCTCCTTGAATGCCTTGGTGATCGATCCGGTCGCCCGATAGATCTCCGCGATGTCGCCGAAACGATCTGCCGGGAACCAGCTGGTGGCGCGCGATACCGGGCGATGGTCCGCCTGGCCGAGCGTTTCGAGCCGCACAAGCTGCGTGCCGGCGTTGATCTTGAGCTGCCGAGCAAGCTCGACATTTGCCGGCTCCTCGCTTGCGGCAAGCAGCATGCTGCGGGTCTCGCGCACCTGATCGCCGATCCCCTGCGAGAAGCGCGTCCGCTTCGAAATCGGGAAGCTCAGCCGCTCCTTGCGCTCAATCAGCGTGCCGCGCCCCTGCACGGCCCGGACGATGCCTTCTTGCGCCAGCGCCGCCAGCGCGCTCCGGATCGTATGCCGGTTGACGCCGAACTGCAGCGCCAGCGTCGTCTCCGGCGGCACCATGCCGGTTTCGTCGAAATCACCGTGATTGATCGACGTGCGAATCCGGTCGGCGATTTGCCGCCAGAGCGCCACGCCAGTCTGTCTCTGTATCTTCTGCCCTGCCATTTCGCCCACTCGCCCTGTCACACGCTTGTCACGACTCACTAATAGATATACATCTACATTGTATGGTTGTCTATATCAATAGACATTTAGAGGAAGACGCGATGAATTCAGCACAAAGGCAGGAAGCGGCCGCACAGGAGCGCCGGGAACGCAAGCGCGTTGCCGATCTTCTGGCGCAGGCCGAGCGCGACGAGCTAGAGGCGGCCTGGGAAGCATTGCCGAGCAAGCCGGCGGTTCGGCCGGTGCGCGGGCCGGAAACCGGGCTCGTCATGGTGCGCGGCCGCATCGGCGGCGGCGGCTCCCCCTTCAACCTCGGCGAAGTGACGGTGACGCGCGCCACCGTCCGACTGGCTTCCGGCACCATCGGTCATTCGCATTCGCTTGGCACGGATCGGGAAAAAGCCCGGCTTTCCGCCATCTTCGATGCCCTTTGGCAGCAATCGGCGACGAAAGGCTTCGTCGAGAAGGCAATCCTGCAGCCGGTCACCGAACGCATCGCCGACTATGATCGCAAGCGCGCCGAAGAGACTGCGGCGACCCGCGTCGATTTCTTCACCATGGTCCGCGGAGAAGATTGATGAGCCTGTTCAACACACCAACTTTCGGCAACGAAGCCCTGACCGGCGGCTTCAGCGATCCTGTCTTCGACGGGCAGAACGTCTTCAAGATGACGATGGACGGCATGGCGCGCCCAGGCACTGTGCAGACCGTCACCGCCGACATTACTCCGCCGGCCCCGCTCGGCATTGCGGCCGGTGCTATCGGCCTGACCCTGTGCGACCACGACACGCCGGTCTGGCTTTCAAACAGCCTTTCAAGATCGAGCCTGCCGGAATGGCTGGCCTTCCACAGCGGAGCCCCGGTCATCTCGGAACGGCTGGAAGCGCACTTCGCCTTCGTCGAAGCCGGCATGGCGCTGTCCTCCTTCAGCCAGTTCGGCATCGGCACCCAGGAATATCCCGACCGCTCGACGACCATCGTGCTGGAAATCCAAGGCCTGGAAGACGGCAAGGAACTGGCGCTTTCCGGCCCGGGCATCAAGGACGTCACCATGATCGCCCCGATCGGGCTGCCGGATGCGCTGCTGCGCATCTGGAACGACAATCGCGCGCTCTTTCCGCGCGGCGTCGATCTCATCCTGACAGCGGGCCGGCAATTCCTCTGCCTGCCGCGCACCACCAAGATCACCGCGACGGAGGTGTGACATATGTATGTTGCCGTAAAGGGTGGCGAAGCCGCCATCGCCAATGCTCACCGGCTGCTGGCCGACCGTCGCCGCGGCGACCGTTCGCTGCCGGCGCTCGGCATCGACCAGATCGTCGCGCAGCTCGCGCTCGGCGTCGACCGCGTCATGGCCGAAGCCTCGCTTTATGACCGCACGCTGGCGGCGCTTGCCGTTCGCCAGGCGCGCGGCGACATGATCGAAGCGATCTTCCTGCTGCGCGCCTATCGCACAACGCTGCCGCGCTTCGGCTATTCCCAGCCGCTCGACACGGCGGCGATGAAGATTGAGCGCCGCATCTCGGCGACCTACAAGGATCTGCCGGGCGGCCAGCTTCTCGGCCCGACCTTCGACTATACACACCGCCTGCTCGACCCGAGCCTTTTGACCGACGAGGAAGTGGACGAGCCGATGCAGCGGCCAGCTGAAGAAGGTCGCGTCATGCGCGTTTCCGAAATCCTCAGCCAGGAAGGTCTGATCGAAGGCGACGGCACCCTACCGATCGATCACGAAATCGGCGACCTCACGCGCGAGCCGATGGAATTCCCGATGAGCCGCGATCTTCGCCTGCAGGCGCTCGCCCGCGGCGACGAAGGCTTCCTGCTGGCGCTGGGCTATTCGACCCAGCGCGGCTACGGCCGCAACCATCCCTTTACCGGCGAAATCCGCATCGGCGAAGTGGAGGTCGAATTCGACGTGCCGGAACTCGGCTTTGCCGTCTCGCTCGGCCGCATCCAGGTGACAGAATGCCAGATGGTCAACCAGTTCAAGGGTTCGGCCAAGGCGCCGCCGCAGTTCACCCGCGGCTACGGTCTGGTCTTCGGCCAGAGCGAGCGCAAGGCCATGGCGATGTCGCTGGTCGACCGCGCGCTGCGCGCCGAAGAGCTGGGAGAAGACATTGTTGCGCCGGCTCAGGACGAGGAATTCGTCATCTCCCACTCCGACAACGTGCAGGCGACCGGCTTCGTCGAACATCTGAAGCTGCCACACTATGTCGACTTCCAGGCCGAGCTCGACCTGGTGCGGCGCATGCGCCGCGATTTCGAGGCCGCTCGCGAACGCGGCATGGATTCCATAACGGAGGCAGCCGAATGACCGAACTCGCCACCTACAACTTCGCCTATCTCGACGAGCAGACCAAGCGGATGATCCGCCGCGCCATCCTGAAAGCGATCGCCATTCCCGGCTATCAGGTGCCCTTCGCCTCGCGCGAAATGCCGATGCCTTATGGCTGGGGCACCGGCGGCGTGCAGCTGACGGCGGCGATCATCGGCCCGCAAGACGTGCTGAAGGTCATCGACCAGGGCGCCGACGACACGACCAACGCCGTCTCCATCCGCGCCTTCTTCCAGAAGGTCGCCAATGTCGCGGTCACCACCCGCACGGAAGAGGCGACCATCATCCAGACGCGTCACCGTATCCCGGAAGCCAAGCTCGGCCCGAACCAGGTGCTCGTCTACCAGGTGCCGATCCCCGAGCCGCTGCGTTATCTGGAACCGCGCGAGACCGAGACCCGCAAGATGCACGCGCTTGAGGAATACGGCCTCATGCATGTGAAGCTCTACGAGGACATCGCCCGCAACGGCCGCATCGCCACGACCTATGCCTATCCGGTCAAGGTTGCCGGCCGTTACGTGATGGATCCGTCGCCAACGCCGAAGTTCGACAATCCGAAAATGCATCTGTCGGATGCGCTGCAGCTCTTCGGCGCCGGACGTGAAAAGCGCATCTATGCGGTGCCGCCTTACACCGAAGTCGTCAGCCTCGACTTCGAGGACCATCCTTTCGAGGTCCAGCGTTTCGACAAGCCCTGCGCTCTTTGCGGCGCCGAGCAGGTCTATCTCGACGAGGTGATCCTCGACGACACGGGCGGGCGCATGTTCGTCTGCTCCGACACCGACTTCTGCGAAGACCGTCGCGCCCACGGCCATGCCGGCGCGATGCTTGCGCCCGATGGATTGCCCGACAGCAAGGAGGCTGCAGAATGAGCGACACCCCGCTTCTGAAAGTCAAGGACATCTCGAAATTCTACGGCAGCCGCATCGGCTGCCGGGATGTGTCCTTCGAACTGTGGCCGGGCGAAGTGCTGGCGATTGTCGGTGAATCCGGCTCCGGCAAGACGACGCTGCTCAACTGCATCTCGACCCGGCTGCTGCCGACGACAGGCAGTGTCGAATATCACATGCGCGACGAGACCTATCGCGACCTGTTCCGCATGAACGAGGCCGAGCGCCGCTTCCTAATGCGCACCGACTGGGGATTCGTGCATCAGAACCCGGCCGACGGGTTGCGCATGACGGTTTCGGCCGGCGCCAATGTCGGCGAGCGGCTGATGGCCATCGGCAATCGCCACTATGGCAACATCCGCAACACGGCCATCGACTGGCTGGAGCGGGTGGAAATCGACGCCGACCGTATCGACGATCAGCCGCGCGCCTTCTCCGGCGGCATGCGCCAGCGCCTGCAGATCGCCCGCAATCTTGTGACCGGGCCGCGCCTCGTCTTCATGGACGAGCCGACCGGCGGTCTCGACGTTTCGGTACAGGCACGTCTGCTCGACCTCGTACGCGGCCTCGTCAACGATCTCGGCCTGTCGGCCATCATCGTCACACACGATCTCGCCGTCGCGCGGCTCCTGTCACATCGTATGATGGTGATGAAGGACGGATACGTCATCGAACACGGTCTGACCGACCGCGTGCTCGACGATCCGCGCGAACCCTATACGCAACTGCTCGTCTCTTCGATCCTGCAGGTCTGAGGAAGTATCATGGCAACCCCACTCGTCGTTTCCGAAGTCTTCAAAAGCTTCACCATGCATCTGCGCGACGGCCTGCGCCTACCTGTCGTCGCCGACGTCTCCTTCTCGGTCGCCGCCGGCGAATGCGTCGTGCTCGGCGGTCCCTCCGGCATCGGCAAGAGCTCGCTCCTGAAAATGATCTACGGCAATTACGCCGTCGATAACGGCCAGATCCTCGTCACGCACAAGGGCAAGATCGTCGATCTCGCCACCGCCGACCCACGCACCGTGCTCGAAGTACGCCGGCAGACGATGGGCTATGTCAGCCAGTTCCTGCGCACCGTGCCGCGCGTCGCTGCCATCGATGTCGTCGCCGAGCCGCTGCTGGCCCGTGGCGTGACGGCGGCCGATGCGCGCGAAAAGGCGGCCGGTCTGCTCGCACAGCTGAACCTGCCGCGGGAGCTCTGGCAGCTGCCTCCCGCCACCTTCTCGGGTGGCGAGCAGCAGCGCGTCAACATCGCGCGCGGCTTCATCACCGACCACGCCATCCTGCTGCTCGACGAGCCAACGGCTTCGCTCGATGCCAGGAACCGGGCCGTCGTCGTCGACATGATCGAGCAGAAGAAGCAGGCGGGCGTCGCCCTTCTCGGCATCTTCCATGACGAAGAGGTGCGCGAAGCCGTCGGCAGCCGCATTCTCGACGTCTCGCAGTTCTCGCCGAGAAAGGCAGCTGCATGAGCCGCAAATTGGGCGAAACGCCCTTCATCAGCCCTTCGGCCAGCGTCAACAAATCGACGCTCGGCCGCTACACGGAAGTCTCGGACCGCTGCCGTATCGACGAGGTCGAGATCGGTGACTATTCCTACATCATGCAGGATGGTGCGGTCTGGTGCGCGACGATCGGCAAGTTCGTCAACATCGCCGCCGCCGTGCGCATCAACGCCACGAACCATCCGACATGGCGCGCCACGCTGCACCATTTCACCTATCGCGCCGCCGACTATTGGCCGGATGCCGATATGGAGACGGATTTCTTCACCTGGCGGCGCGACCATCGCGTCGTCATCGGCCATGACGTCTGGATCGGCCACGGCGCCACCATCCTGCCTGGTGTCACGGTCGGTAATGGTGCGGTCATCGGTGCCGGCGCCGTCGTCTCCAAAGACGTCGCCCCCTACACGATCGTCGGGGGCGTGCCGGCCAAGCTCATCCGCGAACGCTTCACCGCAGAGGTCGGCGCACGCATGGACAGGCTTGCCTGGTGGGATTGGGATCACGACCGTCTGCGCACGGCGCTCGCAGACTTCCGTGCCCTTTCGGCAGAAGACTTTCTGGATCGCTACGCCGCCTAGCGCAATTTCAGGAAAAGTGTGTAGCGGTTTTCCGTCCGAAATTGCGCCAAAACAGAAAGCCGAGACGCTTTCCGCTCGAACCGGGCTTGCGAGGCACCAACGAGCGATCCAGCTTTCAGGCGGTCCTTGTAGTTCGGGATCGGGAGGAGTTTTTCATGGCAAAGCAGTTTTCGAGCATCGACGACCGGCTGCGCGATTTCATCGCGCGGCAACACATCTTCTTCACGGCGTCGGCTACCGCCGCTTCGCGGGTCAACGTTTCGCCGCGCGAAACGCTATGCCTGCGCATCATCTCCCCGAACACGGCCATCTATCTCGACCGAACCGGCAGCGGCAACGAGACCTCAGCCCATATGAAGGCCGACGGTCGGCTGACCATCATGTTCTGCGCGATGGAAGGCCCGCCGATGATTCTGCGCCTCTATGGCCGCGGCAGGATTATCCATCGACCGTCGCCGGAATATCGGGAATTGCTGCACACGCACTATGATGGCGACGAGCCGCTAGGTGCACGGCAGATCGTGTGGCTGGACATCGATCTGGTACAGACCTCCTGCGGCTTCGGCGTGCCGCTCTTTAACTATGAAAGCGAAAGACCGAGTCTCGACAATTGGGCCGAGGCAAAGGGAGCGAATGGTATTGAAGAGTATTGGCGCGAGAAGAACGTCCTCAGCATGGATGGCTTACCTACCGGTTTATTTGACGATTGAGCACAACCAAAGCATTCAGTCGTTAATCATGTCAAATCGGGACGGATTGTAACAGCACTTACATAAAACTGACATTGGAGCTTCATGAAGCGGGACTAATCGATTGCCTTGTGGTTGGCGCCGCCCCCCCTCGAAACTCCCTTCGAGGCAGGGGCATGCGCCCATTCTTAGCACCGGTACCGCTGATTTTTTGCAGCCCGGCAGCCGCGAAAGGGAAGCTTCATGTTCGAACTCAGGAATGTCTCACGCCGGTTTGGCAACAAGCTCGCCGTCGATTCCGTGACTTTGAACATACCGCAGGGACAGATGGTCGGCGTTATCGGCCGTTCCGGCGCCGGCAAGTCGACGCTGCTGCGCATGATCAACCGCCTGGCCGATCCGAGCTCCGGCTCCATCCATTTTTCCGGCGTCGAGGTCTCCAGGCTGAGAGGCCGTGCTCTGCGCAGCTGGCAGCGCGACTGCGCCATGATCTTCCAGCAGTTCAACCTCGTTCCGCGACTCGACGTGCTCACCAATGTCATGCTCGGCCGCCTCAATCAGCGTTCTACCATGCTGAGCCTCCTCTCCGTCTTCACCCGCGAAGAGCGCATCGAAGCCATTGCCGCTCTGGAGCGCCTCGGCATCGAGCAGGCGGCCCTACAGATGGCCGGCACGCTTTCCGGCGGCCAGCAGCAGCGCGTCGCCATCTGCCGCGCTTTGATGCAGCAGCCGAAGATGATGTTGGCCGACGAGCCGATCGCCTCGCTCGACCCGCTGAACGCCAAGATCGTCATGGACGCGCTGCGAGATATCAACGAGCGCGAAGGCATCACCGTCATCACCAACCTGCATACGCTGGATACGGCTCGCAATTATTGCGAACGCATCATCGGCATGGCGGCCGGCCGCGTCGTCTTCGACGGCAAGGCCTCCGAACTGACGGCTGCAGCTGTCAAGGAAATCTACGGCACCGACAAGGACGGCGCCGGCATCGACGAGACCATGACGTCGACCTCTATCAACATCGCCGATCCGGCCGCGCAGACCGCGGCAACTGAATCTGCCGGCCCGCAACCGCTGGCACTGGCCGGTCTCTGAGAGAGACGGCCGGGATCGAGAGCCCGCGTCAAGGGCACATTTCTTCTAGACCGAAGGCATCCGGGGACACCGGTTAATCAGGAGACGAACCCAATGTTGAAGAAGACTCTTCTTGCGGCTACGGCGCTTCTCGCGCTCGCTGGCGGCGCAAACGCTGCAGATCTCAAAGAATTCCGCGTCGGTATTCTCGGCGGCGAAAACGAAGCCGACCGCCTGCGCAACTACGCCTGCCTTTCCGATCACCTGAAGAAGGAATTCGGTTTCGAGAAGGTTTCGCTGTTCCCGGCTGCCGACTATAACGGCGTTATCCAGGGTCTGCTCGGCGGCACGCTCGACTTCGCAGAACTCGGCGCTTCCGGCTACGCTGCCGTCGCCATCAAGGACCCGAAGGCCGTTACCCCGATCCTGACCACGCAGCAGACCGACGGCGCAACCGGCTACTACTCGATCGGCCTCGCTCTCAAGTCCTCCGGCATCAAGACGATTGCCGACGCCAAGGGCAAGAAGCTCGGTTACGCCGATCCGGACTCCACCTCGGGTTACCTCGTTCCGCTGACGCAGATTCCGAAGACCACCGGCGCCCCGAACGACAAGTTCTTCGCCTCGACCCAGTTCAACGGCGGTCATGAGAACAACCTGCTCGCTGCCTACGACGGCAAGGTCGACGTTGCTGTCGACGACTCCTCGGGCATCGGCGATTTCAAGGACGGTTTCACCTCCGGCACCTTCCGCAAGGCTGTCGACAAGGGCACCGTTGACCCGAACAAGCTCGTCGAAGTTTGGCGCTCGCCGCTGATCCCGAACGGCCCGCTCGTCGTTCGTAACGCGCTCGGCACCGAATGGCAGGCCAAGCTGGCCGACTTCTTCATGAAGCTGCCGACCACGGACGCCAAGTGCTTCAACGCCGTCGAAGGCGGCGACTTCAAGGGCTACGTCAAGGTTACCCCGGACTTCTATAACGCCGTTATCGAAGTTCGTAAGGCTGCCATCGGCGGCTGATCCGCATTGCGATAACTGGGCGGCCGGCGACGGCCGCCCTTTTGCTATTCACAAAGGCAGGATTTCATGACGATTGCCGATACGCACCCGAACATGCAGAGCGCACCTCAAAGCGCCAAGGAGATCGGCGACGCCTGGAGCAAGATGGTGGCCCGCCGCCGTCTTTACACCGGGATCGGCCTCGTCATCCTGCTTGCGGCCTTCGTCAGTTCCGTCCGCTTCGCCGATGAAAGCAATGCCGGCCATTTCTTCGAGCGCCTGCCGCATCTCTTCGACTTCGTCAGCTGGCTCATTCCCAAGGACTGGGCCGACGTCTACCGCGCACTGTTCGATCTGCCGAGCCCCAACGGCGCAAACGGCGCCGGCGGCGAGGAATTCAATTTCCCGCTCGGCCGAGTCTATGTCTGGGGCGATTTCTATGTCCCCGAATATTTCGAGCTGATGATCGTCACGATCAACATCGCGCTGGTCTCGACCATCGTCGGCTTCGTCTTCGCCGTCCCTCTCGCTTTCTTCGCCGCGCGCAACCTGTCGCCGTCCCACCCTGTCCGCCTGATCGCCAAGCGCATCATGGAACTGCTGCGCGCCTTCCCGGAAATCGTCATTGCCGGCCTGTTCTCCGCGATCCTGTCGATCGGCCCGATCGCTGCGATCATCGCCGTCGGCCTTCACACGATCGGCGCGCTCGGCAAGCTGTTTTACGAAGTCATCGAGAATATCGACATGAAGCCGGATGAGGGCATGCGCGCCGTCGGCGCAAGCTGGACCGAGCGCGTGCGCTTCGCCGCTCTGCCGCAGGTGCTGCCGAACTTCATGTCCTATGCGTTGTTGCGCCTGGAAATCAACGTTCGCGCCTCCACCATCATCGGCGCCGTCGGCGGCGGCGGTATCGGCGAGGAACTGAAGCTTGCGATTTCGCGCGGCTTCGGTGCCAAGACCATGGCGCTGATGCTGCTGCTCTTCGCAACGATCATCGTCGTCGACCAGTTTTCCGCATGGCTCCGCCGTCGTCTCATCGGCGAGCACGCTTTCCTTCTGCAGCATTGAGGTTCCCCATGTCCGTCATCGACGCCAGCCGTATGCAGGAAATCGAAGCGCGTTATCCGGAAGTCTTTCATCGGTCCTTTCGCCAGCGCTATGGCGCACTGATGATCTTCCTCGGCGTCATCCTCTATGGTTTCTACGCCGTGTGGTTCTTCGACCTGCCGAAGGTCCTTTCGGACGCGCGCTGGGAGCGTGTCGGCATCTATCTCAGCCAGTGGATCAGCTATGACGTCCAGCCGGAATTCCGCATCTCCGGCGACAAGATCAGCATCAAATATCCGCGCTTCTCGCCGCTGGGCGACAATCCCAACCCGGACTGGGTCAAGACTGCTCCGGATGGCAGCATCGCTGTTTCGGTCAGCGGCACCAGCCAGATGGTAACGATCACCAAGACGCAGGCGATCCTGACGGCGCACGGCCTGACCATCCCGATCGATGTCACCGGCAGCACCCCGAAGATCGCCGGCTCGCAGCCCGTTCCCAGCTGGATGACCGTCTACGACGACAATATTCTCGCCAATTTGGGCTTTGCCGGCGATGTCAGCATTTCCACCGATCGCGTGAAGATCCGCAAGCGCTTCCTCGGCTGGGCCAACTTCGTCTTCGACACGCACTCGCCCTTCTTCGACAAGCCGGCGAGCGAGGTCGTCAGCCTGATCGTCTCCGGGCCGCGGCTCGATCCAGCCCAGTCCAATCTCTCGCTCGCATTCGACAATATCTGGAACAATGGCGCCTGGCAGCATGGCGATGTCTGGACCAAGCTGTTCCAGACCATCGTGATGGCTTTCCTCGGCACGCTGCTGGGTTCGCTCGCCGCCTTTCCGCTCGCTTTCATGGCAGCCCGCAACATCACGCCGAACCGGCTGCTCAATCAGGTGCTGAAGCGCTTCTTCGATTTCCTGCGCTCAGTCGACATGCTGATCTGGGCACTGTTCCTGACGCGGGCATTCGGCCCCGGCCCGCTCGCCGGCAGCGGCGCGATCTTCCTCACGGAAACAGGCACGCTCGGCAAGCTCTATTCCGAAGGCCTCGAAAACATCGACAACAAGCCGCGCGAAGGGGTGAAATCCACGGGCTCCTCGACGATCCTCGTGCATCGCTACGGCATCGTGCCGCAGATCGTTCCGGTCATCGTCAGCCAGACGCTCTACCAGTGGGAATCCAACGTGCGCGGCGCCACCATCATCGGCGCTGTCGGCGCGGGTGGTATCGGCCTGAAGCTTTGGGAAGCGATGCGCACCAACGCCAACTGGGCAAATGTGGCCTACATGGTGCTGCTGATCCTGATCGTCGTCTTCCTCTTCGACGCCGCATCCAATGCGCTGCGCTCGCGCCTGATGGGAACCCGTGTCAGATAAGAAGTCCTGAAGAAAAATCGTAGCGCATCATCATTCTGTCACGGGAATCCGGTAGCGCAGGCCCGGCAAGGCTGCATCTGCCGAGTCGGGCTTAGCCGGATTCGATTCGCTGCCACCTTGTTGCACTTGCGGTTTGTCGCAAATCACCCAACAGTGTCCCGCGCAGCCGATTTTTCCAAGGAATACAGCCTTGCGCTATGCTCTCTATTTCACGCCACCCAAAGACGATCCGTTGACGTCGCTTGCCTCCCGCTGGCTGGGTCGCGATGCCTTTTCCAATGAGATTTTTTCCGACAAGGCCATGGGTCCGTTGCCGGAAGCCCATGCCGAACTCACCGCCGATCCGCGCCGCTATGGCTTCCATGCCACGCTGAAGGCGCCTTTCGAGCTTGCAGCCTCAGTGAACGAGCGCGATCTGCTCGAGGTCGCGTCCGATTTCGCCTCGCGCACCAAGGCATTCGTCGTTCCGGAGCTGGTGCTTGGCCAGCTCGGTCCTTTCTTCGCGCTCGTGCCCGGCTCGCTCTGCCAGCCGCTGCAGGATTTCGCCTCGCGCGTCGTGAAGAGTTTCGAGCCGTTTCGTGCGCCGCTTTCGGACCATGATATCGCACGGCGCAAGCCGGAGGGCCTGACCGAGCCGCAGCGTGCCAATCTGCTGCGCTGGGGCTACCCTTACGTCAACGACGAGTTTCGTTTCCATATGACGCTGACCGGACCTGTGCCGGCAGAACGTCAGGCCGACATGCATGAAACCCTGCGCGAGCGCTTTGCCGACCATTCCGGCAAGCCGCTCGCCATTTCCAGCCTCGCCATCTTCGTCGAAGAAGAGCGTGGGGGGCCCTTTACCGTCCGCTCCTGGCTGCCGCTTGCTGGCGCCTAGGCATTTCCGCTTTAAACGCAGTCGCGGGAATGCTCTATCTTTTTGTTTTCACGCAATTCCGGACGCAAAACCGCTTCGCACTTTTGCTGGAATTGCTCCATTGATGAAAGACCTGACATGACCAAAGAAACCGTCCTTTCCAACGCCCGCATCGTCCTTGAAGACAAGATCGTCGAAGGCTCGGTACTGATCCGTGACGGTCGTATTGCCGCCATTTCCGAAGGCAAGTCCGCGATCGGCGAGGATTTCGAGGGTGATTATCTCATCCCCGGTCTTGTCGAGCTGCATACCGACCATCTGGAAGCGCATTATTCCCCGCGTCCGGGCGTGCGCTGGAACAAGACCGCAGCCATTCAGGCCCATGACGCCCAGGTCGTCACCTCGGGCATCACCACCGTGTTCGACTGCCTGCGCATGGGTTCGGACGAAGACGGCGGTTTCGAAAAGGGCGAGATGCGCGATATGGCCGACGCCATTCAGGCGGCCCAACGCGAAGATCGCCTGCGCGCCGAGCACCTGATCCACCTGCGCTGCGAGGTTTCCTCCGACAACGTTCTCGATCACTTCCAGGATTTCGAGAAGGACCCCTACGTCCGCCTCGTCTCGCTGATGGACCATGCGCCGGGCCAGCGCCAGTTCCAGACCATGGATCAGTATATCTTCTACTATCAGAAGAAGCGCGGCCTGAGCGACGAGGCCTTTGCCCGCTTCGTCGCCAAGCGCCAGGAAGAGTCGGCCAAGTATGCAACGCCGCATCGCGATGCGATCTCGAAGGTCTGCGCCGAGCGCGGTATCACCGTTGCCAGCCATGACGACGCGACGCTCGCCCATGTCGACGAGGCCATCAACTATGGCGTTCGCCTGGCGGAATTCCCGACCAGCATCGATGCGGCAAAGGCTTCGCATGGCGCCGGCATGAGCGTGCTGATGGGCGCGCCGAACATCGTGCGTGGCAAGTCGCATTCGGGCAATATCGCTGCGCGCGATCTGGCCGAACTCGGTGTGCTGGATGTGCTTTCCTCAGACTACGTGCCGCTCAGCCTGCTGCATGCGCCTTTCATCCTCGCAGACGAAGTCGAGGGCATTTCGCTGTCGCAGGCGATTGCCATGGTCACCGCAACGCCGGCAAAGACCGTCAGCCTCAATGACCGTGGACGCATCGCGGAAGGCCTGCGCGCCGATCTTGTGCGCGTTCGTCGCGACCATGGCGTGCCGGTCACCCGCTCCGTCTGGCGGGAAGGACGTCGGGTCGCATGAGCACGAACGCCAATCTCGAGCCGGCTAATGGCCGCCTTTCGGATGCGACAGCAGGAACACTCGCTGTCGTCGTCGGCCCGAGCGGCGCCGGCAAGGATACGCTGATGAATCTCGCCGCCCGGCATTTCGCCGGCCGGACTGATGTCCACTTCGTCCGCCGTGTCATCACGCGTGACGGAGATGCCGGCAACGAAGACCACAAAAGCGTCTCTGAAGCGGATTTCGACGCCATGAAGCAGGTCGGCGCGTTCGCCGTCTCCTGGGAAGCGCATGGTCTGAAATACGGCATTCCTGCCGAAGTCGCCGACGAGCTGACACGCGGCAATCTGGTCATCGCCAACGGCTCGCGCTCGGCGCTGCAGCACTTCCAGACTGCATTTCCGCGGCTGAAAGTCATCAACATCACGGCGCGGCGCGAAGTGCTTGCCGAGCGGCTGATGGCGCGTGGCCGCGAAAGCCGCGAGGATGTGCTGAAGCGCCTGGAACGCAGCACGCTTGCCGTCCAGGACGGCTATGATGTCATAGATATCGACAACAGCGGTACGCTCGAAGAAGCCGAACGCGCCATCATTGCCGAGCTCGAAGCGCTAATCCGGAAGTGAGCGTCCGGTATTTCGCCCGGATCATCTATTCACGCCAAATCGCGGATCTCTCACCGCTCATGCTGAAGTGCCTTGGCGCAAAAAGCGTCAAGGCCTCGAAGCACGGGGCGGCCCGGTGGCAATACCTCCACCCGCCCTCGTGGTTCGAGGCTCCGGCCTTTCAGGCCTCCGCACCTCACCGAGAGGACTGATCTCCCCGCTGCGCCTGATATTGCCTCAGTGCGCTTCATCCCAATTGTTGGCGGCGCGCGCGTCGACCTTCAGAGGCACGGCCATGTCGACCGCCGGCATGGCGGCATTTTCCATGACCGAGACGACGATCGGCGTCGTGCGCTCGACGTCGGCATCCTCGACTTCGAAGATCAGTTCGTCGTGCACCTGCAGCAGCATGCGCACGCGCTCGCCAAGCCCGGCCGAAGCCAGCGCCGGTTCCATCTTGATCATGGCGCGGCGGATGACGTCTGCGGCCGAACCCTGGATCGGCGCATTGATCGAGGCGCGCTCGTTGAAGGCGCGGACGGACGGATTGGAAGAGCGGATCTCGGGGAAGTGGATACGGCGACCGAAGATCGTCTCGACATAACCCTTGTCGCGCGCGGCCTGCTTGGTGCTGTCCATATAGTCGCGAATGCCGGGGAAGCGCTCGAAATACTTCTTGATGTAATCGCCCGCTTCCGAGCGCTCGATGGAGAGCTGATTGGCGAGGCCGAAGGCGGAGATGCCATAGATGATGCCGAAGTTGATCGCCTTGGCGCGGCGTCGCACTTCACTCGGCATGCCTTCCACCGGAACGCCGAACATCTCGGAGGCAGTCATCGCGTGAATGTCGATGCCGTCTTCGAAGGCCTGCTTCAGCTGCGGGATATTGGCGACATGCGCCAGCACGCGCAGTTCGATCTGGCTATAGTCGGCCGAAACCAGCTTGTGGCCCGGCGTCGAGATGAAGGCGGTGCGGATCTTGCGGCCTTCCGCCGTGCGCACCGGAATATTCTGCAGATTCGGCTCCGAGGAGGACAGGCGTCCCGTCGTGGTCGATGCCAGCGAGTAGGATGTATGGACACGCTTCGTCTGTGGGTGGACATAGCCGGGCAGCGCGTCGGTATAGGTCGATTTCAGCTTGGTGAGCTGGCGCCAGTCGACGATCTTGCGCGGCAGCTCGAAACCGGCAGCCGCCAGGTCTTCCAGCACCTGCGCCGAGGTCGACCATTGGCCGGTCTTGGTCTTGCTGCCTCCGGCCAATCCCATCTTGCCGAAGAGGATATCGCCGAGCTGCTTCGGGGAGCCGATATTGAAGCGTTCGCCCGCCAGCGTGTATATTTCGTCTTCCAGCCGAGCAGCGCCCTGCGCGAGTTCGCCGGAAAGGCGCGAAAGGATCTGTCGGTCGATGGTGATGCCGCGCTCTTCCATATGGGCAAGTACCGGCACCAGTGGCCGCTCCAGCCGCTCGTAGACGGCCGAGAGCTTCTCGGCCGCAAGCCGCGGCTTCAGCACCAGCCAGAGGCGCAGCGTCACGTCGGCATCTTCAGCGGCATAGGCCGTGGCGCGGTCGATATCGACGAGATCGAAGGTGACGTTGGACTTACCGCTGCCGGCAACGTCCTTGTAGGCGATCGGCTTGTGGCCGAGCCAGCGCTCAGACAGACTGTCCATGCCGTGCGTGGCATTGGAGCCGCCATCGAGCACATAGGACAGCAGCATCGTGTCGTCGAAAGACTTCGTCTCGATGCCGTAGCGCTTCATCAGCAGGTAATCGTATTTCAGGTTCTGCGCGATCTTGAGGATGGAGGCATCCTCAAGCAGCACCTTCAATCTCGCCAGGGCATCCCGAAGCGGAATCTGATTTTCGGCCATGCCGCCGCCGAGCAGATCGCCGACGCCGGTCTTGTGGCTGAGGGGCACATAGGCGGCGCGGATAGAGGCGCCCGTGGGATCGTTGCGGTTGTCGGCAATCGCCAGCGAGAAGCCAACGATTTCGGCCTGCATCACATCGAGCGACGTCGTTTCCGTGTCGAAGGCGACGATGCCGGTTTCACGCGCATCGGCGATCCACTGATCGAGCGTGGCGACATCGCGGATGGTCACATATTTCGAATGATCGATCGGTGCCGTGGCGAAGCTTGCGGCGCGCGCATTGGCGAGGTCGGTCGGTTCGCTCAGCCCCTCTACGGCCAGGCGCGGCTTTGCCGCCTGTGCCGGACCGGCGGCTCCCTCGGCGGACTGTTCGCTGCCGGCAACGAGATCGACATTTTCACCAACCTCCAGATCCGGGCCATGCGCGCTGTCAGCCAGCTCAACCTTGACGACGGATGGTTCGATCGCCGCCGGATCGCAATCGCAGGCATCGGCGACGCGGCGGGTCAGCGAGGTGAATTCCATCGCCTTCAGGAAGCCGATCAGCTTCGGGCCGTTCTGCGGCTCAAGCACGAGGGCGTCGAGCGGTAGCTCCAGCGGCACATCGGTTCTAAGCGTCACCAGCTGGCGAGAGATACGGGCAAGTTCGGCGTTGGCGATAATGTTTTCGCGACGCTTTTGCTGCTTGATCTCACCGGCACGAGCTAGCAACGTATCGAGATCGCCGAATTCTTCGAGCAGTTGCGCTGCCGTCTTCGGGCCAATGCCCGGAATGCCGGGGACGTTATCGACCGAATCGCCGGTCATGGCCTGCAGGTCGATCATCTTCTCCGGTGGCACGCCCCATTTCTCGATGACGTCGGGAATGCCGATCTGCTTGTCCTTCATGCTGTCATACATGTGGACCATCGGGGTGACGAGCTGCATCAGGTCCTTGTCGGAGGAGATGATCGTCACATCGGAACCGGCCGCTTCGGCCTGGCGGGCATAGGTGGCGATGATATCGTCGGCCTCGAAGCCGTCGGTCTCGATGCAGGGCAGGTTGAAGGCGCGCGTCGCCTCGCGAATGAGCCCGAATTGCGGGATCAGCTCCTCCGGCGGTGCCGAACGGTTTGCCTTGTAGTCCGGGAAAATCTCTTTGCGGAAGGTCTTCGAGGAATAATCGAAAATGACGGCGAAATGGGTAGGCGTCACCCCGACCGAAGTGTCGCGCGCCGAGGTCAGGAGCTTCCACAGCATGTTGCAGAAACCGGAAACGGCGCCCACAGGCAATCCATCGGACTTCCGGGTCAGCGGCGGCAGGGCGTGAAAGGCCCGGAAAATGAAACCGGAGCCGTCGACGAGGAAGAGATGATCACCTTTTTTCATGGAGACATGGATAGCGTGACGCACCTCCAACGTCCATATAAAGTTCTGGTTTTGCAGCCCGCCGGGAGCGCCAGATCTCTCACCGAAACGTTACTAATTTTTAATCAATCTAATCTGCGGATTCCCTTGAAAAACCACATTTGGGATCACAAATCATACTCACCGGCGATTGATACGCCGAGGGTCTGACAACCGGCCTGTCCCCCGCCACGTCAGACTCGGACAAAGGCCTATCCCCTCTCCGGGCCTTTGTCCCCCTTTTTTGAGCCGCCATGGCGTCCCCTCCAGGCCTGAACTGACCCCCGAAAGTTGGACATCCACTTTCGGGGGTTTTGCATGTCCAAACACAGTCTGGCTTTTAAGCTTTCTGTTGTAGAGTTTTATGAGAAGGGCGAGCGTAGTTGCCGGGAAGTCGGCGCGCATTTCGGAGTGGACCACGGGACGGTTCTCAAATGGGTAGCAAGCTACGAGGCACACGGGGCTGCGGGTCTCGCGAAGAAATTCAGCCGCTACGATGCAGCATTCAAGCTATCGGTTCTCCAACGGATGTGGGAGGATGGGCTCTCCTACCGCCAGACGGCGGCGCTGTTCGACATCCGCAATAAGAGTTGCCTGGCGGATTGGGAGCGATGCTATAAGACTGGCGGAATCGACGCCTTGACCCCAAGCTGCCGAGGAAGGCTCCGATCGATGCGCGCGCCGCCGATATCAAAACAGCCGCAAGCTTTGCAGAGTGACGAAGCAAAAAGCCGTGAAGAACTGCTGGCGGAGCTGAACTCTCTGCGCATGGAGAACGCCTACCTAAAAAAACTCGAGGCCTTAACGCGGGAGCAACCAGCGCTCAAAAAGCGCAAGTCGTCCAAGCGTTAAGGCCGTTCTATCCGTTTGATGGGTTGCTGAAGCTTTCGGGCCTTTCCCGCAGCACGTTCTACTATCGGCAAAGGATGTCGGCGCTTTGCGACAAGCATGCTGCGCTGAAGGACCGGATCAAGGCTGTCTTCCACGCTCACAAGGGGCGCTATGGCTATCGCCGGGTAACGGCGGCGATCCGCCAGTTCGGACAGACGGTCAATCATAAGACGGTCCAGCGCCTGATGGTCGAGATGGGATTGAAATCTCTGGTGCGGCCGAAGAAATACCGCTCCTACAAGGGTGACGTCGGGCGCACAGCCCCCGATCTCATCAAACGGCAGTTCACCGCACATGCGATCAATCAGAAATGGGTCACCGACGTCACTGAATTTAACGTGGCCGGCGAGAAGCTCTATCTCTCACCGGTTATGGATCTGTGCAACGGGGAGATTATCGCCTTCGAAACCGCCAGACGGCCGGCCTTCAAGCTGGTGGAAAGCATGTTGAACAAAGCCTTGAACCGGCTGGAAAAGAACGAACGGCCGATCCTGCATTCCGATCAGGGATGGCATTACCAGATGCTCCCCTATCAGCGCCTGCTCCAAAAACGCGGCATCGCCCAAAGTATGTCACGCAAAGGCAATTGCCTCGACAACGCGGCGATAGAAAGCTTCTTCGCTACCCTCAAATCCGAGTTCTTTTATCCGAACCGCTTCGAAAGCATCCAGAGCCTAAATGACGGCATCGCCGACTACATCCACTATTACAATCACCAGCGCATCAAACTGAAACTAAAGGGACTGAGCCCTGTCCAATACAGAACTCAGTCCCTATTATCATAGCCCGTCAACCGTCCAACTTTACGGGGTCAGTTCA
>NZ_FMAH01000053.1 GCF_900094545.1 Martinezella miluonensis
GTAACCGCCCGATTGCTACCGCCTGCCAGCCATCGTCGTGATGGCCTAAGACACGTGTTTAACGACGTCGTTAGCGACGTGTCTTAGGTGGAGATTGCGATGCGCGTTGAGATTCTTGGGCAGGAACGGCGGCGTCGATGGCGCGATGATGAGAAGCTCGCGATTGTGATGTCGGTTGAGGTTGCCGGAACCACCATCACCGAAGTTGCTCATCAGCACGATATTACGCGACAGCAGATTTACGCTTGGCGTAGCGAGTTGAAAAAGAAGGGGCTGCTCTCGACGTCTGCGAATGCATTGTTCGTTCCCGTCGACATGAATGCCGTGCAGGCCGATGTCCCCGAAGACAAGAAGAACTGCTGCGGGACGATCGAACTGCGATTGAGCTGCGGCCGCACCCTTCGCTTTGGGAGCGCGGTGGACACTGGCGCCCTGACGAAGCTTATCCGGGCGGTGGAAGCAGCATGATCGGGCCTGGGACCGGCGTTCGGGTCTATCTTGCGTGCGGGATCACGGACATGCGCAAAGGAATAGAAGGCCTGGCTGCGCTTGCGCAGGATATCCTGCGCCAGAAGCCGACGAGCGGTGCGGTCTTTGCCTTTCGCGGCAAACGTGGCGATCGTTTGAAGCTGCTGTATTTTGATGGCCAGGGCTTCTGCCTGTATTACAAGATCTTGCAGAAAGGGCGGTTCCCATGGCCTTCTGCGGCCGACGGGGCAGCCCGGCTTACGTCTGCCCAACTGGCGATGTTGTGGGAAGGGATCGATTGGCGTCGTCCTGATTGGGGGGCACCACCGGCCCGTGTCGGGTGATTTTATCCCACTGAAACCACTGGTTTTTATGGCAATTTCTCCTAGCGTGTGGTAGTCAGGATCATGTCTCGCGCGACGACAAATCTTCCGGACGATCCAGCCTTTCTCAAGGCAATGATTGCCGCTTTGCTGGCGGAAAATGCGAAGATGTCGGCCACATTGCAAGCGCATGACCAGTTAATCCAAACACTGCGGCTGCGCATCGCCAAGCTGAAGAAACAGGTCTTCGGCAAGTCGTCTGAGAAGATTGAGCGTGAAATCGAGCAGTTGGAACTGGCGCTTGAGGATCTGTTGATCGCCGCCGCTGAGGCCATTACTGCCCCAATCGATGAAGTTGATGAGGCGGCGTCGACAGTGCCCCTGGCGGATCCGTCCGAAAAGACCATGCGCCGACGCCCCCGCGTGTCGGACACGGCGGTCCGCGAGCGCCGAGAACTCGATCCCGGCTCCTGCTGCCCGGATTGCGGAGGAGAGTTGCGTCTTGTCGGCGAGGACACCAGCGAAATCCTCGATATGATCGCCGCGCAGATGAAAGTCATCGAGGTTGCTCGGTTGAAGAAGTCCTGCCGCTGCTGCGAGAAGATGGTGCAGGTGGCAGCACCCAGCCGTCCGATCCCGGGCAGCATGGCCGGCGCTAGGCTCTTGGCGTACATTCTGGTCTCGAAGTTCGACGACCATTTGCCGCTATACCGTCTGAACGAGATTTTTGCCCGCATGGGTGCCGACATTCCCGACAGCACGATGGTCGATTGGTGTGGTCGTGCGATGCAGGTGCTTCAGCCTCTCATCGAGCGGATCGAAACGGCGATCATGGCAAGTGATCTCCTTCATGCTGACGACACGCCAATCCGGGTGCTGGATCGCTCGCTGCGAGACAAGGGATTGGGCAAAGGCGTGAAGAAGGGCAGGCTCTGGACGTATGTTCGCGATCAACGTCCCTGGTCTGGCGCTTCCCCGCCCGGTGCAGTCTACTATTTTGCTCCTGACTGGAAAGAAGAGCACGTTCATCTTCACCTCAGGCAATCAAGCGGCATCCTTCAGGCTGACGGCTACAAAGGATACGGCAAGCTGTACTCACCTGGAGAGAATGGAACGTCTCGCTTTAAAGAGGCGGCCTGCTGGGCCCATTGGCGACGAGACTTCCACGACATCTGGACATCAAACAAGTCAGAGATCGCACGGGAGGCTCTCGATCGTATTGGTGCTCTTTATGACATAGAGCGTGGCATCAACGGCCAGCCTCCTGATATCCGTCTTGCCGCGCGTCAGGTCCAGAGCAAGCCCAAGGTCGATGCATTCCGCCACTGGGCTGAAGCTCAACTAACCCGCATTCCAGGCAAAGGCGATCTGGCGACAGCTTTCCGATACGGTTTGAGCCGCTGGGCTTCGCTCTGCCTGTTCCTCGAAGACGGTCGCGTTGCGATCGACAACAATGCCGCTGAGCGGGCCCTGCGTCCGATAGGCGTTGGAAGACGCAACTGGCTCTTTGCGGGAGCCGACACGGGAGCGGAAACGTTGGCACGCGCCATGACGATCATCGAGACGGCCAAGATGAATGGTCTTGACCCGCAAGCCTATCTGGCTGACGTGCTCGATCGTATCCACGATCACAAGATCAATCGGTTAGACGAATTGCTTCCGTGGAACTGGTCGGAGATCACCACAATCGACGCAAAGGCAGCGTGATGGCGACAGTTACCCACGTCCGTACGATCAAATTTGTTGCCGAAATCCTCGAAGAGGACGTGGAGCTTCTTCAGGCCATCGTCTCCAACGATGATAATCTAAGCTACGGCAGCATCATCTCCGTCTACACCGGGGACGATGAATCCATGACCGCACTGACGGACGACGGTATGGAAGAGCTGGAGCAGATGCTCTCCCACGCTCGCCGCTCAACCGACGAGTGGAACGACTTCCTCGACAGCTTTGTCGACGACAAAGAACTCATCGCCCGCATCAAAGCGAAATCTCCGCGGTAACAATCGGCCGGTTACCTTCGATGCGCCGAATCCCACGAGGCTGCCGACGAAGGCCTGGATCTCGGGCCGACCAACGCCGACATGCGGCGCGTAGCGCTTGGCTTGGACATAGATGCGATCAAGACCGAGGCGGTCCTCGTCGATCACGCCGTCGATACCGCCATCACCGGTCTTACCAAGGCGACGGGCAGCATCCTCATGGCTACCGCCGTAGCCCATTCCAACCAGTAGATCGACGATGGCGCGCTCGAAGAAAGCAGGACTCTGCGCCAGGACGCGTTGCAGTAGGTCCGCTTTCAGGGCCTGATGCAGGACGGATTGTGCGGCATCGATCCGCTCCTCGGGTGTGGCGGAGGTCGTAGCATCGATGACCTCGCCGGAGCCTATTGCCGCCGTATCCGGGCTGCCGGAGCCGGAATTGCTGGAGGAATAAAATTCGACAAAAGCAGGATAGGCTTTCAAGGTATCCACGTCGATGGAACCAGGGTTAGTTGCAAGCAGCTTGCGCCCCATCTCGCTTGCCGCGAACCGACCTCGCGCTGGACTGTCGATCAAGCCGGCTTTGGCCATGTAGAATTTTGCCCAGTGAAGGCGGTTATTCAGCACACGCTGTCGCCCGCTGGGCAACATTTCTTCCCGCTCCTGAGCGGAAAGGCCTAACTGGTCGGCCAATTTGTCCGCCGCCTCCGGCACACGCGTTTCGCCCTCTGCGGCGAGCCTTAGGACCGGAAGCATGAGGGACTGGTAGTCGGGAATAGCCATGATTTCATCCAAGGTCAGAAGGTGGCGCGACGACCGCGTTTCGGCTTCAGCGCGACGACACGTTCCTCACGGATGCGCATTAGAAGCTTCTCCGCTGGCTCGTCATCCGGGTCCCGCGGCACCAGCTCACCCCGAAAGGCTTTGGCGAGAATAGCCGATTCCAGACGGTCGAGCAGTTTTCGGGCGCGGTCTGCCTCGGCTTCGAGACGGTCTGCGCGGGCGAAGTTGCGATCCATGTGGGTAACGACGTCTTTGACCTGATCGTCCAACGGGAGCCAGATTGGAACGTTCCGCACCGTCGAGCCGCTTATTTTTGGCATGTTGCCGGCCGTGCCTGTGGCGTGGTCTCGGAAGTATTGGCGTACGGCAGGAGAACGTAGCTGGTACCAAACCAGCTTGGTTATGTGCTGATCCGGTATTCTGACACGCATCATGAGGTCCGGGTAGATGAAGGTTTTACCTGGGCCAGTATAAATCGCCGCAGCTCCGACATGCTCAAGCGCATTTGCTCGCTGAATTAACAGGTCGCCAGGCTCCAGCCAAAGATTGGAATTACCAGGAACGATCTCATAGATTCGCTTGACAGCGGCAGCATCCGTTCTCAGATACCCACTTGTAGTCGCCGTCAATTTCAGCGTCAGCGTGCCGCTGGCATCCGATCCGCTTTTAGGTGACCAGCCATTCGTTGGCCCGGCTGATAAAAGCGTTTCCAAAGAAACCTTTTTCCAGCTTTTGGCACGGCTGCTTATTAATTCCTCAACGGTGCGCTCTCGAATCTTCTGAGTCAGTCCCGGCACCCGATCCAGCTCGGTGCGGGCACGGGCAATACGGGCGGTCAGCGCGTCCAGCTTTCCAACGATCCTGCATTGTTCGGCGATGGGTGGCAAATCAATTGGTACGCTCGCCAACATATCTTTTGAGATAACGCCTTGAGCAGTCCCGGTTGAAGCCTTCCGCAAGGTAGAAATTTCGGATTGGAGGCGCGCGAACAAAAATTCAGTTCTTGTAGCTTTCGACGGACGTATAGCTGCAACAGACCTGCCAATTGCGCAGTCAGCCCCTAAGTTGAGCTTACCCGCTGTAGCCCCGACCACACATATCAAAACATCTTCAGCCGCCGCGAACTTCATAGGCTGCGTTGTCCACTCTCTGATTATCGGTCGCTGCGGGCCAAATTCACCGGCCTTGACAAACGGGGTGCCTTCGCCAATGTGATTGCAAGCCCTTCCTGGAGGTGCGTGCCCCATAATGAAATCAGCGATTTCACCTAAAACCGTATTGACCCACCCGCTCGGCAAACTCATTCCGCCGCCTCTGGCATCTCGACGTCGACATCTGCCTCCAGCTCCACCATTAGCGCCGCAATCTCCTCCAATGCCGATTTCAGATGTCCCTCGATGGTGAGCGCAATATCCTCCGGTGTCTCCAGCCCGTCCTCCGCTTCCGTGCTGGTCTCCTTCAACCAGGTAATATTGAGATCATCGCCACGGCTGGCAACCTCCTCGCGTGTAAAACAGCGAAAGCGGCCAGCTTCGCCCTCATCCTTGCGCGGGGAGCCCCCGGTCGGGTCTTCACCAAAAGCTTGCGCAAAGGCTTCAAGGTCGGACGCCTTGAAAGAATTGGTCTTCCCATAGGAGCGCGCACCGGAGCGTGCATCGTAAATCCACACCGCCTTTGTCGCGTCTTCCATCGGCGCTTCCTCGGTAGCGCGGGTGAAGAACAGCACATTGGTCTTTACGCCTTGCGCATAAAAAATTCCGGTCGGCAGACGCAGGATAGTGTGCAGATTGCACCGGCTCATCAGCATTCGGCGCAGTTCCCTCCCACGACCATCATCGAACAGCACGTTGTCCGGCACAACGACCGCAGCGCGGCCACCGAGCCTTAGCGCGCGGATGCAGTGTTCGACGAAAGGCAGCTGATAGGACGAAACGCGATCAGTAATCGTCAGGTCATCGCGAGTCGGCGGCCCGCCTGCCGGGCCAAACGGTGGATTGGTGAGGATGAGGTGGGCGTTCTTGAACTTTGTCTCCGACCCCCGTGGGCTCAATGTATCGGCAAGATCGATATGGTCCGGGTCGATGGCGTGCAGATGCAGATTCATTAGCAACAGGCGAAAGGTATCAGGCACATTCTCCACGCCACGCAGCGCATCGCGCAGCTGAAAAGCCTGCTGCTTGGGCGACAGCGCAAAGTAATCGTCTGTCGCCGCCTTCATGAAACTATTTGCGGCGATAAGAAATCCACCCGTCCCTGCCGCCGGATCCTGAATAACCTCGCCCGGCTGCGGCTTCATGAGGTCCACCATGACGTCGATCAGCACGCGTGGCGTGAAATATTGCCCCGCTCCGCGTTTGGTCTCCTCAGCCATCTTCTGGAGCAAGCCTTCGTAGGCGTCGCCAAAACGGTCGCGCTCCTCGCTGAACCAGTGCAGCCCATCGATGGCATCGATCAGCTTGCGGAGGTTGGCAGGCTCACGAACGATGGTCGCAGCATTCTGGAAGATCGCTACTACGGAACGGTCGGCGATCTTGGTACCGTCGCCGAGATCGATCAGCGCCTGCCGATAGCGCTGCAACACCTCAGTTTCGCTGGCCGATTTCAGCGCTCCCCAGCGATATTGTTCCGGGATGCGGCTCTCGTCCTTCTGTTCGGAGGCCATCTTCAAGAACAGGAGATAGGTCAGCTCAGTCACATATTGCTGGTAGGTGACACCGTCCTTGCGCAGCAAAGCACACAGACGCCAGAGTTTGTTCACTAGATCGGCAGAGGGGTTCATGGCAACACTTTCGTCAGGCAACCTGGCCGCCATCCCAGATGGCGGCATTCAAATCCTTGAGCACATCTCCTAGACCGGATTCGAACTCCCGGTCCACCACATCGAATCCACCTGCCTGTGCGAAAAGCGGTTCAGAAAGAATTTCAGGGTCGCTAATCGGCTGCGCCTTCAAAGCGCGACCGATGCGTCCGAGCCATTGTTTTTGCTTCTGCGTCCAAACACGACTTGCCAAGATTTTTTGCACGCCGTTCTCAACCCGTGTCTCATAGGGAACAAGGGGATCACCGAGTGCCGCCTGACGCACGAAACCGATAATATGGGCGGCGATGTCAGCATTTCGGGCGCTGCCATAGGCACGCCGAAGGCTTGCCTCCGAAAAGCCCTCGGCATCCAGGCGGATAGCCAGCTCCTTCAGTTCCTTACGTGTCAGCTCGCGTGGGCGTTGAGTAGCAGCGACCATCGCGGGAATAGCATTCATGTTGTTACGGACGAAAGTCTCAAAGCTTTCGATGTAATCAGCAGGGCTTGCCTTGCCACCAAAGTCGTCCTCAACCGAGATTAGTTCATCCTCGTGCTCGGAAATATAAATGCCGTCCCGCCGTCCGACATTACGAGGCGTGTCGAGAATGGTCGTCAGGGACGGGTGTTGCTGGAAGAGAGCTGCCGTTTCGGCGGGCGGCGCGATCTTCAGACGTTCGATAAGCGGCTCCAGCGGACCGAGTACTGCCTCCAGCGTTTCTCGTTGCTCGTCTACCAAGCGTTTCAGGCGCTGACGCAGTTTCACGACGATTTGGTCGCGGACGAATGCACGGTCTTCCTCGGTCGTGGCACGACCCAGGTCCCCGATAAGCGTTGCGAAACTCAAAGTCGGATCGACCACGACCGGTCGCATGTCCGTCACTTCCTGAAGGTTCGCATAGATATCGACGGCGTCGAAAATGCGGAAATATTCCTTGCCGATCTCATCGCATTTGCGAGTCGCTCGGCCGATCATCTGATCGTAGAGAATGCGGCTGTTGACGCGGCGAACGAAGACGAGATTGGTGATCGCGGGCACATCGATACCGGTCGAAAGGAGATCGACGGTGACGACGTATTTCGGGCGCGGATCATTCTTAAACGCCTTGATACGATCTCCTGGTTTGTCAACTGAGCCCGTGATCTTTTCGACGAGGTCATGCGGTTGGGGACCATACTCTTCAATCAGCGCGGCGCGCAGCTCTTCCACGAGTATGTCGGCGTGGTCGTCGCGAGCCGCAAAAAGGAGGGTTTTGCCCGGTTGGTCCGGCGGGCACTCCGCCGCAACTGCAGCCGCGACTGCTCGGTTGAATGTGCGGGTGTAGACCTTCTTGTTGAATTCGGCGACTTCGAAATCGACCTGATCGTCGAGATCAAATAGATCGACCTGTCCGGTACGAGGATCAATGATGTTGACCTCTTCGCCCTTATCAAAGCTGATACCCGTCTGACTGAGAGCCGTCGTAATACGACGCGGCGGACGGTGGTCGATCAGGTAGCCATCGATCACAGCTTGGCGATAGCCGTACCTAAAGATCGGTGCACCGAAAATCTCGCGAGTGTGGAACGCAGGCGTGGCCGTCAGCGCGATCTTCGTGGAGTCGAAATAATCGAGCACGCGCCGATAGGCGGAGAGATAATCATCGAGATTGCGGAAGCCGAGATCATCCTCGCGAAGTTCTGCATCCAACGTATATCCCCGATGAGCTTCATCAACGATGATTAGATCATAGGTACCGGGTGTTGGACGTTCGGAGGTCGGATCATCAAAAATTCGACGGATCATCGCCTGCACAGTCGCCACCTGCACGCGATCCGTCGCCTCCGGAAACTTGCGCGCCATGTCGGCAACCGGGAAGACCTGATCAAATTTCAGGAACCCATTGGTATCCGTCGTACTCATTGCGTCGAGCGTTTGGCGTCCAAGCGCGTTGCGGTCAACAAGAAAGAGAATACGACGAAAACGCTTGGCCCGTAGAAGTTCATACATGAGCGCAATGGCAAGGCGCGTCTTGCCCGTTCCCGTCGCCATGGCAAGGAGGATGTGATCCTGGTGCCGTCCGATCGCTTCCTCAACAGCACGGATCGCCTCTTGCTGATAAGGACGGAGGCCTGTGACGCCAATCTCTCGATCCTCGAAGCCAGGCGTTTCATCACCAACCCTTTGCTCAAGACGTTCGATGAGATCGCGCGGCGAGAACCACTCCGCCAGCGCTCTTGGCGCTGATTTCGTTCGGGCATCCCAAAACCATGTGCCGGATTTGGTGGCGAGTTGTTTGACATACGGACGACCGTTAGTCACGAACATGAAGGGCACGCGAAACTGATCGAGGCCATCAATCCATGGGCCGCCATGAAGTAGTTCGTCTGACGAGAGCTTGATGCCGAGACTATAGCGTTTGGCTTGGCCCAGACGTCCAGGGACATCTCGGATTTGCCGTTTGGCCTCTATTACGCCCACACAACGGCGGTTGATGAACAGCGCGTAATCGACCGGGCCGCTCTCCGTCGGCCACTCGGCAATCGCGACTGCTTCAGCGTCACCCGGGCGCGTTCCGTTTCCATAGCGCAACAGCGCTGTATCGACCTTCCAACCAGCAGCTCGCAGCTGTTCGTCAATGAGAACGCGAGTGGTTGCCTCATCGATCTCGATCTGGTCCGCGCTTCTCGCAGCAGCTTCAGCCAGAAGATCCAACTGCTGAATAGACATCGCCGAGGCACGAGCCTGCAATTCGGCTAGTGTCCGTTCTGTTTCTCTTAAAGCCTCTTCAATTTCCAAAGCCTGAGCTTCCCAGAAAGCTCGGTCCCGCGCTTCAGCGGCCGCCCTTCCCTCCAGTTCAAGGCGTGCCTCCTCGGCTTCCTGGGCAGTCAATCGTGCCTTAGCTTCTGCGTCAGTGCTTGCGATGACCACTGCACGCAAACGCTCGATCTCTTGGAGCAAGCCAAGGCTAGCATCCGTAGGTGGAGATGGAGGCACAAAAGGGCCGGGCCGAAAAGACGGCGCATTTCCATAGGATTGATAGAACCAAGCACCGACAGCTCGCGCAACTTTCAAACCCGTGAGGGCATCACTTCTGGTGCCATGATCCTCATGAGCAGCCAGATTGCCTGCCCGCTTCAAATGGTAGAATAGGTCGGCAATCTCTTGGCGGAGTACGGATCGCGTACGTAAGATGCGCAATATCTCATCGAAAGACATCTTGTTATTGGTTAGCAAAGCTTGGCGAGCAGCCACTTCCTTTGCAATTAGTTCAGCAAACTGACGCAACTTGACAAGCGCGGTTGGCGGATCGTCATGAAAATAGCGCTCGGCCAACTGGCCCAGCTTGGCCAATTGCGGGTTAGATTCTGAAAGAAATGAAAAGTTTCCAGCGTCTTCCGTCATGGGGACAGCAATGCTTTTCCATTGAGCCAATTTCAATTTCTAATGGCAATCTATTGCAATCTTTGAGAGCCGATCAAGTGCAATTGCGCATCCCCAGCGGCCGCGAAGATCTGGCTGCGAGGACGGCCGACTATTCCGGTTACCATACGGTTACCGTTACGCTAGTTCACGCCGTTGGGCCACGGTATGCCGCAGTGCAATCTAACCGTTATTTATAAATGCTAGCGACCACCTCGAAAATGATGAAAACATCACCCTTGTGAATTAGTGTGAACTGCGTTACACCCACTCGCATTAAGGGAATTCTAAAATTTATTGCTTGCCAAGGTTGGGGTCGAGGGTTCGAATCCCTTCGCCCGCTCCAGTTTTCCTCAGAAATGAGTTTTCGATGGGCAGGCCGGCAACGGCCTTCATCTTTTTCCGCAGCAGGCTGCAGCCGAAGTGCCGCGTTGACGATGCTTATCGCGACACTCGACCATGACCGGCATTCCGCGAATCGGAGCGGTCAGTTACAGTCGGAATTCTCCGGGTCTCAAATCAGTCTCAATTGACGTTCAGTGCTCCACATCAACCTGATGGACGGAACGCGGTATTGCTCGCATGAGAAGAAAGACGCCCCTGCTGATTGCGATGCTGTCGTTTTTGCCCGTGCCGGCGCTCGCCCATCCGCATATCTTCATCGACGCAAAATTCGAAGTCGTGGCGGCGCCCGATGGCTCCATCAGCGAGCTGCGCAATGTCTGGAGCTTCGATGAGGTGTTTTCCTCGTCGGTTTTGATGGACTATGACAAGGCCGGCAGCCAGGCGCTGAATGCAAGCGAGCTTAAGGCTGTTGGCAAGACGGTCAGGGATTCGCTTGCACAGTATGGCTACTATACGAACGTCACCAGCAACGGCAAAGCGGTGCCGATGGCCAAGCCAGATGCCATCCAGGCCGATTACAAGAACGGCTCGCTGATCCTCACCTTCTCGCTGAAGCCTGAGCAGAAGACCTTCCTCAAGGGCACCACGACCTTCGGGATTTACGACAAGACGCTCTATACCGCGGTCGATTTCGCGACCGACAGCGACATGACCAGTTCGGGAACCGCCCTGGGCCGCTGCAAGCGCAAAGTGATCAGGCCTAACCCCAAGGAAGTCATGGCGGAAAACCAGGCAGCACTGACCAGCATGTTCTTCAGCGATCCAAAGGGCACGGACTATTCACTGCTGGTGGCAACGCGGCTGGAAGTTCAGTGCTAATCTAGCCCCACAGCCTGTCCGCGCTCTGACGCCTCCGTCACTCCGACGGCGAAGAATCGGCCCCTGCCGGGCTGTCAGTGCCTCGTGAGAGCGATATGAAGCGCCGGGCGAGGATCCAGCAGCCGAGCGCCCAGGTCGCTCCGGCGCACCAGCCGCCGAGCACATCGGTCGGATAATGTACGCCGAGATAGACGCGGCTCATGCCGATCAGCAGGGTCAGCAGAATACCGGTCGCGACGACAAAGATGCGTGTCGATCGATAGTGGCGCGTGCCGGAAATAAGTGTGGCCAGTGTCAGATAGGTAACTGCCGACACCATCGCATGGCCGCTTGGAAAACTCAGATCATTCACGTCGACCAGATGCGGCACGATATCCGGCCTCGGCCGCGCGACGCTGAGCTTCAGCAGCGAGCTCAGCGCCCATCCGCCGAGCACCGAGGCAAGCACGAAGATGGCGATCGCGCGCCGGCGGTCCAGCAGCAGGTAGATCGTCACCAACACCGTCATCATCGCAAGCACGGTGGTCCCACCGAGGCTTGTGATGTCCTTGACGGCATGGGTGAGCCACCCCGGCCCTATCGGAACGGACAGATCGCCCGGCTGGCGAAGCGCCAGCAATATGGCCTCGTCAAATCTCTTGGTGCTTCCTTCGAGAACCTCGCCCGTGAGGTAGACGAACAGGAAAACGCCACCCGAAAGAGCAGCAAACATGGAGAGCAGTAACGGCTCGTAACGGCTCAGCCGTGCCATAATGCCTGCGTTGCGAGATCCCTGATCCTTCATGCCTTCGCCTGTCTGCCTGGTCGCCGCTTCCGCGAGCGGAAAGGATCCGCCGTCGCTCGGAGTCCTGTCCGAAATGAGGACAATCGCTATCTAGTGATAAAAACAGCGCAATCCAACCGCAGCGAACGAACAATCGGCTTGTGCCGGATGCAAGGTTTCAGGTTCATGAAATGTTACGCCCTTATTCTCATCCGCACCCTTTGCGATCATTGACGGCAGCAGAGGTTCCATTCGTCGGGGACGGAGAACATTTCGATTGCCAGCAAGTGAACGCGCCATCGTCCTCCGCCGTCACCGAGATCCGGAAGAAGCGTCTCCGCGGCCCGTGAAGCGCGCCGGACGCGGCAGCCGATCTTCCGCAACCGGCGCAATGCGTTCGGGCCGTCAGCCAAGCGCGCAAGCCGCATTTAAAATTTTCGCTATTTTCGGAACCTTGGGCTGTGATAAGACTGCCGCGAGGGCGATCAGGGATCGGGTATTGTCATAGTGTTAAGTGTTGGGACATCATTCGCTGCCCGGTTGATGGCAATGGCCGGAACGGGTCTGCTGGTAACATCCGCGATCATTGCGTTTCCCGCGTCATCCATGGCGCAGGGTTCTGCAAAATCCTCCTCCGACGCCTCCAACACCTCCGACACCTGGGTCGTGACGCTCGGCGCCACCGTGGAGTATGGCCCGACTTACGAAGGATCGAAGCATTACAGCTTCGGCGTCTTGCCGTCCTTTGACCTCCATCGCCTTGGTGAAGCCCCGGAATACAGCGCCCCGGACGATAATTTCGACTATGGTCTCTTCAATATCGGCGGCCTCGAAATCGGGCCTGTGGTCGGTTTCAGGGACGATCGCCTGGACCTTGACAATTTGCGCCTGCAGAGCCAGCGCCGCGTGCACTGGAACCTTGATGCCGGCGGCTTCGCACAATATTGGCTGAAGGATAACCAGCTCCGGTTTCGCACGGAAGTACGTCAGTCCCTCTGGGGCGGCGACGGTCTTATCGCAGATCTCGCGCTTGATTGGTTCCAGCCGGTCGGGGACAAGTGGCTGCTGTCAGCCGGACCACGCCTGTCGCTGGCAAACACCACCTATATGCGCAGCAATTTCGGCATCTCGCCGAATAGCCCGGCGGTAAGAAGCGGCCGCGTCAGCGCCTTTGACGCCGACGGCGGCTTTAAATCCGTCGGCGTTACTGTGGCTGCGACCTATTCGATCTCGCCCGATTGGAGCGTACAGGTCTACGGGAAATATAACCGCCTGATAGGCGCCGCCTCCGATAGCCCGGTCACCTCGCGGTTCGGCTCACCCAACCAGAACATTATCGGCTTTACTCTCAACCGAACCTTCAACATTAATTTTTGAGCCGTTGCGCGCCTCGTGATCGGCGATGTAGTTCCGCGTGAGCGGAATGATATCGTTGCGCTTGCTCATCTGGATCTGGAAGACGACGAGATCCTCATAACGAAACGCCGCTTCCGCCGTCGACAGATAATATTCCCACATGCGGCAGAAGCGCTCGTCATAGAGCTGGGCAACCTGGTCCCAGCGCGCCATGAAGCGCTCGCGCCAGTTTTCGAGCGTCTTTGCATAATGCAGACGCAATACTTCGACGTCGGTGATCGTAAGCCCCGCCGCCTCGATTTCAGGAACGATTTCCGAAAGAGCCGGAATATAGCCGCCGGGGAAGATGTACTTGTCGAGCCACGGCGTCGTGAAGCCGGGCGTCGCAGAGCAACCGATGGTGTGAAGCACCATGATGCCGTCATCCTCGAGCAACTCGGCGCATTTGCGGAAGAAGGTGCGGTAGGATGCGAGGCCGACATGCTCGAACATGCCGACCGAGACGATCCTGTCGAACCGGCCGGTCAGGCTGCGATAATCCCTGAGCGCAAATTGCACCTCTGCCGGCGTTCCCCCGACCTTTTCGGCAACGCGCTTCGTGGCATATTCATGCTGCTCCTCGGAAAGCGTGACACCGAGGACGTAGCCGCCGGGCGCGTGCTCGGCCATGTGCAGCGCCAGCCCGCCCCAGCCGCAGCCGATGTCGAGAATGCTGTTGTCGGGCTCGATCAGAAGCTTGGCGGCAAGATGCCGTTTCTTGGCGAGCTGCGCGTCTTCCAACGATTGCTCGGCATGTTCGAAATAGGCGCAGGAATATTGCCGGTCCGGATCGAGGAAGAGTTCGTAGAGCCGGCCATCGAGATCATAATGGTGGGCGACATTGGCCTTCGAGCGGCCCGGCATGTTGCGGTGGCGGAAAATCCGCAGCTTGGTTCTTACATCGTCGATGATGCGCGCGATCAGCGGGTGGGTGCTGTTTTGCGCCTCCCGCAGCATCATCGCTACGAAATCATAAAGCGTGCCTTGCTCGACGATGAAGCGGCCGTCCATGTAGAGTTCGCCGAGCAGCCTGTCAGCATCGATCAGAAGCGCCCATTCGGCCCGGTTATCGGTGAAGCGGACATGAACGGGCTCGCCGGTGCCGTCGCCGAATGTCAGGACGCGGCCGCTTGCCGTCGTCACCGTCAGCGCCCCACGCGTGACGATGGACGACAGCGCGCGCTTCACACACCAGTCCACGAGGCTGGAGAAAGCAGCAGGAGATGCGCCCTTGGGGCGATTTTCAGCTTGTAAGTTAGGCATTATCTATCCTTGCCGGTACCCGTGCGCAGTTCTTTGCGCTGCCCCACGTCCAAATCGCGGCGATCCCCCGCCTCGGCCTTGGTCTCAGTCTCAACCTTGGCCGCAGTCTCGACTTTGGTTCCCGTCTCGACATTGGCGCCCGCGATAAGCCAGACACCTGTCAGGATCAGTCCGCTGCCGATTATCTGCAGGGCAACGACCCGCTCGTCGAAGATGAACCAGCCTGTCGCGATGATCAGCACATAGCTGATGCCCGAAAGCGGAAAGGCGCGGCTGAGATCGAGTTCGGCCAGCACGTTCATCCAGATGAAGAAGGTGACGATTTCGACGGCGATGGCAGCCAATATCCAATAGGAAGAGAGCGCCTGCCAGAGCCAGACTTCGGGGCTTTGGCTGTGCATTTGCTCGGCGCCGAGCTTGATGAAAAACTGGAATAGCGTGTTCAGCGCTGGCACGGCGAGCCAGGAAAGGCGCATCGGCATCACGCTTCCCCCTCGTCCGTCGAGAACAGCGGCGATACCAGCCTGAGCAGCCCCTGAAGTATGGGGTTGCGATGGCGGAAGAACATCGCATTGGCGGTCAGCTTGCTGCCGAGGCGTACCTTGTTTTCATAATATGCCTGGCCACTCTGGTAGCGGCGGATGCCGTGATCCAGGCAATAGCGCAGATTGGTGAACCAGCTAAGGAAGTAAAGGTTGTATGGTCGCCCTTTTTCGCCGTCCATGCAGAAGAATTTGTCGATAGCGACGCGGTCGTCATGCACGATCAGATTGGCGGCGAGCAACGTATCTTCGACGAAATAGAAGGCGCAGTAGGAACGCCCTTCCATGCGGGTAAGAACGCCCTGGAAATATTCAGGGGTCAGCTCCTCGAATTGCCAATCGCTGCGGTTGCGCGTGTCGTGATAGAGCGCCATCACCTGCGGCAGGAACTCGCCAAAATCGGTCCTGATCTCGACCCTGACCTGCTCGAAGGACTTCAACTTGCGGCGCATGTCCTTGCGGGTGCCGGAGGAGAGCTTGGCGAGATATTCGTCGATCGTCTTGAAATCGACGTCGAGCCAGGCTGTCGGCAGACCGCCGATCGAAGCATAACCACGAGCGGAAAGCGCAGTGCCGAACTCCGCCGAGGTCGGTTCGGGAATATCCTTGAGCCCGACCAGCGCGCAGCGCTGGGTCGCGGCATACTTTTCGAAGAAGGACAGAAGCTCTGTAAACAGCGCGCTGCGACGTTCCACCGGAACGTCAGGGTGGAAGCCGACCGCCCCGGTCTCGGTGCAGGGCGATCCGAGGCAGGCAAGGCGCAGCTTCAGGAAATTCGGGAAGAGCCGCTGCACGCGGCGTACGGACTGGCGCAGGAAGCCTTCTTCCAGCGTCGTGTCAAGCGCATAAAGGCACAGGAAGGCCGGCATGGCGGCGCTGACGCGCCCATCCTCGACGACGGTGACATAGCGCCATTCGAAACCTGCGATCCCCGCTTCCTCGATGGCAAGCAGGCAATCATAGTCTTCGGCCTGGCCTTGGAAACACGCGTTCCAGGCATCGCGGCCGATCGCACGGATGCTGGGATGAACTTCCGTCATCGGATTGCCAGCTGGTTTGGGCACGAGTTTAAGCAGCGGCTGCGACATGACGCGCCTCGAAGAAATCCGCGGTAAAATCGGCCACCTGACGGTGCTGCCGGTCGACATGGATCATATGATAACTGTCCTTGATCCATTTCAGCTCATGAGGACTGCCGATATGCTCTGAAATGTAGCGTGCGTGTTTCGGGCTGGCGAGATCGTCGTCCTCGGCATGCAGGATCAGCGTCGGCGTCTGCATCTTCGGCAGAACGCCCTTTAAAGCCTTGCCAAGCCGATGCATCTCGACCAGGCCCTTGCCTGGGAATTTTTCCAGAACGCCCTCGCTTGCCATGCCCTCGATCAGGCGACGCATCCGCTCGTCCTTGATCCCGAGCGAGTTCGTCTCGCTGAAATTCAGGCGATCGAGGAACGGAACGCGCGACAGCCAGCCGATCTGGGAAGAAAGCAGCGGATAATAGAAGGGAACGTCCCAGCCGTCATATTTGAAGCAAGGCGAATAGATGGCCGCAGCGCCGATGGTGCCAGGCTGCTGCTCGGCGGCCAGCATCGCCAGCTTGCCGCCAACGCAGATGCCGGCAGCGAAGACATCTTGGGTCCTTGTCGCCAGCAGAGCCGATGCCTCAACGACACTTTCGAGCCAATCCTGCCAGCGGGTGCGGCGCAACGTCTTTACGTCAACGCCATGACCAGCCAGCAGCGGCGCATAAATGCTATAGCCCCTGCGATTGAGATGACGGGCAACCAGCTTCATTTCAGCCGGTGCACCCGTCAACCCATGCACGAGAAGTATGCCTTTTCCATTTGAGCCCTCCATGAAGAAGCTCAATGCATCAGCTTTCATGAGAGAGCTCCGACTGCCTATTCTCCTTGGCCATGAAGCCAAGCGCGTGGCAGGTGCTGATGACATGCGTTCCGGCTTTTTCCTGCTCTTCCTTGATCTGATCGTGAAGAGCAGGCAGCTTCGTCCAGTGCGTGCGCGGGCGATAGTGATGCTCGGCGTGATAGCCGTTGCCGAACCAGAGCCAGTTGTAGAACGACTTGTGGCTGGAAACGCCCCAGGCGATCGGCTCGTCCGGATCGCCGTTCAGATGCTCGTAATAGCCGTTGAGCGACGACAGGCAATTGCCGAGATAATAGAAGGGCACGAAGAACAGCACGGCCTTCCAATCATAAAGAAGCGCTGCAGCTGCAAGGCCCAGGAAGAAGAAGAGTTCGAACCGGCCCCAGGCCGCATCGAAGGGACGGTTGCGCGCGATGGCCTTGTGGATATCGCCGAGACTGTCGCGGAAGAAGCTCAGGAACGTATAAGACCAAACGTTTTCCGGCTTGCCGTCGTGACCGTGGCGATAGATCGACAAAAGATCGACGGTATCGCCCTTTTCGTCCGGCCGGTCGCTGTTGCCGGAGTGATGGCGCATATGCACCCAGTGATAATAGGTCTGCGAAAAGCCGATCGCGACGGATTCCAGCAGGCTGAAGCCATAATTCATCCACCGCGGCTTGAAATAGGGCGTGTGAATGAAATTGTGCGAAATGCTGTTGATGTTCCAGGAGATCGATACGGCATATAGGCAGCCGAGGACGACCGAAAGCCACAGGGGGCGGCTTTCGAAGCCGACGATCAGATAGACGTCGAAAGCGAGATGCGCGACGGCAGCCAGGACCGGCGCCACATCCCATCTGGTGTGCGCAAATATTTTCATAATCCGGTAACTCCCACGCAAGCCACGCCGGCGGTGACGAAAAACACGCCCGTCGCGTGACGCAAGTTGATATGTTCTTTAAAAATGACGGCACCAGCGAACACGATGACGACGTAGCTCAGTGCCATGAGGGGAAAGGCGATGGTGAGAGGAACACTCTCCAGAACGGCAGTCCAGCCAAATAGCTCAACAGCCCAGAAGATGATACCCAGCCAGGTCACGGGCTTACCCATCGCGGCAACCAGCGTATGCGCGCTCGCAGATTGCTTGAAGCAAACTTCGCGAGCCGTTTCCGCCAGCACGCAGAAGAGTATGAGCCCAAGCATGGGAAGGGTCAGGCTGCCGGTCATTCCATATACTCCGCCAGAACCTCCAGCAGCGCGTGATTGGCCGCACTGTTGATGTTTCTGGTCTTTTCAGGCCCCTGCCGGACACGAGGCTGATCGATGAAAATCTCAGCTCGCTTCATGAATTGGGTCCGCAGGCCGCCAGCATAACTCGGAACAGAATAATCGCCTATGACATCAGCGCCTATGATGCGGTGACGGCTGCCGATTTCGCTGATCAGAGCCAAAAGATAGGGCAGCCGCATGCGGCCCTGATCCCAATTCGTCACGGCGTCGTCTGCGGCCAGCACGTCCTTGTCGATCGTCACATACACGGCTTCGGTGCGAATGCGGCTGAGCATCCGGTCGATGAAGTTCTCTTCGCCGATCTCCGAGATCGACTTCCAGTGCAAGGCTCCCCTTTCCTGCCGATAGCTGGCGCCATTGCCGTAATCGGCAAGAACGCGGCTCGGCGGGTGCTCGTAGGGGTAAAGCTCCAGCTTGCCTTCGCCGAGCCAGTGCAGGTTCGCACCCTTGCGCTCGGGACTGCGAAGATCATGGCTGCAGACACCGATCGTGATGACCTTCTGGATATTGGAGTTGGCAAGCGCGCTGTTGACCCAGGAGCCGCAATGCATGCCGCCGTCGAAGTTGACCCAGTCCGGATGGTTGTCGAAATGGATGAGAGTCGCGGGACCGGGTTGCCGCTCCAGCGCACCGTCGAGAAGCAGCGCTGTAATATGATGAAAGTCGCCGGACCCCATGAAGCAGAGTTGCGAGTCCTTGCCGGTTGCAGGCGTATTCTTGACGATTTCGCGGCCGAGATCGGCAAGGGCGCTCTGTTTGCCCCAAAGCCGGACCTCCCGCCCCGCGTCCTTGTCGAAATACTGGTGCGCGCCCGCAAATTCGCAGGCGCGCACGAAGTCCGGCTGCAACTCCAATGCGTCATCGAGATGAAGAAGCAGGAGTTGCACCGTCTTATCTCCGGGCAGCGCGCGTCAGAAGCTGATCGAGCAGTGCGAGCGCAAGGTCGATCTCTTCGCGGGTGATGAGCAGGTTCGGCGCGAAGGTGATGACGTTCTTGTGGTAGCCGCCGACGTCGAGCACGAGGCCGTAGGTCTTGGAACCAACCTGAAGGTCGCCCTTCATGCCTTCGTCGCACATCCAGTCCATCGTCGCCTTGCACGGCGTGTAGCTGTCTTCCTTGCAGATTTCCATGCGCAGCGCGAGGCCGAGACCATCGACTTCGCCGACGATGGCATGGCGCTTCTGCAGCTGCTTCAGCCCGTCGAGGAAATGCGCGCCTTTCTCCATGATCGCAGCGCCGAAATCTTCCTCTTCCAGCATCTTCATCGTTTCGAGCGCAACGGCAGTGCCCATCGGGTTGCTGGCGAAGGTCGAATGCGTGGAGCCGGGCGGGAAGATGGTCGGGTTGATCAGCTCCTCACGAGCCCAGACGCCGGAAAGCGGGTTCAGGCCGTTGGTGATCGCCTTGCCGAAGACCAGCGCATCCGGCGAAACGCCGAAATGCTCGATCGACCAGAGCTTGCCGGTACGGTAGACGCCCATCTGGATTTCGTCGACGACGAGCAGAATGCCGTGATCGTCCAGCACCTTCTTCAGTTCAACGAAGAAGTTCATCGGCGGAATAACGTAGCCGCCGGTGCCTTGGATCGGCTCGATGTAGAAGGCAGCATATTCGGACTTACCGGCCTTCGGATCCCAGACGCCGTTATATTCGCTCTCGAACAGGCGCGCGAACTTCTGGACGCAATAATGACCGTATTCTTCCTTCGACATGCCCTTCGGGCCACGGAAGTAATAGGGGAACTCGACGAACTGCGCGCGGTCGCCGAAGTGACCGTAGCGGCGGCGATAGCGATAGCTCGAGGTGATCGCCGAAGCGCCGAGCGTACGGCCATGATAGCCGCCTTCGAAGGCGAACATCAGGCTCTTGCCGCCGGTGTAGTTACGCACCAGCTTCAGCGAATCCTCGACAGCCTGCGAGCCGCCGACGTTGAAGTGAACGCGACCCTTGTAGCCGAATTTGCTCTCGGCATCCCGGGCGATCATCGCTGCAAGCTCGACCTTCTCTCGGTGCAGATATTGCGAGGCGACCTGCGGCAACACGTCGAGCTGGCGATGAGCGGCAGCGTTCAGACGCTCGTTGCGATAGCCGAAATTGACGGCGGAATACCACATCTGCAGATCGAGGAACGGCGTTCCCGTGCGATCATAGACAAAGGAGCCTTCGCATCCTTCGAAGAATTTCGGCTTGTCGGTATAGTGAACCGTATCGCCATGGGAGCAATAGGCTTCTTCAAGAGCGCGCAATTCTTCTTCGGAGCGGACGGACGTCTCAGTCCGGCCACTGAAGGCTTCGGCTACATTCGTTTTCATTCTATGCCTCTCGGTCTAGTTCACGCTGTCTTGAAATGCGGCAGCGCACGGGAGCGTCGCTCGACGCTCGGGAGAACGGCTTCCATCTTTGGAAGCAGATCAGAAAAGTCTTCGAAACCGACATAAGGAATGCCGTGTTCCTCGCAGTAATCGACAAGTTTGGCCTTCGCGAAAACGAGATCGACCTTGTCGGAAACGCAGAAATCACTTCGCCCGTCACCGATATAGACCTGCAGGTCATTGCTATCGACAACACGGCACTTGCACACGCCGGCACCGGAGACACAGCCGGTTGCCTGGAACGGCGGAAACAGCGAATAGGACTCGCGGCCCTGGGAAACGCTGCAGGTGAGCACGTTGGCCACGATCGGCAGGCTGTTTATACCATGACGCGCCAGAATGCGGCGGATGAAATAATCCACACCGTCGCTGACGACGGTTACGGGCAATTCACCGCTGCGGCAATAAGACAGGAAGCCCTCGAAACCCGGATCGATCGACACGGTGTCGAGAAACTGGTCGAGCTCCGCTCTGCTTGCCTCGATAAGAGCGATCTGCCGACGCATACATTCGCCGGAGCCGATCAGCCCCTGCTTCCAGAGCTGCTCAATATCTTCCCACTCGGAACCGGCGAAACGAGTCAACACCATATCCGTCGCGTCTTCGATGGAGATCGTTCCATCAAAATCGCAAAACACCTGCATAACATGCCCTTTCGCCTGATCCCCAGCTGCCTCTAACAACCTCGGATGAGCCGTGCATGAGGGGAAAATGAAGCGAAAATGAAAAACGCTGTGAAGTTGATTTTCAGCTCGCCAGCAATCTCAGGTCTACTTGAAGACCCTTGCTCCACCGTGGCGTCGAGAGTTTCACCGTAGCGGACAGACGGTCAGCTGTATCGGCGACAATGGCAAGGCCGAGTCCGGCGCCTTCGGTATGAAGCGTGTTGAGTCTGTAGAACCGCTGGAACACCGCTTCCCGCTCGTGCGGGGGTATCCCCGGCCCGCTGTCACTGATCGAAATCTGGCCGACACCCTCTTCGGACGAAATCGAAACCCTGATCTCCCCGCCGACGGGCGTATATTTGATGGCGTTGTCCAGAAGATTGTTGATCATCATGCGCATCAGCGATTCATCCGTCTGCACCTGAACTGTCTGGTCGCCTTCCAGTACGATATCGAGTTCACGATTGGTGATGATGTTTCCGAATTCGGCAAGCACCGACGCCACCAGATGGAAAAGCGTCACCGGCGTTGGATTGAGCGGGTGATGGCTCACCCTTGCCAGCTGCAGCAGCTGCTCAATCAGATGGGTGGCTTGGTTGTTGCTGGCGACGAGGTCGGCGATGATCGCCTGCCGTTCATGCTCATTGTCGCTGTTTCCGAGCAGCTGCAGCAGCAGTTTCACGCTGGCCTGCGGCGTGCGCAGCTGATGCGCGGCCAGATCCGAAAAACGCCGCTCCAGCGTTAGCGACCGCGCAAGCTTCTCCAGCAGCTGATTGATCGAACGGCCGAGCGGCAGGAGGTCACGCGGCAAGCTTTCGACGGGAATGGCCGAGAGATCGTCGGGCGAGCGGGTGCGGATCTGCCGCACCAACCCATGAATCGTGCGCAGGCCGCTATTGATGCCGAGCCAGATCAGAAAGCCGATGACCGGCACGAGTATCAGCAGCGGAAAGAACAGATTGAGCAGAATGTTGGAAACGAGCGTTTCGCGAAGCTCGATCTTTTCCCCAAGCTCTATCACGATGGTCGAGTTCGGGATCGGCAGCGAATAGATGCGCCAATCCTCCCCACCATAGGTCAGGGTCGTGAACCCCACCTTCTGCTGCGGTACATCGGAAAGGAAGGCCGTGCTGCTGTAGAAGCGGATACTGCCGTCGACCCAGGCGCGAAACATATGCGCATCGGCATAATCGTCGGCGTCTTCATTGAAGGCCAGCTGATTGTCCATGTTGAAGTCGATGTCGTCGATCTGCTTTGCGGCATGCCCGGGCGTCTTTTCCAGGGGGCGGCGCAGCAGGCTCCAGATGACATTGGCGTCGTCGATCAGCTGGGCATCGTAGATATTGTTGATCTCGCGCGTCGCACTGTTGAAGGCGAAGGCGCCGATCACGACGATCGTCACCACCACGACCGGCGCAATGCGGAGAAACAGCTTACGGGTGAGCGTGGAATTGTTCATCGCTCGATCATATACCCGACGCCGCGGATCGATTTGATGAAATCAGTGCCGAGCTTCTTTCTGAGATTGTAGATGGTCACTTCGATTGTGTTGCTCTCGACGGTATTTTCGGCGTCATAGAGCGCGTATTCGATATCGTTCTTCGTGACGTAGCGGCCGCTGCGCTCCATCAGGAGCTTCAGAAGATGGAACTCCTTGGCCGTCGTATGCACCTGCGCGCTGCCCTTGCGCGCGACCATGGCGGAGGGATCGACCTCCACCTCGCCGCAACGAATGACGCTTTCGGTGCGGCCATCCCGCCGGCGGATGAGCGCACGCAGACGTGCCAGCAATTCGTCGAGATCGAACGGCTTGACCAAATAATCGTCGGCGCCCTCATCGAGACCCTCGACCTTCTGGCGCACGGAATCAAGCGCCGTCAGCAACAGGATCGGTACAGAATTGCCACGCTGGCGGACGCGTCGCAAGACCTCCATGCCGCTGAGCCGCGGCAGATTGATATCGAGGATGACGGCCGCGAAATGCGAATGCTGGGCAGCTTCAAGGCCGGATTCGCCGTCGCGCATCCAGTCGACGCCATAGGCATGCTTCTCCAGGGCCTTTTTTAGTGACGATCCGAGGATATTGTCGTCTTCAACAAGCAAAACGCGCACGATCGACCCCATTCAGTCGAAAATTCTATAGTCGAGGCGGCCGCAATTGGAGCGGCCTTGTGGCAAAGCTATGACGGATCAATTCCGCATGGCAAGGGCGCCGTCTCCAGGATCGCGAAACATAGCGGGCCGAGACCCGCGTTCCGCAGCCCAAGACGGCTAGCGCAGCCGTCGCATGGACGCCTCCAACACGCCGAAGATCCGGGTGTCGGTGGATTGCGCAACATTGAAGCGCATGAAACTGCCGGCATTTTCAGCCACGCTGAAGACGTTGCCCGGCGCAAGGATGATGCCTTCGGCAAGGCAGGCGCGGGCGACATCGGCGGCATTTACACCCTCGGGCAGCCGGCACCAGAGAAACATGCCGGCTTGCGGCTTGAGCCAAGGAATGATGCCGATGGCTTCCAGCCGTGTTGCCACCTCGCTCATGGTCTTGGCAAGCCGAGCGCGCAGCGCCTCGACATGCTTGCGATAGCTGCCGTCCTTCAATGAGAGATAGACGAGTTCCGCCGACAATTGCCCGCAACTGAAGCTGCTGGCAACCTTCAGGTCGACGAGCCCGTCGATCCAGTCCCGCCTCGCCGCAATGAAACCGCAGCGCACCGAGGCCGAAAGCGTCTTCGAAAAGCTGCCGATATGGATCACCCGATCAAGCCCGTCATAGGCGGCAAGCCGCGGCGCCGGGACATCCTCGAAATCGGCGAAAATATCGTCTTCGATGATGATCAGACCGGAAGCGTCGGCTAACTTCAGCAGACGGTGCGCCGTCACCGGCGAAAGCGCTGCGCCCGTCGGGTTGTGGATGGCAGAATTGGTGATGTAGAGGCGCGGCCGATGCTGTTCCAGGGCCTGGCGGAACAGCTCGACATCCGGCCCGGTCGGCGTAAACGGCACGGTGACGACATTGGCCCGGTGCGCACGCAGCAGCGCATGGAAATTGAAATAGCACGGGTCGTCCACCAGCACGGTATCGCCGGGTTCGAGCAGGAAGCGGCAGAGCAGATCGATCGCCTGCGTGCCGGACTCCGTCAACAATATCTGGTCTGGCGGCACGGTGATGCCATGGTCGCCCAAACGCCTGGCGAGCAGCTGCCGTAGCGGCGGCAAGCCGAGCGGCGTTCCGTAATTGGCCAGTGCCCCCATATCCCCCCGCGCCAGCGTCCGCATCGCCCGACGCAGTGCCGCCTGCGGGAACCAGGACGGCGGAAGCCAGCCGCAGCCGGGCTTCAATACATCATCACCCACCTCGAGCGATTGCCTGGAAATCCACAGCGGATCGACATTGCGATCCGATTTCGCTCCGGCCTCGGACAGCGACAGTGGCGGCAACGGACCGCACACGTAAAATCCCGAGCCGGGCCGGGAGCGGATCACGCCCTCGGCGGCAAGCCGCTCATAGGCCTCGACCACAGTGGAGACAGATACCTGCATCGTCCTGGCAAAGCTGCGCACGGACGGCAGCCGCGCGCCCGGCATCAGGCTGCGGGTGGCGATGCGATCGGAGATTGCCGCCATCACCCCTTCGATACGCGTGCCGCCGACGGCACTCGTCACCGACAGATCATCCATCCGTACTGTACCTCTCACCATAACAGTTTGCAGAAATTGTACTGCACTGTCTCTGGCTTGGCCAGACAAACTCTCCGATACCGCGAAAGCCAGAAGGAGCATGCGCAATGGACAAGACGACGGCAGGATGGATCTACGGACTGACCGGGGTGGTGATTTTTAGCGGATCGCTGCCGGCAACGCGGGTGGCCGTCATGGATTTCGATCCGCTGTTCCTGACCGTCGCCCGCGCCGTGATCGCCGGCCTACTGGGCCTCAGCCTGCTGCTCGCCTTTCGCGAAAAGCGCCCAGCCCGCGGTGATATCGTTTCATTGGCGATCGTCGCGCTCGGCTGCGTCATCGGTTTTCCGTTGCTGACGGCGCTGGCGCTGAAACACGTCACCTCGGCCCATTCGATCGTCTTCATCGGCTTGCTGCCGCTTGCGACTGCGATCTTTGGCGTATTGCGCGGCGGCGAACGGCCTCACCCCGCCTTCTGGATATTCTCCGCCATCGGCAGCGCGCTCGTCAGCGGCTACGCGCTAGCGCAGGGCGTATCGGCCTCGCCGGTCGGCGATCTGCTGATGCTGGCAGCCGTTCTCATCTGCGGGCTTGGCTATGCTGAAGGAGCCGTGCTGTCGCGCCGTCTCGGTGGATGGCAGGTCATTTGCTGGGCGCTGGTTCTGTCCCTGCCTGTCACCATTGCGCTCTGCGTCGTCACCATGCCGCACACGATCGACGGCATCGGCGGGCCGGCCTGGATCGGCCTCACCTATGTTTCGCTTTTCAGCATGCTGATCGGCTTCGTCTTCTGGTATCGCGGGCTCGCGCAAGGCGGCATCGCAGCCGTCGGCCAATTGCAATTCCTGCAGCCCTTCTTCGGCTTTGCGCTTGCGGCTGCACTGCTCAAGGAAAGCGTCAGCTGGTCCATGCTCGTCGTAACAATCGCCGTCGTCGGCTGCGTCGCCGGCGCCAGGAAGTTCGCGCGTTGAGGCATCGAGCCGTTAAAAACCTTGCCGCTTGACCTTCTAAACTGATCGGTCTATAAGATACCAATCAGTCTATAAGGAGTACATCATGCCGAGCCCTCTTGTCCCGCCATTCACCCGCGAAACTGCGATCGCCAAAGTCCGCATGGCCGAAGATGGCTGGAACAGCCGCGATCCGGAGCGCGTTTCCAAGGTCTATACAGAAGACAGCCAATGGCGGAATCGCGCCGAATTCCCGCGCGGTCGCAAGGAAATCGTCGAGTTCCTGACCCGCAAATGGGCAAGGGAACTCGACTATCGGCTGATCAAAGAGCTTTGGGCATTTGACGGCAATCGCATCGCCGTGCGCTTTGCCTATGAATGGCGCGACGATAGCGGCCATTGGTTCCGCTCCTACGGCAACGAAAACTGGGAATTCGACGCCGACGGCCTGATGCAGCGCCGTTTCGCCTCCATCAACGACATGCCGATCAAGCAAGAAGACCGGAAATTCCACTGGCCGCTCGGCCGACGGCCTGACGATCACCCCGGCCTGTCGGAACTCGGCCTCTGAGATGGCGCGCACCGTCTTCGAAAAACCCGATGCCATCGCCCTTGTTGCCGAAGTCTTTCGCGAACTCGGCTACGAGGGAGCATCGATGAGCCATATCACTGCCCGCACGAAACTGTCCAAGGGCAGCCTCTATCACTTCTTTCCCGGCGGCAAGGAGGAGATGGCGGCGGAGATCATGGCCAATATCGACACCTGGTTCGTGATGGAGATGTTCAGGCCGCTCGAAGAGGGTGAACCCCGTGCCGCCATTGCCCGCATGTGGGAGACGACCGACAGCTATTTCCGTTCCGGCCGCCGCATCTGCCTGATCGGCGCCTTTGCGCTGGACGAAACGCGTGATCGTTTTTCTGCCGCCATCCAGGGTTATTTCTATCGCTGGATCGAGGCGCTCGCCGGCGCCTTGGTCAAAGCCGGCCTGCCCGGCGCGGAAGCAAAAACGCTCGCCGAGGAAGCCGTTGTCGGCATCCAGGGTGCGTTGACGCTTGCCAGGGCACTTGGAGACGACACGATTTTCGGCAGGACCCTGACGAGACTGAAAGAGAGGCTGGAATCCGCGCTCGCATAGCGCTGCCCGACCAGCGCGAATCAGCGCATCTCACATGGGCAAACCGATCCGGGATCGATGATTCGCCTTCCCTGAAGGAGGCAAAAGACCGCTGGAGACTACATTGCCGACAATGGGAATTGGCTGTGAACGGTGCATAAGGCCCTGATCTTAAACAATCCTCCATAAATATATGGCAATATTAACCATGTTTGATTTGCAACTATCCAAGCTCCTGTGTTCAGCAGGAAGCAGGGGCGGAGGAGACGGATAGACGATGCTGCAGCAGGTAAACGAGACCGACGACGCGCTGATCGATCGCTTGCAGCGGTCCGCGTTCGAATATTTCATGCTCCACACCAATCCGGAAAACGGACTGGTGGCGGATACTTCCATCAAGACGAGCCATTGCAGCATTGCCGCAGTTGGCTTCGCGCTATCGAGCTATCCGGTCGCCGTCGAACGCGGATGGATCAGCCGCGCCGATGCGGCCAAACGCGTCCTGACCGCGCTCGATTTCTTCGCCGATAGCCAGCAGGGCGAGGAGCGCGGCGCCACCGGCCATCGCGGCTTCTACTATCACTTCCTCTACATGGAGAGCGGCAACCGCGCCTGGAACAGCGAGCTTTCGACCATCGATACCGGTCTGCTGCTGATGGGCGTGCTGACGGCTGCCGCCTATTTCAACGGCTCCAGCCAGACCGAGCGCGATATCCGCAAGCAGGCGAAACTCCTCTACGAACGCTGCGATTGGCATTGGGCCCTGAACAAGGGGCCGACGATCAGCATGGGCTGGAAGCCGGCCAGCGGTTTCCTACGCTGGCGTTACCAGGGCTATGACGAGGCGGTCTTCCTCTATGTTCTGGCGCTCGGATCTCCCACGCATGCGATCCCGCCGGCAAGCTACGACGCCTTTGCCTCGACATACACCTGGATGATGTTCAAGGATGCGCCCTTTCTCTATGCCGGGCCGCTGTTCATCCACCTCTTCTCGCATGCCTGGATCGATTTCCGCGGCATCCGCGACAAGCATGTAGCCGATAAGGATATCGACTATTTCAGCAATACGCAGACGGCGATCGCCGTCCAGCGCGACTATACGGAACGCAATCCCAATCATTTCGTCGGTTACGGGAAGGATGTCTGGGGTCTCTCCGCCTGCGACGGCCCGAACCCGACGGGAACCAAGCATAGCCAGCGATACAGCCCGAAAGTCTTGGGCTATGCTGCCCGCGGCGCACCGCTCGGACCCGATGACGGCACGATCGCGCCCTGGGGGCCGCTCTCCTGCCTGCCCTTCGACCGCCAAGCCGCGCTCGACGGCACGAAGGCACTGCTTTCCAACTATCCCAACCTGCTGCTCGATGGCCGTTTCCCTGGCGGCTTCAATCCGAGCGTCAAGGGTTCAGGCCCCGAAGGCTGGGTGGATGACCGTTCGGTCGCCCTCGATCAGGGCCTGCTGGTCATGATGATCGAAAATGCCCGCACCGGCATGATCTGGAACCTGATGCGTCAGTCACCGATCCTTCGCAGCGGCCTGGAGCGCGCCGGCTTTACCGGCGGGTGGCTGGACGAAAAACCGGCAATCGCGTGATTTGTAGATTGCCGGTCAATTCTGGGTGTTCGTGCCTGGCCCCTCACCCTAACCCTCTCCCCGCAAGCGGGGCGAGGGGCCGCGTGTGAAAGAGCGGCAAAAACACGCTCACCCGACCATCACCTTCAACGCCTCAAAGCCCCTTGATCGCCTCGAGCACCTCGTCTTCGACTGCGATGCCTTCCGTCAGAGCAAGACGCCGCGAAGTCTGCCCGCGCCGGCCGGGCAGGCGAACGTTCGGATCCCGAGTAATCTCGCTCGCGAGCAGGGTAAGCCGCCGCGCCGTATCGACAGCACTCATCGCAGCCGGATTGATGGCGATGATCGTATGGCCGAGCGCCGGCGGTAGGCCCCTATCGTCGAAGAGCGACGAAGCCTCGAAGGCATAGTTGGCGCCGGTGAGGCCGGCCGCCAGAATTTCCACCATCAGCGCCAGCGCCGCACCCTTCGAATCGCCGGCGGGGACCATCGTGCCCTCAAGCGCTTCCTCGGCGCTGGTGGTCGGCTTCCCCTCGCGATCGAAGGCCCAATCGGCCGGGATGGGAGCCCCTTGCTGCCGCGCCGCCATCACCTTGCCGCGCGCCACTTTGGAAAGCGCCAGATCGATCACGATCGGATCGTCATTGGGAAGCGGCGCGGCAAAGGCAATCGGATTGGTGCCAAAGACCGGCGTCTTGCCGCCCCAGGGCGCCATCGCCGCCGGCGCGTTGGCGACCATCAGCGCCACCAATCCCTGATCCGCAAAGCGCTCCACCGTCAGCCCCATGACGCCCGCATGGTGCGAGCGGCTGATGGCGGCAAGCGCAATCCCTTGCTCGCGGGCAATAGCGGGAAGCTCCGCAACAGCAAGATCGAGCGCAGGATAGGCGTAACCATTGCCGGCATCGATGCGCAGCACGGCCGGAAAGGGCCGGCTCGTCTGCGGCTTGGCGAAACCATCGGTCTTGCCGACCTTGGCCTGTCCGGCATAGGCGGGAACGCGGCGCAAGCCGTGGCCACCCTGCCCGGCGGCCTCTGCCGCCACAAGAGCCACCGCCACCGAGCGGGCATTCTCAGCGCTGACCTTGCTTCGCTGCAGCGCCTCCTCGACCAGCGTTTCAGCTTCGGCGAGCGACAGGTGCATGAGGCTAGAGACCTTAAAAATGAGGAGGGTAAAGGCTTTCTACGCTTTCAACTTCCTCATCGCAATGCAGCAAATACCGGCTATTCCACGTCGAACTTGACGCCTTGCGCCAAGGGCAGGGTGCGGCCGTAATTGATGGTGTTGGTCGCCCGGCGCATATACGCCTTCCAGGCATCCGAACCGGATTCGCGGCCGCCGCCCGTTTCCTTCTCGCCGCCGAAAGCCCCGCCGATCTCGGCACCGGAGGGACCGAGATTGACGTTGGCGATGCCGCAATCCGAACCGCGTGCAGACACGAACATCTCGGCCTCGCGCATGTCGTTGGTGAAGATCGAAGACGACAGGCCCTGAGGCACGGCATTGTGCAGCGCCAGCGCACTGTCGAAATCGCCGTATTTCATCACATAGAGGATCGGCGCGAAGGTTTCCTGCTCGACAGGGCCGGTCTGCTCGGGCATTTCGACGAGAGCCGGGCGAACATAGAAGGCATCGGCGGTGCCGTTTTCGACGCGCTCGCCGCCGGTGACCTTGCCGCCGGCCGCCTTCGCTGCCGCAAGAGCCGATTGCATGCGGTCAAAGGCCTGCTTGTCGATCAGGGGACCGACAAGGGTTCCCGCTTCGAGAGGATTACCGATCGTCACCGAACCATAGGCCTTCTGCAGGCGCGGAACGAGTTGGTCGTAGACGCTTTCGTGGACGAAGAGGCGGCGCAGCGTCGTGCAGCGCTGGCCGGCAGTGCCCATCGCGGAAAACGCAACGCCGCGCAACGTAAGGTCGAGATCGGCCGTCGGGCAGACGATGGCCGCATTGTTGCCGCCAAGCTCGAGAATGGCGCGGGCGAAACGGCCGGCCAGGCGCGGGCCGACGGCACGACCCATGGCCGTCGATCCGGTCGCCGAAACCAGCGGCACCTGCGGATGATCGACCAGCAGCTCACCAAGATCGCGGCCGCCGATCAGCAATGTCGAAAGATTGGCCGGGGCTTCGCCACCTTCTGCGACATAACGCTTCAGCGCCTTTTCAAACAAGGCCTGCACGGCAAGCGCCGTCAGCGGCGTCTTTTCCGACGGCTTCCAGATGGTGGAATTGCCGCAGACCATGGCAAGCGCTGCGTTCCACGACCAGACGGCAACGGGGAAATTGAAGGCCGAGATGATGCCGATCGCACCCAGCGGATGCCAGCTTTCCATCATCCGGTGCTCCGAGCGCTCGGTAGCGATAGTCAGGCCATAGAGCTGGCGCGAGAGACCGACTGCGAAATCGCAGATGTCGATCATCTCCTGCACTTCGCCGAGGCCTTCGGAGGTGATCTTGCCGACTTCGATCGAGACGAGACGGCCAAGCGCCGCCTTGCCGGCGCGCAGCTCCTCGCCGAGCAGGCGGATCAGCTCCCCCCGCTTCGGCGCCGGCACGTTGCGCCAGGAAAGAAACGCTTCGTGCGCCCTCCCGATCGCGGCCTTCGCCTCGGCGGTCGAATGCTCCCTGAGCCAGCCGATCTCAGCGCCGGTCACGGGTGAGGTAACAGCGAGCGTTCCGCCCGTATAGCGATCGGCTGAAACGCCGAGTTCCGTCAATATCGCCCTGGTTTCAGCGGCAAGATCGAGTGTCGCGGTCATCTCGTTTCCTCTTCCTGTAACGGTGCTTTGATTATTCTTTTAGACCCTTGCGCCGACGAAATGTGCGGCCTGAGCGCCGGCCTCATACCACATTTCCTTCACCGTCCTGAAGCTTGGCTCGATGATATCGGTCAGCGGCAGCGGCAGATCGGCTTCGGGGATGTGTCCGAGGATATGGCCGGCAAGCACCTTGCCGAACACGGTTCCGGGCGCGATGCCGCGACCATTATAGCCGGAAAAACCGACGACATTGGGTGCGAACTTGTGGAAGCGCGGCAGCGCATTGTCGGTCATGCCGATCTTGCCGTACCATTCGCATTCGAAGGGAATGTCGCCGAGCTGCGGGAAGAGCTTCCTGAGCGACCGCCGGGCCCAGCTCTTGTGCACGGCAAGGCCAGTGTTGCGCAACGCCCCGACGCTGCCGAAAACGAGCCGGCCGGCTTGATCCATACGGAAGGATGACAGGACTTCCTTGGTATCCCAGGCGCCCTCGCGGCCGGGCAGCACGGATTTGCTGAGGTTGTCGCCAAGCGGCACGGTGGCAAAGTTGAAATAGGGCAGATGCACCTGCTCATTTCGCACCTGCTCCCAGGGGCCGGTGCTGTATGCGTCCGTCGCAACGACGATCCAATTGGCGCTGACCTTGCCGCTATCGGTCGATACCACCCATTTCGTGCCGCTCTTTTCCGTTGATATCACGCGGCTGCCGGTGTAAACGGCGACGCCTGCCTTGACCACGGCATGGGCGAGCCCGCGCGCATAGGCAAGCGGTTGCAGCGTACCGGCACGCATGTCGAGCAGAGCCCCGGCATAGGCGGAGCTGCCGACGCGCCGCTCCGTCTCCCCCGCATCGAGCACAGTGACCGGCGCGCCGCGCTTACTCCACTGCCGCGCCCGCTCCTCGATCTCCTTCAAGCCCTGCGGCCCGACGGCGCAGTGCAGCGTGCCGTTGCGCTCGAGTTCGCAGGCAATGCTGTGCTTGTCGATCAGCTCCATCACCAGCTTCGGCGCATTGCTGAGAAGCTCGAGAAGCCGCTCGCCGTGAACGGTGCCAAGCTCGCCCGGCAGATCGTCCGGCATCACCCACATGCCGGCATTGATCAAGCCGACATTGCGCCCGGCCCCGCCAAAGCCGATCTCATTGGCCTCCAGCAACACGACGCTGCTGCCTGCTTCGGCAAGGTGCAGCGCCGACGACAGCCCGGTATAGCCGCCGCCGACCACGACGACATCGGCAGCAACCTGACCGGTGAGCGGCTTCGTCGCCGGCGGTTGCGGCGCGGTCTTTTCCCAGAGACCGTGGGAACGGGGATCATTCAGCATGAAATCGGTCCAATCGACAGAGGCATTCGGGGGTAATCTAGCCTCACGCTTGCCATTGCGAAAGCGGGAAGAACGACATCCGGTGGACAGAGCATGATGCCGAAAAGTGTGATCAGTTTTCGGACCACATCATGCTCCACTTCTTTGGTTTCAGAGCGGATTCAGATTTTAGGTCGAACAGACCTAAAATCATCCGGCTCTGGAGAAAAACTTGCATGGCCATGGGGCTTTCGACCATTATAGAGGAACGCCGGCCACCGTCACGGCCGCCGACAGAATCAGGACAATCTCATGAAGCCCATTTTCGTTCAGCTCCAATGCGCCCCCGGCAAGACCTATGAGGTCGCCGACGCAATCTACCAGACGGAGCTGGTGTCGGAACTCTATTCCACCAGCGGCGAATACGACCTGCTGATGAAGGTCTACATCGCCGAAGAGCAGGATATCGGCAAGTTCATCAACGACCATATCGCCAATATCCCCGGCATCATCCGCTCGCTGACGACGCTGACCTTCCGAGCGTTCTGAGCGATCCGGACTTAGGGTCGGGGCATCGCCGTCTAAGGACATTCGAATACAGCCCCTCACCCCAGCCCTCTCCCCGTTCTGACGGGGAGAGGGAGCCTATTACCTTTTGTGCAGGGTGGGAATGCGCTGCAAACGCCGGAGCAGTCCCCTCTCCCCGTCAGAACGGGGAGAGGGCTAGGGTGAGGGGCCAGGCACAATGGACCGGAATCAACACCCTCACCTGAGAAGCTCAACACTCCCCAGAGCAACGCCCCGCCATTAACCCTCTTGCCCGAAACCGCTTGGCTTTCCACCAGCGATTAAGCCCTTTTTAACCGCCCGGATGATCTGCTTTGCCGACTGATCAACAAGCGGCGCGCTGCGGCGCCGGATTGCCGATGCTTGGCGCGGCATAGGGGTCGAGGGTGGATCGATGACATCGGCAGTTGCGGATATTCAGGCAAACAAGCAGGCCGCGCCGCTGATCGTGCATGTCGTGCGCCAGTTTCTGCCCAATAAGGGCGGCCTGGAAGACGTCGTTGCCAATCTCTGCCGGCAGCTGATCGCCCACGGCTATCGCGTGCGCGTCGTCACCTGCAACAGCCTGTTTTCCGATCCTGGCCGAGAACTCCCGGCGAGCGAAACGATCGACGGCATCGAGATCGTGCGCATTCCCTGGTCCGGCTCCAGCCGCTATCCGCTGGCGCCGCAGGCCTTCCGCCACATCTCCGACGCCGACCTTGTGCATGTCCACGCCGTCGATTTCTTCTTCGATGCGCTGGCCTGGGGCAAGCTGATGCATGGGCGCCCCATGGTCGCCACCACGCATGGCGGCTTCTTCCACACGCCGAAATACGCCACCATCAAGAAGATCTGGTTCAATACGGCAACAAGGCTTTCGGCACTCGGCTACAACTCAGTGATCTGCTGCAGCCAGTCCGACGCAAAGCTCTTTTCCAAAATCGCCAAAAACCGCGTCCGCCTCATCGAGAACGGCGCCGACGTCGGCAAATTCGCCAATTGCGCTGCCCTGGAAGCACGCCGGCGCATCGTCACCATCGGCCGCTTCTCCGTCAACAAGCGGCTCGACCGCATGCTCGATGTCATGAAAGTGCTGGCCGCCCGCCACGCCGACTGGCACCTCGATATCATCGGCGCAGTCTCGGATCTCGACCAGCCGATGCTCGAAAAAGAAATCGCCGCGCGCGGCCTCGAACAGAACGTTTCCCTGCATGTGTCGATCGACGACTGCTCGATCCGCAACGTCATCGCCCGCGCATCACTCTTTGCCTCGGCCTCCGAATATGAAGGCTTCGGCCTGGTGGCGATCGAGGCGATGAGCGCCGGTCTGCTGCCGGTGCTGAATACCAACGAAGCCTACAAGGCCATGGCGGAAACCCATCCGGCCCTAATACTCTCGGATTTCTCCAATCCGGAAACGGCTGCCGATAGCCTGACCGCAGCCTTCGAACGCCTTCAGGCCGATGATCTGACTCTGCGGCAGGAATTGCTGCGTGATGCCCGCGCCTATGCTTGGGACGAGGTGGCGCAGCGCTACATGGATGTCTATGCCGAAACCCTGGCTCCGAAGGGCAAGTCGCCTCAGATCCTGCGCCAGCGCGGCCAGGCCGCATAACCCTCCAGGATCCCCATGAGCCAGGCGCGCTTGTAGCGCGCTGCATCGAGGTTGAGGCGGACCAGCGCCAAGAGCCAGCCTGTAATGGGCCGGAGCAGTCGATACGCCACATAGGGCAGCGGAAAGGCCTGCTTGCGAATGAGCGCACCGAAGCCGCGCCCATATTTGCGCGCCCGCTCCACCTGGCGCGGACCATAGTCTGTGGTGACGCGATCGTGATGAACGATCAGGTTCGGGAAAAACCTCACCCGCTTGCCGATGGCAAGCGCGCGCAGCAGAAAATCCGCCTCCTCGCCGCTCTGAAAGGGCGACTCCGAGCCGACGCCGAGGTTTTCATCGAAGCCGCCGATCTCGGCAAGCGCGGCGCGGCGCACGAAGATGCCGTTCGAATTGCCGCATTTAAGGTAGTTCCAACGCGTCAATGAAAGCTGCGTCTCGCCGGTCGGGCTGACCGAGGTCACGCCCTCGGCATCAAGCGTGCGGCCTGTAACGATCGCAAGCTCGGGGTGCTTGATGAACAGCATATCGGCGGTGGCGAGCGTATCGGGTCCGTACCAGCAATCATCGTCCGGAAAGCAGACATAATCGCCTTCGGCGACCGCCATGCCATTGTTGCGTGCCCGCGAAAGCCCTTTCGCGGACCGGATATGCCGGATGACGAAGTGAGAGGAGAAGCGGTCGATGAGCGTGCGCAAGCGATCGTCCGCGTTCTGGTCGACGAGAATAACCTCGAAATTCCGTTGACGCTGTTCGGTCAGCGACCGGAACAGGCGCTCGAGCTGGTCGAAGCGATCGACCGTGCAAACGATGAGGCTGAACAATGAAGCTCTCCGGACAAGTCCCATACAGCCAACATCAGGCCGCAACACCAGAGCGGATGAATATTAGCCGAAGTAAAAAGTGAACTTCGAGCAGCATTAAACCCTAAATATTAAGGCATATGAAATAGAGCTGACGCTATCTCCACGAAGAGCCGACATCCACATTGAGTTTCGGCGAATTGAGGGACGGTCATCTTCATGACGAAGAGCATCATGGCAAATTCGGTGTTGAACGCGGTAGCGGGTCTGAGCCTGCTCGCGACCGGCTTTGCATGTTCGATCATTGCCGCGCGCCTGCTTGGCCCGGAAGCCAATGGCATCATCGCCTTCTCGCTGTGGCTGACGACGACGGGAGCGCTTGTTGCCGAGCTCGGCGCCGGTGTTACCTTGCTGCGCCTGCTGCCGCAATTGAAGGGCCGGGGCTATTCGACGGAGGAGCGACTGGGTTTTGCCGCCTATCTCCTGCAGCCGACGATCCTTGCGACGCTGGTCCTCTTCATCGGCTATACGGTGTATTATTGGGATACGGAGCGGCTGCATTGGGCCGGCGAAGCATCCGCCGTCGTTGCCATCACCGGCATTTTCTTCGTTCTTCAGTCGCTCGGCGCCTATAGCAAGAATTATCTGATCGGCGAGCAGCAGCTCGGTGTGTTCCTGCGCATCACCCTGATGAGCTCGGGGCTGCAGCTGGTCACCGTACTCATTGGCGCAATCTTTTATGGCGTCAGCGGCGCGCTTGCCGGCTATGCGATCGGCCAATTGCCGATGTTCTTCGCGACCCTCAAGATCGCCATCGCGCGCAAGAATAGCTGCGGCGTCGGTCTCGCCTCCCTCGTCAGCTCCTCGTTCATTCTTTCGATCGAGTTCATCAACAGCTCGATCTTCCTCAACCGAATCGAACTCTTGTTCCTGCAGCACTACTGGGGCGTCGAAGCGGTCGGCTTCTATGCCGTCGGCCTCTCGCTCGCCAATCTGGCGCTGCAGCTGCCGGTGCAGCTGAGCGGCAGCCTCCTGCCTTATTATTCCGAGCAGATGCATGCGCGGGCATCCGACAAGCTGCCGGTGCACGTCTTCGCCGGCGTAGCGCGCAGCATAGCCTACATCACTCTGCCGATGAGCTTCGGCCTTGCCGCCATCGCGCCTGAGCTGGTGGTGGCGATCTTCGGCAAGCCCTTCGCGCCGAGCGGCGGCATGGTGGCGTTGCTGTCGCTGACCGCAGCGCCCTACGTCGTCATGCAGATTTGCACGCAATATCTCTATTCGCTCGATCGCGTGCGCGAACGTACGGTCATCGGCATCATCGCCAGCGCTATCATGGTCGTCGGCTGCCTGGTTGCAGTGCCTTTCTATGGTGGCGAAGGCGCCGCCCTGGTTCGCTTTCTGACCTTCACCGCCATGTGTCTGCTGATGGTAAGGCGCATGGAATTCGAGGGCTCGACGCGCGACATGCTCATCAACCTCGCCAAGGTGACGATGGCAGCCATTCTTTGCGCCGCCGCCGCCTACAGCTTCGTTCAAGCCCTACCGGGTATTGCAGGCCTTGTGGGCGCAATCATCGCTGGTGCATTCGCCTATGGCATCGCTCTCAGGCTGCTGAAAGCCGTGCCGGCCGAGGACATCGATGTCCTGCAGAAAGTTGCGGCGCGATTGCCTGCCCGCGCGCATCCGATTGCTGTTCACGCTCTGGCGTTACTGGCGCCACGCCGAATGTGAGGAGAATACGATGGCTGGTTGGGGAGCCGCCGGAGATCAAAGCGAAACGAAAGATATAAGATCGGCCGCGACGCCGGTAACCTTCGCCGGCACGGTCGGGCTGTTCATGGCCGCTGCCAAGCCATCGATGGGAACCGCAGTCCTGTTTCTCAGCCCCTGGGGCTTCGAGGAAATGTGCGTTCGCAAGTTCTGGCGGATACTGGCGGAAGATCTTGCCGATCTCGGCATAGCCAGCCTGCGTTTCGACTATGCGGGCACCGGCGACGCACTCGATCCTGCCGATGAAGGCGAAGGCTTGACGCTTTGGGAGGAAACGGCGCTTGCCGCTGCCGCCGAGCTGAAGTCGCTCTCCGGCTGCGATCGCCTGATCCTCATCAACCAGGGCCTCGGCAGCGCCATCGCCGCCCGGCTGGCGGAACGCCTTACCGGCATTGACGGCATCGCCTTTCTTGCACCCGTCGTCTCCGGGCGTGCCCATTTGCGCGAGCTGACCGTCTGGTCGAAGATGATCGACGAGAGCATGGGACTGGCGGAGGCGCAAAGGCAGACGGAAGGGGTCACCGTTGCCAGCCTGCGCATGCCCGACACCGTTGCCGACGCCGTCAAGAAACTCAATCTGATGAGCCTCGCCGGGCTTGCCGCACCGAACTGCCTTGTGCTGACAAGGCCCAACCGCCCGGGCGATACGGACTTTGCCCGCCATCTCGATACATTGGCTCCCAATGTCGTCCAGGCAACGTATGAAGGCTATGACGAACTGGTATCCAACCCCACTATCGCCGTCATGCCGACAGCGACGGGCCGCACGATCGTGGGGTGGACAAGGTCGATCGCCGGCCCATCCCGCCCGGCGGCATCGATCAGTTCAGAGACGGCGAGTGCTGCACCTCTCGCCGGCGACGGCTTTCGCGAGACGCCGCTGCGTTTCGGCAAAGGCCTGCGTCTCTTCGGCATTCTCTGCGAGCCCGAGGGCAAACGGACAGGCGCGACGGCACTGCTGCTGACCACGGCCTATGACAGGAATGCCGGCTGGGGCCGGATGTCGGTCACCATGGCGCGAGCGCTTGCCCGCGACGGCATTGCCTCACTGCGTTTCGACACCGCCAATGTCGGCGACAGCCCGCCGCTTCCCGGCGCACCGGAGCAGGTGCTCTATTCCAGCAAACAATATCGCGACGTCGCCGAGGCTCTCGATCTGCTGGAGGCACGCAAGCTTCTGCCAGCCTTTACCGTCGGCCGCTGCAGCGGCGGCTATCTGGCTTTCCAGGCAGCCGTGCACGACATCAGATGCAAGGGCCTCGTGACGGCGAACCCCTACAGCTTCTCCTGGGACGAAAGCCGATCGGTCGACGAAGCCCTGCGCTTCGCGCCGCGATCGCTTGAAACCTACGGACGGAAATTCCTGCAGGTGGAAACGCTGAAGCGGCTGCTTGGCGGCCAGATCGATGCGAAAAGCGCTTTGCGCAACCTGGCCACCGTCTTGGGCCGGCGCGCAGTGCGATCGGGCCGCCGGCTGCTCGGCTTCTTTCCCTTCCTCGCCGGTGCTCAAGGGCCCGTCGTCAACGGCTTCCGCACGCTTTCCAAACGCCGGGTCGACATGTCGCTGATCTACAGTGCCCACGACATCGGCCTCGATCATCTCCGCGAACAATTCGGTCAAGACGCCTGCGGCCTGAAGCAGTTCCCCGACATACGCCTCACCATCATTCCCGAAGCAGATCACAATCTGACCCCGCCCAGCGCGCGCAGCATATATCTCAGCGAGGTGAAAAAGATGGGATTGAGGCTCGGCAAGGCATGATTCTCGACCCCGATAATCGCTGGAAATACTCGCCATATCCGGCACTTGCTGTATAGTTGCTCCATGAGGCTCCTGATCGTCGAAGACAACCGCGAACTGGCGTCCTGGCTCGGCAAAGCGCTGCGTCAGGCACAATATGTCGTCGACATCGCCTATGACGGCGAGGACGCGGAGCACATGCTGAAAGTGGCAGCCTATGCCCTCGTCATCCTCGATCTGTCGCTGCCGAAAATGGACGGATTGACGCTGCTGAAGCGCCTGCGCCAGAGCGGCAACAAGGTGCCTGTCATCATCCTGACGGCCAATGCCAGCCTCGACGGCCGGGTTGCCGGCCTCGACAGCGGCGCCGACGATTATCTCGCCAAGCCTTTCGAGATTGCCGAGCTCGAGGCCCGCATACGCGCCGCTGTCCGCCGCGGCCACGATCGCGCCGCTCCCGAGATCGCCGTGGGTGACTTGGTGTTCGATGGCGGGACGCGGCAATTCTATCTCGCCGGCGAAATATTGTCGCTGACGCCGCGCGAGCATGCCGTGCTCGAACACCTCGTCATGAAGGCCGGAACGACGGTGACTAAGACCACGCTGTCGGAAAGCGTCTTCGGCTTCGACGATCTCGCCGATACCAGCGCCATCGAAATCTACGTCCACCGCGTCCGCAAGAAGCTCGAAGGCAGCACCGTGCAGATCGCGACGCTGCGCGGCCTGGGTTACCTCCTCCGCCATGCGCAATGAGGATGCTCCCCCGCCGAAAGGACGTCTGAGGCGAGCCATGAGCGCGGTGACGAGCAGCCTGCGGGCGCAATTGTTCGCCTGGGTCGTGCTGACACTGATCGGAGCGATCTGCGTCAACCTCTATCTCAGCTTCCGGACCGCCGACGCGACGGCCAATCTCGTCACCGACCGCACCCTGCTCGCTTCGGCGCGTGTGATCGCGGAGGCCGTGCGTGTCGATGCCAGCGGCAGCGTGCAGATCGATATCCCGCCTGCCGCATTGGAAATGTTCGACACAGGCTATGGCGACCGCGTCTTCTACAAGGTCGTAACTGCATGGGGAAACCTCGTGGCCGGTTTCCCGGATCTGCCTCGGCCGAAGCGCGACATGATCGGCGAAGACAGGACGTTTCGGACCGACGGCGTCCGCATGCTGATGTTGAGCCATCCTGTGGTCGGCCTCGATCAGGACGGTACGATTTCCGTCGCCGTTGCCGTCACCCACAACAGCCAGTATGCCATGCGCCGCAGGCTGTGGCTGTCGGACTTCACAAAACAGCTCGCGCTTGTGCTGCTTGCCGGCCTGGTGACGATCATCGGCCTGCAGCGCGGCCTCACTCCCGTGCTGCGGCTGCGTGACGCCGTTCGCGAGCGCGGTCGCCAGCGCCTGGATCCGCTGGACCCCCATATGGTGCAGAACGAGCTTCGGCCGCTCGTTCACGCCCTCAACGATCACATGGAGCGCGTGCAGAACCAGATGGCGGCGCAACGCCGCTTCGTCTCGAATGCCGCCCATCAGCTGCGCACGCCGCTCGCCCTTATCTCGACACAGGCAAGCGTTGCCGCACGCGAGACGGATGATCGCAGCCGAGACGAAGCGCTGGCCGCATTGCGCTCCAGCACGCGGCATGTGACCCGGCTTGCCAGCCAGCTCCTGACGCTTTCGCGCGCCGAACCCGGCAGCCGGCGGCCGCGGAACGACACGATCGATCTCGCTGAAACGGCCCGACGGGTGCTGGAAACGCTTGCCGAGGAAGCCTTGCGCCGCAACATCGATCTTGGGCTCGAGACAGACGAAACGCCGGTGCGCATCGAAGGCGATGGCACCATGCTGCGCGAGATGCTGGTCAATCTCATCGACAATGCGCTGCGCTACACGCCGACGGGCGGTCGGGTCACGGTCGGCATCAGCCGGGAAGGCGCTACGGCTCTGCTATGGGTCGAGGATAATGGACCGGGCATTCCCGAAGCCGAGCGCGCCCAGGTGTTCGAGCGCTTCTACCGCATCATGGGCACGGACCCGGAAGGCAGCGGCCTGGGGCTTGCAATCGTCCGCGAAGTGGTCGACGGCGCCGGCGGCTCGGTCACGCTTGGCGACGCGGCCGGCGGCGGGCTGCTCGTTAGCGTGCGGCTTCCTGCCATTTGAAGGTGTAGGCGGCGGTAATCACGGGATAGTCCTTCTCCCCGCGGGCGGGGAGAGGGTTAGGGTGAGGGGCTTTTCGCAGAAGGCCGTAAAAGCACCTCTACAGCTCTTCCCATGCGAAACCGATCATAACTCTCCCGCAAGTCGATAGCCCGCGGCCCCTCACCCCAGCCCTCTCCCCGCCTGCGGGGAGAGGGGGCCTCCGTGCAGACCAACAAAAAAAGGCCGGGCAAGATGCCCGGCCCTGGCCTTGGGAGGTGCCAGTAATTGGCGGCTTAGTGCGTGTCGAGGCTCTGCTGCGGACGCCAGCGGGTAATGCGGTTCTCGATGAGCGTCATCACATATTCGGCGCCGAGCGTGACGACCATCACGAGGATGATCGCGGCATAGAGGCCGGCCGCATCATAGGTGCCCTTGGCGATCGAGATCAGGTAGCCGATACCGGCCAGCGATCCCACGAACTCGCCGACGATGGCGCCGATGATGGCGAAGGAGAAGGAGATGTGCAGGCTTGCAAAAATCCAGCTCATCGCCGAGGGCAGGATGACGTTGCGGGTGACCTGCCAGTTCGAAGCGCCGAGAATGCGGGCATTGGCGATCATGTTGCGGTCGGCTTCGCGAACGCCCTGGAAGGCATTGGCGAACACGACGAAGAACACCATGATGAAGGCGAGCGCCACCTTGGACGGCAGACCGAGACCCATGATCATCACGAAGATCGGCGCAAGAACGACACGCGGGATCGAGTTGATCGCCTTGATGTAGATCGACAGGATGTCGGAAGCCAGCTTGTTGCGGCCGAGGGCGACACCGACGAGAACGCCGGTCACCGAGCCGATGACGAAGCCGATCAGCGCTTCTTCCATGGTCACGCCGAGATGATACCAGAGCGGGCCGCTCTCGGTGCCCTCGGTGATCCAGTCGCGGAGGCGCAGCGCAATGCCATAGGGGCTGGAATAGAAGAACGGATCGATCCAGTGCAGATCGGAGGAGAGCTGCCAGAGGCCGAGGATGCCAAGCAGAATGCCGATCTGCCAAGCCACGACGACGTATTTGCGGCGTGTCATCGCCTTCAGTGCTGCGGCTTCGATTTCCGCGTCCGAGGTGCCGGCGCGGAAGATCGGAGCATTGCCTGCTTCGAGAGCTGTGTTTGCCATGATCAATCCTCCCTTATGCCGCTTCTGCGGCACGGCGATAGCTGGTTTCGACCTCTTCACGCAGGTCGTCCCAGATCGTCTTGCAATAATCGATGAAGTTCTGCTCGTAGCGGATTTCCGAGACGACGCGTGGGCGCGGCAGGTCGATCGTATAGACCGATTTCACCGTGGCCGGACCGGCTGTGAGAACATAAACCTTGTCGGCAAGGGCGACTGCTTCTTCGAGATCGTGCGTCACGAAGACGACGGAAGCCTGACGTTCAGCCCAGAGCTTCAGAAGCTCTTCATGCATGACCGTGCGGGTCTGCACGTCGAGCGCCGAGAACGGCTCGTCCATCAGCAGGATTTCCGGCTCGTTGATGAAGGTCTGCGCCAGCGAAGCGCGCTTGCGCATACCGCCGGAGAGCTGATGCGGATAGTGATGCAGGAACTTCGAAAGCCCGACGCGAGCGAGCCAGTCCTTGGCGGTCTTTTCGGCCTCGGCCTTCGACTTGCCGCGGAACAGCGGGCCGGCCATGACGTTTTCGATGACATTCTTCCAGGGGAAGAGCGCATCCGTCTGGAAGGCGAAGCCGACGCGCGGGTCGATGCCGTTGACCGGGCCGCCCATCAGGCGGACCTCGCCGGCGCTCGGCTTGGCAAGGCCGGTGACGAGATTGAGCGTCGTCGACTTGCCGCAGCCCGTCGGTCCCACAACGGCGACGAATTCGCCGCGCTCGACGGTCATGTTGAAATCGCGAAGTGCGGTCAGCGACTTACCGGTCGGCGATACGAAGCGGCGGCTGACATTGATGAGCTCTATCGCCGGGGTGCGGCGTTCATCCTGTTGCATATTGCTGATCCTGACGCGTGCCTTCGGGCGTGCACGCAAAGCCCGGTGAACTGCCGCCTCCGGAACCGGCCGGAAGCAGCGGCATGACTGCTTACTTGACGTTCTTCACGAATTCCGTCGTATAGGTCTTCGACAGGTCGATCGTCTTGCCCTTCACGTTCTTGGAGAACTGCGAGAGCACGGCGAGAACGGTCTTCGGACCATCTTCCGGCATCACGCCATCGGCCGTGAACATTTCCTTGCCGGCGTCGAGAGCCTTGATGTAGCCGTCCTTGTCGCCGACGTAGAAGTCCTTGGGCATCTTGTCGGCAATTTCAGCGGCAGAATGGGTATGAATGAAGCGCAGCGTCTTGACGAAGGCGTTCGCAAGCTTCTGAACCTCTTCCTTATGGGCATCGACCCATGCGGCATCCATATAGAGCGAAGCCGCCGGATAGGTACCGCCGAGCGCTTTCTCGGTGCCCTTGAGCGTACGCAGATCGACCAGAACCTTGGCCTCGCCCGTCTTCAGTAGGCGCGAGATGGTCGGTTCGGTGGTCATGCCCACCTGGATGGCATCCTGCTGCATGGCGGCAATGAAAGTCTGGCCTGCTCCGACCGGAACGGGCGTTACATCAGCCGGCGAGAGGCCAGCCTTGGAAGCCATGTAAAGCGTCAGGAAGTTGGTGGAGGAGCCGAGGCCGGTGACGCCGGCACGCTTGCCCTTCAGATCGGCGAAGGACTTGATGTCCGGATACTTGGCCGAAACCAGCTCTACTTCGCCCGGTGCCTGGCTGAACTGCACGACGGACTTGATGAACTTGCCCTTGGCCTGTAGGTCGACACAGTGATCGTAGAAGCCGACGACACCCTGAACGGCGCCTGCCAGCAGCTGGTTTTCGGCGTCGACGCCGGCGGATTCGTTGAGAAGCTCGACCTCGAGGCCTTCATCCTTGAAGTAACCGAGGGATTCGGCGAGCTTGGCCGGCAGATAGATCTGCTTTTCGTAGCCGCCCACCATGATGGAGATCTTGTCAGCGGCGTTGGCTGCCGTGGCAGCGAAGGAAGCAGCTGATATGACGAGGGAAAGGGCTACGGTATGAAAAAACGTGCGCGATGGACGCATCAATGTCTCCTCCTATTTAGATCGTTGCGCCATGCGACGCTGCAGAAAAGGCGCTTCCTCCACGAAGCTCAGCGAACCTAACGTAGGTTACCTTTCAGTCAGCTTTCAGCACGCAACCCCTCCAAGGCGACATTGCAATTTTATTACGTGGACGCCGGCGGCACAGATATATGGCCGCCGGCGCTTGTCTTCTGTTTCCGGATCAGACGTGAAACCCACCCCCGGTTAAGACCGGGAACGATGCTCCGCGCTATTTGGCGTTCTTGACGAATTCGGTCGTATAGGTCCTCGCCAGGTCGATCGGCTTGCCCTGGACGTTCTTGGAAAATTCGGAAAGCACGGCCAGAACGGTTTTCGGACCATCTTCCGGCATCACGCCATCGGGCGTGAACATCGCCTTGCCGTTTTCGAGCGCCTTCACATAGCCTTCCTTGTCACCGACATAGAAGTCCTTCGGCATCTTGTCGGCAATCTCGGCGGCCGAGTGGGTGTTGATGAAATGCAGCGTCTTGACGAAAGCATTCGCAAGCTTCTGCGTTTCCTCCTTGTGATCCTTGACCCACGCTTCCTGCATGTAAAGAGACGCGGCAGGATAGGTTCCGCCCAGCGC
>NZ_FMAH01000054.1 GCF_900094545.1 Martinezella miluonensis
AGCGACGATGGAGATCGACTGGTGCTCGGCAAGCCATGATCGAGACGTATCCAGCGCACGATCCGGCAACAGGGTGACAGGCTTCCGCCGCTCCAGATCGCAAACGATCGTCCCATAGGTTTGGCCCCGCCTGAAGGCAAAATCATCAATGCCTATGACGGTGAGTTCATCGTTCTGATCGGCAATACGGCGGCGAACCACCCGCAATAGTGTGTCGTTGCTCACTGGCACCATCAGACGATCGGCAAAGGCTGCCGCCGGTCTGCCGCCGAGCGCTAAACCAAGGTGGTGGACGATGGTCTCCAACCGCTGGGTGCGCCGACCGTAACGTGCCAACACGCCATTATCGAACTGTTCGCAGAAGATGCGCCGACCGCACAGAACGGCATCGCACCAGAACCGACGCGCCACGATCGTCAATTCCACTCGCCTGCCGCTGAGGGGGAGATCAGCGGGTCGCCGCACATTTCGACTTTGAACTCTCTGGCTTTGCCGCCCGCAGTCCGGACAACTTCCCGAGCGAAGGCGCGATCGCAGCCGAATTTGAACTCGGTCCGCAACAATCTTCACATCATCTACTGCAAGGCCGTAAGGGGCAAGGCTCGCGCGCTCGAAACGATGCTGCATAAGCTGATCCTCCGATGAATCAGCAAAAGCGTCGTCCGCAACAGCAGCAAATGTGAGTCAGAGCCGCGATTTCACCCATTTTTGCATTTCGCCATGACCTTCTTTGATCTCGATGTAGCGTGTTCGTCAACGGGTTCTCGGCAACTGGATGGGTTAACGCCGGGTGGAAATACCGGTCGGAGCATTGTGAAACTCAACAACCGGTTCTTAACAAGCTGCGGTTCGTGTCAAAACGGTGCCAATGCATCAAAATATTGCTTTTAAACATCAATAGGTACATCATAGACCTTAATTATCAGGGCTTGCGCAAGATAAACGATGGTTCAATCGTGATTACTGCCGCTCAGATGCGGGCCGCCCGGGCCCTTCTCGGTATTGACCAGCGCCAGCTGGCCGAACTGGCGGGAATTTCGGTTCCAACAATCCAGCGAATGGAGGCGAGTGCCGATGTCGTGCGCGGCAACGTCGACTCCCTGATGCGCCTTCTGGCTGCCTTCGATGGCGCGGGCATCGAAGTGATCAACGAGGGAGCCGCAAGCACCGACGGCGGGCGAGGGGTCAGGCTCAAGTCGAAGACGAAACCATCCGAAAGCGGAACGGCCGAACCATCGGCGCCCTTGCCCGCAGCGAGGACAAACTCGTGACACCGGTTTCCGTCCTTTTGTCATGTGTGGCCGCGTTGCTTGGGACGGCGGCTTTGGCGGTACGGATCGCCTCCTCGAATCGATCCACGCCAGTCATTTACAGCGCTAGCCTGGTTTTCTCCGCGATCGCCTTTGTAACCGCACTGGCATATCTTGTCATAGGTCTTCCTTCCACGAACGCACCGGTGCTTGTCCTTCCTATTGGCCTGCCGTGGCTGGGAAGCCATTTCCGTCTCGATACGCTTGCCGCCTTCTTCTTGATGGTCGTCAATCTTGGTGGCGTCATGTCGGCTCTTTATGCCATTGGTTATGGTCGTCACGAACACGCGCCGCATCGCGTGCTGCCGTTCTTTCCGGCTTTCCTCGCCGGCATGAACCTGGTCATTCTGGCAGACGATGCCTTCACCTTCCTCATCTCTTGGGAGTTCATGTCGCTTGTATCCTGGGCGCTGGTGATGGTCCATCATCACGACGCCGACAACCGGAGGGCCGGCTACGTCTATATCGTCATGGCGAGTTTCGGCACGCTGACCCTGTTGCTTGCGTTCGGCCTGCTTGCCGGTCTTCGTGGCAATTACGACTTCGCCGCGATGCGGATATCCGAACATACGCCACTGACAGCCGGCCTTGTACTCGTCTTGCTTTTGCTCGGTGCTGGTTCCAAGGCTGGTTTGGTACCGCTGCATGCCTGGCTGCCGCTGGCGCACCCGGCTGCTCCAAGCCATGTCTCCGCCTTGATGAGCGGGGTCATGACGAAGGTCGCCGTCTACGGTTTCATCCGGGTGATCTTCGATCTGCTTGGCATGCCGACGTGGTGGTCAGGCATCGTCGTCCTGACTATCGGCAGCGGCACCGCGGTGCTCGGCATCCTGCAAGCGCTGATGGAGAGCGATCTCAAACGGTTGCTCGCCTACAGCACCATCGAAAATATTGGCGTGATCTTCGTCAGCCTCGGACTGGCGCTTGCCTTCAAGGCAAACGGCATGGGGCTGGCGGCGGCGCTTGCACTGACGGCCGCACTGTTCCATGTGCTCAACCATTCCTTCTTCAAGAGCCTACTCTTCTTCGGAGCCGGTGCGGTGCTGACGGCGACAGGTGAGCGAGACATGGACAAGCTCGGCGGCCTCATCCATCGCATGCCGGTCACCAGCATCGCCTTCCTCGTCGGTAGCGTCGCGATATCAGCGCTGCCACCGTTCAACGGCTTCGTGTCCGAGTGGCTGGCGTTCCAAGCGATCCTGCAAAGCCCCGCCGTGCCGCAATGGGGATTGAAGATACTGGTGCCGGCTGTGGGCGGTTTGCTCGCACTGTCGGCAGCGCTCGTGGCCGCCTGCTTCGTCAAGGCATACGGCGTGACCTTCCTCGGTCGTCCTCGCACAGTCGTGGCTGGGCAGGCGGTGGAGATCGACCGCTTCTCGCTCGCGGCGATGTCTGTGCTGGCCGCGCTGTGCCTTCTCGCCGGCATCCTGCCGGGGATCGTCATCGACGGGCTTGCGCCCGTAACGCTGTCGTTAATTGGGGACCGGATGCCGGTGCAGGTGGATATTCCATGGCTGTCGATCGCGCCGATTGCCGAAAGCCGCAGTTCCTACAATGGCCTTCTGATATTCCTGTTCACCCTCTTCTCAGCGTCGCTGACGGCCTATCTCATTCACCGCTATGCCTCACGAGCGCTGCGCCGGGCACCGGCGTGGGATTGCGGCTTCCCCGAGATCAGCCCGGCAACGCAATATACGGCGGGCAGCTTCGCCCAACCCATACGGCGCGTTTTTGGGACGCTGGCTTTCCGCGCCCGCGAGAATGTCGACATGCCGGCGCCCGGTGATCTCCGGCCGGCCCGTTTTACCGTCGAGACGCATGATTTGATCTGGGAATGGCTCTACCTGCCGATCACCGGCGCCGTCGGCTTTACCGCCGAGAAGCTCAACCACCTGCAATTTCTTACGATCCGGCGTTATCTGAGTCTGGTTTTCCTCACGCTCGTCTTCCTGCTGGTGGTGCTAGCGTTATGGTCGTGATCTCCGCTCTCATCATCCAAGCTTTCCAAATGGCGCTCGTCGTGCTGCTCGCACCACTGCTGACCGGTTTCATCCGCCTGATCAAGGCGCGCTTGCTGCGTCGGCAAGGGCCTTCCATGATCCAGCCCTATCGGGACATCCTTCGGCTTTTGCGCAAGGAAGTGGTGCTGGCCGAGAATGCGTCATGGTTGTTTCGGGTGACGCCCTATCTGATCTTCGCCGTAACCTGGATCGCAGCTGCCATCGTCCCGACTTTCGCCACCGGCCTCATCTTCAGCTGGACGGCGGATTTGATTGCCATTATCGCGCTGCTTGGCAGCGCCCGTTTCTTTCTGGCGCTCGCCGGCATGGACGTCGGCACCAGCTTTGGCGGTATCGGATCGAGCCGTGAGGCGATGATCGCAACCCTCGCGGAACCGTCGATGCTGCTGATCATTTTCACGCTCGCCCTGATCGCGGGCTCGACCCAGCTTTCGAGCATCGCCGCTTTCATGACCTCCCCGCAGGTGGGGCTGCGCGTTTCGCTGGCAATCGCCTTGATCGCTCTCGTCATGGTCGCGATTGCCGAAAATGCCCGTATCCCCGTTGACAACCCCGCAACTCATCTGGAGTTGACCATGGTACATGAAGCCATGGTGCTCGAATATTCAGGACGGCACCTCGCGATGATCGAGCTGGCGGCATCCCTGAAGCTCCTGCTTTACATCTCGCTAATCGCCTGCATGTTCCTTCCATGGAAACTCGCCGTACTGGGGGAGGCGCCAGTGGCCTATCTGGCGGGCCTGCTCGCCTATCTCGTCAAGCTCGCGGCCGCCGGCGTCCTCCTTGCCTTGTTCGAGACCGCGACCGCTAAGATGCGGGTCTTTCGGGTGCCGGAATTCCTGGGCGCAGCACTCATGCTCGGCCTGCTCGCCACCTTGCTGCGATTCGTCTCGAGGAGCCTGTGATGAATGGACCGGTCTTTGACATCGCTCATATGCTCGCCGGCGGCCTGGTGCTGGTCAGCATGATGATGCTCTATCAGGACCGCCTCTATGCGCTGCTCAACGTGTTCGCGCTGCACTCATTGCTATTGACCCTGTCGGTGGCCTGGCAAGCTTTCGTCCAGGACGCTCCGCATCTCTATGTCACGGCCGCGATCGCGCTGGTCTTCAAGGCTATCGTCATTCCTGTGGTGCTCCATCGCATGATTCGCCAACTCGGCATTCACCGCGAGATCGAGACCGTCGTCGGCATCGGCCCAACAATGCTCGCCGGCATCTGCTTGGTCGCCTTGGCGACTGTGGTGATGTTGCGGGTAACGCCGGAGGCGGATCCTTTGGCGCGGGAGGATCTCGCCTTCGCATTGTCGGTGCTGTTGCTTGGGCTGCTGATCATGGTCACCCGCCGCAATGCCGTCAGCCAGGTCGTCGGCTTCATGTCGCTCGAAAACGGGCTGGTGCTTGCCGCGACCGGCGCCAAGGGCATGCCGCTGGTCGTCGAGATCAGCGTCGCTTTCTCGATCCTGATCGCCTTCATCGTTATTGGCGTCTTTCTGTTTCGCATCCGAGAGCGGTTCGACACGGTCGATGTTCGGGCGCTCGATGACTTCAAGGGGAGGAGGCGCAAATGATCGCGTTTTCCTCTGTTCTGACCTTCGATGCCGTGACTGCCGTTCTCGTGATACCGATTGTGGCAGCCGTCCTCCTGGCCTTCCTGCCCGGCTATCGGATGACTGCACGGCTGAATGTGTTCGCAAGCCTGCTGACCTTGCTCGCCGCTCTTTCCCTGTTCGTCACCGAACGGCCGACACCGGGACAATATCTGATTGTCGACGATCTCAATATTGTCTTCATCGTCCTCAACACCTTCGTGGGGTTTACTACCAGCATATTCAGCGCCAGCTACATCGCGCATGAATTGGAAACCGGCCGGCTGACGCCTGCCAACCTTCGTTTTTACCACGCCATGTATCAGATCATGATGTTCGGCATGAATCTCGCTTTCGTATCGAACAATATCGGTCTGATGTGGGTCGCAGTCGAGCTTGCGACGCTCACCACCGTGTTGATGGTCGGGATCTACCGCACGCACGAGGCGCTCGAAGCCGCCTGGAAATATTTCATTCTGGGGAGCGTCGGCATCGCCTTTGCGCTGTTCGGCACCATTCTTGTCTATCTGGCGGCGCAGCCGGTCGTCGGTGAAGGTTATGACGCGATGGTTTGGACCATCCTAATCGATCACGCCTCCGCCTTCGATCCGGCGCTTCTTAACGTCGCCTTCGTCTTTCTGCTGCTTGGATATGGCACCAAGATCGGTCTAGCGCCACTGCATGCCTGGTTGCCGGACGCGCATGCCGAGGGACCGACTCCAATCTCGGCGGTCCTGTCCGGCCTGCTGCTGAATGTCGCGCTCTATGCAGTTCTGCGCTTCAAGATGCTGCTGTCGGCCAATCCCGAAGCTCTTGCGCCTGGGCCGCTGATGATGACGATGGGGCTCGCATCGCTGATTTTCGCGGCTTTCATGCTCTACCGTCGCCGCGATATCAAGCGTCTGTTCGCCTACTCTTCGATCGAGCACATGGGTATCATCGTCTTTGCCTTTGGCCTCGGGGGATCGATCGCCAATTTTGCCGGGCTATTGCACATGGTCATGCATTCGCTGACCAAATCGGCGATCTTTTTTGCCGTCGGCCACATTGCCCAGGTCAAGGGCACGCAAAGACTGTCTGCCATCCGCGGTTTGACCGAAACGCATCCGGGGCTCGGCTGGGGCCTGCTCACCGGCGTCGTTGCTATCGCCGGACTGCCGCCGGCAGGGGTGTTCATGAGCGAGTTCCTGATCGTCAGCTCGGCTTTCGCAAAGCACCCGCTGCTGGCCATTCCGCTCGTCTTCGGATTGCTGGTCGCGTTCGGCGCGCTGCTGCTGCGGCTGACAGGGGCCGTCTTCGGGCAGCCGCGCGGCAGCAGGGCGCCTGCCGAGGCATCCTATGTGCCGATGTATGCCCACCTCGCGCTGGTGCTGGTCGCCGGCGTCTATCTGCCGTCAGAGCTGGTGGCCTGGTTCCAGCATATCGCCAACCTTCTTCGATGATTGGGGGGGAGATGTCGACGCTCAGTGATATCCTCGAGAAAGGGCGTTCCGTTCCGCACCATGCTCCGTGGCCACGCGCCGTCGCGGATGCGGATGCATGGACATCGGCGGCACAGGCTCTGTCCGAAGGACGTCTGGTCCTGCTCGGTCTTTGGGGCGAAGGAAACGCAGTTCATATGGCCTTGCTCGATGAACCGGCTGGCACGATCGGCGTCCTCAGCCTGGAAGGATTGGACAGCGCCGGCTATCCTTCCATCGCGCGATTGCATCCGCCGGCGCTTAAGCCCGAGCGGGCGATCCGTGATTTAACCGGGCTCGAACAGTGGGGTTTGCCGGACAACCGGCCGTGGCTCGATCACGATCGATGGAATTTGCACTATCCTATGGGAAAGCGTGGCGTTCCATCGTCGAAGACCGCTCCCTATACCTTTTTGCCGGCCGAGGGCGACGGCTTGCATCAGATCCCGGTCGGTCCGGTGCATGCCGGCATCATCGAGCCGGGACATTTTCGCTTCACAGCTAACGGCGAGACCGTCGTCCGACTTGAGGAACGGTTGGGCTATACCCATAAGGGCATCGAGGCGCTGATGGCCGGCGCGGACCTCGTCCGTGGAGCGCAGCTTGCCGGGCGAATATCCGGCGATAGCACCGTGGCCTACGCCTATGCCTTTGCGCGGGCTGTGGAGGCGGCCCTGGGACTCGCAGTTCCGCCCAGGGCGGTTTGGCTGCGCGCTCTGATGGCCGAACTGGAGCGGCTCGCCAACCATCTCGGTGATATCGGCGCCATCTGCAACGACGCCGCTTTTCCGCTGATGCTGGCTCATTGCGGCGTGCTGCGCGAACGCGTACTGCGTGCCTCCGATGCCGCCTTTGGCCACCGTTTGATGCGTGACCGCATCGCGCCCGGCGGCGTCGCGATCGACCTCGGCGACACCGGGCTGGTCGGCTTGCGGAACCTGTTGGCCGAAATCCGCCGCCGATTCCCGGCCCTGGTGGAACTCTACGACAACACTGCCTCGCTGCAAGACCGGACGGTCGGCACGGGCAAGCTGCGCGTTGATATGGCCCGTGAATATGGAGCAGGTGGTTATGTCGGGCGGGCCTCGGGACGCAGTTTTGACGCCCGGTGGGCCCTGCGCTACCCACCCTACGATAATCTGATCTTTGATGTTCCAGTGCTTGACGACGGCGATGTCAACTCCCGTGTCTGGATCCGTATTCGGGAGGTCGAACAGAGCCTGTCGCTAGCCGAGCAAATTCTCGACCAGCTTCCGAAAGGCCCAGTCCTCACCGCTGTACCCTTCGTTAGCGAAAGCCGCGAAGGTCTGGCCCTCGTCGAGGGATTTCGCGGTGATGTGCTGGTCTGGCTGCGGCTCACACCGGAGGGCATCATCGAACGCTGCCACCTGCGCGATCCATCTTGGTTCCAGTGGCCGCTCCTGGAGGCAGCGATCGAAGGCAACATCGTCGCCGACTTCCCGCTCTGCAACAAGTCTTTCAACTGCTCCTATTCTGGTCATGATCTTTGAAGGCAGGACCCCATGCGAAAGCTCCTCTTCGAAAGCCTGCTCCACCTGCCGCTGACCGAACCGGCGCCGCACCTCTCGGATGCAGCGATAGAAGAACTTTCCGCCGCCATCGACGCGGCATCCCGCCGGCGTCTCGGCCGCAGCCTCTCGATCCGCGCCATCGATGCCGGATCATGCAACGGTTGCGAGTTGGAGATGCACGCGTTGAGCAACGCCTTCTACGATATGGAGCGCTTCGGCATCCGTTTCGTCGCCTCACCGCGGCATGCAGACGTGCTGCTCGTAACCGGCCCGGTAACCAAAAACATGCACGAAGCTCTGGAGCGGACGTACAATGCTACGCCGGCCCCCAAGTGGGTTGTCGCGCTTGGTGATTGCGCGCGCGACGGCGGCTGTTTTGCGGGCAGCTACGCCATCATCGGCGGGGTTTCGAAGGTCGTACCTGTCGATCTCCACATCCCAGGCTGCCCACCGTCGCCGACGGATATCCTCAGAGGTCTTCTTGCTTTGCTTGAACATGTGAACACGGGAGGCCGCGCTTCGTGACGGCGAGCTTCAATGGTTCGACTTCTCCGGGCTGGATTTATCGCAATAGACGCTCTGATCGCGGCCGTTCGACGCTGGATTTTTCCGCCACCGCCACTGCAGCTGCGCGGCAAGAAGCTGCATGACCATGAGACGGATCCCGCCGTCCGCCTTGCCATCGACGCTGTCGAGAAGGTTTTTCTTCGGGATTTCAAATGGGCTTTCCGTAGGTTGTCAAGTTCGGACACCGGCATCGATGCGCGCGCCGAAATCCTTGATGACGGCCGGCCGACAGGCCGGTTTTTGCCGTTGCAAATCAGATCCGTATCGCCCACGAGCCGGAGGCATGGCGATCATACCCATCGCGGAGAGAAGAAAAACCTCGATTACTGGACAAGGCATTCACTACCGGTCTGGGTGATCATCGTCGATTCTGAAAGCGGCCTGATGCTCTGGCAACAGGTTGAGGAGCGGTTGTGCGAGGTAACGGACGCGGAATGGTCGATCGTCATTCCGGCGACCAATGTGCTCGACGCCTCCGCCCGGCTCTGCTTCGAGGAGACCATAGCGACGGATCCCGAGTCCTTGATGCGCTCCGCCTTTGCGCTTGATCACGCACTGATGCAGGAAATACGGGATCAGACGACATTTTTTGTCTGGGACGAGTGGGGTGACACGACTGCGATCTTCTGCAATCTCCGCATCTATATCGGCGAAGGCCGGGAGGAAGAGCCGGATGTGCGGATCGACTATCATCTTCGCGCGCATAGTCTTCATGACGTGATGACTACCCTTTTCCCCTGGGCAACCTATTCCTATGCCGAGCCGATTTCGGAGTATTCCGGTGAAGTTGCAGTGCACATCTTGGAGGTAGAACTGCGACCTGGAGCCTACGCCTACCTAGAGGCTGAGAGTTTCCTGGAGGCAGGTTATCCCGAAGACGAGGAACCATCGGCTCCGGAACCTGATGGCTTCATCACGGAAGAAGAGGAGCGAGAATTCTGGCAAAGACGAAGAAGGTCCCGGCGCCCCGATAATCGGACGGATTAAGCAGCAAAAATCCGGCAACTTCATATCAGCCGATGAAATTTGCTATCCGGCGTGCGGGGACTGGCACAAATGCCGAGAAAGCTCCCTAGCCCTCTTCCGGTGGACGACGTACCCGTGCGTGCCGAACGTCTATCTTTGGATTCAAGCGATCCTGCATCTCCTTACTCGCTCTGAAGAAAGGCACCCATTTTTCTTCTACGAAGACAGCCTTGCCTGTTGACGGATTGCGCCCCGAACGTGGTGGCCGGTGGCGGACAGAAAATATGCCGAAGCCTCGCAGTTCGACCCTTCCGCCCTCCGCCAGTGTCCCGACAATCTCGTCGATAATCGTCTCAACAATCCGCATCACGTCGCTGGGGTAGAGGCGCGGATTGCGAGACGCGATAATATGTACGAGTTCCGATTTGATCATTGTACCCTGTATTTCCGCTCCCTACCGCAAGACGCGGACTTAGCCGGCCATAAACCGCTTCTCAAAAAGTCTTGTGGCCAACTAACTGCTGTGCAGCGATCGCTTTTCCGATACTGATCTTCCCGAGGTACGTCTTTACCTTGGGGAGTGGCAAGGAAAAATATCGCGATCTATCTTTTCGCTCATGAACGGCTCAGCGCACCAATCCAGATATTTACTGCCAAGCATTAAGTTTACGCTGCCACGGTTCCTCAGGTGTAGCGACGGGCAAGCGAATTACGACCTCGAGGCCGCCGTATTTGGATCGTTCGAAGGCAATCGTTCCGTTGTTGAGGGAGACAATCTCGCACGCGATCGCCAGGCCAAGGCCTGTGCCTGTTTCATCGAAGCGTCTGCCGCGTTGACCGATCGAGCTGAGAGCGGACGGTGGAATGCCCGGACCATCGTCGGATATCTGCAATTCGACGGCCGTCGCGTCATCCTTAGCCTGAATGCAGATAAGCGAGTTTGCCCATTGGGCGGCGTTCTCCAGTATCACGCCGACAAGCTCGATGAGATCGTTTGCGTCGATATCGACGTTTAGACCATCGATGACATCGACCGCCCAGTCGAGATGTTCGCCGGCGCGTGTTTTCTTCAGCACCGCGACCGCTCGGGGGACGACGCTGCTCAAGGATGCGCTGAGGGCATGCATCCGAGTGCGTTGACGCAGCCGGACGAGACGCAACTGGTAATCGATCCGATCACGCATCTCGTTCGTCAGGTCAATGATCGAGGCTGCGCCGCGCGCGTCGCCGCCTTCTTCGAGCTGATAGGCAATGGTGCCAAGCACCGCGAGCGGAGTTTTTAGTCCGTGTGCAAGATCCGAAGCACGCGACCGTGCAAAATCCATTGATTTCTGCTGCAGGGCAAGGAGAGCGTTTACTTCGCTGACGACAGGAACTACTTCCAGCGGATAGGCAGCCTCGATCGAGGAAGCAATGCCCTTGCGGATGGCTTCGATATCCTGACGCAACCTCCTGAACGGCGATAGGCCGAACCGCACTTGCAGGATGGCGGCCAGTACCAAGACGACACCAAGGATTAGGAGCGCCACGGCCAGCTCCCGCCCAAAGCGGGCGATCGCCTCGTCGAGAATCGACCGGTCTTGAGCGACGATGACCTGATAACGGCGCTCGCTTTTGGCTTTCGGAAAGCGAGCCGTCAAGGAAAAGGCGAGTAACGATTGTCCGACAGGCCCCCGTGCGGTTGAGAGTTGCCCGCCCTCGCCGGGGAAGCCGACCCTTAGGACATCATCCCAAAGCGAGCGAGAGCGGATGGTCTGCTCGGTGCCCAAATCTGTGATCTGCCAGTAGAGACCACTAATCGGCGTATCGTAGCGTGGATCAGGCAAAGTGCCGGTAAGCACTGGCGCCGTACCACGCGCGTCCGGATCGATCAGGGCGATAAGGCGCGACATCGTCGCCGACAAATCTGCAGAAGCGCCGCGTTCGACGTTCTTTGTGAACAGATACCCGATAGTTACGCCCGCCAAAACCAGCGCGACGGCGATCCAGACGCCTGCTCCCAGTATCAGACGAACCCGTAAAGACTGAATTCTCAAGGATTATTCCTATCGAGGACGTACCCAAAGCCGCGACGTGTTGCGATAATATCGGCGCCCAGTCGCTTCCGCAGGCGGCCAATAAGCACCTCGACCGCGTTCGAGCCGCCTTCGAAGTCCTGCGCATAGAGATGTTCGGCTATCTCGAGCTGTGAGACGACGCGACCGCCCTGATGTGCCATGAAGGCGAGCAGCCGGTATTCCTGTGGTGTAAGTACGATCGGAACGCCCGCCCGAGATACCTGTCTCATCCGCGTGTCGAGCATGAGCTCGCCGATTTCGATCTGCGATGACGCAAGACCACCGGCCCGGCGGATAATCGCTCGGACACGCGCCAGTACTTCCTCCATACGAAAAGGCTTTGCCACGTAATCGTCAGCGCCGGATTCGATCCCCTCGACCCGCTCGTCCCACTGTCCGCGCGCTGTCAGAATCAATACGGGCGCGTTACGTCCAGCGCGGCGCCAACGCTTAAGGATCGTCAAGCCATCCAGGGTCGGAAGACCGAGGTCAAGGATCACCGCATCGAATGTTTCAGTCTCGCCGCGGAACCAGGCGTCCTCTCCATCTGTGGCATATTCCGCGACGAAGCCGGCGGTCGACAACGCAATGCCAAGCGACTCTGCGATGCGGCGATCATCTTCAGCAACGAGTATCCGCATATTTATCTCACCTTGAGCAGTTTTCCCGTGCGGGCATTGAAAGAATAGCGGCGCACTTCATTGTCAGTTTCAAGTACTTTCAACTCGTACTGCAGAACACCTTTCACGGCATGCAGGCGCGCATCAATGATCTGCCCGTTGGTCAGTTGTCGGGCGATTGTGACGATGCCGTCTAACGGAAGGGCTCGATCGCTTTGAACAGCTTCCAAAGCGCCATTCGGTCCGTTAAATCTATCGTCGGTCCCATTGTGCCCGGATCCTTCGGGACCGGACGACTCGCCGCCGTCGGAATCATCGGAATCGGTGTCGCCATTGCTTGAGTCCGGATTCGATGCCCCAGCATCGGGATCTTGGCCAGAGGAACCTTCCGAACCACCGCCGCTGTCAGCAACTTCGATGTAGTGAACGCCTTTCGCCGCCCTGGCGGTTTCCTGTGCGTGCGCGACAGCCGGAAGATGCAGTGCAAGGGCAACCGCAGTGAAACACGTGAAGGCTCTTAGGGACCGAAAACGCACATACATCTCCCTACGCCGTCAAAGCCGCTCGAGTGGTGAGCTTAGACGAACGAAGCTGACAATTCCCTGACAACGCCCTCACGGGATTTTCAGGCACTATGGAGTATATCAGCCACCATCGAGGCAAAACAAGGCAACCGGAAGCAAGGTTCTAGCTCATCCGACCGAGCGGTCTTTTGACAATCGCGCGCGAGGGCAGGTCTCTTCGACATTCGATAGCAACTGAAGGAATACAATATGCAGACGCTGTTTCGCTTTATGCCAGTCGTCATATATGCGTCCGCGCTGTTTGCCATCTTTCTGATGATGTTGGTCATTCGACCAACACATAGATGCGGGCCTTTTCACATTTTCAGACACCATCGAACAAACCAGTCGCCGTTAAGCCCAAACAAGGAAATCGGAAACAGGTCCTTGCTCCAAGTGACCCCGGCAGGCGTGTGGCATGCGAACGCTCAGGGTGCCAATTTGCGAATTGGCGCCGATCAAGGTCCGACGACGATCCGTCTCTTCGACGTTCGATAGTAACCGAAGGAACACAATATGCAGACGCCATTTCGCTTTGTGCCAGCCATCATTTACGTGGCCGCGCTATTTGCCATCGTTTTGTCGATGTTGATTGTTCGACCAACGCATGTAAGAGGGCCATTTAGCCCCCATTTGGCGTACATTGCCAAGATGCGAAATACTCCGGTTGCAGACTCGTGCACTGAGACCGAAATGCAAACGCGGGAAAGACACGGTTACTGCAGCAATTTATCCACGAGTGATCGATGATGTTTATCGTGACGAATACGGTATTCAGAAAACAGATCGGCGCGCGCCTGAGGTCGCCTTCGCAGAGCACGTGATTGCGTGCGATGACACTGCTGTCTGCGGTGGCAATCATAGGAAGCTTGGTTTCGGTTGGCCAAGATAGAGCCGCGGTTCTAGTTTACCGAGGTGGAGCTTTTCCGGAGCTTTCGGCCCCCTTCCTCATCAGAATCGACCTTGAAAGTATTGCAGCGGTGGCTCGCTCGAACGCGGGCATGAAACCTGCAAGCGCGTTCGAAGGCACAAATATGGGTTTTCCAATATGTTCATAACTTCGATACTGAACAAAATTGCATCAGGCAGTTTGATACTCACGATTTCCGCTCAGGCGGCTAGTTCGATACCGATTGCCGCAGCGGCCTATATCACTCAAGTAAGCCTTGCATCTTCCGCTGTTGCCGCGCTTCCGACCAAACGAAATGCCCAAGGGCTACTGTTGGATTTGCGTGTGTCATTCGGGATGATCGCGGGGAGCTACAAGGAAACCTTCGGCATCCGACACCGAAGTGCTACCAACGTTCTCGAAGGTGTGACCCGTGCGGCACGTGCCAACCAGCGACTGGAGGATGCGCTTGCGACCCACAGCAGCAAGGCCATTGCCGATGCCACCGGCAGCCTATCAAGGGCTATCGGTGAGTTGCAGACGCTATATGCCTTAACGCCAGCGCAAAACAGGCAGGCTGCACAAGGCATGCGCTATCTGAACGCTGCATGGAAAACCTATTCTTCCCGGTATGTACTCTCAACGTCAGGCAATCAAACCAAGACAGTAAGCAGGGCCGAAGTTCGAGCTCTACGTGAGAAGGTGACCGCTCTGCAAAAACGCGTTTCGTCGCTGGAAGGTCAGGTTTCCGCAAATGCGACGCTTCAGCGACAAATGGCACGACTGAGACAGGACCTCGCCTACTACGATAGCCGACCTGATGACGACCGGACTTACCAACATATGCTGCTCACACTGACAATGGTGGCGGGCTCTTTCGATGCACTCGCTTACACCACACGAGTCTATTATCCAACATATTATGCGTATCTCGAACCGGTCATCCCGGAATTCTACATCTGGCGTTCCTATTGGGACGGCTTCTACGACGGATATTACGAAGGGCGTAGTTCGGTGTGGTATGACGAGCCGGTCGTTGTCGAAGGTCCGTTGGTCGAGATCAACCAGATTGAGGTCAATCAGGAGATTACCTATCAGACGATCTACAATATGGCAGATGAGATCCGTGTCGAATACGAATCTCTGCCGCAAGAAAATTTAACTGAGATCGATATACCGGCGATACCAGAAGACACAATTCTCATTCCACGGACCTTGGCGCGGACGACAGATGACGATGTCATATCCAAAGTGGACGAGACAACCCCGGTCGCCGCCGAACCGAATGGCATTTCGTCTAAGCCCGATGAAGAATATGGACTATCGAATGACAAAGGGCCAGATATGACTACACCGCGTGGCAGTGAAGATCATTTCGGTAGCGTGCAGCGACGAGATATGGGCATTGTAGAAGAAATCAACCACGACAATAATCGGGATGATTCTTCGGACGATCCTGGAGATTTGCTTCAAAAGAACAACATCTTGCCCGCAGAAAGTGAGGGAAATTCACATAAAGTTCCACCGGCAAAACTGATACCACAACAGCAGATGGAGCCGCAGGAAGAGGGTAGTGATTCTATCAAATGCCAAGAGGATAACAGCAGTTGCTGATACGGCGATCTATTGGTTTCGGGACCCCCATGAACGCGCCGGAAGTCTCAGACGCCTTAGACTGACCGGATCCGTTCTTTCTTTGCCCGTATGGAGTCGGTAACAGCCATTCAAAGTGACGAGCTGATCGTTAACCGTTCCAGTTCGCTTACGCGCTAATTCGGCCGTGAACTCGCGGTTTTTGCCTGCCACCGGAACTTGCAGAGCGTGCTCATCATGTTCATGCGAACTGTGCAACGGCTGCGGGTGTATTAGAGAAATAGTACATTCAAATTATCTCAGGACTGGTTGGCGGAGCTGAAGTCCGGCCAGGTCATTCGCGTGCACCACGAGAAACTGTCCGATGGTGGTTGGGTCTCGACGCATGAGGATATTACCGAACACCGGAATGCCTAGCGACAAATAGCGCATTTGGCACTGCACGACTCGTTGACTGAACTGCCGAACCGTGCCGCGCAAAATCGGAAACTCGACGGTTTGCTTAAACAGCACGGCGTGGAAGGATCACAGTTTGCGGTCCTATACCTCGATCTGGATCGGTTCAAAGAGGTCAACGATTTGTTCGGTCACAATATTGGGGACGTTGTTCTGCTCACGGCAGCCAAACGCCTTTGCGTGGCTGCGGATAGTGCTTTTGTTGCCCGCTTTGGAGGCGACGAATTTATGGTTTTGGCAGAAGTTGACGCTGCCTCCGCGGCGGTTCTCGCCGACCGCATCATCGCGACCTTGAGCGCGTGATCTCGACGCTTGGGCGCCTCAAGTCGCTTGGGGTGCGGATCGCGATTGATGATTTCGGGACCGGTTATTAATCGCTCTCCTATCTGCAATCCTTTCCATTCGACAAGATCAAGGTAGATCAATCGTTCGTTCACAATATCGGACAGTCCTCGTCAGCGGCGATCATACGGGCAGTTATCGGGCTCGGGCGTGGCCTGAATTTGCCTATTGTCGCTGAGGGTGTTGAAACGACAGATCAGCTTGCGTTTCTGACCCGTGAGAGTTGCGACCAGGTGCAGGGTGTGAATCGGATCCGAACGTTGACCCCTTACGCGCGGAACCCAACATATTGATCTGCTTTCCCAATTCGCGCCAAAGTTGGGATTGGGAGCAGCGCGGGGATGCCACCACTCCTCTCTCAATTTTTACTGCATTTCCAAAAAGTTATCGCCGGCATCAATGGGGTGAATCTTTAGAGCCGATTCGCAGCTTGGTCGCTATTACGGCAAGTGTTCCATCAGAAGCCACTCCATCATCGGTGTTGTTTCGAACACGACGATGCCAGCGACGAGCGCGCTGGCGCTGGCCAATACAAAGCGGCCACTGTATGCGCGACCGCCCAAGACTAAAGCGTATGCGGTTTTTGCCACCGTATTGGCGATGATGGCTGCCCCGAGAGCCGTTGCCGTAAATTCAGCTCCTATGCTGTCAAGGATGCCGGCAATTGTAACAGTGATGGCATCAATATCTGCAAGCCCAGAGAGCGTTGAGACGACAAGCAAGCCAGATTGCCCGAACCAGGCCGCGGCCGCCCGTGCGAAGAACCCTACGGCAACGAGAAGGAGCGCAGTTTTCAAAACGGAAAGCAATTCGAACGGGTTTCGTGTGCGGTGTTCAGTGTGCCCGGCAGTGTCCTTCCGCGCAAAGAGCAGTGAGAAACCGGCCATCACGAGGGCGGCGGCAACTAGGGAGGGGCCGAGGCGCACGGCGATCGGCGGCGCAAGGATGGCGATGTAAAAAAGCACCTTGAGGTACGAGACGGCGTTTGCGGCCGTTGCGCCGGCAACCAACAGTGCTGCGGACTGTCCGGTAAGGCTGAGACGGGCATTCGTGACGGCAATCGCGGTTGACGATACCAGGCCGTTGACTGCTCCCGCGACGAGTTCGCCGCGAACCTGGCCGAACGCCTTGACGGCCACATATCCCAGGAAGGAGATGCCTGCGAGAAGGACTACCAATTGCCAAGTGCCGGAGGGAGAAATGCCGCCAAACGGGCCGAGCGGAGCAGTGGGCAGGATCGGCAAGACAATGACAGCCATTGCAAGGAAAACGATGGCCGATCGCAGCTCGTTCCAACTCAGAGCCCGAACGAACCGATGCAATATCTCGCGACTGGCCAGGATTGCCACGAGCGAAACGCCGCCGGCTGCTGCCAGCCGCGCATTACCAAGCACGGCGAGGGATCCCAGCGCAAAGGTTGCCATGGCTGCGACGACGGTGGTGACACTGTAATCGCCTTCCACGATCGATTCCCGAAACTGATAGAGGGCGAAGATGGCGCTAAAGATCGCGAACATGGCGACGACGACGAGGCCGTATAGCGCCGGCTGCGCGGATTGCGTCTGTTCAATCAGGCCCGAAAGACCGCCGAGCATGCCGACGATCATGAAGGTGCGGATTCCGGCAGTTCGCTTTCCCGCACCTTCATCGCGCTCCCGCCAGTGGCGCTCTACGCCGACGACTGCGCCGATAGCCAGTGCCAAACCGAGCCGCTCGAAAGATTCAATGCTCTCCATCCCACCCCCTTATTCGAATCCGCTTCATCTGTGTTGTCCCATCATTCCGGCCGTTTCTGCGCCCGCCCTCTCTCACGCCCGCTTTGTCAACAGCTTGTGTGCACCGAGCCGGTTGGTGTTACACCAGGAGCGCCTGCGAGCTCTCTGAAGCCTCACTCGGCGATCCGACTGGTATCCCGCCTCGAAAGCCATACCTGCAATCTGGTGAGGCTGGACGATTGCAGGTCGGTTGTCACCGCAAGAAATGAAAGAGTGGCCTTTTCCTGGGGAGGTTAAGGACATGCTGCTGCAATGTCGCCACTTATGGACATTGGTTTGCCGTCGATGCCGCGCCAGGCTTGAATGTCCGAAATAGGCGACACCGAATTGTAATTATCATTTTCGATTTCAACGCATGTATCAGGTCACTGTTTGAAAGCCCGCGCCGAGTGGTCGCCGGTCTTTGCGTTGGCCTTGGCTTCCTCGCCGAAACCGGACAAGCCTTTCCACGCAACACACAATATCTGCCCGTTCTCGGCGCGGCAGGCTTGATTGTGGAGCAGCATGCTATGCCACGGTAGCGGGTAGAAACCTCTATGCTCCGTGATCTAGGTCAATGTAGGGGCGGTTGTCCGGCAATAGAAGCAAGACATTGGTTCCAATGACGGATCCTTGTCTTTCAACACTTGCCGGAGTTGCGGTTTCGTGCGTCATTTTCTGCCTCTTTTCATAATCGCGACACTGACGATTGGCACTGGCATCGGCTGCCGCCCTGCGGCAGCTGCCAATGAGGCAAACCTCACAGGCAGATTGCACGCATTGTGGGACAGGCTGGGAGGCAAACGGCTTCCCGAAGGCATAACCATGGCTAATGGGCGGATCGAGGCGGAACAGGTTCTGGTTTCCGCCAAATTTGGCGGACGCGTTTCCGAAGTCCTGGTCAGCGAGGGGCAGACTGTTGATGCCGGCGCCGTGGTGGCTCGAATGGATACCGCTGATCTGCAAGCGCAGTTCGCGGGTGCCCAAGCGGAAGTTCGGCGCGCAGAAAAAGCGGCAATCCAGGCGGAAGCCTTGATCGCCCAACGTGACAGCGAGTTTGTGCTCGCCGAGCAGGAATACGACCGTGCGTCTGATTTGAATACCCGTGGTGCTGGTACGAGACAGCAACTCGACTTGCGCCAAAGCCAGCTAAAAGCCGCGCAAGCCGCCCGTATTGCTGCTGCTGCGGCGCTGGACGAGGCAAAGGCGGCGACGGATACGGCGCGCGCCGAGGTCGCACGAATTCAGTCATTGCTTAACGACGCGGTTTTGACCGCTCCGCGCCGAGGGCGCGTGGAGTACAAGCTGGTACAATCGGGTGAGGTCGTTGCCGCAGGTGCTCCGATCGTTACGCTGCTCGATCTTTCAAATGTCTATATGACTGTCTTCTTGCCAGCCAAGGTGGCGGGATCAATTGCCATTGGCGATGAGGCACGGATCATACTCGACCCCGCCCCCGACTATGTAGTCCCAGTCACGGTTTCGTTCGTTGCAACCGATGCACAGTTCACGCCCAAGACCGTCGAGACGCAGGACGAGCGGGAGAAGTTGATGTTCCGCGTCAAACTCCAGATCGCGTCTAGCCTCCTGAAACAATATGAGGCGCAAGTGAAGATTGGGGTACGGGGTGTCGCCTATGTGCGCGGCAGCAGGAACATCCTGTGGCCCGTTGAGCTTACCGTGAAGCTGCCGCAATGAGCGACGCGGCAGTCTACCTTCGGCATGTCTTTCATCGTTACGGCAAGACATTGGCCCTCGACGATGTCGACCTGAAAATTCCCGCCGGCTCCACCTGTGGCGTTATCGGACCCGATGGGGTCGGCAAGTCGACTCTGCTTGGGCTTGCTGCAGGCGTTACTCGCATTCAAGCCGGAGATGTGGAAGTGCTCGGTGGCGACATGAGCCACGCGCGTGAGCGGCGATCGGTATGCGCACGTATCGCCTACATGCCGCAAGGGCTTGGGCGAAATCTCTATCCCACGCTCGGAGTTGCGGAAAATCTTGATTTTTTCGCCCGTCTCTTTGGGCAGGACAGCGTTACACGGAAGACGAGAATCGACGAGCTTTTGCTTGCCACTGGCCTTGCCCCGTTCAGGGATCGGCCTGCGGGCAAACTTTCGGGCGGTATGAAGCAGAAGCTGGGAATCTGCGCTGCTCTGATTCACGATCCCGATCTATTGATCCTTGATGAGCCCACGACGGGTATCGATCCATTGTCGCGCCGGCAGTTCTGGGAACTCATTTCCAGCATGCGTGGCCGCCGCCCTGAGATGAGCGTCATCGTCGCGACGGCCTATATGGAGGAGGCGGAAAGATTCGACTGGTTGGTTGCGTTGAATGCCGGCCGCGTCATCGCGACGGGTAGTCCGGCCGAGATCAAACAACGGACGGGTGAGAACTCGCTCGAGCAGTCTTTCGTGGCACTTATGCCGAAGAATGTTCGTCGGGCTCATAGTCCGATCGAGGTTCCTCCCCGCGTGCCATATGGTGGCCCTCCTGCGATCGAGGCGGAGGGGCTTACCCGCCGCTTTGGCACTTTCACCGCAGTCGATCACGTTAGCTTTCGTATCGAAAAGGGCGAGATTTTCGGCTTCCTCGGTTCGAACGGCTCTGGGAAGAGTACGACGATGAAGATGCTGACAGGCCTCTTGCCTGCAAGCGAGGGGCGAGCAGCTTTATTCGGTCAGCCCCTTGATGCACGCGATATGGCGACTCGCCGCCGCGTCGGTTACATGTCACAGTCTTTTTCTCTCTATGGTGAATTGAGCGTGCGGCAGAACTTGGCACTGCACGCTCGGCTGTTCGGCATGCCACATGACACGGTCGAACCGCGCGTCGGAGAAATGCTCAACCGCTTCGATCTTTTGGACGTTGCCGGCAATCAGCCGGAAGGCCTTCCGCTCGGTGTACGCCAGCGGCTGCAGCTCGCAGTTGCCGTGATTCATAGGCCGGAGGTACTCATCCTCGACGAGCCGACCTCAGGTGTCGATCCCATTGCCCGTGATGATTTCTGGCGTTTCCTGATTGCTCTTGCGCGCGAGGAGGGTGTCACGATCTTCCTGTCTACGCATTTCATGAACGAGGCCGAGCGCTGCGACCGCATCTCGCTGATGCATGAGGGCAAGGTGCTGGCGATCGGCAGCCCAGACGAGTTGAAACAACAGCGAAAGAAGGAAACACTTGAAGACGTGTTCATTAGCGCGCTCGATGAGGCCGGAATGGGTCACGACGCCGGTCTGGTCAAACTTTCCGATCCAGTTCGGGATAATAAGACCGCGACGTCCGGCGCGGTCGACCCGCGCCGTCTGTGGGCCTATGCATGGCGCGAGACGTTGGAAATCCTACGCGATCCCACGCGTCTGGTTTTCGCTTTTCTCGGGCCGATCCTTCTTCTTCTCGCCTTCGGCTACGGCATTTCCTTCGATGTCGAGCACCTTCCCTTTGCAGCTTATGATCAAGATCAGACAGCCCAAAGCCGGCAATTGCTGGAGAGTTTCCAGGGGTCGCGGTATTTCGACGAGCAACCGCCCATCAACTCGCCCGGCGATATGGACGCTCGATTGAAAAGCGGGGAACTGACGCTTGCGATCGAGGTACCCTCCGACTTTGGCCATGACCTTTTGCGCCAGCGCCGGCCCGAGGTTGCTGTCTGGCTTGATGGCGCCATGCCCTTCCGGGCAGAGACCGCGCGAGGTTACGTGACGGGTCTCGCGTCGAACTATTTGACGGATGAAGCAACGCGCAGAAATGGCAAAGCCAGCTCCCCTTATCCGATCAATATTGAGCCGCGCTTTCGATACAATCAGGCATTCAAGAGCGTAAATGCTATCGTGCCGAGCGTCATCGTATTGGTGTTGGTGCTGATTCCAGCCATCACGACGGCGGTCGGCATTGTTAGAGAAAAGGAAACAGGGTCGATCGCCAATTTCCGGGCGACTCCCGTCACCCGTTTTGAGTTTCTGCTTGGCAAGCAGCTCCCCTATGTGGTGATCGCCTTCCTGAGTTTCCTTTCACTGGTCCTGGTGTCGCGATTTGTCTTTGATGTTCCCCTCAAAGGTTCCTTTGCGACGCTTGCTGCCGGTTCATTGGCTTATGTCCTCGCCACCACCAGTTTCGGCCTGCTTGTATCGAGTTTTGTCAAAACTCAGGTTGCGGCCATCTTCGCTACGGCGATCATCGCCATCATTCCGGCTGTGAACTTCTCGGGCTTGCTCGTTCCTGTTTCCTCGCTTTCCGGCAGCGGGCGATTGATGGGACTCGCCTTTCCGGCTGCCTGGTACCAGCCCGTTAGCGTCGGCATCTTTGCCAAGGGGCTTGGCCTCTCGGCCCTGTGGCCGGATCTCGTCGCGCTAGTCTTGTTCGGCATCGCCTTCATCACTGCCGCAGTCGTCGTGCTGCGCAAGCAGGGAGCCTGATATGATCGCCTCCCTCTTGCGAATTTTGCGGCTCGGCGTGAAGGAACTGCACAGTCTCCGGTCAGATCCGGTCCTGATGCTGTTGATCGTGTACACCTTTACCTTCGCGATCTATGCTGTGGCGACGGGTGCAAAGTTCGACGTGGAAAATGCGTCTGTCGCCATCGTGGATGAAGACCATTCCATGCTCTCAGCGCGGTTGCGCGACGCGCTCCTCAAGCCGTTCTTCAACGAACCGGTCTTAGTTGACGCCAGCGAGGCCGATTCAAGTATGGATGCGGGTCGCTTTGTTTTTGTCGTCGAAATTCCGCCAAAATTCGAGCAGGACGTAATCGCCAACAGGCGCCCTTCGGTGGGCATCGATATTGATGCGACCGCCATGTCGCAGGCGGGCAATGGCGCCACCTACATTCAGAACATTATCCTGCAGGAGGTCCTTGCAGCGATCCCCGGCGAGACGCAGACCAATCCAATTAATCTGGTGGTTCGCGCCAAGTTCAACCCGAATCTCAAATCCGAATGGTTCACTTCAGTCATGCAGGTCATTAACAATGTCAGCATTCTTGCAGTGATCCTCGCCGGTGCGGCGTTGATCCGTGAACGGGAGCACGGCACAATCGAGCACCTTCTCGTCATGCCGATAAGGCCCGTCGAGATCATGCTCGCCAAGATCTGGGCGAACGGCTTGGTCATCGTTGCAGCGGCAATCGTCTCTTTGCTTGTCGTCGTTGAACGCGTGCTGGCAGTTCCCGTGGCGGGCTCGCTTCCGCTCTTCGTCGCAGCGGCCATCCTCTACCTCTTTTCGGTCACAGCTCTCGGCATCCTCATCGCGACCATCTCGACATCGATGGCGCAATTTGGCCTGATTGCCATGCCGCTTCTCGTGGTGATGAACCTCCTGTCTGGCAGCACCACGCCGCTTGAGAGCATGCCAGGCTGGCTGCAGCACGGGATGATGGCTTCGCCATCGACGCATTTCGTGGCGCTCTCCCAGGCAATTCTCTATCGTGGCGCCGGCCTTTCCATCGTCTGGCTACAGATGTCGGCGCTGGCCATCATCGGGGCCGTATTCTTCGGGCTTGCATCAATACGTTTCCGCAAAGCCCTGATTGCGATGCAGTAAAATTGGAGCTGAGCCGCCCATCACTGATCGACAGAAATACGGTGTTCCTCCGGAAGTTTGCACAAGATCGGTCGTTGACGAGGCGATTTGAAGACATTATTGCTTCGATGAGGCGCGATATTGTCGGAGACTGGTTGACCATTCCTAAGTCAGTCAGCTTGCTAGCCTCTATATTCATTCTTGATGCCGCAACGCTCTGGCTGACATTGCGTTCAATTGCAGTGTCTATCGCTTCCGTTGACGCATTTATCAGCTTCGTCCTTGCATCGGTAGTTGCGCGCCTGCTCCAATACCGCTCTGTCTTGGTTCGCTCGAGAATACTTGCGTCGCTTTATTGCATCTCTTCGGGGTGGAGCTCGAGGCCGCGCTTGCAGTGATGCTTGTCTTTCGAGACTTCACTTTTTGGCTGCCAATGGCGCTGGGTATCTGGCTCGCTCGAAAAGAGGCATAAAGAGCTTGAAAGCCTGCGAACAGCTCGGACGCAGGCTCAACGATCGCAGGCGTGTAGTCCTATCAAAAACCGTGGCCCTTGGCTGGTGGGAAATAGGGGTCCTCATACCCCATTCGCGGCTTCTTCTCGACCTTTTCTGCGCTTTCCTTTTGTTCGGTACTTGTTGTGTTCCTCCCTATACCGGCACTGGCGTAAACAATGCCAAGTGCGGCGAGGGATATGATTATTGCCCGAAGCATTTCAGTTTCCTTCCATTATGACAATCTTCTTTGGAGAGAAACTCTGCCCGGGTGTGGGCTTGCTTACATTGTCTTTGATCAAAACATCGCAAAACATGAAATCGCATCAAGGCTCAAAAATTGCGATCGAAAAGTTGACGCCGATCAAGGCGCGTTGAAGCGAGTATTGCAAAATCGGCAAATGCTCATGTTCAGACTTGGAGATCAGGCGATGAATTTCAAGACAATCCTCGCTCCCATCGGAGTAAACCATCTGGAGAACGATCTTAAGCAGGCTATCGTGTTCAGCGAGGCTACCCAAGCGCATCTTTCGGTCTTGGTCGTCGCGATGGCGGCGCCGCCGCCCGTCGGCGGCTATGGCGAGATTGTTTCCGCAGCTTGGCTGGAGGAGCGCGAAGGAGACCTTGCGAAGCTGGCTGATGCAGTGGAAATGGCCAAGGCTAGCCTCAGCCAGTCCGGCCTGTCCCACGATGTCCACGACCTGTACACGGAATATGCGTGGGCTGGGGAGGATATCGCGCCCCGCGCCCTCTATGCCGATCTCGTGCTCGTCGGAGCCCGGGCGGCCACGGACCTGCAATTTAGCAAGCGCGTGATCGACGGCGCGCTTTTCCAGTCGCCGACAGCTTTGCTTTTCAATCCGACTGATCGGCCAGCGACAATCGCGCCACGGTCGATAATGATAGCATGGAATTCTCGGATGGAGGCCGCTCGTGCGGTACAACAGGCCTTGCCGTTGCTTAAAGCTGCGGACGAAGTCCATGTGACCATGATCGATCCTACAGAGACGGCTTCCCGGAATGGCGAGGAACCGGGAGCCGATGTGGCGACCTATCTCGCGCGGCATGGCATATCGGTGGTTGTCGACGTTCTCTCGGGTCAGGGCAAGGGCGTAGCGCAAATGCTTGCCCGGCACGCGGTTGATGTGCAGGCCGACCTGGCTGTCATGGGAGCGTATGGCCATTCGCGCCTCCGGGAATTCGTTTTCGGCGGTGTAACGCGCACGATGCTTGAAACGGCCAGGTTGCCCATATTCTGGGGGCACTAGAAGGCTTGCTGTCACCCGCCAAATTTGGTGGGCCGCAAATCCGGTTATCCAGCAGTGCGCGGTCGTCAAATGCACTCTTCCGCAAATCGGCTGATAACCGAACGATCGATGTTGACGGGTTTGAGGACCCGCCCTGAACTCAACAAGGAGGCTATCGATGTTCAGACATATATTGGTTCCAACCGACGGATCCAAAATGGCCTCACAGGCGGCGGCACAGGCCATGGCACTTGCTGCTGAGATGAATGCCGAGATCACCTTGCTGGCCGTGGCCGAGCCCTTCCGCATGCTGGCCATCGACAGCGATGAGTACCGAAATCAGCAGCAGGAGCACGAAAGGACTGCCGCTTCAAACTGCGAAGCCATGCTGTTGCGCCAGAAGCTCAGAGCTTCCGACAAGGGTGTCCTTTGCAAGACGCTGGTTATCAAGAGCAATGATATTGCCAAGACCATCGTCGACACCGCTGACAGCTTGGATTGTGATCTCATCGCGATGGCTACACATGGGCGGAGTGGTCTGTCTTCATTGCTGATGGGAAGCGTTGCAAACGGCGTGATCGCCAAAGCCCACATACCTGTTCTGGTCTACCGCTAATCTGAGGGAACGCACCCGTATGTCAGTCAAGAATCTAGCTGTGCTATCGTGCCCGAAATCGGTAGCCATCATCGGGGCATCAATCCGCGAGGATGCGATCGGTTCGAAAATTCTCAGGAATGTTATTGATGGTGGTTTTTGTGGGGAGATATGGCCCGTCAATCCCAAATACGCGCATGTCCTCGGGCGGACGTGCTTTCGGGATGTCAACGCTTTGCCCAGTCCCCCGGATGTCGCGATAATTGCAACGCCGGCACCGACCGTCGTCTCCATTATCCGAGAACTCGGCTGTAAGGGAACGAAAGTTGCCATCATCGTCACGGGAAATTTTGACGATGAACTGAAAAAGGCGGTACTTGCCGCCGCTAGGCCATACGGCTTGCGCATTGTTGGACCCAATGTCGTGGGTCTCATTCTTCCCGATGCGAACCTCAACTTGAGTTTTGTCCTGACTGGTGCAGAACGCGGGAAGATCGGCTTAATTTCGCAATCTGGAGCGGTCGTCAGTTCACTCCTGGATTGGGCATGCGATCATTCCGTGGGCTTCTCAAAGATTATTTCCCTCGGCGATATGATTGATGTCGATGCGGGCGACGCTATAGATTTTCTGGCTGCCGACCAGCAGACAGCGGCAATCGTCATGTATCTGGAATCCATTTCTGATCCGAGAAAGTTCGTCTCCGCTGCTCGGGCGGCGTGCCGGACAAAGCCTCTGATCGCCATCGCGCCGGGCAGGCATGGCGAAGCGGCGAAGGCGGCAGCGACCCATACGGGCGCATTGACCGGTAACTCCCGCATCGTCGACGCGGTACTTAAGCGCGCTGGTATCATTCGGGTGAAAAGCCTGACGGAACTGCTCGCTGCTGCAGAAATTACGCAAAAGGCCCATCCGCCGCAATCATTGCGCGTGGCACTGGTCACCAATGGCGGGGGTGCGGGGGTCTTGGCGGTCGATAGCCTCCTTGATCGAGGCGAGCGCCTGGCAGCGTTGACTGCGCAAACGACAAGCGAGCTCGACAAGATCCTTCCATCGGGGTGGTCGAAAAGCAATCCGGTCGATGTCCTGGGAGATGCGCCGCCAGCAAGGATCGCCGAGGCCGTCAAGATTGTTGCACGCGATCCAAACGTTGATGCGATCCTTGCTCTGCATTGCCCGGTTCAGGCCGCGGAGCCGGCCGCCACAGCGGCGGCAATCGTTACCGCCGTGCAGGAAAAAGACTGGCCCGGCAAACCCTTGCTAGCATGTCTGCTTGGGGGCAAGGCCAGCCGTGAGGGCCGGTTTATCCTGCGTGCTGCGGGCGTTCCCGACTATGGAATGCCTGACGATGCGATTGCCGCCCTGCATGTTCTTGGCGAGTGGGGACGGCGCCAAAAGGCGCTGACTGATATCGCCGTCAGCGCCGAACTTGCAGTCAACAGGAAGCAAGCGCAACGTCTGATGGAGGGCGTCGCGAGCCAGTCGCGAACGATGCTGACGGAGCCGGAGGCGAAGACAGTCTTGAGCCTCTATCAAATTCCCAGTGCGGAATGTTCAATTGCGAAAAATGTGGCGGCCGTCGCACAACTTGCCACTGCAATGCTTCGTAACCATCGGTCCATCGTCGTAAAAATCCTATCGCGCTCCATTACGCATAAATCCGAGATTGGCGGTGTCGCACTCGACATTCGCAGCCGAGCCGCAGCATGCCGTGCTGCGCGTGATATGCAAAACAGGGCATCTGACGCGGGGCTGAGCGGGCAAATCGACGGGTTCGTCATCGAACCCATGATAAAGGTGGAGGGAGGTATCGAACTGTTTGCCGGCCTTTCCGTAGACCCGGTCTTTGGCCCGGTAATCGCTTTTGGAGCCGGGGGAATAGCCGTGGAGCAAATCGACGACGTCGCTATCTCCCTGCCGCCCCTTGACGATGACTTAGCGGCCGACCTCATCGACGAAACGAGAATATCGAAGTTGTTGCGCGGGTTCCGTCATGTACCCCCCGCAAATCTCGATGCCGTCAAGAGGACGCTTCTTGCCTTGTCGCAAATGGCCATTGATTTCCCCTTCATCCGTGCGATCGATATTAATCCTTTGGCCGTTGCTGGTCGGGCCGTCGTTGCGATGGATGCGCGAATCGAGATTGACCCTTCCCGCCTACACGAACCAGCACCAAGTCGCCGCCTTGTCATAAAACCCTATCCCACCGAATGGACAGCAAAGATCCGCTTGGCAGGCCGGACTTTCGTATTGCGGCCCATACGCCCCGGCGATGCCCGGGCATACAGCTCGATGCTTGAGCGCATATCGCCATCCGACATGCGTGCGCGTTTCTTTGGGCAAACGAAGCTCTCCAATGCGACTGTCGCTCGAATGACGCATATCGACTACGAGCGGGAAATGGCTTTTGTGGCAACTGATATCGACGAGCAGATTGTCGGTGTTGCCCGGCTTGTGATCGATAATGCTCAGGAAGCGGCCGATTTTGGCCTGCTTGTGCGAAGCGACTGCCAACGAAAGGGCCTCGGAGGTGCGCTTTTGAAACGGCTCCTTGATTTTGCCGGTGTGCAAGGACTGAAAGGCCTGTGCGGTTCCGTGATGCCTGATAATTTCAAGATGCTGAGTTTTTGCCGAAAGGCGGGCTTCACGATGACAGCGCCATCCAGCGACACAGCTCTTTGGCAGGTTGAGCTGTCGCTGTCCAACCGTAGTGACCCGGGACCCAGCTCGCATGCCCGATACGAGAAAATGTATCCAGCTGAATTGATTGAACGCAATGACGCCTGACACCGAAGAGCGATCATACCCTTGAGGTTTTGCCTCAGGCTATTTCTCCTCAAGAGGAGAAGAGCGATGAATGATCTAACCCCACACCAGGACGTCATAGACGAGTTGCAGTTTGAACCCAGCATAGGTGCCGCCAATATTGGCGCTTCCGCAAAAAATGGTGTTGTCACGTTGTCAGGCCATGTCTGTTGAATTCCGTCCTGATTTGACCCTTCTTTCCGCCTGGTGGTGACCCCGCCGGGTGGAGACAGACCCATGAAATGCTTCGTTATTTTGAACCAACCGTAGGTCATCGCGAAACGGTAATTGGAGTGGATTTATTATGGAATTCAACAGTTTAAGTGCCGAAAGACACATCGGTCTGCGCGAATGGGCTCATCGGTCGTGATCAGTGCTCGCTGGTACTAGCAGCCGCACGTGTCCATCCGGCAGAGCCAGTGGGCCTCTGCGAACGAGCATGAAGTGGCGCGAACGTTTCAGTGTGCGACGCCTGGTGTCTCGTGCGCCCTCACGATGGCGTCCGCTTCCTTGCCGTATAGCTCCTCGAAATGATCGAAGGTCTTGGAAAAATAACCAATGCCCTGCGTCGCCGAGCGCAGCGCCCGCGCCAGATCGTCAAGTGCGCTGCCCGGAACGAGCGCCCGGAAGATGTCCCATCCCTTGGCGGTTTCATCCCGGTCGAAGCCGAGAACCTGGCCGTTGAGAGCGGAGACGATCTGGACGAGGCTGCCCGAATAGACCGACGGAATGTGAATCTCGCTGCGGAAGACCGGCTGCATCAAGACGGTCGATCCTTCGGAAAGCGCCTGACGCACCCCCATTTTCGACGCAGTCCGGAAGGCGTGTTCCGAACTGTCGACGGTATGGTGCTGACCATCTGACAGCGTTACGCCGACATCGATGACCTCGAAGCCTAGCGGTCCTTTCTCCATCGCTTCGCGCGCGCCCGCTTCGACGGCGGGGATGTAATTGCGCGGAACGGCGCCGCCCTTGATGGTTTCGCCAAAGGTGAAGCCCTGGCCGCGCTCGTTGGGATGAATGCTCAGCTTCACATCCGCGAATTGCCCGGCACCGCCGGTCTGTTTGCGATGGCGGTAATGAACCTCCGATGGTTTCGTGATCGTCTCGCGGTAGATCGGGCTGGGCGTTCGGTCGGTCACGGAGATGTGAAAGACATCAGACAGCGTTCGGCAGAGATCACGCAGATGCACCGGCCCTTGGGCGCGGACGAGTTGAGCGCCCGTGCCTTCCTCCTGCAAGACTTTCAGGCCGCGATCCGTCTCGGAAAGTTTTGCCAGCGTTTCGGATAGCTTGTTTTCATCGCGCTCGCTGCCCGGAATTAGGATCCTTTCAAGCATCGGCGTGGGTGGTTCCGTCCACTCAGGCGGGGCGACCACCGCGCCTGATGTCAACAGCGAAGGGACGGGCAGGTGGTCGGACTTGACCGTCGCGAAGACATCCCCCGGCGCAGGCAGAACCGCCGAATTGGACCGCCCGTTTGCGAGATTTTGTACGGCGCCGAGGCTGGAGCCGCCCAGTGATGCGCCTTGCCGCAGTCCCTCACCAAGTGCGCGCACGAGCACCGTCTTGCCGACATTCTGGCGATGATAGGCATGGAAGCTCACGGCCACCAGCTTGCCTTCATCGATAGTTCCCGCATGAGCGAGACGCTGCCGAAGAACCCCTACCGGCGGCGCCTCGTGGCGCAGCGCCTTCATCAGCCTCGTCATGCCGTTGCCGTGACTTGCAGCACCGATCAGGACCGGGATAATCCTGTTTTCCCTGAGAACCCGTGATGAAATGGCATAGAGCGCGTCGCTGGGTGGCTCGCGGTCCTCGATCAGTTCCTCGAGAAGCCAGTCATCGAATTCGGACAGGTGTTCCAGAAGCTCAGTGCGCGCTTCGTGCTCGCGTTCGGCGGCGCTTTCGGGGATTGCGATCAGCGCCGAAGTCTGGCCTTCCCGGTAGCGCCACGCCCGTTCCGAAATCAGATCGCAACTGCCTATGATCCTGTCGCCCTCGCGGATCGGGATCTGGCGAAGCAGAAGGGTGTGGTTGGCGTAGTCTTGAAGCGCGGCGATCACGTCCCTCAGCCGCCCTCTCGGTTCGTCCATCCGGTTGACGAAGAGGATGCAAGGCGTCCCCGAAGCTTCGACTATCCGCAGATAGGGCGCGGCGAGCACAGCCTCCTCGGGTGCCGATGAAACGCACAGGATGCAGGCGTCGCTGGCAAGAAGCGCGTGCTGTGCATGCGCTAACGCTTCGTTGGGTCCTGGCGCATCCAGCGCACACCACGCCTCGTTTCTGAAGGTGAATTCTGTGAGGTTCAATCCATAAGGGGAGCTGGATTTTCTCGGCGCCCCCTCCAGCGAGCCGAGCTTTTCCACGACTGTCGATTTTCCGGTCTGCGAGGGTCCAAGCACGGTAAAGCAGCGCATCGGCCTTCCTCCAACTGCCATAAGCACAATTTTCAGCCATCATAGGATGCCCTGAACCGCGGCAAGGCGCCAGAGGCGCTATTTTCTTATTGATCAAAGTTTGACCTAGGTTCGACCCTTGGTCTCTAGATTCAAAAGGTTAGAGCGACCTTTGTGTGTTCAAATGAGCGCACGGCGTTCTAGTGTAGTTGAAAAATTGCGCGGTTCCTTACCGAAGTGAGCATTGAAATCACTTATAAACTCCGTTGCATGAGCGTTGGCAGCCGCGATCGTATCGATGCTGCGCGAGCGCGACTCCTTGACCAGACGGTCCCGCAAGGTCTGGTCGGCGCGTTCCACGCGACGCTTGGCCTGCGGGGTGTTCGCGCAGACGATATCGATCGCCCGTGGAGTTGGACGTGTCGTGATGGGCGCGCGCCCCCCGCAAAGACACCCGGTCAGATAACGCTCTGTTGCACGCGGTTCCCCCATTTACGTGCCATACGACAGCCTCTGTGCCTCGATGCGCATTCGCGCCGGTGGTCAGCGAGCAGATTCGCGTGTCAGAAAATAGAGGTTGCCGCCCAGCTCGGAAACGACGAGCCGCCGCTCGTCCCAGGCGAGAACGGATACTGGCCGGGTCAGGCCGTCGAGAATGATCTCTCGGTCGTGCGTTATTTTATTGAGCTTCAGCAATCGCCCGCTACCCTTCAGGAAACCTTCTTTCTGAGTGTAGGTGCCGTGTTCGAGGACAAGCATATCTCCATCATTATCGAAGGCGATACTCACGGGCGCATTGAGTCCTTCGACATCAAGCCGCGGCTCTGATGCATCGCCGACTTCGGGAATCGACACGATCTTTCCAGCACCAGCAAGGAAAGGAAAGCCGCCAAACAGCGCAATATGGAGGCGCTGGTCGTGAAGGGCGATGCCGGTCGGCACCGCGTCCACTTCGTAGCTGTTGCCTTCCGTGAACTCCGTCGGCGAAAGGCTGTGCAGCGCCGTGGCCGCCTCCGTCATGCGGCGGAATGTCAAGAGTGTGCTTTTCCGGCCGTCCGCCTGCACGCGTTCGACACTGTTTCGAGCGGAATCGATCACGTAGTAGGTTCCGCCCGCCACGATGAAGTCGAACGGATTCCAGAAATCGTTGCTGATGACACGGGCCTGACCAGCAGCGTCGAGCGCAACGAGGGCGTGGTCAAACGGACCCTCGTCGGAACTGACCGGCGTCGCACCCTGGGCGACGACAAGGACATCGCCGGCGTGGACGACATGATAAGGGCCGGTGGGGTCGCCCATCACGTCGAGGCCGTGGGGAAATACCGGACCGAATGCGACAAGCTTGCCGTCCGCGCCGCGCCGGTAGAGCCTGCCACTGGCGAGATCGCTGACGAGCAAGCCCCCGGCGTCGCGGGATAGGCCGGCAAAGGCCGCACCCGGGATGTTGATGGTCTCAAGCACGTAGCCGGGCGCAACTGTCGGCTCGGCGCTAGCACCTACTGCCAGAAACAGGAGACCAGTGACGATAATCAAGGCGTAGAACGGACGCATCGGAAGCCACCATTGGCTGAGAACCGGAATTCCGGATCATAGGCGAGGCGATAGGTCGTCGTAAGGTGGTTTGGATCGCTATTCCAGGAACCACCGCGAAGCACGCGATACGGCCCGGCGCTCCTTGGCGCCGTCCCACCTTCATACGGCGCGTAGAGATCGCGGGTCCACTCCCAGACATTGCCGACAAGATTGAGGACGCCCTCTTTGCTCGCTCCAGCGGCGAAGGACTCCGCCGGTGCGGTCATCGGATACCCGTCTCGCGCGTCGCCAGAGCAACAGACATCCGCTCCAGAATTTGCCCGCGTATCGTCTGGCGGGGTGTCGCCCCATGGAAACGCGTCGCCCTTGGTTCCTCGCGCCGCCCTCTCGTATTGCGGCTCCGACGGCAGCTCCAACCCGTAGTGACGGCAAAAAGCATCGGCGTCTCCCCAACTTACCCCGACGACCGGCCTATCGTCCAATCCCAAGATCGGGTGATTTGCGTAGAAGGCCGGGCGGTGACCGGTGGCATTGACGAAGCGTCCATATTGCCGGTTCGTAATTTCCGTGCGATTGATCGCGAACGCCCGACCCTCCAGCACGCGGCGCGGACGTTCGTTTTCGGGGCCGTCGTCACGCCCAAAGACGAACGCGCCGGCAGGAATTTCGATCAGCGGATTTCCGGCGACAGGGCCGGCATCAGCGGCGGCCGCCGGGAATGCAAGGGCGATCACCATCGCCGCCGTCCAAACGCTAGAAGTCAACACGATCTTGAGTCTCGCCATTGAAGAGAAACACGCGATCCGTCGCGACCTTGACACCGATCTGCTGGTCGATCTGACCGGTGAAATTCTTATCAGCGCGTAAGGTTATGAGCTGACCGCCCAACCGGAGGCTGACAAGCGTGTTCTCGCCGGTGAGTTCCACCGAATAGATCGGCGCAACCAGATTGACGTCCGGATCACCGGCTTCGGCCGGATGGACGTCCTCCGGGCGGACACCGAGGACGGCTCGGGAGTAGTTTGCCCGACCGATCCCCCCGACTCTGAGGTCGGCACTAACGAACACGCCGTTCTTCACTTCTCCAGGGATCAGGTTCATCGGCGGCGAGCCTATAAATCCGGCAACGAAGAGAGTGCGCGGATCGTTGTAGATTTCCCGCGGCGTCCCAAGCTGCTCGATCACGCCCTTGTTCATCACGGCCACGCGGTGGGCAAGTGTCATCGCCTCTATCTGATCGTGGGTGACGTAGATCGTCGTGACCTGCAGCTCATGTTGAAGGTGTTTCAGCTCGGCGCGCATCTGGGTGCGAAGCTTGGCGTCGAGATTGGACAGCGGCTCGTCCATCAGAAAGACGCGTGGCGTGCGAACAATCGCGCGGGCGAGTGCCACGCGCTGGCGCTGGCCGCCGGAGAGTTCCTTCGGCAGACGGGACAACATCGTGTCGAGTTCCACACGCCGCGCGACCTCGGCTATTTGTCGCTTGCGTTCGGCGGGCAGCACTTTGCGGATCTTCAGCGGGTAGCCGATATTGTCCTCGACAGTGAGATGCGGATATAGAGCATATGACTGGAAGACCATCGCGACGTCGCGATACTTAGGCAGGACACCGTTGATGCGATCCGCATCGATGTAGATATCGCCCGACGTCGCTTCCTCCAGACCGGCAACCATGCGCATGGTCGTTGTCTTGCCGCAGCCGGAGGGGCCGAGCAGAACGAGAAACTCCTTGTCCATGATCTCGAGGTTGAAATTCGTCACAGCAACAAATTCGCCGAACTTCTTGCTGACGTTTCTGAATGTGACGGACGCCATAGATCTCAACCTTTGACAGCGCCCAGGGACAATCCCCGGACGAGATGCTTCTGGACGATGAAGGCGAAAATGACGATCGGCACGCAGGCCATGAAACCCGCTGCGCTGATTTCGCCCCAATAGGTGTTGTACTGTGTCACGCGCCCGGCGATGCCGATCGGCAGTGTTTGTGACTGCTCGGTGAGCGTGATGATGAGGGACAACAGAAATTCGTTCCACGAGATGATCAGGCAGAAGATGGCGGTGGCCGCAAGCCCGGGCCGGGCAAGGGGTAACGCCACATGCAGGAATGCGCCCCACCGCGTGTCGCCGTCGACGATCGCTGCTTCCTCCAATTCGACCGGAAGATCCTGGAAATAGCTCTTCATCATCCACGTCGCGAAGGGCAGATTGAAGGCGGTGTAGGCGACAATGAGAGCCGACTTCGTGTTGAGCATGTGGAAATAGTTGAAGAACAGGTAGAGCGGAATGATGCTGACGATGGGCGGCATCATGCGCGTCGACAGGATCCAGAACGAAATCTGCTTCCGCCACTGCCACGGGTAACTGAACCGTGCCAAGGCATAACCAGCCATGGTGCCGAAGGTCACGGAAACGACGGTCGTTCCCACGGCGACGAGAAAGCTGTTCAACGCGTAGCGCAGGAACGGACGCTGGATGAACGCTTCGTCGTAGTGTTTCAGCGTCGGGTTTCGGGGTAGCCACTCCGGCGGCACGGCGAAAATGTCGATATCAAACTTGAATGAGTTCGACGCGATCCAATAGACGGGAAAAAGCGTGACGACCAGCGCGACAAAGATCGTCAGATAGGCCGACAGGCGGATGAGCACCTCTCTGGTACGGCTGCGCGCATGTATGGTTTTTTCCAGCGTCATGGTCATTCCGCCAGCCGCATGCGTTTCATGAACCAAGTGCTCAGAATGATCGTCACAAACAGCACGAAAAGCGACATCGCCGCCGCGTAGCCTGGATCGGCGAAGCGGTAGGCGACCTGATAGATATAAAGGCTCAAAACCTTGGTCCGGTCAGCCGGGCCACCTCCCGTCAGGATGAAGACCAGATCGAAAAGACGCAACGCATCCATGACACGCAGGAGCAAGGCAATAGCGATCACCGGCTTAAGGAAGGGCAGCGTCAGGTCCCAGAACTGCTGCCAGGACGAGGCGCCGTCGAGTGCGGCGGCTTCGTAGGGTTCGACCGGCAGGCTGGCCAGCCCGGCCAACATCAGAAGGAATATGAACGGTGTCCACTGCCAGACATCGGCGACGATGATCGAGAACATCGCGAGGTTCACGTCGCCGGCCCATGCCTGCAATGGTAGGCCAAGGCGGAACATGATTTCGTTCAGGACACCGAACTGCGGCTCGTAGATGAGCTTCCATGTGATCGCGACTGCGATCGGCGGCAGCATCATGGGGATCATCAGGACAGTCTTCAGAAAGGTCAGCCGGCGGATGAATTTATCGAGCAGTAGCGCCAGGCCGAGACCAAGGAGGAATTCGGTCACCACCGCCGCGACTGTGAATACGATGGTGTTCCGGAGCGCGACGTGAAATTGCGCGTCGGAAAGAAGCCGCAAGAAATTGCCGGCGCCGACGAACTCCCAGGGCAGATCCGGATTCGGGCTGATTTTGTGAACCGCTGCATAGAACATATAGACGCTGGGAAAGATCGTCAGGCCCAGCAGTATGAGGACCGTCGGCGCAAGCATGAGAAAGCGCAGGTGACGTTCCGCCCATCGCTCCAGACCGCCACCCATCTGGAGCTGCGCGGTCAAGATGCTGCTTTCGACCTTCAACATTGATCTCTCCCGCAAAGCCTGCCCCGGATCGCCTTAACTGTCGGTTTCACGGTCGCCGAAGGCCATTGTCAGCTCCGCGACAAGAACGGCGTCCGAAAACCCCGCTCGTGTCGCGGCACATTGCTTATTTAAGGCCCGTAATCTGTTCAACCGCCGCCTGCGCGTTCTTCAGGGCCTCTTCCGGTGTGATCGTGCCCGCTACCGCCTTGGAAAGCTCGATGCCGAAGGCATTCTCGATCTCTGGCCACTTCGGGTGACGCGGACGGGGAGTCGAGGCTTGGATCGCCGTCATCAACACCGGATAGTGCCGGAACTTCTGTTGCGAGGTCAGTTCCGGATCGGTGAAGACCGAGGTCCGTACAGGTGGATTGCCGCGCTTGGCGGAAATCTTCATTTGCTCCTGAGAGGTCGCCCAGATCATGAAGTCGAAGGCTTCCTGCTTGTTTTTGGAAGCCGACATGATGCCCATGGTCCAGTGACCGATTTCCGAGCTTCCCGGTTTTGTTCCAGCGGGAATGGGGCTATAGGAAATCTTGCCGACCATCTTCGACTGGCTCGGATCTTCGAAGGTCGCAACCCAGTTCGGCCAGTTGATCGATGAAGCGGCCGTGCCGGCGGCAAGCGCTGTGCCAACCTCGTTGGCGTTATAGCTCTCAACCCCCTTCGGTGAGATATCACGGAGCGCCATAAACGTCTTCATGGCGGCGGCTCCTTCGGGTGTGTCGATCGTCACCTTGGTCCGGTCGGCGTTGAACATATCCGCGCCATAGGACCAGAAGATCGGCATGAAATCGGCAACCACCGGGTTGCCCTGACCTCCGCGGAAGACGTAGCCGTAATAACGGCCGCCGCCGCTTTTGGTCAGCGTCTTGCCCGCCTTCAGCACGTCATCCCAGGTCTTTGGGGCGTCGACGCCGGCTTGCTTGAACTTGGCAGCGTCATAGAAGAACATCTGCGCATTTCCCACATAGGGCAGGCACACATAAGGTCCCGTATTGTAGGGGTTGCGGCAGACCGCTAGCGACTTCGAAAGGAAATCACTGTCCGGTCCCGCCATTCCGGCCTTCTTGAAGAAAGCCGTGAGATCCTCCAGATGTCCGTTCTCGGCGAAAAACGGAATCCACGGATCGTCCATTAGGATGATATCGAAGACGCCGGACTTGGTGGCGCCGGCATTGGCGCCCTGTTCGAACACATTGGCATAAGGCGCCTGGACGGCCTCCACCTTCGTGCCTTTCATCTTCGCGTAGTCGTTGGCAGCGGCCCTAAGACCGTCGCCCTCGCTGCCTGATGGCACGAGGATCGTAATGTCAGCCCATGCTACTCCGTTGATCGCGAGTGCGGACGCCGCAATAGCCAAGGTGAGAAACAATTTGCGAAGCATTGTACACCTCCCATTCCGAGCAGTTATCCAGAGGCCTTCTTCGGGGGGCCTCACCCTTTCCGGCATGGCGGAAACGCTGCCTCGACACCCATGCGAACCACTCTGCGACAAGTCGAAACGTCGACCGGCATCTCCTCCTCGAGCCGGCCGCCAATTTTATCACATCAGGAGCTTTATTTAGAGAGATTATATTAGCATTTTCGGAATTTCATCCTGGTAATCACGGAAGTTCATGAGCCAGGTTTTTGCCTTCGTGGTGCTTGGTTGCGTCATCGCCCTGCTGCAAACTCATGATGCCAGCGAGCGCCGTTTTGACTCTTGGGGGATTCCAATTCTACGACGAATCTGAATCTGTCGCTTTGCATTTAATCGGGGTCTGCCTCACTTTGTGTGGAGATCGGCCAATTTGATTGGCATCATCCGCGCTCTGAGAAGCTCTGGTCCCGCTCTGCCGTACATTGCGCTTAATCGTCTTCAGTCGGTTTATTTGACCTTCCGCCTGACCATTGCTCCAGGGCAGGTCGATGGCGTTATAGACTGCGTCGATATCCCGGCGAAGAACGCGGGCAAAGCGGGTTAGAAAAACGAGGCCAGAATGAATGGCATCATCGATCCATTCTTGCAGTTTCGCCGACGTTCGGCCATGAAATATTCCACGAAATCGCATGGAGAAGCTGCGCAAAACAGCAAACGTCTGTGATCCCTGCTTGAGGGCATCCACTTTCCGTGCTTGATTGATGGTCAGCGCGCCGCGCGGCTTGATGCAAAGAGTAGCGGCGACAACCGGTGAGATCAAATGACCGGTTTGCGGATCACGTACAGGCGCATTGTCATATGTTCTGTTGGCGAACCCAATCAGAGCCGGCGCCGTATCACCCTTATCCTCATCCGTTTCCGGTCTCTCGGCGCGGCGCCATGTTGCCAGGAGGCGTTCAAGATTGGAAAAGCTGCCGGTGTATCCGCGGTGCTTTATGTCATGAAACAAATGCCGCCCGCGGCGGTTGCCGTCCTTCCAACACTGGGTGAGAAAGGCTTCGAAGTATAGAGGAGATGTCGGCTGTAGCGCGCGCCTGCGTCGGTCGGGTGGGGTTTCGAACGTCAGCCACTTCGCGATGCTTCGTCGGCCATATCCTGTGCGACGCGCAATATCCGAGCAGGTCAGCCCTTCTTTGCTCAAGGTGTGTACCGTCTCGAACACATCCCGCCGAGACTGCCGATGTGCCCGGCGAAGCTGATTGCGCCAAGGCGTTTCAGTGGCCCCCTCATGCAAAGCTCGATCGTGATGATCAATCTCGATGTCCGTGTCGGGCAGCAGTGCCCCGCCTGTAGCTCTGCCGGAGAGGCTCATCTCATCCTCGATTGCGAGCCGCAAATTTTGGATGAGATGAAAGCGGTCCGCCACCTGAGACGCTTGCGGGGCACCTTCACGAGCGGCCTGCGCGTAAAGCCCGCATCGATCTCGGCTGACGACCTCAATAGAGGGATGCCGCTTCAACAATCGTGCAACGCTTGCCACGCTCCGGTCTTCGAGAATGAACGCCTTCTGTGCGTCCGAAAACTGCGATGCCTTCATCGTCTTCCGTTCCTTTCCCAGCCAGGAAAATGCACCGGAAAACTCTAACCAAAATTGGTCCAGTTTGAAGGGTTCAGATCAATTAAAGGACGGACGAATGAAGAAGCAGAGATTTACGGAAGAGCAAATTATTGCGGTGTTGAAGGAGCAAGAGGCTGGCGCAAAGGTGTCCGACCTCTGCCGCAAGTACGGGATTTCGGACGCGACATTTTATAATTGGAAAGCCAAATACGGCGGCATGGAGGTGTCCGAGGCGAAGCGGCTGAAGGCACTTGAGGACGAGAACGCGAGGCTGAAGAAACTGCTCGCGGAACAGATGCTTGATGCTGCTGCACTCCGCGAGCTTCTATCAAAAAAATGGTAGGGCCCGCCGCCAAGCGTGAAGCCGTCACGCATCTGAAGGCCGTCATGGGGCTTTCGGAGCGGCGGGCCTGCCAGGTCATATTCGCTGACCGCAAGACGATCCGCTATCGGTCCAGTCGACCGCCGGAAGTAGAATTGCGAGGGAAGCTGCGCGACCTCGCCAATGAGCGGCGGCGCTTCGGATATCGGCGACTATTCGTCCTGCTTCGTCGGGATGGAGAAGCGTCCGGGGTCAATCGCATCTACCGGCTCTATCGCGAGGAAGGGCTTTCCGTTCGAAAGCGGAAAGCACGGCGACGCGCTGTCGGCACACCCGCGGCCCTCAGCATCATGGAACTCGCCATCGGCAGTGAATGCCAATTGTTCAAACGTCATGCGTGAAACGGATCCCCGGCCCGCCGTGTTCGTCTGCGGGAATGAACGTGATTCCACCGTCCTCCAGAGCCCGTTTAATTCGATCGATTGTTGCGGGCCGAAGCTCCTCACCTTTCTCGAAACGAACAATCGTTTGAGTTGAAGCACCGGCGATTTCGGCCAGTTCGCGTACGCTCCATCCAAGGGCTACCCGCGCCGAACGGCATTGAACACCATTCATTTCACAACACTGTATTGAATTTTGTTGCGCATGGAGAAATTGCCCTGTATGTTGCAATCTGCAGACGATCACGCTGAGTGCTGGAACACTCAACGTGATCTAACCACAACCAAGCTATCAGGAGCTCGGATCATGGCTGATTCTGAGAATAGCAGAACTTTGCCTGCAAATACCCGCCTAAACATTCTTTCGTACACGACAGATTTTCTGGCGCGCGTGCAGGATCGCGACGGCAGTGGCGCCGATGCCGATCCGGCCCTGGCAAAATGGCTGGAATGGCACGAAGCCCACCGCGAGTTCGAACTGAGCTGCCGTCTGCAACAGCATCTCGAGACCCAGTTGGTCGAGGCTGTGGGCTTCCCGATGGTTAAGATTGAGGTCCCCGGCACGCTTGAACCGGTCGTCATCCAAAACGAAGCGGACATCGAATATTGGCTAGAAGGTCCGGACAACGAGGAGGCCCGCGATAGGGCCAAGGAGAAGCTATCGGTACAACTCCGTCGTTGGAGCGCCGCAGACCAGGTCATGGGGTACACAAGAGCCCGGGAAGCCGAGCGCGTGGCCGCCGATCGTGAGCTCGCCTTGGCGGCAGAATTATGGGATATGCCCGCGCAGTCCATCGAAGGGATGATCGCCAAGCTGCAGGCTGTTCTGACACTCGGAATAGCATCGCCTGAATGTGACGAATTTCCCTGGCCAGCGCTGCGTTCGGTGATGAACGATCTCATTGAGATGGTCAAATCGCTGTCTGAGCTCGCGACCTCGGACAAAGCACAAACTCCAATTTTTCCAGGTGGCGGCTTTACGAGCTCGTCAACGGTGACCTCAAGTGCCGCTGCGATCTTCGGCCAACTGAAGCGTAGCGACTTTAGAGCGTTTCCGCCTTTTTCTGAATCGGTTCGGATTGAACTAAGCCGCAATTGCCGCGGTAGCGGCTTAGTTTAATCCTCAATCCGATCCCGCGTTCAATGGACGCGCTCTAGACCCAGAGCCGATTTACGTTGGAGCCCTTTCCAGAGCGCAGACTAAACAAGATTCACAAGATTCTTCGGTTCGATACGGGGGACGGCGAGACCATCAAGCCGAGCAAGCACCGTCTCGGGAATAGCGAGACAAGAAAGAAGTAAGTCTTGCTCGCCAAGGCGCAGCAGCAATTCGTGGAAGCGCGGTCGCGTTCCACCGGTGGTGGCTTCGCAGAAGGCGTAGCCTGTCAGGCGAGCAAGCGGGACCCAGGTGGTGAGTGAGGAATAATCTGCGTGCCAGCGGCGACGCGTCGGTCGGTCGCGGCTAATGATAATGAGTTCGTCGGGAGCCGACAGGAGGAGCAGACCCGTTGTCATCCGTCGTCGGCCGTCGCGATCGAGGCACCGATACCCAGGCGGCTCGAAATGAACGGCTGCCATCGACATAAGGCTCCTCCGCTGCGTCGCCACGAACATTGCGTGAAAGAAGTGGTCGGTGATGGCGATGTTAGGTACAGTGGTCGGCAAGCGCGGCATCTGCGCCGGACCTGTACAACGGCTCCTGACGAAATCGGACACGTCCTCGATCAAGCGCTGCGACACGGCATTGAAGGCCAGTTCGACATCGCTCCCACTCGTCATAAGGAACGACAAAGTTCCGTTTAGAAGGTTGAAACCATTGCGGACGACCGCAACGCCGCGCCAGGAGCATCGATCGGAGACGATGCGATTCTCGATGAGGCGGTAGATGCTGACGCCGTTCTCGTCGATAGCCACGACAGCGACATAGAGGTCCATCCCGGGGCGCATTTCGCGGCGGTCGGCATGGACCGGTATCTTCAAGAGAAAGCGGGCGTCGTGATGCTGCGCATAGGCGAAGCGAAAACGCGAGGGCATTTCGCTTTCCTTTGTGATCTCATAGACCCACGGCCCGAAGGCGTCATACTCCTGTCGATCCTCGAGTGCCGCGCTATGGTACCAATCTGGCGCCTTTTCAGGCGCGGGTTTGCGAAACAAGCCTAGCATCCTTTTCCTCCACCCGCTTGAGATACGCAGAAATCAAGTCGAAGCCTCTCACAGTCGCCGCTATGTCTTCCGGCGTCATGTCTGTGAACAGTTGCCGGAACATTCTGAGCCGCTGTTCCTCGAGATGGCGAACGAAGCGTTTTCCCCTGGCGGTGAGCGCCACGCGGTAGCTGCGCTCGTCGCCGGGAATGTCGAGCCTGGCGATCAGGTCCAACTCCCTCAGGCGCCGAAGCACCGATGTCAGGCTGCCTTTGTTGAGGCTTAGACCGCGGCTAAGGTCCATCGGCCGCAGCGTGCCGTTGAGATTAAGCGCCATACAGACGACGATTTCGTAATCGGAATAGGCGCGCCCCTCAAATTCGGCGCGGTGCAGGATCGGATTTATGTGCACCTGGAAATAGCGCATGAAGCCACTGATACTGCGATCGAGAAGATCGGGCGTGCACGCCTCTGTTATCATTGTTCGACGCCAAATCCGTATTGTTTGATTTCAAACAGTCTATTTTCAAACCAAAATCCAGTCAAGCCGACTTGGACCTGGCGCCCATTGAGACCCCATGTCCTTGGCCGGCAGGGTGGCTCGTCTCGCATTATGTTCAGAACGAGGGTTAGCTGCAGAGCCAGAGCCTCAAACATAGGAGACGAGCCGTGGTCGATGATATCGCACTTTACGTTGGTTTGGATGTGAGTAAGGAAAAAATCGCGATCGGTCTGGCGGAAGCAGGCCGCAAAGGCGAGGTTCGCTATTACGGCGAAATCGCCAACCGTGCCGATGCAGTGCGCAAATTTGTCGACAAGCTTGCCGGACGTCACGGACGCCTGTGCTTTTGCTATGAGGCCGGCCCGACAGGCTACGGAT
>NZ_FMAH01000075.1 GCF_900094545.1 Martinezella miluonensis
ACCACATGCTTCGAGATGGGACCGACTTCATTCCTCGCAAGGCAGCGCCAGCCATGGCCGCTTGAGTAGGAAGAAAGCATAGACAGACTTCGGGGGCACTGCCATCAGCCCTCTGAGCAAGGTCCCTTCGCCGGGACGATGGATGGGTTAGGCCGCAACCGCTCACGCAGCACTCAAATGACTGCGCATCTTTAGATTGGCCAGCCGGTCCTCAGCAGACCCCATACAGCAGCGGCCCCAGCGTCGACTGCGGACAGAAGCAAGCACTCGGCGAGGGATTAAGCTCAAAAGGGATTGACTCAATGCCCGTTACAGAAGAGCGGTTCTCAGATTCCGTGAAGAACTGAACCGCTCTAAGGACAGCAAAGAGACTGCGGGCGGGCGCCGAACGATATTCGGCGCCCGCTTGCTATGTCAGCTGAACGCTAGGTGCCGTTCGCTTCAGCTCTTCCTCACGGAAAGATAGCGGCGCGGCGATAGACCGAATGCCTTTTTGAACATCGCAATGAAGCTGCTCGCGCTTGCATAGCCCAGGCTCTCGGCCACCTCGATAATCGTGCGGCCCGCAGTCAGATATTCCAGCGCAAGCAGCAATCGTGCCTGCTGCCGCCAATTTGCGAAGGACATGCCTGTTTCCGCATGGAACAGACGCCGCGCCGAGCGCTCGGAGATACCGGCCTGCTGCGCCAGCGCATGAAATGTTTGCTCGCTCGCAGGATCTCGCAGCACCGTATCGGCGATACGAAGGACGCGCCGGTCGGCCGGCATGGGCAGATGCAGGCTCTCGGTCGGCGCCGCGCGAACCTCATCCAGCAAAACGGCCGCAAGACGGCGCTGTTGCGGCGAGAGCTTTTCCTCCCAATGCCAGGTGGTCGCTCTGCGTACGAGTGCGCGCAACACATCGCTGACACTTAGTACGCATGGGCTTTTCGGCAGGCTGGCACTGGCATCCGGGGTCAGGAAGATGCCCCAGCCGCTCAGCACGCCATTGATGCTCGCCCTGTGCATCACATTGGGCGGAAGCCAGCCTGCCCGCTGCGGCGGCAACAGCCAGGAGCCCTCCGGCGTGCGCATATGCACAAGCCCGCTCTCGATACAAAAAAGCTGCCCGCGCGCATGGGAATGCCAATCATACTCCTGCGTCCCGAGGCGAAACGCGCTGCCGGGTTCATCCGATCCCCAGAAGGCGATGAGGGGTGGTCCGTCGGCGCGATCGTCGAAGTCTTCGAGGTCCATATTCGTTTGGCCGCTTTGCGATATTCTTAGTCCGAATGTCGTTATCACGTCCGGATGCCCCTGCGCTATCGTTCCGCTCGGTTTTGAAATCGACAACAGGGCAGAACAGAAGATTTTCATGCGAGACTTTCATGTCATCATCGTCGGCGCAGGCCTTGGGGGCCTGTGCCTTGCACAGGGATTGAAGCGTGCCGGCATCGGTTTCGATGTCTACGAGCGCGATGCGGCGCCCGATAGCCGCGTCCAAGGATATCGAATCCGGATAGCCGCCGACGGGCAAAGGGCGCTGGCATCTTGCCTGCCTCCCGGGCTCTTCGACCTGTTTCGAGCGACAGCTTCCGTCAGCTCGTTGGCCGGACGCTTCCTGACACCGCAACTCCTGCCCATCACGGGGCGCACGCCGGAGAGCTGGGATACGGGCGAGGAGGAGGATGCAAACGACCTGAGCGTCAACCGCCAGACCCTGCGTGAAATCCTGCTGTCGGGAATAGAGGAACACGTTCATTTCGGACATGGCTTCACATCCTACCGCCGCATGGACGACGCCTCCGTGGAAGCCTCATTCGAAGGCCTGCCGCCGATATCCTGCAACCTGCTGGTCGGCGCGGACGGTGTGAATTCGCAGGTGCGCCGACAGCTGGCACCCTATGCCGTGCCGGCGGATACGGGAACGATATGCGTCTATGGCAAGATCGAGCTGCCGCTGCCGGCAGGTTCCGACCACCTCTGCGACGGCACGACCGTTGTGTTTGCCGATGGTTGCACGGCGATTTTCGATCTCATGCGTTTCAGGGAGGATCTTCCAAGCCTCGCCGCCCGTTTCGCACCGGATTGCAGCCTCACGCCGATGGCCGACTATCTCTATTGGGCGCTGATCGGTCCCCGTCAACGACTAGGCCTTGAAGAAGAATACGATCACGTACAGGACCTGCCGATCCTGCTGCGAACGGCAATGCGCGGCTGGCATCGTGATCTGAAGCAGGTCATCAGCCGAAGCGAGCCTGCGGCAGTGGCTGCGCTACCAATTCGTAGCGGCCGCCCGGATGCTTTGTGGCCATTCGGCGCAATCACGCTTCTTGGGGATGCGATCCACGCCATGAGCCCCGCCGGCGGACTTGGCGCGAACACAGCGCTCGAAGATGCCCGCGTGCTTGCGGAAATTCTTAGCGACACCGGAGCGCGACCGGTGAACGTCGCGTTGCTCGACTACGAGGCCAACATGCGTGAGCGGGCCACCCGCGCCATCGACGCCTCCGAACGTGGCGCTGCAATGCTATTTGAAAATCTCGCCTGAGGAAAAATACCATGACAATCGACGCATCCACCTTCACCTTTCACGATGTATCCCTGTGGCCGATCGTCCGTCAGAACGCTCAGTCCGTGCAGCCGGGCTATGCGGAACAATGGGAGCGAGAGATGGATTCCTTCCTTGCCATCTCCATGCCCTTCGTCGTGATCATGGAGGGCGGCCAGCCGGCTGAGGATCACGAAGATCGCAAAGCGAGAGGCATCTGGCTCAAGAGGAACAAGACGGCTCTCGCCACGGTCTGCAAGGCCGTCATCGGCATCGAGGCCAGCGCCATCAAGCGCGCCGCCGTGCAGGTGCAGATGAGCCTCGCAACAAAAGCATTCGGCACCAGAATGGAAATCGTTGCCACGCAAAAAGAGGCTTTCGAACTCGCCGAGCAAATCCTCGCGGAAATGGGGCGCGGGTCGGATAGCTGATATCGGCCCGCCCGACGACATCCCAATCGCCGAGGCGCTGCGCGCCATCTACGGGATCGACATGTACATCATTCAACATCCCGCTCTGGTCACCCCATCGCTATCCCGACCTAAAGAAGCATTGCCTGTTTAATGCGGATCGGCGAGCATGCTCGCTGATCCGTTCCCCTAAAATATTCGGTCTTCTGCTGGTCAAAATGCCGAGCGACGCAGGATCGGCGCGGCTTTCCAGCCCAATTCCGGCGCGATGAGCGTCACGAAATCATGGAGGATCTGCCGGTATTCCTCGTCGTGAAACTCGTAGGGCAGCTCCAAACGAAATTCGCTGACATAGGGCAGGATCGGATCGGCATATAGACGCGCGAGGATTTCGTCCGACGTGCCGACAAGATCGCGGGCAAAGAGCGTTCGCCGTTCGCCCTGCGGCGAAAGCGTACGCTCGTAGCGGCCCGCCGCATAGTCCGTGTAGCGCTTGCGCGTCACGGCATCGGCGCTGTCGAACGGCACGATGACACGGCCGAGCGCCACTCGCCTGGTATCGCCGCCGGAGACGCGGTAGGTCTCCAGTTGCCGGGATTGCGCCACGAAGAAATCGTCGGTCTCCTCGCCGGTCGTGACATTGCCGATCAGAAGATTGAAGCCATTGCGGCCGGCCCATTCGGCCGAGCGCAATGAACCACCGCCATACCAGATGCGGTCGATCAGCCCCTTTGCGTAGGGCTGAAGACGCGGACGCTGCGGACCGAACGGCGTCTTGATGACCGTATGCTGATCGCCAACATAAGTCCCTCGCAGATTATCGGCGAAGCGCAGCACCCTCTGATGGGAAAAATCGTAGCTTTCCCAATCGCCGTCGAAGGCGAGCGGACCGATCAGATCGGCATGCAGCGGGCGCCCCGCACTGAGCCCGATGTTCAAGCGTCCGCGCGACAGGACATCCACCGTCGCAAGATCTTCCGCAAGCCGATAGGGGCTTTCGTAGCCGATCGGAATGACGGCGGTGCCAAGCTCGATATGCCGCGTGCGCTGCGTTGCCGCAGCAAGAAAGGCACTTGCGGAGGAGATGCCTGGTTCGAGATGCCGCTGCCGAACCCAGGCGCTATCGAACCCTTTCTGCTCGCCATGCTCCAGAAGCTGCAGGGTTTGCTCGAGACCGGCCAACGGGTCCTCGTCAGGATAGTTGCCCGGCGTGAGAAAGCCGATATGGCTGATCGATGGGGCGGGATGGCTCATCTCGCTGTCTCCTCAAAATTTCGGCAAGCCGGGCGGATTGGTTTCCGATTTCTGCAGCGCTTCCTCTGCGAGATGCCAGTGGTCGAGGATCCTGGCATAGGTACCGTCCTTGATCAGCCCGTTCGTGGCAGCGGTGAGCGCGGTCGCAAAGCCGCTTCCCTTGCGGGTCGTGATCGCAACATCGGAGCGATCCGGCCAACCGGCGCTCAGGGTGCCGACGCGTTTGATATTCTTGTCGCGCGTTGCGATATAGACGAGCTGAGCGTGCGGCTGCACGATGACATCGGCGCGATCGGAGCGGAGTGCAAGAAGACTCGCTGCATCGTCGTCGTAATACTGCAGCTCTAATGGCTTCAGGCCGGCCTTGACGTCCTCATCGCTCCACTTCAGCAGGATGCGTTCCTGGTTCGTGCCTGCGCCGACGATGATCCTCAGACCCGCCGCATCCTTCGGCTCCTTGATGGCAGCGATTTTGCTGTCGGTCTTGACGAAGAAGCCATGCAGGCCCTGGCGATAGGTGGAGAAGTCAAACTTCTCTTTCCGCTGCTCGGTGACGCCGACGTTGGAAATGACGGCATCGTATTTGCCCGATGTCAGGCCAAGCGGCCAGTCGGCCCAGGCAACCGGGATGAGTTCCAGCTTCAATCCGAGCGCATCGGCAACGGCAGAGGCATAGTCGGGGTCAGCACCGACGACCGTTTTGGCGTCCGTTGCGTAGGTGGCAAGCGGCGGCCCACCGGGAGCGACGGCCACGGTGAATTTGCCCGGCGCAACAAATTTGAAGTCCTTGGGAATGGCGGCAATCGCCGCGTCGTTCTTTGCCGCATGGACACGTCCGGGCTGCTCCGGGCTGAGATCGAAATTTCCGGCTGCGCTTGCCGGGCCGGGGCCGATCAAGGCCGCCGCCGCCATGGCCATAAACGTTGTTCTGAAGTTAGGAAGGATAGTCACGGAAACTGTATCTCCATAGCAGAAGGATGGAAGCGGACCGGCGCGGGCCCCACCGGCGCCGGTCCGCTCGGCCAACATTACGAACCGCTCTTCGGCAGGCCCGCAGGGTTGGTCTTGGATTGATCGACGGCTTCGGCATTCAGGCTCCAGTGCTTCAGCACCTCGCCATACTTACCGTTCTTGATCAGATCGTTGAGAGCGAGCGTGACGGCATCGGCGAGCCCGGCCCCCTTCTTCGTCGTAACGGCGATTTCAGCGGTGATCGGCCAGCCACCCGAAACGGTGCCGACAAGCTTCCGCGTGCCGTTGATGGCGGCTTTATAGGCTTGTGTCGCATTCGGATTGAACTCGACATCGGCGCGACCCGATTGCAGGGCTAAATCGGCCGCAGCGCGGTCATCGAAATACTGCACCTCGATCGGCTTCAGGCCGACCGCCACGTTCTGCCGGTCCCATTCGAGAATGATCTTCTCCTGGTTCGTGCCGGCTCCCGTGATCACCTTGAGACCCGCGACATCCTTGGGCTCCTTGATTTCGGTGATCTTGCTGTCGGCCTTCACGTAGAAGCCGAGCACATCCTTGCGATAGGTGGAGAAATCGAATTTCAGCTTGCGCTCCTCGGTGACAGTCACGTTGGAAATGACGGCATCGTATTTGCCGGAGGAGACGCCGAGCGGCCAATCCTCCCAGGCGACCGGCACCAGCTCGAGCTGAAGGCCGAGGGAGTCGGCGATCAACTGCGCGATATCGGGATCGGCACCGACGACGGTCTTTGCGTCGGTGGCGTAGGTAGCGATCGGCGGATCCCAAGGATTGATGGCCACCGTGAACTTACCGGGATTGACGAACTTGAAGCCGGGCGCGATGGCCTTGACAGCGGCTTCGTCCTTCTCTGCCCTGACGCGATTGGACGTATCGGGGCTCAGGTTGAATTTTTCGGCCGCACTAGCCGGCGCGCAGCTCATGGCGACGGCGGTGATAACCCCCGCCAGTACGTACTTCGTTCTATCAAGGAATGCCATGTCCCTTCTCCATTTCATCTTTAGGTTGTTGCGGTTGTCATTGTTGTCCGAATGCCGCCGGGGCTCGGCATTTTTTCACCAGCTTTTGTCGGCTAGAGAACCTTGGCGAGGAATTCGCGCGTGCGCGGATGCCTTGCATCGTTGAGGATCTGCGCCGGGGCGCCGGCCTCGATAACATGGCCGCCCTCCATGAAGACGACCGTATCGGCGACCTCGCGGGCGAAGCCGATCTCGTGGGTAACGATCACGAGGGTCGTGCCGGTGCGGGCAAGCTCCTTGATTACGTCAAGCACCTCGCCGACCAACTCGGGATCGAGAGCCGAGGTCGGCTCGTCGAAGAGAAGAACCTTCGGCCTGAGCGCCAGGGCGCGGGCGATCGCGACGCGCTGTTGCTGGCCGCCGGAGAGCTGACGGGGATAGGCATCGATCTTATCGCTGAGGTCGACGCGGGCGAGCAGTTCCTGCGCAAAGGCTACCGCCTCCTCCCGGCTTACGCCACGCACCTGTATCGGCGCCTCGATGAGATTTTCCAGAACGGTCAGGTGCGGGAAGAGATTGAAGCTCTGGAAAACCATGCCGATGTCGGTGCGGCGCTTCAGAATGTCCTTCTCCTTCAGCTCATAGAGCACCTCGCCCTTCTGGGTGTAGCCGACAAGCTCGCCGTCCACCGAGATGAAGCCGCTATCAACGCGCTCAAGATGGTTGATGGCACGCAGCAGCGTCGATTTTCCCGAACCCGACGGGCCAATGATGGCGGTCACGCTGCCGGCCGGCAGGCTGAGCTCGATATTGTCGAGAACTTTCAGCGTGCCGAAGCTCTTCGAAATCCCATGAATGCGCACGGCTCCACCTTTGGCGCGAAGACCGGCCGCACTCCGAAAGGTCGCAAGCCTCGCGCTATCAGGCGCGACGACGGCCACAGGTAGAGGCCGACGGAAGCGTTGGAAAAAAGCCTGGAACGGCAATGGCGTCGGATTGCGCACTGCGCCCTTGGAGAAATAGCGCTCGATATAGTGCTGAATGACCGACAGGACCGTCATGATCACGAGGTACCAGACCGTCGCCACCATCAGCAGCGGAATGACTTCCAGATTGCGACGGTAGATGACCTGTACGGTGTAGAAGAGCTCCGGCAGGGCCAGCACGTAGACCATGGACGTGCTCTTGGCGAGACCGATGATCTCGTTGAAACCGGTGGGAAGGATGGAGCGCATGGCCTGCGGCAGCACGATGCGGAACGCCTGGCGCCAGCGCGGCAGGCCAAGTGCGGCCGCCGCTTCCAGTTGCCCCTGGTCGACCGAGAGGATGCCGCCGCGGACGATTTCCGCAAAGAAGGCCGACTGGTTCAGCGTCAGTCCGAGAAAGGCCGCGGCAAAGGGCGTCAGAAGCTGCGTTGTCGGATAATTGAACAGGATCTTATCGGTGAACGGCACGCCGACACTAATGGTTTCATAGAGATAGCCAAGATTGTTGAGAACCAGCAGCAACACGATCATCGGGATCGAGCGCAGAAGCCAGATATAGCCCCAGGAGAGACTGGACAGCAGCGGCGATTTCGACACGCGCGCCAGAGCCAAAGCCGTTCCGAGAACGGAGCCGGAAACGGCCGCAAGCGCCGTCAGAAGCAGCGTCCTGCCGAGACCGACAAGCACCGGTTCGGCAAAAAACCATTCGGCGAACACACCCCATCCCCAGCGGGGGTTAGTGAAGGTGGAATAGAGAACTGCGGCAAGAACGAAGGCCGCAAAGATCGTCCCTGCGGTACGGCCAGGATGCCGCGCCGGCACGATGCGATAGCGCGCATAATCCGTCTTCGCCTCGCTTGTTCCGGCGGGCGGTTTGATATCAGCAAAGTCCGTCGTCAGAGCCATGATGCTTGCCCCTTATGATTGTCGTTGCTTCATTCCGCCGTCATCGCCCGGCGACGGCCAACCGCTGCTGCGACCCGGATGTCTCGGGGGAACAGGACAGCGCCAGATGGCTGACGTCCTTTTCGAAAGGCAGGCTCTTGTAGATTTCCGCATCGACCGATGTGTCGAAGAGCGCCGTGTATCCATTGTTCAGATAAAGGCCGACGGCCTCGGGCTGCCGAAAGCCTGTGGTCAGATAGATGCGCTCATAGCCCTGGCGCGCGGCTTGCAACTCCAGCTCCACGAGCAGCTTGCGCGCCAGCCCCTGACGCCGCAGATCGTGCCGCGTCCAGATGCGCTTGAACTCCGCCGTTCGGTCGTCATAGTGCTTGAAGGCACCGCCGCCGATCGTCTCGCCGTCGCGCAGCAGAAGCAGGAAGTTGCCGTGCGGTGGCGCGAAGGCCTCCGGCGGATAGCGGTTTAGCTCGGCAGCCGCACCGTCCGCGTTGAAATAGGTGCCGTAGCGGCTGTCATATTCGAAAATCAGCTCGTCGATCAGCGGCTTGGCACGCGGGTCCAGCGTGGTCGTGTAAAGAAACGTGTCGCTCATGTCGTTCGTCACCTGTTGTCATCCGCAAGGAAAGTTTCGGCGAGCCGCACCCAGTAGCGGGCAGCGGGCGCGATGATGGCGTCGTTGAAATTGTATTGGGCGCTGTGCAGCGGCGCGCTGTCGCCGTTACCGACGAAAAGATAGCTGCCGGGCTTCGCCTCCAGCATGAAGGCGAAATCCTCGCTGGCCGTTCGCGGCCGGAAATCCGCGACCACGGCCGCAGGCCCGAGCGCCTGCAGGGCAACGCTTCGCGCAAAATCGGTTTCATCGGCATGATTGACCAGGGCCGGAAAGCCGAGGCGGTAGTTGACGTCGGCCACTGCGCCAAAGCTCTCGGCTTGCGCCCGCGCGAGTGCCGGTATGCGCTCCTGGAGCTTCGTGCGCACCTGTTCGCTAAAGGCGCGCATGGTAAGCTTCAGTTCGACACTCTCCGGAATAACGTTCGACGCGGACCCCGCGTGGATGGAGCCGACCGTTGCAACGGCCATGTCCTGCGGATCGATGTTGCGCGAGACCACGCTTTGCAGCGCGGTAATGAAGGAAGCAGATGCCAGCACCGGGTCGACGGCCCGATGTGGTTCGGCGCCATGACCGCCCTTGCCGACGATCTTGATGACCGCCTGGTCGACGGAAGCCATAGCGGGGCCTGCAACGAAGCCGAACTGCCCCGTCGGCACTCCCGGCCAGTTATGCAGGCCGAAGACGGCATCGACGGGAAAGCGGTCGAAAAGCCCCTCCGACAGCATCTTGCGAGCACCTGCGCCAATCTCCTCGGCCGGCTGGAAAATCAGCCGAAGCGTACCGCTGAAATTGCCGTTCTCGGCGAGATAGCGCGCAGCAGCGAGCAGGATCGACGTGTGCCCGTCATGGCCGCAGGCGTGCATGACGCCGGGATTGCTGCTGGCGTAATCGAGCCCGGTCGCCTCCTCAATGGGCAGCGCATCCATATCGGCACGGATGCCGAGGCTGCGCTGCCCATCGCCCCGCTTAAGCGTTGCGACAACGCCGGTTCCGGCGATGCCCGTTACGACCTCGTAACCCCAGTCCGCAAGCAGCGACGCTACTTTCTTGGCTGTTCGATGCTCCTGAAAAGCGAGCTCAGGATATTGGTGCAGGTCGTGGCGCAACGCGATGATTTCATCGAGATGGGCAGCAATGCCCCTCTCGATAGGGTCATTGATCGAGGCGGCCTTGATGATGGCGTTCATGGTGATCGTCCGGGCTCAAGCGCCGACGGCCTTTGCGGGTTCGATCTGATCGGATTGCGCCGCATAACGGCTTTCGCGGAACGGCAGGCCCAGATGGTCGCGCAGCGTCTCGCCCTTCAGCACCGGATCGAAATAGCCGCGCCCGGTGAGGATCGGAAGAACATGCTTTGAGAAGTCATCGAAGCCTTCGCCGATGACCGGAAAGCCGAGAATGAAGCCGTCGGCACCTTCCTCATCCACCCATCGGATGATCTCATCGGCGATGTGCTGGGCGGTTCCGATGAAAGAGGTCCGTGGTGTTGCGGCATCGAGCGCCACCTCACGCAGAGTGAGGCCCTTTTCCCGCGCGGTTTTCTTGATGCGATCGGTCGTCGCTCGGAAGTTGTTGCGGCCGATATCACCGAGATCGGGGAATTGTTCATCAAGGGGATAGGCGCTGAAATCGTGATGATCGAAGAAGCGGCCGAGATAGGCCAGTGCCTCGTCGATGGTGACGAGATCGCGAATTTGCCGGTATTTGGCATCCGCCTCTTCCTGCGTCGCGCCGACAATCGGACCGATGCCCGGAAAGATGCCGACATCGGCTGCACTTCGGCCATGCGCGATCGCACTCTGCTTCACCTGCTTGTAGAACACCTTGGCATCTTCGAGCGGCCCGCCATTGGTGAAGACGGCATCGGCGTGCTTGCCGGCGAGCCGGATGCCGGAATCGGAGGCTCCGGCCTGGAACACGACCGGCTGCCCCTGCTTGGAGCGGCTGATGTTCAAAGGGCCTTCAATGCGGAAGAAACGCCCCTTATGGTTCAGGCGATGCAGTTTGGATTTGTCGGCATAGACACCCGCTTCTCGATCACGCACGAAGGCATCGTCGTCCCAGGAATCCCATAGCCCCTTGGTGGCATCGAGATATTCGTCGGCGATCTCGTAGCGCAGCTCATGCTCGGGATGTTCGCGGCTGTAATTGCGCCCGGAACCTTCGAGCGGCGAGGTCACGGCATTCCAGCCGGCGCGGCCGCCGCTGATGAGATCGAGTGAGGCGAACTGGCGGGCGATGGTGAAAGGATCGCTGTAGGACGTCGAAACCGTGCCGACCAGACCAAGCTTCGTCGTATAGGCGGCAAGCGCCGAAAGGATGGTCAGCGGCTCGAACCGATTGAGGAAATGCGGGATCGACTGTTCGTTGATGTAGAGCCCATCGGCGACGAAGGCGAAGGCGATGCCTGCCTCTTCCGCCTTGCGGGCAGTCTTGACGAAGAAGTTCAGATTGGTGCTGGCATCGGCCGGGACGCTCGGATGCCTCCAGGCGTTCATGTGACCGCCCGGCCCCTGCAGCATGATACCGAAATTGACGTGTTTTTGAGCCATGATTGATCCTCCTGGGACAGGCCGTTCAGGCAACGAGGGAAAGCCGCTCTTTGGCGAGCAATTCGATTGAGGCGAGCCGTTCGGCCGCCGTCAGCGCCGGTGTGTCGAGCACGAATTCCTCGACGCCGTAGCGCCGATGCAGCGTGTCGAGCTCATCGCGGATCTGGGCCGCCGTGCCATGCAGCACGCTTGGCACCTTCTCTTCTGTGCGGTAATCCGTGACGCCTGCCTGGCGAGCAAATTCCGCCGCCTGCTCCTGACTGCCGACATTGACGCTCTGGCCATTGGGCAGGAAGAGCTTGACGATGCGAAGCTGGCCGACGCGCTCACGGGCATGGGCCTCGCTTTCGGCGGCAAAGGCGGCCAGCGCCAGGATCGGAACCTTTCCGCCCGTCGCCCGCCCATAGGCTTCGAAGGTCTTGCGCAGATTTTCGGGATCGCCGTTCAAATGGCCGGCGAAGACGAGCGTCCAGCCCTTTTCCGCCGCAAGCTCGGCGCTTTCAACGCTGGCGCCGAGAAGGAAGCGCTCCGCAGCGCGAGGCGGAAACGGCGTCGCCAAGGCGCCTTCGGAATTTGGATCGGCGGCAAGATAGCCATTCAGATCGGACAACTGCTCGCCAAAGCTCGGCTTTTTTTCCGGATCGACGGCAATCTGCAGCGCGCGGGTGGATAATGGGAAACCGCCTGGCGCCTTGCCGACGCCGAGGTCGATGCGACCAGGCGCAAGCGAGGCCAGAAGATTGAATGCCTCGGCAACCTTATAGGCGCTGTAGTGCTGCAGCATCACGCCGCCGGAGCCGATGCGGATCTTCGAGGTCCTGGCGATTAGATAGGCGATCAGCACTTCCGGCGCCGAACTTGCGAGGTTCGCCATGTTGTGATGCTCGGCAACCCAGAAGCGGTGATAGCCGAGCTCTTCGGCTCTCACGGCCAATCGCGTCGTGACACCGAGTGCTTCGGTGGCACTGAGCCCCTGCTCGATCGGGCTCTTGTCGAGAAGGCTAAGAAGATAAGACATGCCGTTCCGTTTCATCCCTATTTGCGCCAATGCCGACCATTGACGCTATAGTCTATAAAAAGCATAGATTTTAAGGAATTTAAGAAACAGCGTTCTTTTTGTTCGGCCTCATGCGGAAAAAATAAGCAGTTGATCATATTGGTGGATGGGGCGGTAACAAATGTCACCTGAACCGGGGTTAGGCGACAACTTGTGCCGTAAAAAATGTCACAGGCGCGAAATGGCCGCGCGAACGGAACGTGCTGCCACCTGACTGGAAGAGGTTGCCCGACGCTGCAATTTGAAACGTCTCTTCGATAGACTGTCGCCGGACCCGGGGCGAACTCTTATTTCTTAAGAGCCTTTAGGGCGTCTTGAAGCTCAGTCGGACACTGGCCGGGGTCGATGACAGCCGATAGTCCACTGAAACTCGCGCCGATTTGGCTATTCACTTTCGGGCCATTGTCTAATCTGAGTTGAATTGATTTGAACTGTCCAATATCGCCGAGCACAGACTCGATCGCAGATTTCCCAAAGACTGCGATCAATGGCACTTCGTCGCTGACAGAGCATCCTGAGCCATCGGCAGTGCCCAGGAATCCGCCCGGTAGTTTCCACTTTTTTGTTCCGAACGTCACAGTCCCATCCAAGAACTGGAGTTCCAGTGGACATCCGAATGCGGTCCTTTGCCTGAACTCGACCGATGGCAGCACTAGCGTCACACGCAAGCTGAAACTATGGTCGTCCTTGCTGCCTAACGGGAACTGGCCAACGCTAAGCCTCAGCGTCTGGCTGTCGGTGAGTTGCTTTTCGTAACGGCATGACCCGGTGTTGAACCACGGTTGTCCGGACGAAGAAGATGCCTCCGGTGTGGACTTGCTTTCGTCGCCGGTCACGCGCTCAGGAAGCTGAACGGCCACGGAATACAAAAACAGAAACAGCCCGAGCAAAACTAACACTAACGCGGCTAGTCTATATCGCGGATTCCGCTCTCTCGCGAAGAGAGCGACTACGACGATCCCAAATATGAGTGACGCAAGCGCGACCAATCCAAGGCGGCTTTGAGCGGCGGCGCCGATGATTGCTGCCCAATCGATTTTGGCTAGCGTGTCCCCCCAGTTCTGCATTGGACCTCTCTCAAGAAGAACGCTTGCAGTCATTAGCCCAGTGCAATCATTGCACGATTTTAATCCCTCTTCTAGTCAGCCGAAAGGGCACCTGGTGGAAATTCCGGCTGTTCACCTTGAGGCTACGCTTGGACTCGGACATAGGATCGTGCCCCGACCATTGCGTCCACGATCCCGCCCTCGCATTGTTCGGCGGGCGTGAAGCAGACGGAGACGCTCGCTGTCGTATTATGATCGGCGAGCACGGGACTGCACATGATGATCAGCAAGGTCGCGTCTGCGAGCACTCTCATCTGCTGGGCACACATTTTGTTCTGAGGGCGCTAGTTAGTTTACGGCTCGCGATCCCGGAAGCTGCGAGCTTCTGGTCGATAGGCGATTTATCAGTCAGTCAATTTATCTGGCTTTGAGCAACTTATGCTAACTCTATGGATACCGCTCTCTCACATTCGCAGAGTTGATCGAGGCGCATGACAGCAATGCGCCCATCAAAGGTTCCGATAGCAAGTCTCGAATCCAACAAATCCATGGAATAGACGACTGTTGGGAAACCGTCGACTGTGACTTTTCCAGAGGTCACGACAGCTCCATCTCTGGCGTTCAGCAACGAGAGCGTGCCATCCAGAAACGCTACGATAACAAGCCCTTCCTTCTGAGCGTGCAGCATAGCACTTGCCGACGCCGAGGTGGCGATCCGCCAAGATTCCCCGTCACTTTCGCCGTTCCTCGAACGGCCAAAGCCAAAGAAGCTGCGTACGGATCTGCGCGGCTCGATCGGCCTGCGGAAGACAAACGCTCGATTGCCCTTGCTGGGGTTCGGGTCGTAATGCCGACCCGAGACGATCACGCTCGGCCCGAGCTCGTCGTGGACGTAGTGACCAAGACATTCCATCGCGTGGTTTGCGTGCGTGTCGTCCGGGGGCAGAACGTACCAGAGCGTCTCCACCGAGCCATCTGGGCGGACGCGGCAAAGACGCTTCCTCAGATGTTGGGTCTCAGGCGTGCCTTGCAGAATGAAAAGGTCCGGCGCACCATCGATTCCGATGAAATGGTTGAAGCAGTCATAGTTACCAAGGTCGACAAAACGCGCATTGCCCGAATTGATGTCGATTATCACATCTTTCCTGGCATCGCCTCTACGGCTCCTGTCGAACCGTCCGAGAACCTTCCCGTCCATCGATGCGACGAAGCTGTAGCTGCCGTCGATCGTTGTGATATCCACCAAGGAATTGTTGGACACTTTGGATAGCCGTGAGTGCTTCAGTTCCCAGTTCTCTGTTGCATAGGACGCGACTATGGGGGGCGTTGTGCGCAACAGGCCCGCTCCGCGCCATCCATCCTTCTCGATGCAGTTCACAGCGCCTGTTGTCAGATCGTGGATTTCTGCCACGCAGTCGTCGTGTACAGCCACCACGTTATTTCTGTCGATCCAGGCGACATCCCAGATTGCGCCTCTTCTCACGGCCTCATCGACCCCAAACCAGTCTCTGAGTTCCAAATCGATAGCGTCACGATGGCGACGCTCGCGTTCAGCATATTCGAGAGTATGACGAACGATTGCCTGTTCCGGATCGAGCTCGACCACAATGCCCTCACCTGGACCCGGCGCTTCGTATGGAATGCTCAGTGGGTACACCCGGTCGAAAGAATCATCCCCTAATCCTTCGTCCCACGGTCTAACCAAGACGTCGAGCCGCGTGCCGTCTGCGCTGAAATCGCAGCGCTCAACTTCCGGAATGATCTTCGCTGCCTTCCCGAAGTATCCGCTGACCCAGTTCCAGAAAAACAGTTCGCCCTCGAACTGATAGCCTCCGTCATAGCTACCCGCCGCAACCGCTACCACGGGCTCTGAGGGATGGAAGCTTACGTCATTGATCGGCAAGCGCAGTTCATCAAAGACTGCGAACGGCGCCTGTTCGCTTCGCCGATGCAGCGCCAGCCGATGGCGCATCCTCTGCCCCATGTAGGAAACACGACCGGGAGGATTTGTAAGCAATGGAAATGTGCTTGCAATCGCGAGCATTGTGCCGTCTGGGCTTCGGAACACCCATGTTACGCTACCGCTTCCACAGACGGTTGGTGAAGAGATAATCAACGATCCGTTCACTTTCTCGGCGCGAGGCCGTCCCTCTCGACTGCACAAGGGCTTCTTTGAACAGAATCCCTATCAGCTCGCGAAGTACACTTACCCGGGCCCGGAAAGAATCTGCCAGACATCTCTGGCATACCAACGGTTGCGTCGGCAAGGGTACGGTTGGCGTCGCGGAGCCCAGCTTGACTCTTCTGAAACAACGAGAACGTTTTGTGAACAAACTAATCTGAGCAGCTTGAGCTTGCTCAAAATCAGTGGATACAACCGCCGTGGATCGACGGAACGGACATGTGTGTCATGCAAAGGGCTGGTTACACAATCACGCCTGACGATGCCAAGAATGGACCTTGCGGCCGTCCAGCCAGCTAAAAACTTCCGCTGGACGCCTCCCGAACATCGAACATCATATCGCAATGGCTTACACTTCTGGTGCCGCATCTCAGGAAGATTGAAACAGCACGTGCCCGGCCGCAGTCAGCTCTCCCAAACTCGCTTCTGGATACTGCAGCGGCTCCATCTCCGCGTACCAACGATCTTCTCTCGGACTATAGATCCCCGGGAGCGGGTAGCACGCATTTACTGCGCAGAAATCTGCGATGTTATGGGTTGCGATCGGCAGCCTGTAAGCCAGCGCAAAAGGATCGTGTCCATGTAGGTGGTGTAGCTACCGGCTGCTTGCCGTGCTTTCCGCCCCAGGTCGGAGCGATTATCAGCGCGCCACAGCAGGCAAGCT
>NZ_FMAH01000055.1 GCF_900094545.1 Martinezella miluonensis
GACCCCGTGAATGGCCCCGAGCCGGTCGAACTGTCGGTCGCGGTGACGGTGAAGTTGAATGTCCCGGATGCCGTCGGCGTGCCGGAGAGCACGCCGCCGGTCGACAGCGTCAGGCCGGCCGGCAGGGCACCGGCGGTGACCGCCTGGCTATAGGGAGCGGTTCCGCCCGAAGCCGTAAGGGTCTGGCTGTAGGCAGTGGCAACGGTCGCAGCCGGCAGCGTTGCTGGGGCGAGCGTGATCGTCGGGGCGGAAACCGTCACGCTGACTGTTGCCTGCGCCGAGGTGCCGTCGGCATTGGTGGCCGTATAGGTAAAGCTGTCGGCGCCGACATAGCCTGCTGCCGGCGTGTAGCTGATCGCCGTGCCCGATGCGCTTGCCGTGCCATGCGCCGCCTGGACCGCAACTGCGACGGAGGTCGGCGTGCCGCCCGACAGGCTCGGGGTGATCGCATTGTTCGTCGAGTTCGGTGCGACCGTCGCCGAGACATTGCCGGCGACCGGAGGATTGGCCGTCACGACCAGGCTATAGGCCTTGCTGTTCGTAAACGGCCCGGTGCCGGTCGAACTGTCGGTCGCGGTAATCGTGAAGTTGAACGTGCTGGCAACGGTTGGCGTGCCGGCAATCGTACCTGCTGGCGACAGAGCAAGGCCACTCGGCAAAGCGCCGGCGGTGACCGCATAGTGATAGGGTGCCGTCCCGCCCGAGGCCGTGACGATCTGGCTGTAGACCGTGTTGAGGGCAGCAGTCGGAATCGTTGCTGGCGTAATCGCAAGCGTCGGTGCCGATATCGTCAGATTATAGGCCTGGGAGCCGGTGAACGGCGCGCCCGTTCCGGTCGAGCTATCCGTCGCCGTAATCGTGACGTTGAAACTGCCTCCTGCCGTCGGCGTGCCCGAGACCAAACCACCCGTCGACAGGCTCAAGCCGGCCGGCAGTGCGCCCGCCGTCACGGCATAGGTGTAGGAGCTGGTGCCGCCCGAGGCCGTGATGGTCTGGCTATAGACGGTCCCGACCGTGCCCGAAGACAATGTCGTTGGGCTGACCGAGATCGTCGGCGCGGCAATGGTCAGGCTGTAGGCCTGGGTGCCCGTAAAGGGGCCTGTGCCCGTGGAACTGTCCGTTGCGGTGACGATGAAGTTGAACGTGCCCCCTGCCGTCGGCGTGCCCGAGACGAGACCGCTCGTCGGCGACAGCGTCAGACCGGCTGGCAGGGAACCTGACGTCACCGCATAGGTATAGGAACTGGTCCCCCCCGAGGCCGTGATCGTCTGGCTATAGGCTGTTGCAACCGCCCCTGCAGACAGTGTCGACGGGCCGATCGCGATCGTCGGGGCGGACACCGTTATGCTGACGGTTGCCGGCGCCGAAGTGCCGCCGGCATTGGTCGCTGTGTAGGTGAAGCTGTCACTGCCGGCATAGCCCGGCGTCGGCGTATAAGTGATCGACAATCCCGATGCGGTCGCCGTGCCATGCGTCGGCTGGGTCGCAACCGCGACGGAAGCCGCAGCGCCGCCCGAAAGGCTCAAGGGAACCGAATTGTTTGCCGAGTTCGGTGCAACCGTCAGCGAAACATTGCCCGCGACCGGGGGATTGAGGAAAGTATAGCCGCCGACCAGAGTTCCCGTGCCGCCAACAGTGGTGATAGCGACATCGGCCGCGCCGGCTGCATGGGCTGGCACGGTCGCGGTGATCGAGGTTGCGCTGTCAACGGTAAAGCTCGACGCTGCCGTGCCGCCGAAGGTCACGCTCGTCGCACCGGTCAGGTTTGACCCGCTGATGGTGACGGAGGTGCCGCCCGCCGTCGCGCCGGAGTTCGGGCTAATGCTCGATACGGTCGGTGCAGCGATATAGGTATATTGATCGGCAGCCGAGGTCGCACTCGTGCCGCCCGCTGTCGTCACCCGAATGTCGACCGTTCCCGTGCCAGCCGGCACAGTTGCTGTGATCGATGTCGGCGAATTGACCGTGAAGCCGGTCGCCGCCGTTGCACCGAAGGTGACCGATGTTGCACCGCTGAAGCCGGTTCCGGTCAGCGTAAGGCTCGTGCCGCCCGCCGCCGGGCCCGCCGTCGGCGAGATCGAGCTTACCGTCGGAACCGACACATAGGTGAATTGATCGGCCGCGGATACAGCACTCGTGCCGCCGACGGTGGTCACCCTGACATCCACCGTCCCCGTGCCCGCCGGTGCGGTCGCTGTGATCGACGTTGCCGAATTGACCGTGAAACCGGTCGCAGCCGTTGCTCCGAATGTGACGGCCGTCGCATTGCTGAAGCCGGTTCCCGTCAGCGTAAGGCTCGTGCCGCCCGCCGCCGGGCCCGCCGTCGGCGAGATCGAGCTTACCGTCGGAACCGACACATAGGTGAATTGATCGGCCGCGGATACAGCACTCGTGCCGCCGACGGTGGTCACCCTGACATCCACCGTCCCCGTGCCCGCCGGTGCGGTCGCTGTGATCGACGTTGCCGAATTGACCGTGAAACCGGTCGCAGCCGTTGCTCCGAATGTGACGGCCGTCGCATTGCTGAAGCCGGTTCCCGTCAGCGTAACGGTCGTGCCGCCCGCCGTCGGGCCGGCCGTCGGCGAGATCGCCGTCACCGTCGGAGCGGCAATATAGGTGAATTGATCGGCCGCAGATGTCGCACTCGTGCCACCTGGTGTCGTCACGCGGACATCCACCGTCCCCGTGCCCGCCGGTGCCGTCGCCGTGATCGACGTTGCCGAATTGACCGTGAAACCGGCCGCAGCCGTCGCACCGAAGGTGACGGCCGTCGCTGCCGTCAAGTCCGTGCCGGTAATCGTCACCGTCGTGCCGCCTGTCGCAGGACCGGACAACGGCGAGATCGAACTGATCGTTGGAGCAGGCCTATTGACAGTGATCGATCCAGCCGGCGGAGTGGCATAGAATGAGGCGCTCGCTCCAGAAAGTGCATAGCTCACCGCGATCGCCCCTGGTCCGGCGTTGGATGCGGCAGTTACCGTGAAACTCTGGGTTGCTCCCCCTGAAAAATTCAGAGTGGTCGGTGCAAACGTCAGTCCAGTCGCCGACGGTGTCAGCGTAACGTTACCGGCGGCAGATGCCGTCATCGTCAGGGTGGCGGAAGTGCTGCCCTGCGTCAGAACTGGATATGCCGGCGGGCTAATGGTGCCAAGAACGGTCAGCGACGAACTCGCCGGCGGTGTATATTGCGCAGCGTCGGCACCACCCAACGCGTAGCTGATCGTGGCCGGCCCAGGCGCCGCGCCGGCGCCTGCCGTCACTGTAAACGTCTGGCTGGAACCACCCGCACCAAAGGCAATCGTAGGCGGGTTAAACGTCAGCCCCGCTGCCGTTGGGGTCACAGTCAGGCCGGAGCTCGGCGCCTGCGACAAAGTCATGGTCAGGCTGCCAGTCGTGCTGTCTGCCTGTACCACAGGAAAACTCGGCAGTGTGATCGTCCCCGGTGCATTTTGGCAGGCGACCGTGGCATGAACCGCGCCTGTCGCTCCCTGCGACCAGGCATAGACGGTGAAATCGGTATACGCCTGGTCAGCAGTATAGGTGCTACTCAAATTAAGTTCGTGACTAACAGTCGCATATTTTTCAACAATTATGGCTGCGCCAGTGGCCCCGCTATTTGTATAAAGGGCAAATCCCGATCCGCTGCTTGGATCCGTATCCGCATTGGTACTTCCAGTGGTCGTGACATTATAAGTGATCTTGTCGCCGGCATTTAGCGCGAGGCCAGACTGAAATAGCCAGTCTCCGTTGGAGAATGTCCTCCCGCTACTCCAGGAGGAATTGATCGTATCGCAGCCTGACGAGGCAAACGAACGTGGCGCAAATGCGATCTGCAGCACGAACAAAATAAGCGCGAGAACCAATACCGGCTTTAAATTCGAAACGCGGCTTGTTTTGCTCGCCCCCTTGCGAAAGGAGGGACGAATAGTCGGAAGGCAAGGGCGAGTGCTCACGTAGGATCCTGCAGGCGTCAAGAACAGACAAAATTTTGCAGGACAGTCTGCTGCCGCCACACGTGGCGTTCTCCCCCATCCGCCAAAGCAGCTTATAGGTGCACAACCGCCTTGGAAAATACTAGTTTCATTTGCAATTTTAAATCACTGCGTGTGTGTTTTTTTAGTAACTATTAGTAAGGATTGCTTACATTTGAATGGAGGGGGAATACATCGAGCGGCCTTGGGAAGTCGTCTACTCAACGCCCCAGCGTTTCCGGTTCCCGCCGGCTGGCTTCGGCGATGGGAGGCAGCTTCTCGGTCGAAATCCGTCGCCTATTCCTACGCGTTTGCCACTTTATCCTGCTGCCTGGATCGCCCTCCATACGCCTTCGCAAGGCAGAGGCAATGAACCGGGACGATCGCGACAAGCATCTGCCGTTTGCAAGGTCGAATGAGGCGGCTACCGACGAGCAATAGATATTGCTCTGCAAGCATCCAGTTGAGACGACTTGCGTTGGAAAGCAACGAGAGTCGCTCGCAGTGCTCAGACGCCAAGCCTGCGGCTGGAACGAACCAGCCGATTCTCGCTCAAGGCGCGCTGAAATTCCGAATCGGTCTGAGCATGGTGAGCGAGGTCGTCGAGAAACTCGCAGACATCCCGAAGGGTATCGACGACAAGATAGCGAAGGCCGCCGCCGGCATCGATCAGATCATGGCCGATGCTGATACCGAAGCCGCCCGCTACCTTGCGAAACCATGCCGAACGCCAGCTCGCGAAGCCGGCGGGATCGGTCTCGAATTCGGCAAGCAATGCCTTTTGCCGTTCGATCCGCATGAGGAATGGTGCGACGATATCCGCCGCGCCAGCCTTTGGCTTTTCCGCCCTTTTCGCAGCCCATTTCTCGATGAAGTCGGATTTGGGCGACAAGGTTGCTGGTTCATCGCCCTCGGCCGTGGCTGTTAGACTGATATCCGACGGCTCAGAACAGTCTGCGTCAGCTGTTGCAGCGACCAACGGTTCCTCTCCCTCTGCCAAGTCCTGCCTGAGCTCGGAAGCAAACGTGCCCCAGATCGATTTCGTTTGCGCCGCCGGTCTCGTCTTCATTCGACGAGTGGTCTTGATTTCGATAATGAAGGGTTTTGTATGTTTAGCCATATTATTCGGGAGTGCGCTCCGTATCGGGCAGCAGTTGGCGGAAGATCAGCTTGGCTGGCTTGTGGTCTTGCAAGTGCGACATAGCCATGACTTGCAGTCTTGGCAAGGCAAGATCTTATCTCTCCTTGCCTTTTATTGGCAATTCCCGCGATTGTTATTTGTTCTAGGGGCCTCAACCTATCCATAGTTGTTGCCTTGAGATTCAAAACTCAGTCCTTTAGCGCTCGCATGATCGCTTGCGACACGAAGCAGATATATTCGCGGGCCCGACTTCGTTGATGGGCTGATCGAAAATGGTGGCTTGAAATATGGAAAAGGTCATCAATCGGATCGAGCATGGAAACCAGAGGCGGACGCAGTTACAGTTTCGCTATCCGGCCGAAAATGGTTTGGCTTTGTCACAGCGCAGCTATAAATATGGCTCATATCATTCTTGCCTTATCGGCGGCATCGGACATGCACCCTGAGCGGAACAGCGGCTTTTTGCTGCAAGCCGATCACCCCGAGATCAGAAGCAATTCGCACAGAAATAGCTTGAAAAATGAGAATGTCTTTCGCGAATTGCAGGGAAATCCGGCTCTAGCGTCCAAACCCATTAAAAGCGCACAATCCACCCTCGCTACGAAGCGCTCATAGTCGCTTCTCGCGGCCCGCATCGGAGGAGATGCTGGCAAGCCCCATGATTTTACGAGCGTCGGGAACGCTTTGGGAGGAACAATGCTTGAACGAATTTTCAAATTGAGTGAGCACGGCACGTCCGTGCGCACCGAGCTCATCGCAGGCGTGACGACGTTTCTGACGATGTCCTACATCATCTTCGTCAATCCGGACATTCTGTCGACCACGGGTATGGACCGGAATGCCATCTTTGTTGCTACCTGTCTCGCAGCGGCATTGGGCTCGATCATCATGGGCGTTGTCGCCAATTGGCCGATCGGCATGGCGCCGGGCATGGGGCTCAACGCCTTCTTCGCCTTCACCGTCGTCGCCGCACTCGGCTTTACCTGGCAGCAGGCGCTCGGTGCCGTCTTCATTTCCGGCTCCATCTTCGTTCTGTTGACGGTCACCGGCGTACGCAGCTGGCTGATTGCCGGCATTCCGCGCTCGCTTAGAAGCGCGATCGCTGCCGGTATCGGTCTTTTTCTGGCAATCATTGCACTGAAGAGCGCCGGCATCGTCGTTGCCAACAAGGCGACGCTCATCGGCCTCGGGGATCTGAAGCAGACCGGTCCCCTCCTCGCAATCTTCGGCTTCTTCGTCATCGCTGTTCTCGATGCGATGAAGGTAAAGGGCTCGATCCTGATCGGCATTCTTGCCGTTACCGTTCTCTCCTGGATCTTCGGCGTCAGCCAGTTCCATGGCATCGTTTCGGCTCCGCCTTCGATCATGCCGACCTTTCTGCAGCTTGATATCGTTGGGGCTCTCCACGGCGGTCTGGTACACATCATCCTCGTCTTCGTGCTCGTCGAGGTCTTCGACGCAACGGGAACGCTGATCGGCGTCGCCAAGCGGGCGAAACTGCTCGAGGAAGGCAAGCCAAGCCGCTTGAGCCGGGCTCTGCTTGCTGACAGCGCTGCCATTGTTGCCGGCTCACTGATGGGCACCAGCAGCACCACGGCCTATGTCGAGAGTGCTTCGGGCGTTCAGGCGGGCGGTCGGACGGGTCTGACGGCGCTGACGATTGCCGTGCTCTTCATTGCGGCGCTCTTCTTTTCTCCGCTCGCGGCATCCGTTCCCGCTTATGCAACCGCTCCGGCTCTGCTCTACGTCGCCGGCCTTATGATGCGTGAGCTGACGGAAATCGAATGGGATGATTTGACCGAGGCAGCACCGGCAGCGCTCACGGCGCTTGCCATGCCGTTCACCTACTCGATCGCCAATGGTCTTGCCTTCGGTTTCATCAGCTATGTCGTCCTGAAGGTTTTCACCGGCCGCTGGTCGACACTTCATGTGGCGACGCAGATCGTTGCGGCCCTGTTCATCGTCCGCTTCGCCTTCTTCGCAGACTAAAGGCAGCAGCGCATTTCAAGGAGCCGGGCCATCCGACGGGATGGCCCGGCTCCTTTGCATTTGGAGACCATTATGGACGCCGTTTCCGATTGCATTCGAAGCTCGCCGTGGCCGCTAACTAAGGGTCCTCTACCGCAGCGCAGCGTCTCGAGAGCCGCGGAGAAACACGGCCAGCAGGCTTATTGCTCGGCATTTTCAATCTGGAATGAGAGAGACCTGCCCACAAAAAGGGGCGCCGCAACCGCGGCGCCCCTGTCATCATCTGAGTTCTTGCCTGCTCCGATCAGCGGATCAGGAACGGCTCCTCAAAGAAATGCTCTTCGAGGTTTACGCCCTCGCCGCCGCGATCGACCACGGCAAAATCGGAGGGACCATCGAGCGGGGTGAGGATGCCATGCCAGACATTGCGGCCGATATTGACGCCCTGCCCCGGCTTCGTGCGGAAGGCCAAAGGCTCGGCCGGCCCATTCGCCGTCTCCTTGGCGACGACGACCAGGAATGGGTAGTCCGTCAGCGGTATGAAGGCCTGGCTGCCGAGGGGATGCCGTTCGACCATCCGCAGCTCAAGCGGCAGCATGTAAGGCTCGCCGCGCAGCAGGCTGATCATCGCGCGTGCCTTCTCGCCCGTTGTCTCGATCTTCGCCAGATCATGATAACGGACGCATTTTCCGGCATTGATGGGGTAGTTATACGCCCCTTCCATTTCGATCACATCGCCGAAGGGAAAGAAGGCGGCGTTCGTCAACGGCTGAATCTCGATCACTTTCATTCACGCTCTCCTCATCTCTGTTGCTTCAGTGCGGGCATTCGACATTCATGCGGCCGTCGGTTGATCGCGCGCACGCCGGCCTTCTCCATCAGGAAACATGGCGGCAAGCCGCAGAAACGCGATCCGCTCCACTTGGCGGCAGGCAGTGGCGAATTCGGCGTCACGGTCGTTTTTCATCCGGGTTTCGAACGCAGTGAGGATCCCCGACTTCGAGTGGTCGCGCACGGCGATGATGAAGGGAAACCCGAATTTCTCGACGTAACGGCTGTTGAGGTCGGTGAAGCAGGCACGCTCATCGTCCGTCAGCGCATCGAGGCCAGCCGATGCCTGCTCTTCCGTCGAGCTCGCGGTCAGGCGTTTGGCTTGCGCCAATTTCCCGGCAAGATCCGGGTGGGCGACGAGCACACCCAGCCGCTCCTCCTCGCTCGCTGCGCGAAACTGGAAGGTTAGCGCCGCATGGAGGCCGATTGCGGTGTCGTTTGCGGGCGAAAGTTCACCGGCGAAGGTGCGCTGCGCGATCCACGGCGAGTGCTCGAAAATACCGCCGAAGCGCTCGACAAAGTCTGCTTCCGGCATCTGCGAGGGCCGCTCCGTGACCGGCTGCGGCGGGTGGGTCTTTGCCCAATGTTCGGCGATATCGACGCGGCGCGCGATCCAGACCTTTTCATGGCTCTGGACGTAGTCGATGAAGCGGGCTAGCGCCATGACGCGGCCTGGCCGTCCGATCAAACGGCAATGCAGGCCGATGCTCATCATCTTCGGACTGCCGGCGGCACCTTCCGCATAGAGCGCATCGAAGGAATCCTTCAGATAGCTGAAGAACTGGTCGCCGCTGTTAAAACCCTGCGGCGTCGCGAAACGCATGTCGTTGGCATCGAGCGTATAGGGAATGATCAGCTGTTGGCGGCCACCATGCTCGTACCAGTATGGAAGATCGTCGGCATAGGTGTCGGAGACGTAATCGAAGCCGCCGGCTTCCGTCACCAGATCGACGGTGTTGACTGAACAGCGACCGGTATACCAGCCACGCGGCCGCTCGCCGGTGACGAGGGTGTGCAGGCGGACAGCCTCGGCGATCGCCGCCCGCTCTTCCTCCGGCCCCATATCCTTGTGCTCGACCCATTTGAGGCCGTGCGAGGCAACTTCCCATCCGGCTTCCAGCATGGCGGCGACCTGCGCCGGCGATCGCTGCAGCGCGGTCGCGACACCATAGACGGTGACGGGAAGCTGCTTTTCGGTGAACAGCCGGTGGAGCCGCCAGAAGCCGGCGCGGGCGCCATATTCGTAGATCGATTCCATGTTCCAGTGGCGCTGACCTGGCCATTGCGCTGCACCGACGATTTCCGAAAGAAAGGCCTCCGAGGCCGCGTCGCCGTGCAGCACACAATTCTCGCCGCCTTCTTCGTAATTCAGGACGAATTGTACGGCGACGCGCGCGGCGCCCGGCCATTGCGCCGCCGGCGGCGTCTGGCCATACCCGTGCATGTCACGGCAATATCGCATGAAACACTCCTCCAAATGTCTTCGATGACAAATTTCTAACCGTAAATCGCGCGCGCTATTCCCCTTGGAAATTTTGAAAGTCTCGAACGATACCGCTGCTTCTCAGGGGAATGGGCTTGGCGGATAGTGGAGGCAGGAATGCTAGGTTCGGGAGAAAAACATGCAGTCTCATTCGCCAGGAGCCGGCCGGCTCACGACCCATGTATTGGATACCGCGCTCGGCAAGCCCGCCGAGGGCCTGCGCATCGATCTCTACCGGATCGATGGCGATGCGCTGCATCTCCTCAAGTCTACCGAGACCAATGACGACGGGCGCTGCGACGCGCCGCTGCTATCAGGCGAAACCATGAAGGCCGGCACCTACGAGCTGCGCTTCCATGCCGGCGACTATCTCGGTCGGCCCGCCGATGGCCCGATGTTTCTCGATGTCATTCCGATCCGCTTCGGCCTTGCTGACGAGAGCACGCATTACCACGTACCGCTGCTCCTCTCGCCCTACAGCTATTCCACCTATCGCGGGAGCTGAACGATGACGGTCACGACAATTCGTTCCGAACTGCGTTTCATTTTGAATGGCGAAGATGTTGCTCTGAACGACGTCGCGCCAGACCAGACGCTGCTCGACTGGCTGCGGCTCTCCCGTTCGCTGAAGGGTACAAAGGAAGGTTGCGCCGAAGGAGACTGCGGCGCCTGCACGGTGCTGGTTGGTCGTCTGACGCCAACAGGCGGCCTCGTCTATGAAGGGGTCAACGCCTGCATTCGCTTTCTCGGCTCGTTGGATGGCTGCCATGTCGTCACCGTCGAGCATCTGGCGGGCAGCGACGATCGCCTGCATCCGGTACAGCAGGCCATGGTCGACTTTCATGGTTCGCAATGCGGCTTCTGCACCCCGGGCTTCGTCATGTCGCTCTATGGGCTATGGATGCAGACACCGAACCCGACAGACCAGCAAATCGAAACGGCGCTTCAGGGGAATCTCTGTCGCTGCACCGGCTACGAGCCGATCCTGCGGGCCGCCCGCTCCATTTCCAGCTATGGCGGTACGCAAAACGATCCGCTGCTTGTCGAGCGCGAAACGATGATCGAGCGGCTGAAGGCTGTTAGCGACGGTGCGCGCGTCGAAATCGGCGAAGGCCGCCATCGGCTGATCGTACCGGCGAGCCTCGATGATTTCGCGGCCGTTTTAGACGCGTCGCCAACCGCAACCGTGGTGGCCGGCTCCACCGATGTCGGCCTCTGGGTCACCAAACACATGCGCGACATCACGCCGGTGGTCTTCATCGGCGGGCTGCAGGAGCTGAAGTCGATTGCGGTAACAGACGGCGTCATCACTATCGGCGCCGGCGTCACCTATTCGGAAGCGATCGCCACGCTATCGCAGCATATTCCAGCGCTTGGTCCGCTAATTGCTCGCATCGGCGGCCAGCAGGTGCGCAACATGGGCACGATTGGCGGCAATATCGCCAACGGCTCGCCGATCGGCGACACACCGCCGGCGCTGATCGCACTCGGTGCGTCGCTGACCTTGCGCAGGGGCGCCGTCCGGCGCACCATTGCGCTTGAAGACTTCTTCATCGCCTATGGCAAGCAGGATCGCCAACCTGGCGAATTCGTCGAAGCCGTGCATATTCCAGTTCCGACGTCAGGCGAAAAATTCGCCATTTACAAGGTAACGAAGCGCCGTGACGAGGATATCACGGCGACGCTCGGCGCCTTCCGCCTGACGCTTGCTCTTGATGGCACGGTCGCCGAGGTCCGGATCGCTTATGGCGGCATGGCCGCAACGCCGAAACGGGCCTTCGCCGTCGAAAAGGCATTGCTCGGCCAACCCTGGAACGAACAGACGGTAGAGGTGGCGATGGAGAAATACGCCGAGGATTATTCGCCGCTGACCGATATGCGCGCCACTGCGGAATATCGTGCACTGGCTGCGAAGAACCTTCTGCTTCGTTTCTACCTGGAAACGACATCCCATGCGGCACCGGCTCAGGTGTCCAGATACGAGGCCGCGTGAACCCATGAACAAGCACACATCAGATCTCAGGGCCGAAACCATCATTGGCGGCGTTCATTCCAGCCCTCGTCATGATTCCGCTCACAAGCATGTCTCCGGCGCAGCCGTTTATATCGACGACATTACCGAACCGACCGGCACGTTGCATGCAGGACTTGGCTTGTCGACCGTGGCGCATGGCGTCCTGAAATCCATCGACCTCTCCGCCGTACGTGCTGCGCCCGGCGTCGTCACGGTCCTGACCCATGAGGACGTGCCTGGCGTCAACGACATCTCCCCCTCCTACATGAATGACGACCCGGTGCTTGCTGCCGGCAAGGTCGAATTTCATGGTCAGCCGATCTTCTGCGTGATCGCCGAAACGCGCGAGCAGGCCCGCCGCGCCGCACGGCTGGCAAAGATCGAATTTGAGGAACTGCCGGCCGATATCGACATCTGGGATCTCGACGTGTCGACCCATCGCCAAGTCGTCACGCCATTGACGCTGAAGCGTGGCGACGCGGCCGCTGGTCTTCAGAGCGCGCCGCGCCGTGTGAAAGGCCGTATGCGGCTCGGCGGCCAGGACCATTTCTATCTCGAAGGCCAGGTCTCGCTTGCCGTCCCCGGCGAGGACGATGAAGTCATCGTCTATTGTTCGACACAGGGCCCGAGCGAGACGCAGCATATGGTCGCCCATGCGCTTGGCGTGCCGAGCAATGCCGTGACGATCGAGGTTCGCCGCATGGGCGGCGGCTTCGGCGGGAAGGAAACGCAGGCGAACCAATGTGCCGCGATCGCAGCCATCGCCGCCAAGAAGCTGAAGCGCGCCGTCAAGATCCGCCTCGACCGCGACGAAGACATGGTCGCCACCGGCAAGCGGCATGATTTCGCCATCGACTACGATGTCGGCTTCGACGACGAGGGACGCATCCTTGCCGTGGACTACACCTTCGCGCTGCGCGCTGGCTTCTCCGCCGACCTTTCCGGTCCGGTCGGCGATCGCGCGCTGTTTCACTGCGACAATGCCTATTTCTTTCCGCATGTTCATGCGAAGTCAGCGCCGCTCTACACCAACACCGTCTCCAACACTGCCTTTCGCGGCTTCGGCGGTCCTCAGGGCATGGTAGGCGCCGAGCGCGTGATCGATGAGGTGGCCTTTGCCGTCGGCAAGGATCCGCTCGAAATCCGCAAGCTGAATTTCTACGACGCGATGGGCGTCAAGGGCGAGCGCAACGTCACCCCCTATCACCAAAAGGTAGAAGACTGCATCATTCAGCGCATCGTGGCCGAGCTGGAGGAAAGTGCCGATTATGCCGGGCGTCGCCAGGCCATTTCAGAGTTCAACGCAACGAGCCGCATCGTCAAGCGCGGCATCGCGCTCACCCCGGTGAAATTCGGCATTTCCTTCACAAAGACCGAGTCGAACCAGGCCGGCGCACTGGTCCATATCTATAACGACGGCTCCGTGCATATGAACCATGGCGGCACCGAGATGGGGCAAGGCCTGCATCTGAAGGTGGCGCAGGTCGTGGCGGAAGAATTCCAGATCGATCTCGACCGCGTGAAGATCACAGCGACGACGACAGCCAAGGTGCCGAATACTTCGCCGACCGCCGCTTCCTCGGGTGCGGATCTGAACGGCATGGCGGCGCAGAACGCCGCACGCCAGATCAAGGACCGGCTGATCGCCTTTGCAGCGGAAAGCCATCAGGTGCCGCGCGAACAGGTGGTGTTCCTGCCCAACCGCGTGCGGATCGGCGATAGCGAGATGCCCTTCTCCGATCTCATCAAGAAGGCCTATATGGCCCGCGTCCAGCTCTCGGCCGCCGGCTTTTACAAGACGCCAAAGATCCATTGGGACCGCAAGGCGGGGCGCGGCCATGCCTTCTACTACTATGCCTACGGGGCGGCGTGCTCGGAGGTATCCATCGACACGCTGACCGGCGAATATGTGGTCGAACGCACGGATATTCTGCACGATACCGGCCGTTCGCTGAACAAAGCTATCGACATCGGGCAGATCGAAGGCGGATTCATCCAGGGCATGGGCTGGCTGACGACGGAAGAACTCTGGTGGGACGGCAAAGGGCGGCTCAGAACGCACGCACCCTCGACCTACAAGATCCCTCTTGCATCTGACCGCCCGAAGATTTTCAATGTGGCACTGACCGACTGGTCGGAGGCCTATGAGCCGACGATCCATCGTTCCAAGGCGGTCGGCGAGCCGCCGCTGCCGCTCGGCCTTGCCGTCTTGCACGCGCTTTCGGATGCGGTCGCAAGCGTCGCCGACCACAAGATCTGCCCACGGCTCGATGCGCCGGCAACGCCCGAGCGGGTGCTTATGGCCATCGAGCGTCTGAAAGCGGCGCAAAAGGAGTGAGTGCATGCCTGCCGCCCGTGAAGATATCCGGGATTTTCTGCGCCGCGAACCGGCGTCGATCCTCGTCGAGGTAACGGGCGTCGCGGGCTCGGCGCCACGCGATACCGATGCCTGGATGCTGGTGTCGGACCGAGCGATCTTTGCGACCATCGGCGGCGGCCAGCTCGAATATATGGCAATCGACCAGGCACGCCGGGCCTTGCGCTCCGGCCTCGCTGCCGAGCCGATGAATGTGCCGCTCGGCCCCGAGATCGGCCAATGCTGCGGCGGTCGGGTTGGGCTTGCCTTTACGGCGCTCAATCCTGAGCTTGCGAACAAGCTGGTCGCCCGCAGTGATCGCGAAATGGCCGCACGTCCGCATGTCTATGTTTTCGGAGCGGGCCATGTCGGCGATGCGCTGGCCATGGCGCTTTCGCTCGCGCCGTTGCGCGTCGTGCTGGTGGATACGCGCGAAGATGAACTGACCGCCTGCGCCATGCCGCGCATCGAGACCTGCCTGACGGCCATGCCCGAGGCCGTTGTGCGCGACGCGCCGGCCGGCAGCAGCTTTGTGATCCTCACCCATGATCACGCGCTCGATTTCCTCATCGCCGCCGAGGCGCTCAAGCGCGCGGATGCCGCCTATGTCGGCATGATCGGCTCCAAGACCAAACGGGCCACTTTCCGCAACTGGCTCTCGCGCGAAACCGGCCACGGGGACCTTTTCGATCGCCTCATCTGCCCGATCGGCGGAACGGCGGTGAAAGACAAGCGTCCAACCGTCATCGCGACGCTTGCTGCTGCCGAGATCATGACGGCGGCGCTAACCTGGGCGGCAGATCGGGCAAGGTTAGCAGGAACCGTCAGCCGCTAAAAGCTTCCGAAATGATCTCGACATCTTTGCCTACGGGTACCGCAGTCCTACGAGGGCTGTCGAAATTTGGCTGGCTGCCGGGCAGCCAATCACGGCAAAGGCCGCTATTGGATAATGGGTAGCTGCTTCAGGGGATTCGCGAGGGGTACGCCAAGCCGCTCGAAATGGCGCTCATTGGTCGTCAGAACAGTGAGGCCGTGCGCAGCAGCAGTCGCGGCAATGGCAATGTCCTCAAAGCCAGGATCGTGAGCACGCGCCCGGTCAAGCATCAGGCCAGCGTGTCTCGCCTCTTCAATTCCGAACAGCAGGATACGGCCGGCATAGAAATGTTCCACCGCCGCGAGCCAGCGGCGCAGGTGCTCCGCTTTCGTCGTCGCTCCGATTCTTGCTGCTCGGGCGATACCTGCCTCGATCTCGGCAATAGTGATTGCCGAAAGATAAAGCCGGTCACTATTCGCACGCATCCAGACCGCGAATGCGTCAACGCCGACATGGCGCTTGGTCGGCGCATCGGCCGACACAATATTGGTGTCCAGAAGATACAAGATCAGAAGCCGTTTTCACGCAATGCACGGGCGGGCTTTCGCGATCGTTCGGGAATATCTGCCGTCTCGCCGGGAAAGGCCAAAAGCAGATCGGCGAAGTCCGGCACCCTGGAAACCCGCTCCCATTCTTCGAAGGAAACCAGCACGGCTTCCTTCCGGCCATGGCGGGTGATAATGGTCGGCTCACCGGCCACGGCTTGATCGACCACAGCGGAAAGCGTCGCCTTCGCATCCTTGAGCTGGATTTCCTTCATGTCACCTCTCCATATGACTACCGATAGTCATATATGATGTCGCCGACGTGATTCAAGCGGAGATCAGCCGACGGCCTTCGTATCATGAGGCGGTAATCACTGGCTCATCCGCAAGCAGCTTGCCGATGAGGCGCTGACAGCGCTCCGCCATAAAGTCGATCATCAGGCGGACCTTCGGATCCTGGAAACGCTTGTGCGGATAGATGGCGGCGAGCTGAACCGGGGCCGGCGGGCTCTCTTTCAGGATTTCCACCAGGCGACCCTCGCGCAGATATGACTTCACCTCGAACAGCGGCTTGTTGATGATGCCGCGGTCTTCCAGCGCCCATTGGGTGAGCACATCGCCGTCGTCGCTGTCATAGGGACCTGCAACCTCGAATTTGCGAAGGCCTTCCGCCGTCGCCAACGTCCAGTAATATTCCTTCGATCCAGGATAGCGCAGCAGAAGACAGTCATGCTTGTCGGCAATCAAGGCATCCGCGGTCGACGGCACGCCGCGACGCGCCAGATAGGCCGGAGAAGCACACAGCACACGCTCGCAATTGAGGATGCCGCGCATGCGCAGGTTCGAATCCTCCAGCACGCCAAGCTTGAAGGCGACATCGACACCCTCGGCAAGAATATCGACATTGTGGTCCGACAGGCGGACCCGCACCTCGATATCCGGGTATTTGTCGTGAAACTCGGGAATGCCCGAAGCGACCAGCCGGCGCCCGATGCCGAGCGGGGCGGTTATCCTAAGCGATCCCTTCGGATTGCGCGAGAGATCGGCGATTGCCGCCTCCGCCTCGTTCACCGCCTCGATGATCTTCACGGCCTTGTCGTAGAAGACGCGACCATGTTCGGTAGGCGAAAGCTTACGCGTCGTGCGGTTGAAGAGACGCACGCCCAGATGGCGCTCGAGCTCCTTGATGCGATTGCTCGCAACCGCAGGCGTGACGCGCTGGTCGCGCCCTGCCGCCGAGAGGGTGCCGAGTTCGACCACGCGAACGAAGACGCGAACATTATCAAGATAGGACATGGCCCTTTCTACCACATCAGCGTGCGGAGCGAAGCGGGGGTGATCTTATAGATTTTTTTGAAAGTGTTGCGGATTCACCGGGATTTTCGAGAAAATCGCGTGATGGCAAACAATCCCATGGAAATCGGGAGGGAGTTCCCATGTACGAATATGCCATCGCCTGGGACTGGATAACCTTTGCTGTCCGCTGGCTGCACGTGATCACGGCTATCGCCTGGATCGGCTCGTCATTTTATTTCGTGGCGCTCGACCTTGGCCTGAAGAAGCACCCCGCGTTGCCTCCGGGCGCCTATGGCGAGGAGTGGCAGGTCCATGGCGGCGGCTTCTACCATATCCAGAAATATCTGGTCGCGCCGGCCAACATGCCCAACCACCTCGTCTGGTTCAAATGGGAAAGCTACGTCACCTGGCTGTCCGGCTTCGGCATGCTCTGTCTCGTCTACTACGCCGGGGCCGATCTTTATATGATCGATCCGGCAGTGCTCGACGTCTCCAAGCCGGTGGCGATCGCCATTTCGCTATGCTCGATCGCGGGCGGCTGGATCATGTACGACCTGATCTGCAAATCACCCTTCGGCAATGACAATACGCGGCTGATGGTGGCGTTGTATTTCATTCTGGTTGCTGTCGCCTGGGGCTATACGCACCTCTTCACCGGTCGCGCCGCCTTCCTGCATCTCGGTGCCTTTACGGCCACCATCATGTCTGCCAACGTCTTCTTTATCATCATTCCGAACCAGAAGATCGTCGTCGCCGACCTCATTGCCGGCCGCACGCCGGATCCGAAATACGGCCGGATCGCCAAGCAGCGCTCGACGCACAACAACTACCTGACGCTGCCGGTGTTGTTCCTGATGCTGTCGAACCACTATCCGCTGGCTTTCGGCACGCAGTTCAACTGGATCATCGCCTCGCTCGTCTTCCTGATGGGCGTGACGATCCGCCATTGGTTCAACGCCCGTCATGCAGATGCCGGCAAGCCGACCTGGACCTGGATCGTCACCGTCGTCCTCTTCATCGTCATCATGTGGCTTTCGACGGTACCGAAGATCCTGACGGGCGAACCGGTCACGAAGATCTCTGCCATCCAGCAGCCCTTCATAGCGGCGCAGGATTTCCCGAAGGTCCGCGATACCGTCATGGGACGCTGCTCGATGTGCCATGCGAAGGAACCGAGCTGGGAGGGCATCATCGCCCCTCCGAAGGGCGTCGTCTTCGAGACCGACCGCGACATCGCCGCCCATGCCCGCGAGATCTATTTGCAGGCGGGCCGCAGCCACGCCATGCCGCCAGCCAATGCCTCGCATATTACCGACGAAGAGCGCCGCCTGCTCGTTTCCTGGTATGAAAGTGCCGTCAAAGGGGAGAAGACCCAATGAATGAAGTTTTGATCCGTGGCCGTGTCCTGACCTTCCTTACCGAGCCGCAAGGCATCGATGATGCCGCTTCCTATCGCTATATTGAGGATGGTGCGGTTTTCGTTCGCGACGGAAAGATCGTGGAGGTCGGCCTCTATGGCGACATACTGAAGCTCGCTGGCGCCGATATCAGAATCAAAGATCATCGACCGAACCTCATTCTGCCCGGCTTTATCGACACACACCTTCATTTCCCGCAGACGCAGGCGATCGCGTCTTATGGCGCGCAGCTGCTCGAATGGCTGAACACCTATATCTTCGTCGAGGAGCAGAAGTTTGCTCGCGCCGCCCATGCGGCCGAGGTAGCCGACCGCTTCATGGATGAACTCCTGTCGAACGGCACGACGACGGCGGTTGCCTATTGCTCGGTGCATCCAGAAAGCGTCGATGCCTATTTCACAGCCGCCGAAGCCCGCGGCATGTGCATGATCGGCGGCAAGGTCATGATGGATCGCAACGCGCCGGACGCGCTGCGCGACACGGCGCAGCAGGGCTATGACGAAACAAAACGGCTCATTGAGAAGTGGCATGGTCGCGGTCGCGCGCATTATGCGATCAGCCCACGCTTTGCGATCACCTCCACCCCCGAACAGATGGAGATGAGCAGAGTGCTCGTCGCCGAGCATCCGGATTGCTATGTCCAGACGCATCTTTCCGAGAATCGCGACGAGATCGCCTTTGCTACCTCCCTTTATCCCGAGGCGAAGGACTATACGGATATTTACGCCCGTTACGGTCTGCTCAACAACCGCATGCTGCTTGGCCATTGCATCCATATGAGCGAGCGGGAAGTTTCCGTTCTGGCAGAAACCGGTGCGCTCGGCGTCTTCTGCCCGACATCGAACCTCTTCCTCGGCTCCGGCCTCTTCAATGCCGCTCGTTTCGACGAGCTCGGTGCGCGCTGGTCGGTTGCGACGGATGTCGGCGCCGGCACCAGCTTCTCCATGCTGGAGACTATGGACGAGGCCTACAAGGTGCTGCATCTGCAGGGCCAGCGGCTGACGCCGTTCAATTCTTTCTACCGCATGACGCGCGGCAATGCGCTGGCGCTCGGCCTGGAACGGCAGATCGGCTCGCTTCAGGCTGGCGCGGACGCCGATATTGTCATGCTCGATTCCAGCGCCAAGTCGGCAATGGAATTCCGCATGCGCACCGCAACCTCGCTGGCCGAGGAGCTTTTCATTCTCCAGACCATGGGTGACGACCGCTGCATCACCGAGGTCTATGTCGCCGGCAAGGCAATGAAGACCAAAAACAAGAAGCCAGGAGCGGTTGCGCGCCAGCCACTGCAACTCGCCTGACCAATTGATGCGGTGGGCCGCCGACGCCGTCGTCTTCCTATAGGAGACGGCGGCGTTTGGCGTTAGCGGCTGAATTCAGTGGTTTCTCTTGCTGTTCTGCTTCGTCAGAACCGGCCCTTCGCAAGGCGAACTCAAACGCGCCTCAACCTGCCGCCCATTGCCTTCGTCAGTTCCTCGGCGGCTGCCCGCACGACCGGACCGAGCGCGTCGACCCTTGCGTCCGGTAGCCGCACGGCTGGCCCCGAGACGGAAATGCCGGCAATGGCATCTCCATATTCATCGAAGATCGGCGCGGCCACGCATCGCATGCCGAGCGTGTGCTCCTCGTCGTCGATCGACCAGCCGCGCGACCGGATCTCGGCAAGGTCTTTTAGCAGAGTGGGAAGCGTGTCGCGGGTCCTGTCGGTGAAATGCTGGAGCGAGCGACCGCCGAGCACGGCTTTGATCCGGCTATCCGGCCAGGTCGAAATGATCGCCTTGCCGATGCCAGAGGCATGGATCGGGCCGCGCCGACCGGGCCTGAAAAAGGCGCGCATCGGCGCGTGGCTTTCCGCCTGGGAAATGAAAACGACGTCACCATCCTCCTCGATGGCGATATTGGCGGTCTCGCCGGATTCTTCCATCAATTGCTTCAGGAAGGGCCTACTGATGGTGCCGAGCTTGCGGAAGCGCAGATAGGCCGTTCCGATCTCGAAGGCTTTCACCCCGATCGTCCAGGCGCCCGTCTCGCCGTCATGGGTCACCATGCCGTGCTGGGCGAGAGACGTCAGCAGCCGATGTACGGTCGAAGGCGCCATGCCTGAGCGGTCGGCAAGATCCGTCAATACCGCGCCGTCAGCTTCGGCCACCAGGCCAAGGAGCTTCAAGCTGCGGTCAAGGACCTGGACGGACGAAGCCGCCGCATTCTCGGCCGGTTTCCGGCCCGGCCTGCCTCTCGTCTTTTCCCGATTTTCCGCCATGCCGCTCACTTCTTGTCCAAAGCGTGTCGCGATCTTTCGGATTCGCTCCCTACGCTTCGGTCTTCCTTCATCTACATGTCGTTATCGCAAAACCGCTGTGCATTTTGGCACGACATACCTGGGCTTCATGACATATCCGCTTCGCATCGATTGTTCCAGATTTGTTGAAAATGTTTATTTCCATATGATGAGATAGATTTCCATTTTTATATTGCATTCGAAGATCCATGCGGTACCTTCAATCCAGAAACGGAGGAATTCCCATGGCAAAGATGCGTGCAATCGATGCCGCAGTGCTGGTTCTGGAGAAGGAGGGCGTCAATTGCGCCTTCGGCGTTCCGGGTGCTGCGATCAACCCCTTGTATTCGGCAATGAAAGCGCGCGGCTCGATCCGCCATGTGCTTGCCCGTCACGTCGAGGGTGCAAGTCATATGGCCGAGGGTTACACCCGCGCTCGCGCCGGCAATATCGGCGTCTGCATCGGAACCTCGGGGCCAGCCGGCACGGACATGATTACCGGCCTCTATTCGGCCTCTGCCGATTCGATCCCGATCCTTTGCATTACCGGCCAGGCGCCCCGCGCCCGCCTCGACAAGGAGGATTTCCAGGCTGTCGATATCGCCAAGATCGCAGCCCCCGTCACCAAATGGGCCGTTACCGTCATGGAGCCGGCGCTCGTCCCCTTTGTCTTCCAGAAGGCATTCCATACGATGCGCTCCGGCCGCCCCGGCCCGGTCCTGATCGATCTGCCTGTTGACGTCCAGCTCGCCGAAATCGAATTCGACATCGACACCTACTCTCCGCTGGAACCTTACAAGCCCTCGGCGACGCGGGCACAGGCCGAAAAGGCGATCGCCATGCTGAATGCAGCCGAGCGGCCTCTGATCGTCGCCGGCGGTGGCATCATCAACGCCGATGCTTCGGACCTGCTCGTCGAACTTGCCGAAATCACCGGTGTTCCGGTCATTCCGACGCTGATGGGCTGGGGCACGATCCCGGACGACCATCCGCTGATGGCCGGCATGTGCGGGCTGCAGACATCGCACCGCTACGGCAATGCGACGCTGCTGGCCTCCGATTTCGTCTTCGGCATCGGCAATCGCTGGGCAAACCGTCATACCGGAAATGTCTCGACCTATACCGAGGGCCGGACTTTCGTGCATGTCGATATCGAGCCGACCCAGATCGGTCGTGTTTTTGCACCCGATTTCGGCATCGTTTCGGATGCCGGCGCTGCATTGAAACTATTCCTCGACGTCGCAACCGAATGGAAGACGGCAGGCAAGCTGCGTGACTGGTCCGCCTGGGCGGAGGAATGCCGCAACCGCAAGCGCACCATGCTGCGCAAGACGCATTTCGACCAGACGCCGCTGAAGCCACAGCGAGTCTATGAGGAGATGAACAAGGCTTTCGACCGCGACACCTGCTACGTCTCGACCATCGGCCTCAGCCAGATCGCCGGCGCGCAATTCCTGCATGTCTACAGGCCGCGCAACTGGATCAATTGCGGCCAGGCAGGCCCGCTCGGCTGGACGCTGCCGGCAGCGCTCGGCGTGCGTGCCGCAGATCCGGACCGGCCGATCGTTGCATTGTCCGGTGACTACGATTTCCAGTTCCTCATCGAGGAGTTGGCCGTCGGTGCGCAGCACAAGCTGCCCTATCTGCATGTGGTCGTGAACAATTCCTATCTCGGCCTCATCCGCCAGGCCCAGCGCGGCTTCAACATGGATTTCGAGGTCAGCCTCGCCTTCGACAATATCAACGCTTCAGGCGATGCGGAGCCCGGTTACGGTGTAGACCATGTTGCCGTCGCCGAAGGGCTGGGCTGCAAGGCCATCCGCGTCCGTAGCCCGAATGAGTTCCAGGAAGCGTTCACCACCGCAAAGAAGCTCATGGCGGAACACCAGGTTCCGGTGGTCATCGAGTTCATTCTGGAGCGCGTCACCAACATCGCCATGGGCCCCGACATCAATGCTGTAGTCGAGTTCGAGGAACTCGCCGAACGCGGCGAGGACGCCCCGACCGCGACCCTCGCTCTGCTGGACTGAAGGAGAGATCAAATGCCGAAATTTGCGGCCAATCTGACCATGCTTTTCAACGAGGCGCCCTTTCTCGAGCGCTTCGCACTTGCCGCCAAGGCCGGTTTCGAAGGCGTCGAGTATCTCTTCCCCTATGACTTCGATAAGGAGGCACTTCGCGCCGAGCTCGATCGTCATGGCCTGATCCAGGTGCTTCACAATCTGCCCGCGGGCAACTGGGCGGGCGGCGAGCGTGGGATCGCGATCCTGCCCGATCGCATCGACGAATTCCGCCGCGGCGTCGCCTCTGCAATCGAGTACGCATTGGCGCTCGGCTGCAAGCAGGTCAACTGCCTTTCCGGCATCGCACCGGCTGGCATGTCGGATGAGGTGCTGCGGACGACCTTCGTCGCAAATCTCGAATATGCCGCGGCCGAATTGGGCAAGCACGGAATTCGCCTGTTGATCGAGCCGATCAATCGCTTCGATATTCCGGGCTTCCACCTCAACACGCTCGATCAGGCAGCTTCGATCATCGCCGAGGTCGGCAGCGGCAACCTGTTCATTCAATACGATCTCTACCATCAGCAACGCACCGAGGGCGAACTGATCGGTACGTTCAAGAAGCATCAGGCTGAGATCGCCCATGTGCAGCTTGCCGACAATCCGGGACGCAATGAACCGGGCACCGGCGAGATCGCTTATCCGTTCGTTTTCAATGCGCTCGATGCGCTCGGCTACGACGGTTGGATCGGCTGCGAATACAAGCCGCGTACCACGACCGAAGCAGGGCTCGGCTGGTTTGCGACCGCCCGCCGCCAGGCTGAAAGCGCAACCATTCTCAATATCAGGAGCTAAGAACCATGGCACATATCGGATTTATCGGCCTCGGCATCATGGGCACCCCCATGGCACGCCACCTGCAGGACGCCGGCCATACCGTCATCACGTCCAAGTTTGCCATTTCGCCGCGCCAGGAGTTGCTCGACCATGGCCTGAAAATCGTCGAGACGCCGAAAGCACTCGCCGAAACCGTTGACACGATCATCCTCATGCTGCCCGATACGCCTGAGGTCAAGGATGTCCTCTTCGGCGAGAATGGCGTTGCCTATGGTCTTTCGAAAGGCAAACTCGTCATCGACATGAGCTCGATTTCGCCGATCGAGACCAAGGAATTCGCCAGGAAGGTTCGCGAAACCGGCGCCGAATATATCGACGCGCCTGTCTCCGGTGGTGAGGTCGGCGCCAAGAACGCCTCACTCTCGATCATGGCCGGCGGCTCTGAAGCAAGCTTCGAACGGGCGCTGCCGCTACTTCAGCTGATGGGAAAGAACATCACGCTCGTCGGCGATTGCGGCGACGGCCAGGTCACCAAGGTTGCCAACCAGATCATTGTCGCGCTGACGATCGAGGCAGTGTCGGAAGCTCTCGTCTTCGCGTCCAAGGCAGGAGCCGATCCCGCACGCGTGCGCGCGGCTCTGATGGGCGGCTTTGCCTCCTCGCGCATCCTCGAAGTGCATGGCGAACGCATGATCAAGCGCACCTTTGAGCCCGGCTTCCGCATATCGCTGCATCAGAAGGATTTGAATCTTGCACTGCAGGGGGCCAAGGCGCTTGGCGTCTCGCTGCCCAACACCGCCTCGACGCAGGAGCTCTTCAATCAATGCGCCGCCAACGGTGACAGCGGTCTCGACCACTCCGGCCTCGTCAAAGCGTTGGAGCGCATGGCGAACCATCCTGTCGCCTAGAGCATTTCCAGGAGAAGTGCGTAGCGGTTTTCCTTCCGGAATGCGTACAGAAACAGAAAGTAGAGCGTTTTCGCGCTTCGGAAGAAAAGCGGACACGCTCTAACATGTGAGAAACCCGATGCCGAGCATTGCCGATCCCCGCGCCTTTCTGGAGACGCTGTTCTATGCGGCGGTCGCCGCTGCCGATCCAGACAAAGCGCTCGCCGCCCATCTGCCGGAAAAGCCGAAAGGCCGCACGGTGGTGGTCGGCGCCGGCAAGGGGGTGGCGCAGATGGCGCGCGCCTTCGAGCGCCTGTGGGATGCGCCACTTTCCGGCATCGTCGTCACGCGTTACGGCTATGCCGTACCCTGTGAGCGGATAGAGGTCCTCGAAGCCGCTCATCCAGTGCCGGATGAAAGCGGTCTGCTCGCAGCGGAGCGGCTGATGGCCGCGATGAGCGATCTCACCGAAGACGATCTCGTTGTCGCCCTTGTCTGCGGCGGCGGCTCGGCATTGCTGCCGGCCCCTGCCGGCGATCTCACGCTTGCTGACGAGATCGCCGTCAATCGGGCGCTGCTTGCCTCCGGTGCGCCGATCAGCGCGATGAATGCCGTGCGCAAGCAGGTCTCGCGTATCAAGGGAGGCCGGCTGGCCGCCCTTGCCTATCCGGCCCGCGTCGTCTCACTCGTCGTTTCGGATATTCCAGGCGATAATCCCGCCCTCGTCGCCTCCGGCCCGACGATTGCCGACGCGACCACGCGCACAGATGCGCTTGAGATCATCAATCGCTATCACCTTGATCTGCCGGAAGCTGTCACGCACCATCTCAAGGACGGCAAGGACGAGCCGCCGCTGCCATCAGATCCGCGCTTCGCCCGCAACGACGTCAAACTCGTCGCTTCGGCAGCCATGGCACTGGAGGCTGCGGCCGATGTCGCACGCAAAGCGGGCGTCGAGGCGATCGTGCTCTCCGATGCCATCGAAGGCGAAGCGTCGGAGGTCGGCCGGCAACATGCTGCGATCACGTCCGAAATCGCGCGCCGAAGCCTATCGTCTCAAGATCCCATCGTCGTGCTCTCCGGCGGCGAGACGACCGTGACAATCAAGGGCAAGGGCAAAGGCGGCCGCAACAGCGAGTTCCTGCTTTCCTTCGCCTGCGCTATTTCCGGCCGGAAGGGCATTTCCGCGCTCGCCGCCGACACGGACGGTATCGACGGTTCGGAAGACAATGCCGGCGCCTTTGCCGACGGCACCACCGTTTCACGCCTTGCCGATCAGGAGAAGGATGCCGCCGAATTCCTTGGCCGCAACGACAGCTGGTCGGCCTTCGCCGCTCTCGACGACCTCTTCGTGAGCGGTCCGACCGGCACGAACGTCAACGACTTCCGCGCGATTCTTTTGAACGGCTGACGAACTGCCGCAAGCACGCTCCGAGGGGTTTTCCGCGCTCGCTATCCGCGGGCAGGATCATTGGCGGCAGGCAATGCGTCCCGGCAATTGCCGCCGTGAACCCAGCTGCTTTCCCGATGTGTCGGCCGCTCTTGCGCTAGGTCGGAAACGGTCGTTGATGACAAGACCGCCCCAAACGATGGTTTCGGGATGGAACGGATGATTTCGCTGTCATTGGCGAGAATATTATTCCAAAATCGTTTCAGAAATTAGCAAATCACTATAGGCTTAATATCGACTCGACTGTGCGTACGCTTCGAGCGAGTTCGCTGCGCCCGTCGAGCAAGACAATCCTGCGAAGAAAAGCCGACATGCCCAAAAGAACCTCTCCGCTCGTCGCGTTTCAGTCCAAGACATTCCGCTCGCTCTGGTCGGCAACGCTCATCTCAAATCTCGGCGGATTGGTTGAAGGCGTGGGTGCCGCCTGGCTCATGACCAGCCTTGCCACATCCCACGGCATGGTGGCACTGGTCCAATCCTCCACTACCTTGCCCGTCATGATTTTCTCGCTTGCGGCCGGCGCGCTTGCCGATAACTACGAGCGAAGACGGATCATGCTGATTGCGCAGATGCTGATGCTGTGCGTGTCCGCAACGCTCGCCGTGCTGTCCTACAGCAATGCCTTGACGCCGTGGCTGCTGCTGAGCCTCACCTTCCTGATCGGCTGTGGAGGTGCCCTGCACAATCCGTCATGGCAGGCCTCGATGGGCGATGTCGTTCCGCGTGACCATCTGCCGGGTGCCGTCGCGCTCAATAGCATGAGCTACAATCTGATGCGTAGCATCGGCCCTGCGATCGGCGGCCTCATCGTCGCAGCCGCAGGTGCTGCTTTCGCCTTTCTCTTCAACGTCTTCTGTTATTTCGCCCTGATTTTCGCCTTGTGGCGCTGGAAGAAGGCCCCCGCCCGCAACATGTTGCCGCGCGAGCCCTTCGGCAGCGCAATGTCGGCTGGATTCCGCTACGTCCTGATGTCGCCGAACCTGCTCAAGGTTATGTGCCGCGGCTTTGTCTTCGGCCTGACGGCGATCGTCATCCTGGCGCTGCTGCCGCTGGTTGCGCGCGACCATGTGCATGGCACCGCCATTACTTACGGCATCATGCTCGGCTTCTTCGGCTTCGGCGCGATTTGCGGCGCGCTGCTGATCGGCCGCATTCGCGATCTCCTGAGCAATGAGTGGGTGATCCGCGGCGCATTCTTCACGCTGGCGACCAGCAGCTTCTGCCTGGCGCTGAGCAATCAACTGTGGCTCAGCTGTCTGTTGTTGATGCCTGCAGGCGTGGCATGGGTACAGGCCTTCTCGCTGTTCAACGTCACGGTTCAGCTTTCCACGCCGCGCTGGGTCGTTGGCCGTGCTCTTTCGCTCTACCAGACCGCCACCTTCGGCGGCATGGCGGCAGGAAGCTGGCTCTGGGGCGAACTGGCCGACAGTCATGGCGTAACCGGCGCCCTTCTCATTGCAAGCGCCACGCTCGCGATAGGCGGTCTGCTCGGTCTTCTGTTGCGGCAACCGGATTTTGAATCCCTCAATCTCGATCCGACGAACACGTTCAGCGAACCGCAACTGCAGCTCGACCTGCGTTCCCGAAGCGGCCCGATCCTGGTCATGGTGGATTACAGCATCGATCAGGAAGACGTAGCTGAATTCCTGGCCGTCATGGCGCAGCGCCGCAGGATGAGAATCCGGGATGGCGCAAAGCAATGGTCGCTGCTGCGCGATCTCGAAAAGCCGAACACCTGGACGGAAAGCTACCATCTGCCGACCTGGATCGATTATGTCCGCCACAGCCAGCGCCAGACGCATGCCGACGTCGAGGTTTCCGAGCGCCTTGATGCGCTGCACCGAGGCGATCAACCGCCAATCATCCATCATATGATCGAACGACAAACGGTACCGCGGCATGACGACATGCCTCTGAAGCCCTATCTCGACGCGACATGATAGAGCTGAGCGAGCAGGCTTCCCGCTTCAGCTCTGTCTCTTCAGCCGTCTGATTATGATCATCACGCCCGAATGTCTCGCACAAAAATTGCGTGGCAGGCCGCCGATTGCGATGATGGCCGACGGCTCGACTTTTTTCCGCCTTGGCTGTTTACTCATGCGTGAAGCGGGGGCGATGATGAAAACTCTTTTTCTTGCATTTTTGGCAACGACAGTATCTTGCACCACGGCGTTTGCATCTGGCACCATCTATTATGGCTCTCGCGCCGGGATGGAAGTGACAATCGTCAACATGTCCGGTCTCGATACATCGCATGCGGAAATCCGGACCAAGCACACACGGGAAAACGCAGTCGCCTTCTGCCGTGAGTATGTTCAGAAAGTCACGCCGGATTGTATCAAGCAGGAGTTGGCGACGCCGTTGAATGACCTCATCCAAGCCGATTGCAAAACCGGAGTTTTTACAGATTTCGTTGGCGACCGGCATCAGTTCCAGGGTCGTAATCCAGCGGCCGGCAGCATGGCCAAATATCGGCTGGTGGACTTGAAGACGAATGAGGCCGCTGATGGTTCCTCCGCGTCCGGCTATTCGACAAATATGGGGATCTTTCGGGCTTTGTGCCCAAGAACTGCGCCGCAAGACGACTGAGGCGCAGCTGCACTCCTCACTCTTTCATTCGCTGACAACGTGACAACAGCGCCCCATCTCTTCGAGATCAACCGAAATGCAATCGGTCAGATTTGGCATCCTTTCAGGAAGATATCGGCACAGATCCGGGCGCGCTGGGCAATCTCGTCGATACCAGGCGTCTTTTGCTGACGCAGGATCGCGGCGCGCTGCGGTTCCATGATCATCATTCCGCGCAGCATGCCGGAGGCCATATGCGGGTCCTCGAGCTTGATCAGCCCGCGTTCGACCTGCGTTGTCAGCCATTTCTCCATCACCGCATTCGAGCCGACGATGGCGGTCTCGTAGAAGCTCTTGGCGATTTCGGGAAAGCGGTCGGATTCCGCGATAATGAGGCGCATCATGTCCACCGTATCATCCGACATCGTCAACATACCGTAGGCCGTCAGAAGTCGCTCCAGCCCCTCCCGCAAATCCATCGTTGCGAGCGTCGACTGGTCAAGCGCCAAGAAGAACCGATTAATGCGATCGGAAATGATGCTCGACAGCAAATCCGCCTTGGCCGGGAACAGCCTGTAGAGCGTCTTCGTCGAGACACCGGCCGTTTGTGCGATCGCGTTGATGCTTGTGGCGGCATAGCCATTTTCCCGAAACTGGGTGTCCGCTGCCTCGATGATCAGGCTTTTCGTATCGTCGTCGCAACGGATCTGGGGTCGACCCCTCGACCGCTTCTCGATTAATTGAATTTCGACCATAATAATTTTCCAAATTCCTGTTGACTTCCATTTTATAGCGCATATTTTGGAAAACAGCAAGTTTCCTAAATATCGAGCCGAGAATTTTGGCGGCCTATCCATCCGTCGAAGCCGGTCCTTCGGGAGTAACAGCAATGGAAAGCAAGGTTCATGTGTTGAATGCCGGCAAGCAGGCGCCTGCCGCAGAGGCACCGTCCATGGACGCTGGCAAGCCGGGCGTGCCGGCGGAACTGGCGCGTATTGCCTCTGAGGAAAAGCCGGCGACGAAGCGCGGCAAGCCGTTCCTGATCGGAGCGACCGCGCTCGTCGTCATCGCCGCCGCTGCCTATTACGGGCATAATTACTGGACGATCGGCCGCTTCCAGGTATCGACCGACGATGCCTATGTGCAGGCCGACAACAGCGCTATTGCACCGAAAATCTCCGGCTATGTCACCAATGTCCTCGTCAGCGACAATCAGCCCGTCAAGGCGGGACAAGTGCTTGCCCGCATTGACGATCGCGACTTCAGGACGGCGCTCGACCAGGCCAAGGCCGATGTTGCCGCCGCTCAAGCCGATGTCGAGGCCAAGCAGGCTTCTCTCGACATGCAGCAATCGCTGATATCGGCCGCCCAGGCGACGGTCGACGTCGACAGGGCCAACGAGACCTTTGCCGAACAAAACGACAAGCGCTATGCGAGCCTTTCGGTGAATGGCTACGCCGCGGTGCAAACCGCACAGCAGGCCGCTTCTCAGATCGCCGCTGCGCGCGCCGCCATCAATCGCGACACCGCGTCGCTTGCGGCAACCACCAAGCAGGTCGATCTGTTGAAAGCGCAGCTGGCACAAGCCAAGGCGACAATTGCCCATGATCAGGCGGTCCAAAGCCAAGCCGAGCTCAATCTCTCCTATACGGCCATTACCGCTCCGCTCGACGGCGTCGTCGGCAATCGCACGCTCCGCGTCGGCCAATATGTCCAGGCCGGCACGCAGCTGATGTCGGTGGTGCCGACATCGGCAGCCTACATCATTGCCAATTACAAGGAGACCCAGTTGACCGACGTGCGGGCCGGTCAGCCGGTCGACATCGAAGTCGATATGTTCCCCGGCCGCACCTATCACGGCCATGTCGACAGCCTGGCACCCGCCAGCGGCCAGGAATTTGCGCTGCTGCCGCCGGACAATGCCACGGGCAATTTCACCAAAGTGGTGCAACGCATCCCGGTCAAGATCGTCCTTGACGCAGACAGCGCAACATCCGGCGACCTACGCCCCGGCATGTCGGTGCAACCGAGCATCGACATCAAGACGGCCGATCAGGGCCACGGCGCGTGAATGCCGAGGATGAGGAGTACGGAACCATGTCCACCACAACAGCCGCCGCCGTCCCACAGCAAAGTGCGAAGGCCAGCACCAAAGAATGGATTGCCGTGCTTGCCGGCATGATCGGCGCCTTCATGGCAATTCTCAACATACAGATCACCAACGCCTCTCTCCTCGACATAGAAGGCGGCATCGGCACGGGCGTCGACAACGGCGCCTGGATATCGACCTCTTACCTGATCGGCGAGATCGTCGTCATTCCATTGACCGCTTTTTTCAGCAGCGTCTTCTCGTTTCGCCGCTATATCCTCGTCAATTCGATCCTTTTTCCGCTGTTCTCGATCGCCTGTGCCTTCGCGCATGATCTTGGCACGATGATCGTCCTGCGCGGGCTGCAGGGCTTTGCCGGCGGCGTGCTCATCCCGATGGCCTTCACCATGATCCTCACCAAGCTGCCGAAATCGCAGCAGCCGACGGGGCTTGCCATCTTCGCTCTCTCGGTCACCGTTGCCCCGGCGATCGGCCCCACCATCGGCGGCTATCTGACTGAAAACTACGGCTGGCAGACGATCTTCTTCATCAATGCCTTGCCAAGCGCCATCATGGCGATCGCCCTTGCCCTTACGCTTGAAAAGGCGCCGATGCGGCTCGGCCTTCTGAAAGAGGGCGATTGGGCGGGGATCGTCACGATGGCGATCGGGCTTTCGGCACTGCAGACCGTGCTTGAGGAAGGCAACAAGGACGACTGGTTCTCCTCACCCTTCATCCTCAAGCTCAGCGCCATCGCCGTCGTCTCGCTCGGCGCCTTCATCTGGATCGAGCTGACGGTCCAGAACCCGCTGGTGAAGCTGAGGCTGTTAAAGCAGCGCAATTTCGGCATCGGCGTTCTCGTCAATGTGCTGGTCGGCTTCGCCCTCTTTGGCTCGGTCTATATCCTGCCGCAATATCTCGGCCAGGTGCAGCGCTACAATGCCGAGCAGATCGGCAACGTGCTCGCCTGGACGGGTCTGCCGCAGCTCATCCTGATCCCGCTGGTTCCGATGATGATGAAGCGCTTTGACGTCCGCTATATCGGCTTTCTCGGCATCGGCATCTTCGCGGTAAGCTGCTTCATGAACGTGACGCTTTCGGCCGATACCGCCGGCGACCAATTCTGGATCCCGAATATCGTGCGTGCCGTCGGCCAGGCCATGGTCATCACGCCGATCACGGCAATTACCACCGCCGGCATCGCAGCGGCTGATGCCGCCGCGGCGTCCGGCCTGACCAACATGCTGAGAAACCTCGGAGGCGCTGTCGGAACGGCGACGCTCGGCACGGTGCTCACCAAGCGCGAACAGTTCCACTCCAACATCATCGGCCAGTCGGTGACGCTCTCCCGCGACGAGGTAAGAGAGCGGCTGACGCAGGTGACCAATTATTTCCTCTCGCATGGGGTCTCCGATCATGCCCTTGCCACGCAGAAAGCGACGGTCGCTCTCGGCAGTCTCATCAAGCGGCAGGCGCTGATCATGGGCTTCGGCGATACCTTCGCCGTAATCGGCATTTTGCTGGCAATAGCGGCTGTCGCCGTCCTTCTTGCCCGCAAGCCCGCCCCTGGCGGCGGAGCGGGCGCCCACTGAGACAAGCGCAGGATGCGCGTGGCGCGAGGACCTGGTTCTTCGCGCCATGCGGATATGGTTGGACATCGCGAACCGGCCGGCCCGATCGTCGGTGACCAAAATCTGACCGACAAGAAATTCTCCGGCAACCCGACCCAATCCTACCGCATCCGCGAGCCGCTCCGGGTTACCGGTGAGGTCAAAGGCCCGCAAAGGCACTCTCCCCAACAACTAAGATACCAAGGATCACCTTGAACGCCGGAAGGCGCAAGGCATCGAAGCGATCCGCTGATCGCCGTCGGCAACAGGCTCATGGCCGATACGCCGAAACATCCGGTCGCTATCGAGATCGAGCCCGGTTGACGCCTAGGCCTCGACGGCGCTTTCGGCGATATCGATCGGGTCGCTCCGTCCACTGCGTCTGATGGCCTGTGGCGGTTGCCCGAAAGCGCGCAGAAAAGCACGCCGCATACGGTCACGATCGGCGAAACCCGTCTGGCGCGCGATGACGTCGATCGGGTGGCGGCTCTGTTCCATCAGGAGTCGCGCCGCCTCGACGCGCAGGCGCTCAACGATTTTGGCGGGCGGCTGCCCGGTCTCCGCCAGAAATGCCCGGCTGAACTGCCTGGGGCTGAGGCTTGCCACCTTGGCCAGTTGGGTGACCGAAAGTTCCGTTTGAAGGTTGCGCCGCGCATAGGTCAACGCGCGCTGAATACGGTCGGACTTCGGCGCGATGTCGAGAAGCTCGGAGAACTGCGACTGTCCTCCGGGTCGCCGGTGATAGACGACCAGCTTGCGCGCGACCGCCCGCGCAATTTCCACGCCATGATCCTGCTCCACGAGCGCAAGCGCCAGATCGATCGCGGCGCTCGCACCTGCAGAGGTCCATATCGGCCCATCGGCGATGAAGATGCGATCCTGCTCGACCTTGACCGCCGGGAAGCGGTCGGCCAGTTCGCGCGCGTGGAACCAATGCGTCGTCGCTCGCCTTCCATCAAGAAGACCCGCCTCCGCAAGGACAAAAGCGCCGGTGCAGATCGAAACAACGCGGCGGTGGCGAGCGGTCGCGTCTTTCAGATGCTCGACGAGCCTGGGCGGAAACGGAACGATCGTCGGGGCTCCGGCAATCATAAGGGTATCGAAGCTCTGTCCGCGCAGCTCGACGGTATCGACGTCGACGCCGATGCAACTCCGAACGAGCCCACCCGTCATCGACACGGTCACCACCTCATAGGCGGGTTCCGGCAAGGTGCGGTTGGCGAATTCGAACGCCGATAGGGCGCCCAGAGAGAGCATGTGAAAGCTTGGATGGACCAGGAAACCAATGGTCTGCATCGTCCTCACCGTGAATGTCTTGAAACGTCGTATATATGACATTTGTGCCGCAGCACTGCAACCCCACATCTCTTTCGTAGACGTGCAGGTCATTCGAAATCGAGACCGCTCGCCCCTCAAGAAAGGATGAAAGTCATGCCAATGAAGACCCTTTACACTGCCCAGGTCCACACCGTCGGTGGCCGCGAAGGCGCGGCACGCAGCGCTGACGGCCGGATCGACGTCCGCCTCGCCGCGCCAGGCTCCAAGCGCCCGGGCACCAATCCCGAGCAATTGTTCGCCGCCGGATGGTCAGCCTGCTTCGAAGGCGCACTTGCCCGCGCTGCGGGAGAGGCCGGCGTCGCACTGCCGGTCGACACGGCCGTCGATGCCGAAGTCGATCTCAACATCGACGAGATCGAAGGTTTCTCGATCAGCGCCCGGCTCGCCGTCAGCCTGCCTGGGCTTGAGCGGCAAGCGGCGCAGGCTCTGATCGACCGCGCACACGCAATCTGCCCTTATTCAAAGATGGTACGCGGCGGGATCGAAGCCGCCGTCGCCCTGGCCTGATCGGAGACAGATAATGTCCATCATCGAAACCAACATCGATCGCCGCAACTTTCTCGCGTCGTCCCTGGTCGGCGCAGTCGCTTTGAGCGTTCCGTTCGCCGCGCGGGCGGGCGTCGTAGCGGGCAGTGCGGAAATTCGCCCCTTCATCTTCCAGGCGTCAAAGGAATCGCTTTCCGATCTGCGCTCGCGCATTCGCGCAACCAAGTGGCCGGAACGTGAGACCGTTCGCGACGCGACGCAAGGTGTGAACCTTGCCACGATGCAGAAGCTCGCCGACTATTGGGCCAACCATCACGACTGGCGCAAGGCCGAGAAGGCAATCAATGCTCGGCTGAACTTCATTACCGAGATCGATGGGCTCGACATCCACTTCATTCATGTGAAGTCGAAGCACCCCGACGCGCTTCCGATCATCGTCACTCACGGCTGGCCGGGCTCGATCATCGAGCAGCTGAAGATCATCGAACCGCTCACCAATCCGACCGCCTATGGCGGCACCGCGGCGGATGCGTTTCACGTCGTCATTCCGTCGCTTCCCGGCTACGGCTTCTCCGGCAAGCCGACCGCAACCGGCTGGGATCCTCAGCATGTCGCGCGGGCCTGGGTCGAGCTGATGCGCCGCCTCGGCTATACCCGCTACGCCGCCCAGGGCGGCGATTGGGGAAATGCGGTCACCGAACAGATGGCGCTCCTCAAGCCGGCGGGATTGATCGGTGTTCATACCAACATGCCCGCCACCATTCCGGACGACATCGCCAAGCTTCTGCCCGATGGCCCCATGCCGGCGGGCCTTTCTGCCGACGAACGCTACGCCTGGGAACAGCTCGCCTTCTTCTACAAGCATGGGCTTGGCTACGCCCAGGAAATGGCAAACCGGCCGCAGACGCTCTATGCGCTTGCGGATTCGCCCATCGGGCTGGCCGCCTGGATGCTCGACCACGACGATCGCAGCCGTGATTTAATCACGCGTGTCTTCGATGGTGCCTACGAAGGACTGACGCGAGACGACATCCTCAATAACATCACCCTCTATTGGCTGACGAATACCGCGGTCTCCTCGGCACGCCTCTATTGGGAGAGCAAGCTCGCCTTCTTCCAGCCGAAGAGAGTCGAGTTGCCGATGGGCGTCAGTGCCTTCCCCGACGAGATCTACACTGCGCCGGAGAGCTGGGCTCGCAAGGCCTATCCGAACCTCGTTCACTATAATCGCCTGCCGAAAGGCGGCCACTTTGCCGCCTGGGAACAGCCGCAGCTCCTGACCGCAGAACTGCGTGCAACCTTTCAGTCGCTGCGGTGAATAAGCTGCATCGTCTCAGACACGGCAACGGCTGAGGTCATCGCGTAGAATTGACGGTCAGCACAACCTTAATGCCATCGCCGGCATGCTCCCGATTTGCTTTATGACGGGAGCACTCGGCGGTGGCGTCTCAACTATCTGGATTCCCCAGCCCGAACCGATTTAGCGAAGCGCCACCATTCTTATTTTAATTCCTCCAAATCGTTTCGCCTGCTTTTGCATTGCCTTGACCAAGGCCATATCAATTCAGGACATTGACTTTTGTCAGCTATGATGAATTATGTCAGAGTGTTCATTTTGAAAGAGCAGCATGCCGATCCGCTCCAACGACCAGATTATTCACAAGGCCGCCTGGCTCTACTACACGCATGGCATGCGCCAGGATGAAGTGGCCCAGCGCCTGGAGATCTCGCGCGCATCGATTGCCATGTATTTGCGCCGCGCGCGCGAAATGGGGATCGTCACGATTACCACCTCCAACGAACTCTTCTCGGATGATGTCCTCGCCCGGGAGCTGGAGGACGCGACAGGCCTGACGTCCGTCTGGATCGTGCCGGAAGATCGGCAAGCCATGGATCCGGCTGCGGAAATGCCTGTTGTCGCAGCTTCCGTTTTCCTCGAACTCATCAATAAGGGCGACCGGATTGGCGTCGCCTGGGGTCGCACCGTCTATCACATTGCCGACGTCATGCCATTTGCCGATCTGCGCGGCGTTACCGTGGTTCAGCTCTGCGGCAATCTTGGCGCGCCCTACTCCTATCGCCCCGACCAATGCACGACGGAAATCGCCCGGCGGCTCAATGCCGAAGGCATCAATCTCTATGCCCCCCTCGTGCTCTCTTCGGAACGGCTTGCGGAAGAACTACGCTCCGAACCTGTCATTCGCGAGCAGCTTGCAACGATTTCCGACTGCCAGCTCGCGCTCTACTCGGTGGGCGGCATCGAGGATGATAGCCACCTCGTCAAATGTGGAGCGCTTTCAGCGGCAGAAATGCACGCGATGGGCAGCAAGGGTGCGGCTGGAGTCATAGCCGGGCAGCTCATCGACCGCGATGGCCAATGGATGGATTGCGGCCATAACCGCCGCTGCATGTCTGCCGATCTCGGCTCCATCCGCGCAATCAAGAAGCGTATGCTCGTGGTGCAGGAAGACAGCAAATTCGAACCCCTGGTCGCTGCGCTCAAAGGCGGCTTCGCCTCGCACCTCATCGTTACCGCATCGATGGCACGGCGCATCCTGGATCGCTGGAGAACAGAAGGGCTCGACAGAAACAGCTCAGGCAAGACCTGAGCCTGTCACATGGCCCACCGATACGGGAGGGGCCGTTTCACCGGGAGGTAAACTAAAATGGAAAATCTCTGGCGCGACGATGTCGCGGAAAAAGTCGTGGCCGATTATCAGGCCAAGGGCGTCAATCGCGATCTTGCATTGCGCACCTATACGACACGGCTTTTGGGAGGTGAACCGCGGCTCGTGCTGCATGGGGGCGGCAACACCTCCGTGAAGACTGAGATGACGGATCTGGTCGGCGATACCCACACCGTCCTCTGCGTCAAAGGCAGCGGCTGGGATATGGGCGTCATCGAGCCGCCAGGCCTGCCCGCCGTCCGGATCGGGCCGCTTCTGAAGAGCCGGAAGCTCGCAAAGCTGTCGGACGAGGATATGGTGACGCTGCTGCGCGCCAATCTCATCGATCCGATGGCACCGAACCCCTCGGTGGAAGCGCTCCTGCACGCCTTTCTTCCGCACAAATTCGTCGATCACACCCATTCGACGGCGATCCTTGCGATCGCCGACCAGGCGAAAAGCCGGGAAATGTGCACGGAGCTGTTCGGCAAGAAGATGGGCTTCGTACCCTACATCATGCCGGGATTTGCACTCGCCAAAGCGGCGGCGAAAGTCTTTGAACGGGATCCGACGGTCGAAGGTCTGATTCTGGACAAGCACGGTATCTTCACCTTCGGCGAGACGGCAAAGGAAGCCTACGACCGGATGATCCATTACGTGACACTGGCGGAGGACCATGTGAAGCGGAATGGCCGTCATCCTTTCACGGCGGCCGCCCTGCCCGCAGATCTCGCAAGCCCCGGCGATATCGCTGCCATGCTGCGCGGTGCCGTTGCGGTCGACAAGGGCGAAGGTCGTTTCGACCGGATGGTCAGCGTGTTCCGCACCTCGCCGGCTATCCTCGACTTCGTCAACTCCGCCGAAGTTGCCGACATGGCGGCCCGCGGCGTCTCGACCCCCGATCTTTCCATTCGCATCAAGACCGGACCGATGGTGCTGCCGGCGCCGACGAAGGAAAATCTCGCCGGCTATCGTGGCATAATCGACGAGCGCGTCGCCGCCTTTGCCGCCGACTATACCGAGTATTTCCGCAGCAACGATGCGCGGGATGACGTCGAGCGCATCATGCTCGATCCGATGCCGCGCCTGACTCTGGTGCCTGGCCTCGGCATGTATGGTCACGGCCGGACCTACAAGGATGCGACAATTGCCGTGGATGTCGGGGAGATGTGGATCGAGGCTGCGCGGGACGCGGAATCGATCGGCCGGTTCGAGCCGGTCAGCCGGCCGGATCTGTTCGAGCTCGAATATTGGTCGTTGGAACAGGCGAAACTCGCCGGCGCCAAGCCCAAGCCCTTCACCGGTCAGGTCGTGATGGTCACGGGTGGTGCCGGTGCCATTGGTGCCGCCATCGTCAAGGCATTCGCAACCGAAGGCGCCCATGCCGTCGTGCTCGACCTCGACGGCGAGAAGGCAAGGACGGTTGCCAAATCCGTTGGCAACGCTTCGATCGGCCTTGCTTGCGACATAACCGACCCTGCCTCGGTTCGCGCCGCCTTCGACGCTGCGGTTGCCACCTTCGGCGGTGTCGATATTGTCGTCTCGAATGCGGGTGCCGCCTGGGAGAGCCCGATCGCGACCATGGACGATGCACTGCTGCGTAAAAGCTTCGAGCTGAACTTCTTCGCCCATCAGAGCGTGGCGCAAAATGCGGTACGCATCATGAAAGCACAGGGAACCGGCGGCGTTCTGCTCTTCAATGCCTCCAAGCAAGCGGTCAATCCCGGTGCCAAATTCGGCGCCTATGGGCTTGCGAAAGCAGCAACCCTGTTCTTGTCCCGCCAATATGCATTGGAGCATGGCGCCGACAGGATCCGGGTCAACGCCGTCAATGCCGACCGTATCCGATCAGGCCTGCTCAATGACGAGATGATCGCCAACCGCGCCGCTGCACGCGGCGTGTCCATTTCCGAATATATGGGTGGGAACCTTCTTGGCCTTGAGGTGACGGCCGAGGACGTCGCCCGCGCTTTCGTTCACCATGCTCTGGCCGAGAGAACGACGGCGGATGTAACGACCGTCGATGGCGGCAACATCGCGGCCGCCCTTCGCTGAGACCAGCGCAATCTCGCAAAGGAAATTGCCCCCATCCGGGGGCAATTTTTGTCGGCATGTCCAAGGATGCAGTTGCCAACAGGCAATAAGTCATGACCTCCACCAGAGGTGGAGGTTTGAAACGCTGCGCTTGAACCGCTAGAAGCGGTTTTGTTAGCGCTTAGTAGCTACGATTGAAGAGGTCGGCAAAGTCGGAAGCTTTGTCGGCCTTTTCCTGATTACGGATATAACGTCTGACGACCTGCTCGTCATAGCCAGCCGTCGATACGAAGTACCCGCGCGCCCAAAAGTGATAACCCTTGTAGCGGCGCTTGCGCGCATATTTATTGGCAACGTAAAGGGCTGTCTTGCCCTTCAAAAAGCCGACAATATGCGCAACCGAGTATTTCGGCGGGATCGATATCAACATATGCACATGGTC
>NZ_FMAH01000056.1 GCF_900094545.1 Martinezella miluonensis
TGCGCCGTCGTGACAGTCGCATTGGCATTGAGCAGCAATTGCGCCATCGGCTTGCCGAACAGGTTGGAGCGGCCGATGACGGCGGCGTTGAGGCCCGACAGGTCCTCGCCATGGATCGAGCGCACCAGCAGCATGGCGCCAGCCGGCGTGCAGGAGATCAGCCCAGTTGCAAGGTCGCCGGTTGCCAGCTTGCCGGCATTGACGACATGCAGCCCGTCGACATCCTTGTCCGGCCGGATCGACTGGATGATCGCATCGGAATCCAGGTGCTTCGGCAGCGGCAGCTGCACCAGAATGCCGTGGATGGACGGATCTTCGTTGAGGGACTGGACCAGGTCAGCAAGCGCCTCCTGCGTGGTCTCGGCCGGCAGCGTGTGCTGGACTGAGTTGAAACCGCACTCCTTGGCCATCTTGCTCTTGGAGTTCACATAGGCGTGGCTGGCCGGATCGTCGCCAACGATGACGACCGCAAGTCCGGTCTTCACACCGGTCTCCGCCTCAAGCCCTGCGGCCGCACTCTTCACCGCCCCGATTACCGAAGCGGCTGCAACCTTGCCATCGATCACTGTTGCAAGCGTCATAGCTCAGCCCATGCGCTCGGATGCGTAGCTTCCCGGGCTTGCCGGGAAGACAACGGTGCGGTTGCCGTTGAGGAAGGTGCGGAAGTGGATATGCGCATGGATGGCGCGCGCCAGGACCTGGCTCTCGACGTCACGGCCGATCGAGACGTAATCATCGGCCGACTGCGCATGCGTGATGCGCGCCGTATCCTGTTCGATGATCGGGCCCTCGTCGAGATCGGCAGTGACGTAATGCGCCGTCGCCCCGATCAGCTTCACGCCGCGCTCATAGGCCTGCTTGTACGGATTGGCGCCCTTGAAGGACGGCAGGAAGGAATGGTGGATGTTGATGATGCGCCCCGACATCTTCTGACACATGGAGTCCGACAGGATCTGCATGTAGCGGGCGAGCACGATCAGCTCCGTGCCGGTCTGCTCGACCACATCCATGATCCGGGCTTCCGCCTCGGGCTTGTTGGCCTTGGTCACCGGAATATGGTGGAAGGGGATGTCGTGATTGACCACGACCTTCTGATATTCGAAATGGTTGGAAATGACGCCGACGATGTCGATCGGCAGCGCGCCGATCTTCCAGCGATAGAGCAGGTCGTTGAGGCAATGGCCGAAGCGCGAGACCATCAGCAGCACCTTCATGCGCTTCTTGCTGTCATGAATGTCGGCAACCATGGCAAACTTCTCGGCGATCGGCTTGAAGCCCTCGACCAGCGCCGCCTCGCCGACGCCCTCTTCAGAAATGAAGGAGACGCGCATGAAGAACATGCCGGTATCGAGATCGTCGAACTGGCTGGAGTCGACGATGTTGCAGCCCTGTTCGGCGAGATAGCCGGTGATCGCGGCAACAATGCCGCGGGTCGATTTACAGGATACAGTCAGTACATAGTTCTTCATGATGATCTTCCTCCGCCATCAACGGGCGATACCCAGCTGCTGCGCCGGAGCTTGGAACTCCGGCGCGCCTGCTCATTCGGGAAACCCTCCGCTCGGCGCTCAGATATCGAGCGTGCTGTCGCGTTCCCACTGCGTGAAGTGCGAGCAGTAGGCGTTCCATTCCTGATGCTTGAGCTTCAGATAGGCGGCAGAGAATTCCGAGCCGATTGCCTCCTTCAGACCCTCGTCCTCGTCATAGGCCCGCAGTGCGTCGAGCAGGTTGAGCGGCAGGCGGGGGGCGTTCTTCACCAGATGCCCCTCTGCATACATGTCGATATCGTGATGCGGGCCGGGATCGGCCCTATTGCGCAAGCCGTCGAGGCCGGCAGCGATGATGATCGCCTGAAGCAGATAGGGATTGACCGCACCATCAGGCAGGCGCAGCTCGAAGCGGCCGGGTCCCGGCACGCGCACCATATGGGTACGGTTGTTACCGGTCCATGTCACGGTGTTGGGAGACCAGGTGGCGCCCGACGTTGTGCGCGGCGCATTGATGCGCTTGTAGGAATTGACCGTCGGATTGGTGATCGCCGCCAGCGACGAAGCGTGTTTCATGATGCCGCCGAGGAAGTGCCGGCCTTCCGCCGATAGGCCGAATTCCGCTTCCCTGTCGGCAAAGACGTTGGTCCTGCCATCGTTGCTCCACACCGAGATATGGCAGTGGCAGCCATTGCCGGTGAGACCCTTGAAGGGCTTCGGCATGAAGGTTGCGCGCAAGCCATGTTTCTCGGCGACCGATTTGACCATGAATTTGAAGAAGGAGTGCTTGTCCGCGGTCTTCAGGGCGTCATCGAATTCCCAGTTCATTTCAAACTGGCCGTTGGCATCCTCGTGGTCGTTCTGATAGGCGCCCCAGCCGAGTTCGAGCATATAATCGCAGATCTCGGCAATGACGTCATAGCGGCGCATGACGGCCTGCTGATCGTAGCAGGGCTTTTCCGCGGTGTCGTATTCGTCTGAGATCTTCGAACCATCGGCGGTGATCAGGAAGAATTCGGCTTCGACGCCGGTCTTGACGCGCTTGCCTTCCGCTTCAGCCTGCTTGACGAGCTTTTTCAGCACGTTGCGCGGCGCCTGGGCGACCAACTCGCCCTCCATCATGCAATCGGCCGCAACCCATGCAACATCCTTCTTCCATGGGAGCTGGATGACGGATGATGCATCTGGTACGGCAAACAGATCGGGATGAGCCGGCGTCATGTCGAGCCAGGTGGCAAAACCGGCAAAACCTGCGCCGTCTTCCTGCATCCCGGCAATAGCCTGGGCCGGCACCAGTTTGGCGCGCTGACCGGAAAAAAGATCGGTATAGCTGATCATGAAATATTTGATGCCTTTGTCTTTCGCAAAAGCAGCAAGATCCAGTGTCATTCTCGTTCCCCTTTGGATTTCTTCGAGACACTTCGATGTATGCATGCAGCAGCCGGGCTCTTCGGCCCGGTCGGAAAAGTCAGATGGCTAGTAGCCTCCCTTGCCCGGATACCAGTTGGTGCCGGCAAGCGGGATTTGCGCCATGGCCGCGGCCTCCATCGTCAGCGCGCACAGGTCCTCCGGCTCCAGATTATGCAGATGATTCTTGCCGCAGGCACGCGCAATCGTCTGCGCTTCCAGCGTCATTACCTTAAGATAGTTGGCAAGACGTCGGCCTGCCACGATCGGGTCCAGCCGCTTTGAAAGCTCCGGATCCTGCGTGGTGATGCCGGCTGGGTCTTTGCCCTCATGCCAGTCGTCATAAGCGCCAGCCGTCGTGCCGAGCTTCTGGTACTCTTCCTCCCAGCGCGGATCGTTGTCGCCGATGGCGACCAGTGCCGCCGTGCCGATCGCAACCGCATCCGCGCCGAGCGCAAGCGCCTTCGCCACATCCGCGCCAGAGCGAATGCCACCGGAGATGATCAGCTGCACCTTACGATGCATGCCAAGATCCTGCAGCGCCTGAACGGCGGGACGAATGCACGCAAGGGTCGGCATGCCGACATTTTCGATAAAGACATCCTGGGTCGCGGCCGTGCCGCCCTGCATGCCATCGAGGACGACGACATCAGCGCCGGCTTTGACAGCAAGGGCGGTATCGTAATAGGGACGCGCACCGCCGACCTTGACGTAGATCGGCTTTTCCCAGTCGGTGATCTCTCGCAATTCCATGATCTTGATCTCGAGATCGTCCGGCCCGGTCCAATCGGGGTGGCGGCAAGCCGAACGCTGGTCGATGCCTTTCGGCAGGTTGCGCATGTTGGCGACGCGGTCGGAGATCTTCTGGCCGAGCAGCATGCCGCCACCGCCGGGCTTGGCGCCCTGCCCCACGACGACTTCGATTGCGTCAGCGCGGCGCAGATCCTTGGGGTTCATGCCGTAGCGCGAGGGAAGATACTGATAGACCAGCGTCTGCGAATGGCCGCGTTCCTCATTGGTCATGCCGCCATCACCCGTCGTGGTGGACGTGCCCGCAAGCGTGGCGCCGCGGCCGAGTGCTTCCTTGGCGTTGCCCGACAAAGCGCCGAAGCTCATGCCGGCAATCGTGATCGGTGTCTTGAGCGTGATGGGTTTCTTGGCGAAACGACTGCCGAGAACGACCGTCGTGTCGCATTTCTCGCGATAGCCCTCGAGAGGATAGCGGGAAATCGACGCACCGAGGAATAGCAGATCGTCGAAATGCGGCACCTTGCGCTTGGTGCCGGCACCGCGGATATCGTAAATCCCCGTCGCTGCGGCGCGGCGGATTTCGGCCAGCGTGTGATCGTCAAAGGTTGCGGACTTGCGCGGGGGCGTAAGCGGGTTGTGATAGCTCATAGTGTCCCTTTCGCCTCAATACGCGTCGGCATTGTCGATGTTGAAGTTGTAAAGCTTGCGCGCCGATCCATAACGCTTGAATTCCTCCGGCTTTACGCCCCTGACGCCCGCCCGTTCGAGAAGCTCGGCAAGCTTTTGCAGATGCTCCGGCCGCATCTCTTTCTCGATGCAATCGGAGCCCAGGCTTTGCACCGAACCGCGAACGAAAAGCTTGGCCTCGTAAAGGCTGTCGCCGAGCGCATCGCCAGCATCACCGAGTACGACCAGATGGCCGGACTGCCCCATAAAGGCGGACATATGGCCGATATTGCCGTGAACGACGATATCGATGCCCTTCATCGAGATGCCGCAACGGGACGCCGCATTGCCCTTGATGACCAGAAGGCCGCCCTGGCCGGTTGCCCCCGCATACTGGCTAGCGTCGCCTTCGATGACGACGGTGCCCGACATCATATTCTCCGCGACACCCGGTCCGGCGGAGCCGTGTACCGTGACCGTGCCGCCGTCGTTCATGCCGGCGCAATAATAGCCGACCGATCCTCGGATATCGACGGTGACGGGCGTGTCGATGCCGACGGCGACGGCATGATGGCCGCGAGGATTAACGACTTCGAAGGCGGTATCATTGGCGCCGACCGTAAGGCTGTGAAGCATGCTGTTAAATTCGCGCAGCGAAGTAACGGATAGATCGAAAACTGGCATGAAAGAACTTTCTCGATTGCACCAGGACTAAAACTAGGCGGCCTTTTCGTGATCCCAGAAATAGACGGTCGCCGGCTCCGGCTCCCATATGCGGGCATTCTCGATGCCCGGCAGGTTTACGAGCGCCCGGTATTCCGAGCCGAAGGCCACATATTGATCGGTTTCGGCCATGACAGCCGGCTTGCAGGCGATGGGGTCGCGAACGACGCCGAAGCCGGACTTAGTACCGACCACGAAGGTGAAGAAGCCGTCGAGATCGCTGAGTGCGCCGGTCAAAGCCTCGCCGAGATCCTTACCCCTGGCCATCTCGGCGGTCAGATAGGCGGCAGCAACTTCCGAATCGTTCTGCGTCTCGAAGGTCATGCCTTCGCGTACGAGTTCGCGACGAAGATTATTGTGGTTCGATAGAGACCCATTGTGGACCAGGCATTGATCGGATCCGGTCGAGAAGGGATGGGCGCCGAGCGTCGTAACGGCTGATTCCGTTGCCATGCGGGTGTGCCCGATGCCATGGGTTCCCGACATGGCAGCAACGCCGAAACGGGAAATGACATCCTTCGGCAGGCCCGTCTCCTTGTAGATTTCGATGGCGTCGCCGCTGCTCATCACCCGGACATGGGGCCGCAGCGCCGCAATCGCCGCCCTGCCTTCGTCAAGCCTGTTCTTCGCAAGGGTGACGACCGCGTGGGTGCTTTTGACCGCCACAGACACCGGCGCATCGAGCGAGCGCCGCAGTTCATATTCGAGACCGTCGAAATCCTTTGTCGGATCGGCAGACTGAATGGTTATTTTCGCCGTGTTGCCATTATCGTTGCCGTAGATCGCAATACCTGCACTATCAGGTCCGCGATCGGTCATCGTGACCAGCATGGAGGACAAAAGTGCTCCGAGTTTTGGCTCCAGCGCCTTATCCTTCAAGAAGAGACCGACAATTCCGCACATGCCCAAACCCTCCATTTTCGCATCTGCAAAATGGCTAGCAGTTTGATCGCGGCTTTTCAACTCAAAAGAATATTTTTTTCTTTTAAGGCAAGTCAGTCGGTCTTGCCGCGCTGCGGGTAGCTGATGATCGAAAGATACTTCGCCGGCAGTTTCACGAGAACCTCCGGTCCGTGCGGCGCATCGGCATCGAAGAAGAGGCTGTCGCCTGGCTGCATCGGGAAAAGCTGGTCGCCGTGGCGATACATGACTTCGCCTTCGAGCATATAAAGGAACTCCATTCCCTCGTGCTGGAAAGTCGGGAAAACGTCGGAATCGGCCGTCAGAGTGATGAGATAAGGTTCGACGATGACGCCGCTCGAATTATTGTCGATATGGCCGAGCACATTATACTGATGGCCCGCACGCGTGCCGCGCCGCTCAAGCTCGACACCCTGTCCCGCTTTGACGAAGACAGCATTGTGCGGCTCCTCGTAGCGCCGGAAGAAAGCCGTGAGCGGCACTCCCAGCGCACGGGAAAGCGATTGCAACGTCGTCAGGGATGGCGAGATATTGCCGTTTTCGATCTTCGATAGCATCCCGAGAGAAATTCCGGTTGCCGCCGCCAAGTCCGTGACCGTAATGCCAAGTTTCTTGCGATAGGCGCGCACCTCGTGGCCGATCGCCATTTCGAGATTGTTTTCCTTCGGCTCGCGCACCGCGTGCGGATCCTGCAAGAAAGCCGGCCGCCCGCTGTTCGGATGCTCCTCTTTCGCTGTTTTGCCCGGCTTGGTTTTCATTTACAGTTCCTTACGGTTATTCTTCGTTGTCATCACTCTATCCTCACAGTGAAATTTTCTCAACTAAGACGAAAACTACACCCGGCGCGTTTCCTTCGGAGCAATATCGTAAAGGTTGCGATAGGCCCTGGAGAAATGGGCGCCGCTGGAAAAGCCGGTGGCGATCGCGATTTCGGAAATCGACAGCGGGCTCTGTTCAAGCAGCCGTCGGGCGTGCGCCAATCTGATGCGGCGATATTGGTCGAGGAATGTCGAGCCAAGATGCGCAGCAAACAATCGATCGAGATGGCGCGGCGTAACGCCGGCAATCCGCGCCATGCTGGCGCGATCCAGCGGCATCTCGATCGTCTCTTCCATCTTCTCCAGCACGCTCAGCAGGCCGGGATGGTGGACGCCGTAGCGCTCGGCAAGAGAGCCGCGCTGCGGGGCCGTCGGCTCGCCGACTTCCGTATGCAGATACCAATCGCTGACCCGGCGGGCGAAATCCGGTCCCATACGCTCGGAGATCAGCACATGCATCATATCGAGCGGTGCGATGCCACCGCCGCAGGTGATGCGGTTACCATCGATGACGAAACGGGCCTGACGCGGCGACAAGGCGGGAAATGACTCGAGCAGCGCCGGAGCGTGCTCCCAGTGGATGGTGAAATCCCGGTCGGCCAAAAGGCCGGCGGCGGCAAGCAGATAAGGACCGCCGGAAATGCCGCCGATACGCACTCCTTCGCGCGCGAGTTGCCTGAGACAGGCCAGCACCGCAGGATAATGCCAATCTCGCGGCGATCCGCCCGCGCAGACGAAGACCGTTCCAAGCCCGGATCCACGGGCGGGAAGCGGGGCTGCCGGGACGGGCACACCACCCGACGATGAGACGGGCATGCCATCCGGCGAGAAGGTCGACAAGTGGTAGATCTCGCGGCCGGCCAGCAAATTGGCGGCGCGAAGCGGCTCGCTTGCCGAAGCATAAGACATCAGCGCAAATCCTGGGATCAGGATGAAGCCGATATTCTGGACGTTTTTGGCATCGATCGCTGACATGTCCCTTTTCTATCGAAATATGTCCTGAATGGGCAAGTCGGTAAATGCCGTTCTGCCATCATGGATGCAATTCCACTCGGATGACTCCATGCGCTATTCCGCTCTCTCCATTTTCCTCAACGGCCTTCGCGGCAATACCGGCTGGGCGCCCGCCTGGCGCCAGCCACAACCGAAGCAGCATTATGACGTCATCATCGTCGGTGGCGGCGGCCACGGGCTGGCGACGGCGTACTATCTCGCCAAGACCTTCGGCATCACCAACGTCGCCGTTCTGGAGAAGGGTTATCTCGGCTCGGGCAACATCGGCCGCAACACCACGATCATCCGTTCGAACTATCTGCTGCCGGGCAATAACCCTTTCTACGAGCTCTCGATGAAGCTTTGGGAAGGGCTGGAGCAGGATTTCAATTTCAATGCCATGGTTTCGCAGCGCGGGGTCCTGAACCTCTTTCATTCCGATGCCCAGCGCGATGCCTACACGCGACGCGGCAACGCCATGCGCCTGCACGGAGTCGATGCGGAATTCCTTGATCGCGAGGCCGTTCGCAAGAAGCTGCCCTTCCTCGATTTCGACAATGCCCGCTTCCCCATCATGGGCGGCCTGTTGCAGCCGCGCGGCGGCACTGTGCGACATGATGCCGTCGCATGGGGCTATGCCAGAGGCGCGGACAGCCGCGGCGTCGACATCATTACCGGCTGCGAGGTGACCGGCATACGCAGAGACAATGGCCGTGTGACCGGCGTCGAGACCACCAAAGGCTTCATCGGATGCGGCAAGCTGGCGCTTGCGGCGGCCGGCAACTCCACCGTCGTCGCCGACATGGCGGGTCTGCGCCTGCCGATCGAGAGCCATGTGCTCCAGGCTTTCGTTTCCGAGGGATTGAAGCCGTTCATCGATTGTGTCGTGACCTTCGGGGCTGGACATTTCTACGTCTCGCAATCGGACAAAGGCGGCCTCGTCTTCGGCGGCGATATCGATAGCTACAATTCCTATGCCCAGCGCGGCAATCTCGCGACTGTCGAACATGTCGCCGAGGCCGGCGTCGCCTTGATACCGTCGCTGACCCGGGTGCGCTACCTGCGCAGCTGGGGCGGCGTCATGGACATGAGCATGGACGGCTCACCGATCATCGACCGAACCCATATCGACAATCTCTATCTGAACGCCGGCTGGTGCTATGGCGGCTTCAAGGCCACACCGGCCTCCGGCTACTGCTATGCCCATCTGATCGCCCGCAACGAGCCGCATGAAACGGCGCGGCAATTGCGCCTCGACCGTTTCCGGCGAGGCTATCAGATCGATGAAAAAGGCGTGGGTGCACAGCCCAACCTGCATTGAGGACATGACGAGATGGCCAGCCTGATTTCCTGCCCTCATTGCGGCATCCGCCCCAAGGAGGAGTTTACCATCAAGGGTGATGCGAGCCTTGCGCGCCCGGCTGCAGATGCCAATTCGGATATCTGGTACGACTATGTCTATCTGCGCGACAATCCGAAAGGGCAACACAAGGAATATTGGCATCATTCCTCCGGCTGCCGGCGCTGGCTGATCGTCGAACGTGACACCGTCACCCACAAGATCCATGCCGTCAGCGATGCGGCACTTGCCAAGCTTGGAGATGGCGCATGAGCAGTTATCGCCTTTCCTCCGGTGGCCGGATCGACCGCACCAGAACCGTTGCCTTCAGTTTCGACGGCCGGAATTTGAACGGTCATCCCGGCGATACGCTTGCCTCCGCCCTCCTCGCCAACGGCATCCAGCTCGTCGGCCGCAGCTTCAAATATCACCGGCCGCGCGGCATCCTGACGGCCGGTGCTGCCGAGCCCAATGCGCTCGTCACGACCGGCACGGGTGGACGCACCGAGGCCAACACCCGCGCCACGATGATCGAACTTCACGACGGGCTGATCGCACGCAGCCAGAACCGTTGGCCCTCGCTTGGCTTCGATGTCGGCGCCGTCAACGGGCTGCTCTCGCCGTTCCTGAGCGCCGGCTTTTACTACAAGACATTCATGTGGCCGGCCGCCTTCTGGGAGAAGGTTTACGAACCAGTGATCCGCAAGGCTGCCGGTCTCGGCAAGGCTTCCTACGAACCTGACCCCGATTCCTACGAGAAATGCTGGGCGCATTGCGACCTGCTCGTCATCGGCGCGGGACCGACGGGACTTGCGGCCGCGCTGACGGCAGGACGCGCCGGAGCGCGCGTATTGCTTGCGGACGAGGGCTTTGCTCTCGGCGGGAGCTTTCTTGCCGATCGCGAATCCGCCCTCAGCGACATTCTGACGGAGCTCGAAAGCCTGCCGAACGTGCAATGCCTACCGCGCACGACCATCGTCGGCTGGTACGACGACAATGTCTTCGGCGCGGTCGAGCGCGTGCAAAAACATATGGCAACGCCTGATCCACGCCAGCCGGTCGAACGTCTCTGGCGCATCATCGCCAAGCAGGGAATTCTTGCGACTGGGGCGGAGGAGCGACCGCTCGTGTTCGGCGGCAACGACATTCCAGGCGTCATGATGGCCGGCGCCATGCGCAGCTATCTGAATCGCCAGGCTGTTGCTCCCGGCAAGCGCACCGTGGTCTTCACGACCAACAATTCCGGCTACCGAACTGCCGCGGACCTCGAGGCTGCGGGCGTCGAAGTGGCAGCTATCGTCGATACTCGCGCCAATGGCAGCGAACACTGGAACGGCAAGGCGCAAGTGCTGACCGGCGCATGCATCACCGATGCTTTTGGCACAAAGCAAGTCCGTAGGATCAGCATTGCGAGCGCGTCAGGCACGCAGGAGATCGATGCCGATGCTCTTGCGATGTCCGGCGGCTGGAGCCCCATCATTCACCTCGCCTGCCATCGCGGCGGAAAGCCCGTCTGGTCCGACAGACATGCGGCCTTCCTCGCGCCTGAAAGGCAGGAAGGTTTGCAGACAGCGGGCGCCGCTGCCGGTTTTGCCTCAACCGAGGCTTGCCTTGGCGACGGTGCCTGCAAGGCAGCAGAAGCACTCGAGCAGATCGGCTTCGCCAAGGTCGTACCGGCCTTTGCGCTCGAGGAAGACGTTCAGGCTTCAGTCTCGCCACTCTGGTCCGTCAAAGGCGCCAAGGGTAAAGCCTTCGTCGATTATCAGAACGACGTCCATCTCAAAGATCTCGGTCTTGCCGTGCGCGAGGGCTACGGCCATGTCGAGCTTGCCAAACGCTACACGACCAATGGTATGGCAACCGACCAAGGAAAGCTTTCCAATATCAATGCCATCGGCATCCTTGCGGAAGCCCGTGGCGTCTCGCCGGGTAAAGTCGGGACCACAACGTTCCGGCCTTTCTACACGCCGGTCTCCTTCGGCGCGCTGACGGGTAGTTCGCGGGCTAAGCATTTTCAGCCGGCGCGCAAATCCCCCTTGCATGAATGGGCGAAGAAGAATGGCGCGACCTTCGTTGAGACCGGCCTCTGGTATCGCTCCTCCTGGTTTCCGCGCGAGGGCGAAAAGACCTGGCGCGAAAGTGTGGATCGCGAGGTGCTGAACATCCGCAAGAATGCCGGCATTTGCGACGTCTCGACGCTCGGCAAGATCGAGATCTTCGGCAAGGACGCGGCCGCCTTCCTCGACCGCATCTACTGCAACGGCTTTGCCAAGCTGCCCGTCGGCAAGGCACGCTACGGCATCATGCTGCGCGAAGACGGCATGATCTATGACGACGGTACCACCAGCCGCCTCGCCGAAGATCATTTCTTCATGACGACAACGACGGCGCTTGCAGCCGGCGTACTGACACATCTGGAATTCTGCGCGCAGACGCTCTGGCCCGAGCTGGAGGTCTATTTTGCGTCGTCGACCGACCAATGGGCACAGATGGCAGTGGCGGGCCCGAAATCGCGAGCGATACTTTCGGAGATCGTCGATGAAGACATCTCTGATACGGCTTTCTCCTTTATGAGCGCCCGTACTGTTTCACTCTTCGGCGGCAAGCTCGAAGCCCGGCTCTTTCGCATTTCCTTCTCGGGCGAACTCGCCTACGAGCTCGGCGTCCCCGCGGCCTATGGTGAATTCGTCGCCGATGCGATCATGCAGGCCGGCCGGAAGCATGAGATTTGCGCCTATGGTGCCGAGGCGCTCGGCGTTATGCGCATCGAAAAGGGCCATGTCACCCACGCCGAGATCAACGGCACGGTAACACCGGGCGATCTCGGCTTTGTCCGCATGGTCTCGACGACGAAGCCCGATTTCATCGGCAAGGCGATGCTTGCCCGCGAGGGCCTTCAGGCTGCCGACCGCCCTCGCCTGGTCGGCGTCAAGCCGCTGGATCCGGCGAACAGCTTCCGCACAGGCGCTCATATCCTGGCGGCTGACGCCGCAGCAACTCTCGAAAACGATCAAGGCTATGTGACATCGAGCGCCTTTTCGCCAAGCCTCGGTCATACGATCGGTCTCGCATTGGTCAAAAACGGACCGGAGCGCATCGGCGAGAAGATCACCATCTGGAATGGCCTGCGAAACGAATTCACGGATGCGGTGCTCTGCAGCCCCGTCTTTGTCGACCCTCAGAATGAGAAACTCCATGCCTGATTTGCCGACATTGAAGCCGGTCCTCGCCGGCAAGGACGTTTTACGAGGCGAGGCCATCCGGCTGGAAGCCTTGCCGGAAGGGCACCTCCTGCATGTGATGGGCGCGATCACGAGCGAAGAGATTGCGAGCCATCTTCTCGCGGCGGGCCTTAAGGAAAGCTCCGTGCGCCCGGCCGGATATCGGCAATGGTTCATCGCTGGCAATGAGCAACTCGCCAAACCCATTAGGCAGGCTCTTGCGGACGCGCTGGCGGGCCGCGCCTTCATCTCGGACCAGAGCCACGGGCGCATCCGTATTCACGTCTCCGGGCTCGATGCAGTCGCGCTCCTCAACAAGGGTACCGCCGTCGACCTGTATCCAGTGAATTTCCCCGAAGGAAGCAGTGCCATGACCCTCTTCGGTCATATTTCGATCCAACTCACCCGTACCGGCGGCAACGACTTCGAGCTGACCGTGCTGCGGAGCTTTGCGCAATCGCTCTATGAGGAACTCGAGGCGCTGGCGCTATCTTTCGGCTCGTCGCGCGTTGCCTCTTGAACCGCTCCAGATCCGGGAGTGTCGCCCCGATGGTGGGCGCGGCCAGGCAAATGACGTGTTCTTGATGGAATCCTTGGGGAGAGCCTGACGTGCTGCGAGTGCGTTTCCGACTGCGATGAGTACCGGATTGTCGTAGCCGATGGTCGCGATCCCACTCGGTATCTCGACAAGCGTTCCGCGCCAATTGCGCTCTGTTGGCTTGCTGACGTCACTGATGATGACGGCCGATGTCTCAGGGGACAAGCCTTCTTTGAGCAGCCGTTCTGCGATCAACGGTGCCGTCCTGCCCGCCATGTAGAACACGGTCGTCGTATGCGGATCAGCAATGGCAGCCCAATTGATGTCAGCGGGCAGACAGCCGTGCCGGGAGTGCCCCGTCACGAGGCGAACGGACTGTGCATGGTCGCGATGCGTCAGGGAAATCCCGAGCCGAGAGGCCATTGCACTCGCAGCCGTTATGCCGGGAACGATATCGACGGGAATGTTTTCCCGGTCGAGATGCGCGATCTCCTCACCAGCGCGGCCGAAGACCATTGGATCGCCGGATTTCAGCCGAACAACATGCTTGCCTGCCTTTGCGAGCTTCACCATCATGTCGTTAATGTCTTCCTGGCGGCAGCTCGTACGGCCGCCGCGCTTGCCAACCAGCATGCGTTTGGCTTCACGCCGGGCAAGCTCCAGGACCTCTGTCGAAACCAGATCGTCGAAGAGGATCACGTCGGCCGCCTGCAACGCACGGACAGCCTTCAGCGTTAGCAGCTCGGCATCGCCGGGCCCTGCTCCAACAAGCGTGACGCGGCCTCCTGATGAATGGGCGGGCGCTTCCCGAAGCCGCTCGGCTTCATCGAGAAGCTGCCCGCCGACGCCCTCCTCCGGCGTATCTAAACCTGAAAACGCGCGATCGACGAAGCCCTCCCAGAAGAGGCGACGCAGCGGCCCCGGCGCAAGCCGCTCATGGACAGTCTCTCGCAGTGACAGTGCGAGTGCTGCCCAACCTTTCAACGCCCGGGGTAGCAGCGTCTCTATCCGCCGGCGGATCGCTTGAGCGAGGATGGGAGCTGCTCCATCCGTCGAAATCGACACCACGACCGGCGAGCGATTGACGATCGATCCGAACTGGAACTGGCAAAAGGCGGGCTTGTCTATGACATTGACCGGCACGCCGGCCATACAGGCGGCTTCGAAAAAGGCCTGTGCTTCACCGTCTTCCCCGCAATCGGCGATGGCGATGGCCGCACCTGCAAAGCTTGCTTCATTCCACATCCGTGGGTGATGGGTGAAGCCGGCTTGCGGATGTTCGGCGCCGCGCAGGATCAGCTTTTCGAACGTGTCGGAAAGCTCGTCTGCATAGACATGAACGTCGGCGCCGCAGGCGGCAAGAAGCTCCGCCTTCCAGGCAGCCGCATCCGAGCCGCCGGCGACGATGACGCGTTTGCCTTCAAGCGCCCAGAACACCGGCAATTTGGCAAGCGGCTCCATTCGGGCGGGTACGTCACTCCGCGGCAGCTGCAAGACATCCATCGATGATCCCTCTGATTTCGGCACGGCAGGAGCCGCAGTTGGTTCCCGCTTTGAGCTCTTTGCCCACCGCCTCGACGCTGTGGCAGCCACCACGAATTGCCGCGACGATCTGGTTGACGCCGACCCCGAAGCAGGAGCAGACGGTGGCGCCGGGATCGGGTTTGTCCGCACCTGGGCGACCGGCGACGAGAGCGAAGCGCTTGCGCAGATTGGTGTGTTCGGCGGTGAGCTGAGAGATCGCCCAGCTGCGGGCAACGGCGACCGGCTGTCGAGCGACGAATAGAGCTGCGAGCAGCCGCTCCCCATCGAAGAAGGCCAGGCGCAGATCGCCGGAGGCTTGATCGGCATAGCCGAGCGGCTCCAGATTGGCGGGTATATCGAACGTCGCGCGGCACCAGCCGATCCAGTTCTCCGGTATAAGGTCGAAGGCAAGTTCGGTCCGCCATCCGCCATTGGCCTTGGCGAGCGCCCAATAAGGGCTATCGAGATCGCGCGGCTTTGCTGCCGAGACCGCGAAGCAATAGTGCGATGCCCGGAAACGACGTGCGCGAACCGCGACATTCTTCGAAGCCGGCTGGCCGGAAACCGGATCCGTGAGGGGGGCAACCACGGCGTCGATACGGGCTTTGGCGGCAAAACTATCGTTCCAGTGCATCGGCACGAACAGGCTGCCACGCGCCTGTCGCTCCGTCACCAAAGCGCGGACGATTACCTTGCCATGCGGGCTTTCGATCTCGACCAGGCTGGCTTCCGCGACACCGATTTCGATCGCATCGCGGGGATGGATCTCGGCAAAAGGCTCGGCAATGTGGGCCGATAGCCGTGCGCTTTTGCCGGTACGGGTCATGGTGTGCCAATGATCGCGAACGCGCCCGGTATTGAGTGTCAGCGGGAAGCGGCTGTCGGTTCGATCGCTTGCCGGCGGCTCGATCGCGACGAAGCGCGCCTTGCGATCGGGATGATAAAATCCGCCATTTGCGAAGAAGCGCGTCGGCTTTGGTGTCGTTCCGGCAGGCTGCGGCCACTGGAAAGGCTGAAGTGCGTCATATTCCGCGGTCGCGACCGCTTCATAAGCACCGACGTCGAAGTCGCGGCTACCCTGGTTTTCGAAGCTGGAGAGGCCAGCATGCTCAGCGAAAATATCTGCGTTCGTCCGGAAGGAAAAAGCTTGGGAAAATCCCATGCGACGGCCGACCTCCGCCATTTGCCACCAGTCCGACCTGGCTTCGCCTGGCGCCGTCAGAAATTGGCGCTGCCTGGAGATCCGTCGTTCGGAATTGGTGACGGTGCCGTCCTTTTCGCCCCAGCCAAGTGAGGGCAGCAGCACATGCGCGTGCCGCGTCGTATCCGTCTCTCGCAGGACATCGGAGACGACGACGAAAGGACAGGCCTTGATGGCGGCCTCTACGGCGTCAGCATCCGGCATCGAGACGACGGGGTTCGTCGCCATGATCCAGAGCGCCTTGATCCGGCCATCCGCGACGGCGCGAAACATATCGACAGCTTTCAAGCCCGGCTTGGCGGCAATCCGCGGTGATCGCCAGAAGCGCTGCACCCGGTCGCGATCCTCAGCACTCTCGATCGCCATGTGCGCGGCAAGCATGTTGGCGAGCCCGCCGACCTCGCGACCGCCCATGGCGTTCGGCTGGCCGGTCAGCGAGAATGGCCCCATGCCGGGCCGGCCGATACGGCCGGTCGCGAGATGACAGTTTATGATGGCATTGACCTTGTCGGTGCCGGATGAGGATTGGTTGACGCCCTGGCTGTAGCAGGTGACGACCTTCTCGGTCGCAGCAAACAGCCGATAGAACTCGCGAAGCTGCATGGCGGGCAAACCGGTCAGGTCAAGCACCTGGTTGAACGACAAGGAGCTTGCGGCGGCGAAAGCCTCGGCAAAGCCGCCGGTATGTTCGGCAATGTAGTTCTGGTCGATCGTATTGCTAGCAACCAGATGCTCAAAAAGACCCATGAACAGCGCTACATCGGCATCCGGCCGGATTGCGAGGTGCAGGTCGGCAATATCGCAGGTCATCGTGCTGCGCGGGTCGATGACGACGATCTTCATGCCGGGGCGCGCCGCCTTGGCAGCGGCGATGCGCTGGTAGAGCACCGGATGGCACCAGGCAAGATTGGAGCCCGCCAGCACGATGAGGTCAGCCAACTCCAGATCCTCATAGGTGCCGGGCACCGTATCCGAGCCGAAGGCGCGGCGATGGCCGGCGACGGATGACGACATGCAGAGCCTGGAATTGGTGTCGATATTGCCAGAGCCGATAAAACCCTTCATCAGCTTGTTGGCGACATAATAATCCTCGGTCAGCAACTGCCCGGAGACATAGAAAGCGACTGAATTCGGTCCGTATTTTTTGATCGTATCCGCAAACTTTCCGGCGACCAGATCGAGCGCCTGGTCCCAGCTGGCCATTTGGCCGGCAATTTCCGGATGGAGGAGGCGCCCGTCGAGATCGATCGTCTCAGCAAGCGCCGATCCCTTGGAGCACAGACGCCCGAAATTGGAAGGATGGTCGGGATCGCCTTTGACGGAGACCTTGCCGTCTTCGCCGACCTTGGCGATGACGCCACAACCGACGCCGCAATAAGGGCAGGTTGTCTTGACCTCCGTTTCCATCATTCAGCCGCCATCATCAGGCTTTCGAACGCGATGAAGAGAGCACCATTCTCGTTGCGGATCGGAATGGTCCGCACCTCGCCTTGGTCGGCTCCAACCGCCTTGCCGGTTTCGAGCGAGATCACCCAATTGTGCAGCGGGCAGGTCACGGCCTTGCCGTGAACGATGCCCTGGCTCAGCGGGCCGCCTTTGTGCGGGCAATGATCCTCGATGGCAAAAACCTCGTTTTCGGCAGTGCGGAACACGGCAATCTTGCCCTGTGGGGTTTTCACGCACCGGGCACCACGCAGAGGAATGTCCGAGATATCGCCGATTTCATACCAGGTTTCTTTTGACCAATTCATATCAATCTCCTCACTCTGCAGCCTGATGGAAACCGACGGTCGCCATCGGCTTGAACTCGTGCTTGTCCTTGCCGGAGACACGCTCCGACCAGGGATCAACCTGCGCGAATGTCTGACTGAAGACGAAGCGCTCGTAATAAGCCTTGCGCTTTTCGTGATCCTGCATGATCTGGCGGCGGATCTCGTCGAGACCGATGCGCTTGGCCCATTTATAGATGCGCTCAAGATAGCGGGCTTGTTCTCGATACATCTGCGTCAGCGCCACGATATGTTCGAGCGCCTCGTCCTCCGTCTTGACGAGGCCCAGAACCTCCGTGCCCTTGATGTCGAGGCCGGCCGCACCGGCGAAATGGATTTCGAAACCGCTGTCGACGCAGATGACGCCGATGTCCTTACAGGTCGCCTCGGCGCAATTGCGCGGACAGCCGGAGACGGCCATTTTGAGTTTTGCCGGCGTCCAGGAGCCCCACATGAATTTTTCGATGCGGATGCCAAGGCCGGTGGAATCCTGCGTGCCGAAGCGGCACCAGTCCGAGCCGACGCATGTCTTCACCGTACGCAAGCCCTTGGCATAGGCCTGGCCCGAAATGAAGCCGGCCTTGCCGAGGTCGGACCAGACGGCGGGCAGATCCTCTTTCTGCACGCCGAGAAGGTCGATACGCTGGCCGCCCGTCACCTTCACCATCGGGATTTCGAATTTGTCGACGACATCGGCGATCGCGCGCAGCTCGTTGGAGCTGGTAACGCCGCCCCACATGCGCGGCACCACGGAATAGGTTCCGTCCTTCTGGATGTTGGCATGCACGCGCTCATTAATGAAGCGCGACTGATAGTCATCGGCATATTCGTCCGGCCAGTCGCAGACGAGGTAGTAGTTCAACGCCGGGCGGCACTTCGCGCAGCCGCAGGAGGTCTTCCACTCCAACTCCTGCATGACAGCGGGAATGCTCTTCAGCCCTTTGGCCTTTATGAGTCTTCTGACATCATCATGTCCGAGTTCGGTGCAGGCGCACATCGGCTGGACGGCGGCGGGGTTGTAGCTGTCGCCAAGCGTGATCGACATCAGCTGTTCGACAAGGCCGGTGCAGGAGCCGCAGGAGGCCGAAGCCTTTGTGTGGGCACGCACGTCGTCGAGCGAGGTCAGGCCCTTGGCTGTGATGGTCGAGGTGATTTTGCCCTTGCAGACGCCGTTGCAGCCGCAGATTTCCGCATCATCCGGCAAGGCTGCAACGGCCGCCATAGGGTCCAGCGGCGACCCTCCCTGATAGGCCTGGCCGAAGATCAGGGTCTCGCGCATCTCAGAGATGTCGGTCGCCTTCTTCTTCAGGTCGTTGAACCAGGCGCCGTCGGCCGTTTCTCCGTAAAGCACGGTGCCGATGATCTTGTTGTCCTTCAGCACCAGGCGCTTGTAGACGCCGGCCGCCGCGTCACGCAGGACGATCTCCTCGCGGTCGTCGCCGTCGGCGAAGTCGCCGAGCGAAAACAGATCGATACCGGTGACTTTCAGCTTCGTCGGCGTGTCCGAGTGCACGAAGGCGGCGGTCGTGTCGCTAGCGAGATGCGCGGCGGCGACGCGCGCCATCTCATAAAGCGGTGCGACGAGGCCATAGACCATACCGCCAACCTCGGCGCATTCGCCAAGTGCCAAGATGCTGCCATCGGAGGTCTGCATGCCGTCGTCGACGACGATGCCGCGGTTGACGGCGATGCCGGCCTCCTTGGCAAGACCGATATTGGGGCGAATGCCGACGGCCATGACGACGAGCGTGGCGGGGATCACGCGTCCATCATCGAGCTCGATCCCCTCGACTTTGCCATTACCGACGATCGCCTTGGTATTGGCCTTGGTGATGACCTTGATGCCGCGTTCCTCGACGGCCTTTTGCAGGAGATAGCCCGCGGCCGGATCGAGCTGACGTTCCATCAGCGTCGGCATGACGTGGAGAACGGTGACGTCCATGCCGCGGGAGGCAAGGCCGGCCGCCGCTTCGAGACCGAGCAGACCACCACCGATGACGATCGCCTTTTCGCGCGACTGCGCCGCAAGCAGCATCGCCTGCACATCGTCGAGGTCGCGATAGGTGATGACCCCCGGCAACTCCTTGCCTGGGACCGGAATGATGAATGGGACGGAGCCGGTCGCAATCACCAGCTTGTCGTAACTCTCGGTCACGCCATGGTCCGACGTTACTGTCTTTGCAGCGCGGTCGATGGCGACGATCTTGTGTCCCTTGTAGAGGGTGATGCCGTGCTTGATGTACCAGCCGTCGCCATGGATGATGATCTGCTCATAGTCCTTCTCGCCGGAAAGGACCGGCGACAGCATGATGCGATCGTAGTTGACGCGCGGTTCGGCGTTGAAGATCGTGACCTGATAGAGATCAGGCGCCTTTTCCAGAAGATGCTCCAGCATGCGCCCTGGGGCCATGCCGTTGCCGATGATGACGAGTTTCCGGGTCATAGTTCTAAGTCCTTGAGATCAGGTAGCGGTCACGACGGGCGCGGAGAGCCCGCGGCGCTCAAGCTGGCGAATAGAGAGGTGCATCCAGATGAGCGAAATCGCGACAATCGCAAACAACAGCAGGAAACAGCTCGACCAAAGCCCAGTCAGATCCTTGAGCAGGCCGAAAGCAATGGGCAGGATGAAGCCGCCGAGACCGCCCATCATGCCGACGATGCCGCCAACGGCGCCGATATTCTCCGGGTAATAGGCAGGGATATGCTTATAGACGGCCGCCTTGCCGAGGCTCATGACGAAGCCGAGAACGAAGATGACCGCGATGAAGACCGGCGGCGTGATTCCGAAGGCGGAGCCGGATGCAGGCGCAGCCGGTAGCGAAAGGATCAGCGTCGTGACTGCCGACACCGCCAGCATGACGTACATGACGCTTCGGGCTCCCTTCCTGTCCGAGACCATCCCACCGAAGGCACGGAAAATGCTGCCAGGAATGGAGTAGGCGGCGGCCACCATACCGGCGACCTCCAGATTGAAACCGTAGACGCCGATCAGATAACGAGGAAGCCACAGCGACAGGGCTACGAAGCCGCCAAAGGCGAAAAAGTAGTAAAGCGAGAACCGCCAGACCTGGGCGTTCCTCAACGGTGCGAATTCCTGCAGTAGGCTCTTGGATGGGAGCTTGCGGTCGCGACGTACGCGGAAAGCCGGATCGTCTGTGGTGGTGAACCAGAAGACGATCGCCATTGCAGCAAGCACCAATGCCCATATCTCGGCGACAGCTTGCCATCCCCATGCAATCAGGACGAAGGGAGCCGCAAACTTGGTGACGGCGGCACCGACGTTGCCAGCTCCGAAGATACCAAGTGCCGTCCCCTGCTTCTCTGGTGGAAAGAACGGCGAGACATAGGCGACGCCAACCGCGAACGCGCCGCCGGCAAGCCCGACACCAAGGCCGGCGATCAGCATCTGCGCGTAAGTCGTGGCATAGGATAAAAGAAAAGTTGCCGCGGCTGCGGCCAGCATCGTGACTGTATAGACGAGACGGCCGCCATAACGGCCCGTCCAAATCCCGAGCACGATGCGAACAACCGATCCGGTGAGAACCGGCGTGCCGACAAGCAATCCGAACTGGGCTTCGGAAAGGCCGAGCTCCTGCTTGATGCGAATGCCAATGATCGCAAAAATCGTCCAGACTGCAAAACAGAGGGTGAAAGCAATTGTGGAAATCCACAATGCCTTGGCTGGCTCGCCGGGGGATATGGATTGCGCTCTCTCATGAACAGACATGATTTCTCCAAGGCCGACAAGGTCGGGCCGATCCATCGCTAGGGTTGAAAATAAAATGCCGCTGGTCAGGGCGCATACGTCGGTGTAGCGCGAGGTCTTCCGATCAGCAGCTTTGCTGGTGACGCCCGTCGTTGGACGCCAAAATCGTGGCCGAAGGCCTACCCATTACCAAGCAATGACCATGCCAGATTGATTACACCATTGTTTTTAAATGATTATATTCAGAGCCTGCCGGCGATGGATTGCTGCAATGGCGAGATCGGTCGCAACAATCCTGTCAAAAAATTGTGCAATGCGTATAAAATAGGCATAGCGCCATGACTCCGCCTGCGCGGCGAGATGGGCGCCCACCTTATCGGGATCGAATAGGCTTCCACGGCTCGCGTTTCGCGGTCACCGATGTGCCCACACCTTCTTCTCAAGCATATGCATCGCAGCTGAAGTCATCTTCTGGCTTTGATTTAAATTGTCGAGCCCTCATGATTTCCGGATGAAGGCGGCGACACTACCCTTACGGGTGCAGCGACGCTCTCACGCTGAATGAGCCGGCTGCGGATAACATTTCGCATCTCTGGCATTTGCTCCGGCCGATCGATGGCTACCATCAGAATGGCGACCGCCATCTGCCCCATCTCCTCCATCGGCTGCTCGATCGTTGAAAGCGGCGGCGAGCAAAATGCACAAACGGGCGAACCATCGAAGGAAACGATCGAAAGGCCGCCCGGAATCGACAGCCCCATACGCTGCACCCGACTCATGAAAGAAATTGCCATGTCGTCGCTGGTTGCGATGGCTGCGGTCGGTTTATCCGCAAGTGCGGCAAAGTCGCTCGCCGCGTGTACGCCAATGTCAAAACCATGCTGATAATCCAGCTTGCCCCCCGAGCGAACGACCGCAGATTCTGGCAGTCCTGCTTCCTGTAGTGCCTCGACGACGCCGCTAAAACGCTCGAGGTCATGATAGTTGTTCTCTGGGCCGGCAAGATAGAGAAAGCGGCGATGACCAAGTTGGATAAGATCGGCCGTTGCATCCCGCACCGCCTCGCGATCGTTGGTGACGACGCTCGGCACACCGGCATCACTCATGTCGAGCAACATGGAGACGATCGGCAAACCAGCATTGGCAAGAGATCGGCCGTCGACTTCCGGCAGCTTGGACGAGAGAATGATGGCGCCGCGAATGGTGCCGCCGAAGGCGAGATCGAGAATATGGCGCTCAGATTCCACGTCGCGGCCGAGATTGGCGATCATCAGGTTATAACCATTCTGCAGCAAGGCTTTGTTGATGCTTTGCAGGACTTGCGGAATGACCTGGGAAACGCCGTAATAGAGCGAACCCGGCAGAATGATCATGATCGTGTTGGATTTGCCGACCCGCAGGCCACGCGCCATAGCATTCGGCGTGTAGCCCAATTGCTTTGCTGCTGCATCGATCTTAGCTCGTGTCTTCTCATTAACCCGACCGGGATTGGCAAGTGCCCGGCTGACCGTTGAGATCGCCACCCCTGCCAATCTCGCAACGTCCGCCATCAAGGGTCCTGAATACTCCGCCACGGGCAAATTGTTGTTATTTTTCACTTTTTTGTTTCCTTCCCGATGCCTGCGGTGTCGGATGCTACGGGAATTCCGCTGACTTAGCAAACGTTTGCCAAAAATCGCTTGCATATGAAAAGGACTTGTCTACTATCAAGCAATGGCAAACGATTGCCAAATGATAATATATTGAAATCATTACGGATTATCTGCTGCGACATCAGTTCCGCAGACGATGGCCTCTATCCTGAGAACGGACAGCATCATGAGCTCGACCGAACGGCTTCGCTTTGGCGTGGATCTCGTTACCTTCTTTCATCCCGCCTTCTGGGGTGTTGAGGATTACGATGGCATAATCGCCCTCTCCCGCAGCGAACCTCGCTCCTTTTGGGACAAGATTCTGGACGCCGTACAGGCATCCGGCGTCACTGGCGTCGAGCTGACCTTTTCTCCTTTCAACTGGCAGGATGCGACGAAAACCTATGGTTCGGTCGAAGCCTTTGCGGGCGAGCTTTCCAAGCGCGGTTTGGCATTGGCAAGCGGCTTTTTTGCCGAACTCGAGGCTGCAGGCGATTTTGCCGAAGCATCGGCGCAGGCAGCCATCATCGAAAAGGCAGAGAAATATGCCGCATTTCTCAAGGCTTGCGGCAGTGATATCATGGTTATCGGCGCGCCGCTGCGCCAGACCCCAGGCGCTCAGCCCGTTCGATTCTTCGATTTCGAGCAGGCCCGCAAGATTGCCGATTTCCTCAACCGCCTAGGCGCAATCCTCTACGCGAAGGGCGTGCGCCTCGCGGTTCACACGGAGGCGCATTCGATCTTTGCCGCCTCTCGCGATGTCGATCTTCTGATGCTGTTGACGGATCCTGCATATGTCCACATGTGCCCGGACACCGCCCATATTATTGTTGCCGGCTCCGATCCGCTTGAGGTCGTCGAACGCCACCATGAGCGGGTCATCATCGCTCATTGGAAGGATGCGCTTGGACCGATGCCGACCGACACTCCGATCGACGAGCATATTCATGATCGTCATCGCCCTTATTTCTGCGGCTTCGGGCTCGGCCGCGTCGACTGGCCGGGCTGGATCAGGTTGCTACGCGACCGCGCTTACGAAGGCTGGGCTATTCTCGAGCTTGACGCCGCACCCGATCCGGTCGGCGATATCGCCAACGGCCTGACGCTGGTACGGCAGGCATTGCTGCCGATCTATCGCTGATTTCATGACCTGAAGACCAATGGCCCCGCAAAGAGGGCCTTCTTGAAGAGGTGAACAATGAATAATACGATGAAATTGCTCTTGGTCGGAGCTGCACTCGCGGCAGCCTCCGCTCCCGCCTATGCCGAGGACAAGGCAAAGGCGGAAGTCATGACGTCCTGGACATCAGGCAGCGAAGCCGCCGCCCTCGATGTCATCAAGCAGGAATTCGAAAAGCGCGGCGGGGTCTGGAAAGATTCGTCCATTGCCGGTTTCGGTGCGGCCGACGCCGCCTTCCAGAACCGGTTGGTCGCCGGTGATCCGCCAGCTGCCAAACAGGCGGTGATCGGCCTTGCCAATGCCGATTTCGTCAGTCAGGGCCTGCTGAGCCCGATCGATGATATCGCAAAAGCAGGCAAATGGGCGGAGGTTCTGCCGAAATCGATCCATGATCTCACTACCTTCAAAGGCCAGACCTATCTCTCTCCCACCGACGCCCATGGCGAGAGCTGGGTCTTCTATTCCAAGGACGCTTTCACCAAAGCCGGCGTGAACGGCGAGCCCAAGAGCTGGGACGATTTCTTCGCGGCACTCGACAAGCTCAAGGCCGCCGGCGTGCAACCGGTCGCCTGGGGCGGCCAGTCCTGGCAGGAATCCAAGGTCTTCAATATGATCCTGCTGACGCAAGTCGGCATAGACGGCTTCCTGAAGATCTATGTCGACAAGGACAAAGGCGACGCTTCCGTCGAAGGCGTGAAGAAGACGCTCGATATTCTCGGCAAGCTGCGCGCCTATGTCGACGAGGGCGCGCCGGGGCGCAACTGGAACGATGCCACTGCCATGGTCATCACCGGCAAGGCCGGCGTGCAGTTCATGGGTGACTGGGCCAAGGGCGAATTCGTCGCGGCCGGCAAACAGCTTGGCAAGGACTATGGTTGCATGCTTGCTCCGCAATCCCCCGGCATGGTCTATGTCGCCGACTCCTTCTCCTTCCCGAAGATCGCCGATGCGGCATCGCAAAAGGGGCAGGCGCTGCTGGCCGAAGTCGCCATGGATCCGATCGTGCAGGTCGAGTTCTCGCTTAAGAAGGGTTCGGTGCCGATGCGTACCGACGTCGACAAATCGAAGCTCGATACGTGCGCGCAGAAGGGCCTCGAGCTGATGGGCGCCGGCAAGATCGTTCCGGATCAGGCGCTGATCCTCTCGCCACAGCAGGCAGGCGCGCTCAACGACTTCGTCGACGAATTCTGGAGCAACCCCTCGGAGGACAGCGCCGCGGGTGCGAAGAAGTTCTTCGCGATCTTCGAATAGAGCCTGTATTTCGAGCCGGTCGAAGATGTGATCGTCGGTCGGCTCCTCCGTTCTTTTGAGAGAGTTTGCACATGCGAGCCAAGCGCAGACGTTCCCTGGCTGCGACCTTTGCACTCTTGCCGACATGGATCGCCGCGATCTTCGTCTATATCGGCACCATGGTCTGGTCCGTCCGCCTGTCTTTCACGGATTCGACGATCTTCCCGTCATCCAACTATGTCGGCTTCGCTCAATATGCCAAGCTGTTTAAAAACTCGCGCTGGCTTGCATCGCTGGAGAATGTGCTGATCTTCGGTGCTCTCTATGTCGGAGGGTGCCTCGCTCTCGGCTTCGTGCTGGCGGCAGCCCTTGACCGCAAGGTCCGCTTCGAGAGCGTGTTCCGCACCATCTTCCTCTATCCCTACGCCATGTCCTTCGTTGTCACGGGGCTGATCTGGCAATGGATGCTCAATCCGACATTCGGTATTCAGGCGACCGTGCGGGCACTTGGCTGGCAGGGCTTCGTCTTCGACTGGATCGTCAATCGCGACATGGCGATCTATACGGTGGTCTTCGCCGGTGTCTGGCAAGGCGCCGGGCTCGTCATGGTCATTGCGCTCTCCGGCATGCGCGGGATTAGCGAGGAGCAATGGAAGGCTGCTCAGATCGACGGTATACCGGTCTGGCGTATCTACTTTTCGATCATCCTGCCGCAACTCGGGCCGGCGCTTGCCGCATCGGGAATGCTGCTCTCCATGGGCGTGATCAAGACCTACGATCTGATCGTCGCGCAAACCGGCGGCGGCCCCGGCTACTCGACCGAAGTGCCGGCAAAATTCATCATGGACAATCTGTTCGAACGCCAGAACCTCGGGCTCGCCAGCGCCGGTGCAACCGTATTGGTGCTTTCCGTCGTCATGGCCGTCGCCCCGTTCCGCTATGCGCTCGCCATGCGCGCCAGAAGAAGGGGAGCGCATTGATGACAACCCGCCTCCATCCTCGTGGCCTCAAGCCGTCCAGGCTTAGCGTCGGCCAGATCGGGCTCTACGCATTCCTGATCCTGTCTGCGCTGTTCTTCCTGCTGCCTCTCTACACCATGCTCGTCACGTCGTTGAAGTCGATGGAGGAAATCCGCCAGGGCCATATCTTCGCACTGCCGGATACCCTTGATTTCAATGCCTGGAACACCGCCTGGTCGGGAGCCTGCATGGGCACGCAGTGCCTTGGCGTGCGTATCGGTTTCTGGAACTCGATCAAGATTACTGTGCCCGCCGTCGTCATTTCCGTCTCCATCGGGGCGATCAACGGTTATGCACTGTCGCTCTGGCGGCCGAAAGGCTCGAACCTTCTGTTCGGGTTGCTGATGGCCGGCGGCCTCATCCCCTACCAGATCTTCCTCTATCCGCTGGTACGGCTACTTGCCAATTTGAGCCTTTACAATTCCGTGGCCGGCGTCGTCCTCGTTCACGTCATTTTCGGCCTGCCGCTGGTCACGCTGCTGTTTCGCAATTATTTCGTCGCCATTCCCGAAGAGCTCTGCAAGGCGGCCCGCGTCGACGGGGCCGGCTTCTGGCGCATTTTCCTCGAGATCATGCTGCCGATGTCCGCGCCGATGGTGATGGTTGCCTCCATCTTCCAGTTCACAGGTATCTGGAACGACTTCCTGATCGGCCTGGTCTTCGCCGGACGAGACAACCTGCCGATGACCGTCCAGCTCAACAACATCGTCAATACAACCATGGGCGAACGCGCCTACAATGTGAACATGGCCGCCACCATTCTGACCGCCGTCGTTCCTCTCGCCATCTATTTCTTCTCCGGCCGCTGGTTCCTGCGCGGTGTCGGAGCCGGTGCTGTCAAAGGGTAATGCCATGCAGCCTGCCGTATCGGTAAAAGACCTCAAGATTGCCTATGGTGACCATACCGTCATCGAGAAGCTCTCCATCGACATCGCCCCGCGCGAGTTTCTCGTGCTGCTCGGCCCATCCGGCTGCGGGAAATCGACGCTGCTGAATGCGATCGCCGGATTGCAGGATATCCGCGACGGCGAAATGTGGATCTCCGGAAAGAACGTGACCTGGGAGGAGCCGAAAGATCGCGGCATCGGCATGGTTTTCCAGTCCTATGCGCTTTACCCGCGGATGACGGTGCGCAGGAACCTCTCCTTCGGCCTGCGCGTCGCTGGATTGCCCAAGCCGGAGATAGAGGCTCGTATCGCCCGCACGGCCTCGCTTCTGCACTTGGAAAAGCTGCTCGATCGCCGCCCGTCGGAATTGTCGGGTGGTCAGCGTCAGCGCGTTGCGATCGGCCGGGCCCTCGTCCGTGAGGTCGATGTCTTCCTGTTCGACGAACCGCTTTCCAATCTCGACGCCAAGCTTCGCAACGAGCTGCGCGTCGAGATCAAGAAGCTGCATCAGAGCCTCGGCAACACGATGATCTATGTGACCCACGATCAGGTCGAAGCGCTGACCCTTGCCGACCGCATTGCCATCATGAGGGACGGCGTCATCCAGCAGCTGGCGAGTCCGTCGGAGATCTACCACCGCCCCGCAAATCTCTTCGTCGCCGGCTTCATCGGCGCACCGGCGATGAACTTCATCACGGGGGAGATCGCGATCAAGGCTGAAAACCCGGTCTTCGAAAGCACTGGCCTGGCCATCGATCTGGCCAACTATCCTTTTCTGGCAGCCATCAAGCCGGGTGCCGCCACGCTCGGCATCCGGCCCGAACATATCGTTCCCGACCGGGGAACAGGGTCTTTGCCAACCATTGCCGGTATCGTCTCGGTGGTCGAGCCGATGGGCGCCGACACGGTGGTCTGGTTCGATTGGGCTCGGCAAAGCCTTTCCTATCGCATCATGGGCGACACGACGCTGCAGCCAGGCACAGCGATCTCGCCCGGCCTCGATATCGCCAAGGCCTCCCTCTTTGACGCCGACGGCGTCCGTCTCTGAAATATACGGAAAAATCTATGTCCCAGACTACTTATGACGCGCTGGTCATCGGTTCCGGCGCTGCCGGCTCCTTTGCCGCCAAGGAATTGACCGCTCAGGGGCTCTCAGTGCTTTTGCTCGAAGCCGGTCCCGCAGTGAGCCAGAAGGATTTCGATCCGGCTCGCAAGAAGCAGCCGGCGAGCAGCATCAACATTTGGGAGCGCGCACGCGCCACAGTGAAGGGCCAGCCGATTCAGGCGCGCGCAGCCTTCTTCACCGAGCGCTTCAGCCATTTCTTCGTCAACGACCGAAAGAACCCCTACACAACGCCGAAGGACGCGCCGTTCCTGTGGATCCGCGGGCGCCAGGGCGGCGGTCGCCTGCACAGCTTCGGCCGCGTCTTGCTGCGCTGGACGGACGATGACTTCAAGATCCAGTCGCGAACCGGCAAGGGCATGGACTGGCCGGTTGGCTATGATGAGCTTGCGCCCTTTTACGACGAGGTTGAAGCCTGCCTCGGGCTCTACGGCAATCCTGACGGCGTCGAGACGCTGCCGGATGGAATTTATGCACATCCGGCAAAGCTGACGCCGGCCGAACAAATCTTCAAGAGCGAAGTGGAGGGTCGCTGGCCGCAGCGGCATGTCGTGTCCTGGCGTTATATCGCCCCGGATCCCGAGCGCACGCCCAAGCCCTTGAGAGAGGCGCTTGCGACAGGACGCCTGACCATCCGTCACGATGCCATCGTTCGCCGCATCGCAACGGACGAGCAAGGGACCCGGGCCACGGGTGCCGAATTCATCGATCGCGTCACCGGGAAGGTGGAGACTGTCCGCGCCGCCTTCGTGGTGCTGTCGGCTTCGCCGATCGAAAGCGTACGGTTGCTTCTCAATTCGGCATCGGCCAGGCATCCCGAGGGGCTGGGCAACAGTTCGGGTGCACTCGGACGCTATTTCATGGACCAGCTGCCTTGCCTCGCCTTCGGCTCCTTCTCCAAGGCGAAGGGATGGGCAGTCGACGATTCCGCCCCCACTGATCCCTTCTACAACCCATCTGGCGGCATCTTCGTGCCGCGTTTTGGAGCCGGTGATGCCGGTCGTGGCGATTTCGATTATCAAGGCAGCATTGGCCGAGCACCCACGCCCGATAGCGAGCCTGCCCGGCTGGCATTCTTCGGCTTCGGTCGCATGCTGCCCTATGCAGACAACCGCATCACCCTCAACGCGAGGCGCAAGGATGCCTGGGGAATTCCCGTTCCGCATATCCGATGCGTCATGGGCGAGGAAGAGCACGCGCTTCTCCGCCAGCAGGAGGAGGCGCTTGTCGAGATGGTGCGCGATGTCGGCGGAGATCTGGAGTTCATCGGCTCGCCTATCGGTCTCAGGGAAATGGGCCGCGGCGCCTTTCCCGATGCCGATCCATTCAGCCGACTCATGTTCCGCAAATGGTTCCGCAAGACCATGTGCATGGGAGCGGCGATCCACGAAACGGGTGGCGCAAGGATGGGGGATGACCCACGGAACTCCGTGCTCAATCCCTACAATCAGCTCTGGGGCGTACCTAACGTCATTGTCACGGATGCCAGTGCATTCCCCGGCAGCGGTATCGCCGGCACGACCCTTACCGTCATGGCGTTGACAGTTCGTGCATGCCGGAGGCTTGTCCACCAGCACTGAACAAGCTCGCCTGCAAAGCTAGCCGGCAGTCCAAGTACATTCATGATCGGCGTGGGGCTGAAACGGCTAAACGAAAATGCCCCGGACAAGGTGCCCGGGGCGATCCTCGCGGCGCTAACCGCAGCAAGGCGTAGTTGCCTGTCTTGACGTCAGACTTATCAGAACTCCGACCACTCCTGCTGGAGTTGTTTCAACGCGGCATTGCCCTGCGTGACCGGAGCGGCGCGTGCGGCAAGTCGACCCGTTGTCGGGGCAGAGGCAGGCCGGGCTACGGGCCGCGCCTGTGGCTCCCTGCGTTCGGCTTCGCCTGTGCGGAATGCACTCAGGAGTTCGCCGAGGCGCTTGCTCTCCTCGGCCAGACCGGCGCCAGCCGCGTTCATCTCTTCGACCATGGCGGCATTCTGCTGTGTCGCCTGGTCCATGTGATTAACGGCACTGTTGATCTCCGACAGGCCCATGGACTGCTCCTGGGCGGCAATGGCGATCGCATCCATGTGCTGATTGATCTGCAGGACTAGGTCGGCGATAGCCGCCAGGCCCTCGCCGGTGTCGTTGACGAGCTTCACTCCCTCGCCGACGGCAACTCCGGAATTGCCGATCAGAGTCTTGATTTCTTTGGCAGCATTGGCCGAACGCTGGGCAAGTTCGCGCACTTCCTGGGCGACCACGGCAAAGCCCTTGCCGGCTTCACCCGCACGCGCTGCCTCGACACCGGCGTTGAGCGCGAGCAGGTTGGTCTGGAAGGCGATCTCGTCGATCACGCTGATGATCTGACTGATTTGTTTGGACGAATGCTCGATTCTGCCCATAGCATTGACGGCATTGTTGACGACTTGGCTGGAGCTTTCTGCCCGCAACCGGGCCCCGCGGACTAGGTCACGTGCATCGCCAGTTCGCTTGGAGGTCGACTGGACGTTCGCCGTAACCTCTTCAAGTGCGGCCGCCGTCTCTTCCAGCGACGCGGCCTGCTGCTCGGTGCGCTTGGAGAGGTTATCGGAAGCCTGCGAGATCTCGTAGCTGCCACTATTTACGAGTGACGCGGCCTGGCCGACCTGGGACATGGCAGCGCGAAGCTGGCTGACCGATGAATTGAAGTCGTGACGCAGAGCTTCGAACTGCGCAGCCAGCGGCGTTTCGATTTCGCAACGCAGGTCGCCAGAGGCCAAATGACGCAGACCTGTCGCAAGCGAACCCGTTGCCTGCAGCAGCCTTTGTTCGGCCTCGGCTTCGGCACGGCGCTGGACTTCGACGCGCTCATTCTCCGATGTGACGCGTGCCTCTGCGGCTTCGGCTTCGAGCGCCTTGTTGCGCAGGGCGGCCTGCTGGAACACCTCAACGGAACGCGCCATGGCACCGATCTCATCGCGCCGCTCGACGCCACCGATCGAGACCGAGAGGTCGCCTTGGGCGAGCGCCGTCATCGAATGTGTTAGCGCGCCGACGGGCTTGGTGACGCGGAAGACGATGACGCAGATACCAGTGATACTCAGAACCGCGGCGACAAGGAAGGTGAGCCCGTAGGCGATCAGGCTTATGAATGCATCATGCTGGCTGGCGGCTGCCTTGGCCACCATGCCATCTGCGGCTCCAGCGGCGGTGTTTGTGATGGTCAAAAGGGCAGCGTTGCCGAGCGGGCGCCAGTCGTCGAGGGACATAGCCTTCTTCTCGCCGGCTGCGAACTTGGCAAGTAGTGCACTGTGCTTTGCCGCGAAGTCGCCGCTGAAATAGGTCGTGTTGCTAATCTTGTAGGCATCCTTGACCACCTGCGGTGTCGACGGATGGTTGACTAGAGTACCGATCTGTCCCCAGGTGAAGCTGGCAGCGTAGTCGAACTGTTGGATCTTGCTGACTTCTTCTGGCTTCATCGCCTCTCCGGAGGCGAGCGTGTTGACGAACAACAGGTTTGCTGCACCCGCTGTCGCGCGAGTGTACCATGTCAGTGCACGGATCTGGATCAGCGCCGACATTGAAGGATCACTCGCGCGGATCTGGCTTTCAACGGCGGTCGAACCAGTTTCCAGCGCGGTCAGGAGCTGCTGGCCGATGTCCAGCGTCGTGGCCTGCAGTGTCGGATCGCGATCGGCGAGCTTCTTGGCGACTTCGCTGTCGAGCTTTGAGCGGAATGCGACGACCCGATCGTATGCGCTCATGACATCGGCAATTGGCGCTTTGAGCGCCTCTTCGTCAATGTTTGCAGAGACCGATTTTGCGTCAGCCATATATTTGTCGACGATGACCCGGTCCGCTTTCAACATGGCAAGCGTTGCGTCTTGCGTGCCAAGCTCAAGCTTGGCGAGCGACGAACCGTCACCTCGCTCGTTCCGGAAGTTGGCGAGTGTTTGGAAGAGCGCGCGGTCTAACATGGTGAACTTCGAGACGTCGGCATAAGTGCTTTCGCCGCGATAGGCATCGAGCATGGAAGATCCTGTTAGCACGCATAGAGCAACGCTGAGAGAAAGGAAAATTCCAACAAGTATATTGCGAAGAGAAAAAAACATAATTGCTCACCTACGTTCGGGGTGCCGTGATGCTAACCCGCTTCGCCGAAACCCGTATTTCTGGAGCTCTTGTGGTGTAATTTCTAAAAGAAAAGCAGTCAGTGAGCCGTCGAGACGCCGCCCGAGCACAGGCTCCTCATGGCCCGTCCAATCAGAGACAACGTTAGCCCAGCTTTATTGAAACAGAATTAATATTGCCTTCTGAAAATACATAGAAATAATTGCGGTCTGCGTCCTTTTTCGGCTCGACGACAAACTTGATCACTAATTATTCACGGACCTACAGGAAATAACATCAAAAACTAAAGTATAATATACAAAAATATAGCGCTAATTTAGCTGAAGGCGCTGTTTGACAACGAGTATTCTTGCTCCAACCCATCGTCAGCTGAGCGTGTCACAGTTTTCCGCCCGCAATCGGGTCTGACCCGGACATCGCCGATTGGGGTACCCGCGCAAATGTTAAAGGATATCGGCTGGCATCATCGTTTCTCTCGACACTGTTCGATGCCGAGCGAAGAAGTTCGATCCGGACTACGCGAGCGGTTTGCGGTGGACCTAGCCCTTCGATATCAGAGGAGTGAGAAGGCGTATTGCCTCATGACCGCCATAGCAGCTCAGAGAAATAAACTGCAGCCCCACAAAATATTGTAGCTCACGGGGAGCTCATCTCATCGCAACTACCCGTCACCCCTTAAGCCAAGGGCAACGTGCCAACGCCACGACCCTGCCGGGTAGCAATGCAGCACCGCTTATTCGCATTGTTGTGAATATACAACATTCGATTGAATAATGCTTTCACAAAACTCAATCCAGAGGAATCCCAAGCTTAGCAAATTGCCATGCAACCACTTCCGATAGTACTGAAATCGAGTGAGGGGCGTAAGCCAAAGTGCGGGCAGGCAATTACGCGAGCAACTCCTGCTGGTGGCTACCGGTCGGATGTGAGCTCGATCTTTGGATTGGGCAAATGAAAATCGATGAACGGCTGGGCATTGGACTTGCAAGATGCGGGCATCGCCTTGAGAACGAAACAAGTACATCGCAACTCGATCTCATCAAAAGCTTGATGTGCTGCATGAGGCGGTTTGTAAATCATGCCGTTGAAGCAGTTCCAAGTTTAAAATCTGCCGATGCGCGCGCTCATACGCCACTTTCTAAGCTAGCGCTGATTGTTATTCTGTTCTCTATTGGTCTGATGTTCGCGGCCCCGAGCGCCGCCTATGCCGCTTGCTCAATCTTCAATGTGCCCGATGCGAACACGACACCATCGACGAACCCGATGGCTTCCGGTGGGTCGATTAGTATCAACATCGGTGTTCAGTGTGATCCGTTTGGCCTCAACCCCTATCCCGGACCAAACACGACCTCTCCCCAGCATGGTTCGGTAACCGTCGATGCCGCTGCGGGGGTAGTGACATATACAAATAACGGTGATGGAGCCACCAGCGACAGCTTCGTGGTGGCAGATGCGAGTGCAAACCCTTTCACGATCAATGTAGCGATTGCGGCAGCTACAAGCCCCATCACCGTTTCGCCGGCATCGCTGGCCAGCCCGCAAGTCGGCACAAGCTATAGCCAAACGCTGAGCGCAAGCGGCGGCACTGCACCCTATACCTTCTCCCTCACCAGCGGCTCACTGTCGCCGGGTCTATCCTTCAGTGGATCAACCATCAGCGGCACTCCCACGCAGGCCGGTAATTATACGGCAACCTTTACCGTCACGGACAATGTCGGCACGACAACAACCAAGTCCTATACAATCTCCGTCCCGAACCCATCCAACAATATTGCGGTTGCCACTCCCCCAGCCGCCAGCGTGAATGTTGCCTACAGCGCAACGCTTTCCGCATCAGGCGCTTTGGCTCCATACAGTTTTGCGCTCTATACCGGCTCGACCCTTCCTCCGGGACTTTCATTGGCCAGCAACGGTACGATCAGCGGCACCCCGACCTCTCAAGGGAACTTCAGTTTTCAGGTTACTGTAACCGATAGCAGTCCGAATCTGCACGGCATATCGCCAGGTCCCTATTTCAATGTTGTGACGATTAACTTTTCGGTTCAAAACGTGCCGCCGCCCGTCGCCAATCCGGTCAGCGCAACAGTGAGCCACGGCAGCAGCTCAAATCCGATCACGCTCAACCTTACGGGTGGAGCTGCATCATCGGTGGCCATTGCGACCCAGGCCGCGCACGGCAGCGCCTCGGCGAGCGGTACTTCGATCACCTATACACCGACCGCAAGCTATTCCGGCCCAGACAGCTTTACTTACACTGCCACAAATGGCGCAGGCACCTCAACGCCTGCAACGGCAACCATAACCGTCAGCCCACCGACGGTCTCACTCAGTCCATCGACACTGCCATCCGGCACTGTCGCGGTGGCCTATAGCCAGGCCGTCAGTGCCACCGGCGGCACCGGCCCCTACACCTATGCGATCACCGCCGGCTCGCTTCCGGCCGGTTTGAGCCTGTCGACAACGACCGGCTCGGTTTCCGGCACGCCGACGGCAGCAGGCACCTTCAACTTTACCATCACCGCGACGGACAGCTCGACAGGTACCGGACCATTCGCAAGCTCCAAGGCCTACAGCATAACCGTTGCTGCACCAACGATCTCGGTTAGCCCATCCTCTCTGTCGGCGGGCGTCGTCGGAACTGCCTACAGCCAAACGATCACGGCATCCGGTGGCACCAGTTCCTATAGTTTTGCGATCACGTCCGGCGCTCTTCCTGCCGGCTTGACGCTCTCATCGGGAGGCTCTCTCGCCGGCACGCCGACGGCGGGAGGCACGTTCAATTTCACCGTCGCCGCAACCGACAGTTCGACTGGAACTGGCGCGCCATTCTCCAGTTCCAAGGCCTACAGCCTGACCGTTGCTGCGCCAACGATCACGGTAGCGCCGACGACGCTTCCGACGGCGGCCGTTGCTGTTGCCTACAGCCAGACCGTCACCGCATCGGGCGGCACTAATTCTTACAGCTATGCGATCACCGCCGGCGCTCTGCCTGCCGGTTTGACGCTCTCTTCTGGAGGAGCTCTCGCCGGCACGCCGACGGCAGGGGGTACGTTTAACTTTACAATTACCGCGACTGACAGCTCGACCGGGACCGGACCGTTCACGGGTTCGAGGGCTTATAGTTTAAGCGTTTCTGCGCCGACGATCGTGGTCAACCCTTCCTCTCTGCCATCCGGAACAGCGGAGACGGCGTATAACCAGACCATGACGGCCACGGGCGGCACTGGTTCCTACACCTATAGCCTCTCGGCTGGCGCCCTTCCGGCTGGCGTAGGGCTTTCCTCGGGCGGCGCGCTCTCCGGTACGCCGACTACCGCGGGGACCTTCAACTTTACCGTTACTGCGACCGACAGTTCCACGGGCACAGGCCCTTTTACGGGCTCGCGGGCTTACACCTTAACGATTGCCGCACCCACGATCACCATCGCACCGGCAACGCTGCCCGCTGGCACGGCCGGGACTACCTATAGTCAGACCATCACGGCCTCGGGCGGCACCGGTTCCTATACCTATAGCCTGTCGGCTGGTGCCTTGCCTCCCGGTGTGGCGTTTTCCTCGGGCGGCGCGCTCTCCGGTACGCCGACTACGGCGGGGACTTTCAACTTCACCGTTACCGCGAAGGACGGCAACTTATTTACCGGCACCCAGGCCTACAGCATAGCGATTTCCGCACCAACGATCACGATCGCACCGGCAACGCTGACGGCTGGCGCGGCCGGAACTGCCTATAGCCAGACACTCACGGCCTCGGGCGGCGCCGGCTCCTATACCTATAGCCTGTCGGCTGGCTCCTTGCCTCCCGGTGTGGCGTTTTCCTCCGGCGGCATGCTCTCCGGCACGCCGACTGCGGCGGGGACTTTCAACTTCACCATCACCGCGACGGACAGTCTTACGTTTACCGGCACCAGAGCCTACAGTCTGACCATCGGCGCCCCGACGATTTCGCTCGCCCCGGCAACGCTGCCGGCTGCAACCGTTGCCACTGCCTACAGCCAGACCCTTACGGCTTCGGGCGGAACCGCTCCCTATAGCCAGGCGGTGACCGCCGGTGCCCTGCCGGCCGGCCTGACGCTGTCGACGGGGGGCGTGCTCTCCGGCACGCCGACGGCATCCGGGACATTCAACTTCACCGTCACCGCGACCGACAGTTCGACCGGCTCGGGGCCATTCACGGGGTCACGCGCCTACAGCCTGGCGATCAACATCCAGGCTCCGGTCGCAGGCAATGTCGCAGCGACGGTTGCCGCCAATTCGTCGGCCAACCCCGTCACGCTCAACCTGACCGGCGGAGCGGCGACCTCGGTGGCGATCGCAACCGGAGCCGGCCATGGGACGGCGACCGCATCGGGAACGTCCATCACCTATACGCCTGTAACGGGCTATAGCGGGTCGGACAGCTTCACCTATACCGCCACCAATGGCTCCGGCACCTCGACGCCGGCAACGGTCAGCGTCACGGTCACAGCTCCGACCCTGACATTCTCGCCGGCAAGCGGCGCCCTTGCCGCCGGCATGATGAATGCCGCCTACAATCAGACAGTCACCGCCTCGGGCGGAACCAGCCCCTATGGCTATGGCGTGACCGGCACCTTGCCGGCCGGGCTGACGCTCAACCACGCGACGGGTGCCATCACCGGCACGCCGACGGCATCCGGCAACTACAGCTTCTCGATCAGCGCCACCGATGCCAACAATGCCACGACCTCGGCCGCCTATACGATCGCGATCGCCCCGCCGCCGACCACATTCGTGTTCTCGCCGGCCGGTGGCGCACTGACCGAAGCCATGGCGGGCGAGGCCTACAGCCAGCAGATCTCGGCGACCGGCGGCGCGGGGGTGAAGATCTACAGCCTTGCCTCCGGCAGCCTGCCGAACGGCATGGTGCTCAACATCTCGACCGGCCAGCTGACCGGGCCGCTGGCAGCCGGCAGCGAAGGCGATTACAGTTTTGCCATCCAGGTCCGCGACGGCAATGGCGCCACAGGAACGGCCGCCTATACGCTGAAGGTCAAGAGCCGATCCGTCACGGTTCTGGACAAGGTCATCAACGTGCCGGCCGGATCGACGCCGCCTGACGTCTACCTCAATGGCGGCGCCACCGGCGGTCCGTTCACCGCCGCTGCCCTCGCCTTTGTCGAGCCG
>NZ_FMAH01000057.1 GCF_900094545.1 Martinezella miluonensis
GACGCCGGTTCTGGCTGAGCGTCGAGGCGTCGAAGACCCCGTCCGTCAGCTTCATCCGCAAAAACCAGCGATAGGCGACATTCACCTCGATCTCGCGCACCAGCTGGCGCTCGGAGCGGATACCGAACAGGTAGCCGATGAACAGCGCCTTGAACATCAAGGTCGGATCCAGCGGCGGCCGCCCGTTGTCGGCGCAGTACAGGCCGGCGACGCGATCATGGATGAACGAGAAGTCGATCACCGCGTCGATCTTGCGAAGCAGGTGATCCCGGGGCACCAGACTGTCGAGCGTCACCATCTCGAGAGCCGTCTGTTCGGGAGCGGGTTTCTTCAACATGTCCCAGTGAATCATAAACCCCCAGCCAAGGCCAGGGGTTTGTCAGCAATCTGAAGGCCCCCGTCGGGGGCCTTTCTTCGTTCTGTGCTATTTTTGCTTCGCGCGTCAGCGTGTCGCTCAGGCCACGGCGTCGAGGCCGTGTTCCAGCAGGTGGTCGAGCTGGCGGATTTCCTCGGCGGTCAGCGGGATACCGTCCTTCTCCGCGCGAGCGCGGGCAGCGAAGCGGCGCTGCGAGGGAAGGCGGGCGCCTTGGCCGGCAATCGCCTCAAACAGAGCCTCGGCGCGAACAAGCGGATTGCCGGGCCGGCCGGCGGAGAAAGCCTCAGGCGAGAAGGCGACGATGAGTTCGCCGTGGCGCGGAGCAAACGCGGTCGAACCGAGATAGTCGAGTGCCTCGCGGCTGGTGAAGTCACCGATCATGACGCCGGCCAGAAGCTCGATCATCGTGCCGATGGCCGAACCTTTGTGCCCACCGAAAGGCAGCATCGCGCCGGCAAGCGCGGCTTCCGGATCCGTCGTCGGCTGGCCGCTGGCGTCTATGGCCCAACCATCAGGCAAAGGCTTGCCGGCCCGGCGATGCAGCTCGATTTCGCCGCGCGCAGCAACCGAGGTCGCGAAATCGAAGACGTAAGGCGGGTTGTCGAGGCGCGGCCAGCCGAAAGCGAAGGGGTTCGTACCAAGGAGCGGTGCAGTGCCGCCGGCGGGCGCGACCGTGGAATAGCTCGGGCACATGGCGAAGGCGGCAAGGCCGCGATCCGTCAGAGCCTCGACTTCCGGCCAGAGGGCGGCGAAATGCGTGCAGTCGTTGATGGCGAGTGCGGCAATGCCGAAGCGGCGAGCCCGCTCGGCGAGAACGGGCACGCCGAGTTCGAAGGCGGCGTTGGAAAAGCCGCTCTTGGCATCCACCTTGACGATGGCGGAAGCATCGTTTTGTTCCAGTACCGGCACGGCATCCGGACGCGCCTTTCCTGCCTTGACGGCGCGCAATACGCCTTCGATGCGGTAGATCCCGTGCGACTTGCAGGCGTCGCGTTCGCCGGCGACGATGACACGCGCGATCGCCGCGGCTTGCAGCGTGTTGAGGCCAGCCTTCGAGAGGATCGCCAAGACGCGGCTATGAAGTGCGTCGGGTGTCAGGGTGGTGACGTCGCTCATCTGATTCTCCTGTGTTCCGTTGCTCTCACTATAGAGGTTGAATTTTTAAATACATAAAGTATACAAAAAATCGACATGCAAACAGAAAATGCTGCGTGGCGTTTGTGACGCTGTCGCGAAGGAAAGGGAAGAGCGATGGAATTCACCCCTCACGGAAAGCATCTGATCGCCGGCGAATGGCTTGAAGGCACTGGGCATTTTCCCTCTGCACCGGCGCATGGCCAAGCCCATAATTTCTCCATCGGCACGGTCGAGCTGGTCGCCCGCGCATGCGAGGCAGCGGAAGATGCCTTCTGGAGCTATGGCTATTCCTCACGCAGCACACGCACCGCTTTCCTGCGGGCGATTGCCGAGGAGATCGAGGCCCATGCCGCCGCCATCACCATGATCGGCAGCCAGGAAACCGGGCTGCCCGAGGCGCGGCTCGAAGGCGAGCGTGGCCGGACGGTCGGCCAGCTTCGCCTGTTTGCCGATCATATCGAAAAGGGCGACTATCTCGATCGGTGCTTTGACGCTGCGTTGCCGGATCGCAAGCCGGCGCCGCGCCCGGAAATCCGCCTGCTTCAGCGCCCCATCGGCCCGGTCGCGGTTTTCGGTGCTTCCAACTTTCCGCTAGCCTTCTCGACGGCAGGTGGCGATACGGCAGCTGCACTTGCAGCCGGTTGCCCGGTCGTGGTCAAGGGCCACTCCGCCCATCCCGGTACCGGCGAGATCGTTGCCGAGGCGATCAATGCTGCCATCGGCAAGACCGGCTTGCATCCCGGGGTCTTCTCGCTGATCCAGGGTGGCAGCCGTGAAGTCGGATATGCTCTCGTCCGGCATCCGATGATCAAGGCAGTGGGGTTCACCGGCTCGCTGGCCGGCGGCCGCGCTCTGTTCGATCTATGCGCCGCGCGTCCGGAGCCAATTCCCTTCTTCGGCGAACTCGGTTCGGTGAACCCGATGTTCGTGCTTCCGCACGCCATGCAGGGGCGCGCCGAGGCCATGGGGCAAGGTTGGGCAGGTTCGCTCGCGATGGGTGCCGGCCAGTTCTGTACCAATCCCGGCATTGTGGTGGTGCTGGATGGTCCCGATGCCGATCGCTTCGTGAAGGCGACCGTCGAGGCCCTTGCTGGAATGGCGCCGCAAACCATGCTGACCGACGGGATTGCCAAAGCCTATCGCGATGGCCAGCAGCGTTTCGTTTCCCGGCAAGGGGTCAAGCCCCTTCTGGTCAACGAACAATCCGGCCGCAACGCCAGCCCCAACCTGTTCGAGACGACGGGCGCGGCCTTCCTGGCAGATCACTTGCTGGGTGAAGAAGTGTTCGGTCCACTCGGGCTTGTGGTCCGCGTCGGTTCACTCGATGAAATGGAAAGCCTCGCTCGCAGTTTCGCAGGGCAGCTGACCGCGACCCTGCATATGGACGCCGACGATATTGCTGCGGCCCGTCGCCTTCTGCCGGTACTGGAGCGCAAGGCCGGGCGTGTCTTGGTCAATGGCTTCCCGACGGGTGTCGAGGTGGTGGATTCGATGGTGCACGGCGGTCCTTATCCCGCATCGACCAATTTCGGTGCGACTAGTGTCGGGACGATGTCGATCCGGCGATTCCTGCGTCCGGTGTCATATCAAAACCTGCCGACCGGCCTGCTTCCCGAGGATCTTGCGGATTGATCCTCTTCTCGAGGCGACGCCGGTATCGCGCTCGAAAGTCGCCAACTGCGAGTTGGCGACCCGGCAGCGGCTATGTTTCCACATGTGTTGAGAACTGCAAACCGTTGTCCGGTAATCGTTTTTCCGTCCCGAAATTCTTTTTGTATACTATTTGTATTTTAAATTTGATTTACGATCATAAAAAGAGTTAATTGATGGTGGCCGCAAATGGCCGACCAACTGGGAGAGCAGAATCTAATGAAAAAAACGGTCATCGCATTGGGCCTTCTGGCCGCCGCTTCCGCCATCTCGCCGGCCAAGGCCGATAAGCTGGACGACATCATTTCCTCGGGAACGCTACGCTGCGCCGTCGTGCTCGACTTCCCGCCCATGGGCTCGCGCGACGCAAACAACAATCCGATCGGCTTCGACGTCGACTATTGCAACGATCTCGCCAAGGCGCTCGGCGTTACCGCAGAGATCGTCGAAACGCCGTTCCCCGAGCGCATTCCGGCCCTGATGTCCGGCCGCGTTGATATCGGCGTTGCCTCGACTTCGGACACGCTGGAGCGTGCTAAGACCGTTGGCATGAGCGTTCCCTATTTCGCCTTCGAAATGGCCGTCACGTCCAACGACAAGTCGGGTATCAATTCCTTCGAGGGCATGAAGGGTAAGACCGTCGGTGCGACCGCCGGCACATTCGAGGCGATCGCCCTCGAAAAGCAGGTCAAGGCTTGGGGTAGCGGCGAGTTCCGCCCCTATCAGACGCAGGCCGACGTCTTCCTGGCGCTGAGCCAGGGCCAGATCGACGCGACCGTTTCCACCTCGACCGTTGCCCAGGCAACTGTGAAGTCCGGCAAGTTCGCCGGTATCTCCGTGGTTGGCAAGGCGCCGTTCCAGACGGACTATGTCTCCCTCTTCGCCAATCGTGAAGAATACGGCCTCATCAACTACCTCAATCTGTTCATCAATCAGCAGGTCCGCACGGGCCGTTACGCCGAACTCTACGAGAAGTGGGTCGGCGGCGCCCTGCCGTCGCTGACGGTGAACAGCGTCTATCGCTAATCGGATCGCTTTTAACGACGGCGTGGCCACGATGGCCGCGCCGTTTGACCTTCCGAAAGGTGGACGTTCATGTTCAGCTACACCTTCCACTGGAACCAGGCCTTCAAGGTATTGCCGCAGCTGCTGGACGGCGCGGTCGTAACCCTGCAGATCGCGATCCTGTCGATGGCGATCGGCCTTGCCTGCGCCATAGCGCTTACGCTCCTCAGGCTTTCCGGCAGCCGACTGCTGACCGGTATCGCTTCGACCTGGGTGGAAGTTGCCCGCAATACGCCGGCGCTCTTCCAGATTTACATGGCTCATTTCGGGCTTGGCAATTTCGGAATTCACCTCAGCCCGTATATGGCACTGCTGGTCGGCATCGCCTTCAACAATGCCGGATATCTCTCCGAGAATTTCCGCGGCGCGCTTAAGGCAATCCCCGATACGCAGACGCGTGCGGGACGGTCTCTCGGCATGACGTCGCTGCAAGCCTTCCGGCTGATCGTTATGCCGCAGATGCTTCGTATCGCCTTCCTGCCCGTCACCAACCAGATGGTCTGGGCAATTCTGATGACCTCGCTCGGTGTAACCGTCGGCATGAACACAGACCTTGCAGGTGTCACGCAGGAACTGAATGCGCGTTCGTTCCGCACCTTCGAATTCTTCGCGCTGGCCGCCGTGATCTACTACCTGATCGCCAAGCTCGTCACGCTCGTCGCCCGGCTCGCGGCCTGGCGCATGTTCCGCTACTGAGAGAGGTGAGAGATGTTCGATACTGCACTCACCTGGAATGACCTCCTCTTCCTGGCCAAAGGCGCCTGGATGACGCTCCTGGTCACCGGTGTGTCCGTTGCGGCGGGCACGATCTTCGGGATCGTCTTCGGGGTGATCCGTGTCCAGGCCGGTCCGATCTGGTCGGCGCCGCTGACCTTCGTGCTCGACGTGTTTCGTTCGGTGCCGCTGCTCATTCAGCTGGTTCTCGGCAATGCGCTACAGGCGATCTTGAAGCTCGGCTGGGCGCCATTCACCACGTCCTGCGTGGTGCTGTCGCTCTACACAGCCGCCTATTGCACCGAAATCGTGCGCGGCGGCATTGGCGCCGTCCCGCCCAATACTCGCCGTGCCGCACGTTCGCTTGGCATGAGCTGGCGGCAAGACATGTGCTACATCGTGGCGCCGCTTGCCACACGCGTCGCGCTACCTTCATGGATCGGTCTTTCGCTCGGTGTGATGAAGGACTCCGCGCTCGTCTTGTGGCTGGGTCTGATCGAGCTGCTGCGCGCCTCGCAGGTCCTCGTGACCCGTCTACATGAGCCGCTGCTGATCCTGATGATCTGCGGTGTGATCTACTTCATCATCAGCTTCCCGATCGCCCGCCTCGGCGGTTATCTCGAAAAACGGTGGTCCCCCAATGATTGAGATCGAAAATGTCCGCAAGTCCTTCGGTCAGCTCGAAGTGCTGAAGGGGATCAACCTCACCGTCAACAAGGGCGAGGTGGTTACCATCATCGGCGGTTCTGGCTCCGGCAAGTCGACGCTTCTGACCTGCATCAACGGTCTGGAGCCTATCGATTCCGGCCGCATCCGCATCGATGGCACGGAAGTGCACGCAAAATCGACAGACCTCAACAAGCTGCGCCGCAAGGTCGGCATCGTCTTCCAGCAGTGGAACGCATTCCCGCATCTCACGGTGCTTGAAAACGTGATGCTGGCACCGCGCAAGGTGCTCGGCATCAGCCGGAAGCAGGCTGAGGAGATGGCGGTCAAGCAGCTCACCCATGTCGGTCTTGCCGAGAAGCTCTCGGTCTATCCGACGCGCATGTCGGGCGGCCAGCAGCAGCGTATGGCGATCGCAAGAGCGCTTGCCATGTCGCCCGAATATATGTTGTTTGACGAAGTGACGTCCGCGCTCGATCCCATGCTGGTCGGTGAGGTGCTTGATACGCTGAAGATGCTGGCGGAGGAGGGGATGACCATGATCTGCGTGACGCATGAAATGGCGTTTGCCCGCGATGTCTCGGATCGGGTCGCCTATTTCCATCAGGGCGTGATGGCCGAGATCGGCAAGCCGGAGCAGATTTTCGGAGCGCCGCAGCATCCCGAAACGCAGAAGTTCCTCTCGAGCGTGCGTTGATGGTGAGACCGGAGGTTATCGTCATCGGGGCCGGCGTGGTCGGCCTTTCTGCCGCGATTGCGGCTCAGTCGCGCGGCCTCTCCGTCGTGGTCCTCGACCGCGAGGGACCGGCTGCCGGCGCTTCCGCTGGCAATGCCGGCGCCTTCGCCTTCACGGATATCCTGCCGCTTGCCTCTCCCGGCATTCTGAGGAAGGCGCCGAAATGGCTCCTCGATCCGCTCGGGCCACTCTCGGTGCCGCCCGTCTATGCGCTTCAGATCGCGCCTTGGATGTTTCGCTTCTGGCGGGCCTGCCAGCCGTCGCGCGTCGCCCACTCCACGGCGGCGCAAACAAGCCTGATGGATCTTTCCAAGGCGGAGCTTGAGCCCTTCCTTGCCGCGACAGATACGCTCTCCATGTTGCGCAAGGAGGGCAATCTCCAAGTATATGAAAGCGAGGCTGAATTCCGCGCTTCGCTGCCCAGCTGGGAGGTTCGTCGCAATCATGGGATCGAATTCCGGCATCTGAAGGCTGAGGAGATGGCGGCAATCCAGCCGGGGTTGGCATCCCGCTTCGTGCTCGGCACCTTTACGCCCGGCTGGTATTCCATTGCCGATCCCAAGCTTTATACGCTGGCGCTGGCTGCGCATTTTCGCAGCCGAGGCGGTGTCATCGAGAGGGCGGAGATTTCAACGCTCCGTGCGATCCCTGGTGGTGTCGAGGTGGCCGCGACGGATGGAAAGCTGCATCAAGCCGGCAAGATCGTTCTGGCTGCCGGCGCCTTCTCGCATCGGATTGCCAGAACGCTCGGCGAGCGCATCCCGCTCGAAACGGAGCGCGGCTACAACACGACGCTTCCGTCCAATGCCTTCGATCTGCGCACGCAGATAACCTTCGGCGGCCACGGCTTCGTCGTCAGCAAGCTCTCGACGGGCATTCGCGTCGGTGGTGCCGTGGAGTTGGGCGGACTGGCGCTGCCGCCGAACTTCAAACGCTCGGAAGCCATGCTGCAGAAGGCCCGCACCTTCCTCACCGGTCTCAACCCGGAGGGGGGAAAGCAATGGATGGGCTTCCGGCCGTCGCTGCCGGACAGCCTGCCCGCCATCGGCCGCGCGAGGGCGACCCCTGATGTGATCTATGCCTTCGGCCACGGCCATCTCGGCTTGACCCAGTCCGCGGGTACGGCGCGTCTCGTCGCCGATCTGTTGATGGGGCGGGCGCCGGCAATCGATCTCACGCCATTCTCGCCGCAACGCTTCTGACAGAAACCGCAAGGTCACGCTCGCCTTTTCCTGCATCGGCGATCGTGATCTTCTCGCATATGGACCTGGTGACTTGAACGACACGGCACCCGCTCGCAGCATCATGGGGGGCACGGCAGAGGGCCGTGTCGTCGCCACTCAGGAAGCGCTCAGCTTCTGGGGCGGTGTCGATCCCGCCACCGGCAAGGTCATCGATATCCATCATCCTCTGCACGGTGAATGTCTTACCGGCGCGGTGCTGATGATGCCTTCTAGCCGCGGCTCCTGCACCGGTTCCGGCGTGCTGCTCGATCTGGCGCTGACGGGCCGCGCGCCGGCTGCGCTGGTCTTTTGCGAGGCAGAGGATGTGCTGACGCTCGGCGCGCTTGTCGCTGCCGAAATGTTCGGCCGGCAGCTGCCGGTCGTGCGCCTGTGTCCGGATGTCTTTGCCAGCCTGTCGCAGGCAAAGACCATCCGGATTGAGGCCGCAGCCATTGTTGCTGACGGACAAACGATCCCGCTTCTCCCGCCCGCCACCTCAGCCCTTTCGCTGACGGAGGCGGACAGGTCCATGCTTGAGGGTGGTGACGGCGTTGCGGTTGCGCAGGCCATGCGGATATTGACCGCCATGGCCGCGCAGCAGGATGCCACCTCTCTGATCGATGTGACGCAGGGTCATATCGACGGATGCATCTATGCAAGCCCCGCCAATCTGACCTTCGCGGAAAAAATGGCCGAGCTCGGCGGGCGCGTTCGCGTGCCGACCACCATGAACGCCATTTCCGTCGATCGCGCCAACTGGCGGTCGCAGGGCGTACCGGAAGACTTCGGCGATCCCGCCGCGCGACTGGCGGACGCCTATGTGCGCATGGGCTGCCGCCCGACGTTTACCTGCTCGCCCTATCTGCTCGATAGCGCGCCGGGCGCCGGCGAAGCCATCGGCTGGGCTGAATCCAACGCGGTCATTTTCGCCAACAGCGTGCTTGGCGCGCGCACGGCCAAGCATCCCGATTTCCTCGACCTCTGCATTGCCTTGACGGGTCGCGCACCGCTTTCAGGCGTCTATCTGGATGAAAATCGCAAGGCGACGCGTATCCTCGACGTTGAGCTGCCCGAAGGTCGCGACGATGCCTTTTGGCCGCTCGTTGGCTATCTCGCCGGCAAGGCTTCCCCGGATCGCATTCCGTTGTTACGTGGTCTTGCCGCCGGAAACCCGTCGCGCGATGATCTGAAGGCGCTCTGCGCCGCCTTCGGCACGACTTCCGCAGCTCCCATGCTGCATGTTGAGGGCGCAACGCCCGAGGCTGTTGGTGCCGAGCATCTCGATGCCGATCGTCGTTCCATCACGCGCGCGGACATGGCTGCCGCCTGGACGATGTTGAACGAAGGACCGGAGGAGGTGGAGCTCGTCGCCATCGGCAGCCCGCACGCCTCGCTTGACGAATGTCGCGCGCTTGCCGACGCATTCGCGGGTCGGCGTCGTTTGCCTGGAGTGATGGTTATCGTCACGGCGGGACGTGACGTCATCACTGCTGCCGAGGCGGACGGTACGCTGGCGCGGCTGCGTGAGAGCGGCGTGCAGGTTCTGCCCGATCTCTGCTGGTGCTCGATCTCGGAACCGGTCTTTCCGCCGGGCACACGTGCGGTCATGACGAATTCGGGCAAATATGCCCATTACGGGCCGGGCCTCAGCGGCCGGGTCGTACGCTTCGGCAGCCTCGCTGACTGCGTGCAGGCAGCCGTGACCGGCCACGTTCCTTCGGGCCTGCCGGACTGGATCTGAGCGAAATCGCAACGGAATCTGATCCGACGCGGATGAACTCCGCGTCGGCTGGCAACGGTGAATTTCAGCGTTCGGTGATCGGCCGCGTGTGCCAGACGAGATAGGGTCGGGTCTCCTCTTCGACCTTGTCCAAAAGCCGCGTGCGGACTTCGGCGTGATACCCGTCGAGAAAATCGATTTCCCCCGCCGTCAGGCTATCGAACTTGGCCATGCGGAGATCGATGGGTGCCAGTGTCAGACTATCGAAGCGGCAGAAGCCCGGCTTGTCGGTGACAACCTCCACCTGATTTTCGATCCGGATGCCGAAGACGCCTGCTTTGTAGTAGCCGGGCTCGACGGTCATGATCGTGCCGGGTTCCAGATTGTGCAGGTTGGGTTTCTTCGCGAAGCGGTGCGGATATTCGTGGATCAGCAGGTTGTGACCGATGCCATGTCCCGTTCCGTGGTCGTAATCGAGCCCCATGTCCCATAAAGGACGACGCGCCAGTGCGTCCAGTTGATGTCCCTGCGTTCCAAGCGGGAAACGCGCGGTCACCAGTGCGATAAAGCCCTTCAGAACCGCGGTATAGGTCTCCCGCATCTCATCGCTGGCCTCGCCGAACAGAACGGTGCGCGTCACATCCGTCGTTCCATTGGCATACTGGCCGCCGGAGTCGATCAGATAGAAGCTGTTTTCTTCAATGGCGGCATTCGTGTCGGGTTGGGCGTGATAGTGGCACATGGCCGCATTGCCGCCGGCGGCCGAGATCGTGCGGAAGCTCGGTTCGAGATAGCCGGGATATTTGGCGCGAAAGGCAATCAGTTGCTCTTCTGCGTCCAGTTCGGTCAAGGGCAGGTCTGCGGCTCGCCGGCGATGCCATTCGCTGTCGAGCCAGGCCAGAAAATTGGTGAGCGCGATCCCGTCCTCGATATGGCAGGCGCGAAACCCCTCTAGTTCGGTGGCATTCTTGGTGGCCTTGGCGCTTGCAAGAAGGCTCGTTTGCTCGAGCGTTTGGCCGCCAGCCGTCTTGATACGGGCGCGGATTGCTTGCGGCGCGAAATCGGGATCGATCAGCGTCGTCTTACCGGCTGACGCCCTTCCGACGGCACCGAGAAAATCCTCCGGGTCGGCTATCGTAACATCGGACAATTCGAACTCGGCCCGATCGTTGCCGAGCTTGCGGTGATCGACGAACCATTGCGCGCGATTGTCAGCATCGAGCAGCAGGAAAGAATGCGGCACGGGGTCCATCGCCACATCGGAGCCGCGCACGTTCAAAAGCCACGCAATGTTGTCGGGTGACGTTTCTACCAGCTGGTCCGCACCCAACGCCTTCAGTTTGCTCGCGATCCGGTCGCGCTTGCTGGCGGATGTCTCGCCGGAAACCGCAGGCGGCATCGCCCGGATGAGGCCGACCGGGCGAGGCGGCCGGTCAGTCCATATGTCGTCGAAGGGATCGGCGTCGAGCGCGATCAGTTCGACGCCCGCCGCTTTGCATCCCGCCAGCAGCCTTTCATAGAGGGCGCCGCTGATCAGCAGGGTGTGAATGCCGATCCGCCAGCCGGGCTTTCCATGGCGCTTCAGCCAGAGATCGAGCGGGTCGTCATGGAGATGGTGTACGGCAAAGGTGGATAGATCCACCTCATTGCGCACCTGTACCTGATAGCGTCCGTCGACGAAGATCAGCGCCTGCTCCGGCTGTACGAGCGCCAAACCAGCGGAGCCGGTGAAGCCGCTTATATACTCCAGGCAATTGTCATGTTCTGCCGTGACTTCGCTTTGGTGGGCGTCCGTTCGCGGGACGATCAGGCCGTCCAGCTTCGCCCTCGCAAGCCAGGAGCGTACATTGGCCAGCTTGCCAGCATTTTTAGTATTGCTCATCGTCATCCCCACACGATCATTCCGCCGCAAGCGGCCCGCCCTTTTGCGCGACAAGCGCGGCGAGCCGTTCGAACACCGATACCGACTGGCGAATGCCGTCATGCTCGAATTCATTGGTGATCCAGAAATCCAGATTGCCGACGGCGCGTGCGGTTTGCAGCGACAGGCCGGCGTCGACATACATGTCGTCATGGTAGATCGCCGCGGAGACCGGGATCTCGTTTGCGGCGAGGCGGTCGCGATCATAGAGCGCGCTATGATGCGGCCGCTGAGCCAGCGTTTCCGCTACTGCCCTGAACGGCTTGAGAGAGGAAATCTCCTCGAACATCCACGGATAGATCATCTCGCCGGTAAACAGCAAAGGCCGGGCGGCAGGATCGAATTCGGGGAAGCCTGCCCGCAGCCGTTCGGCGGACCAAGCCGTCGCGCCGTCGCCCTCGCCATAGATCGCCTCATGGATGGCTGCAAACAGCGGACCGCTATGATAGGAGGTCAGGTTCATCACCGAGGCCAGGAAATGGTCTGAAAGCCTGTCTTGCTTCCTGTCCGCAAAGGCCTCGTCCACCAGCCAGTGAATGTTCTCGAAGCCATGTGCCATGCCAAAATCGAGGCCGATGGTCTGGAGGCGGCGCACCGTCAACCGGTCGCCGTCGGGCAGGCGCACGTCGTTGCCATCGATGAAATCTGCAATCTTGCCGACGAGCGCGACATCGCCGGGGTAGCGCTTGTAGTAAGCGGCATTCTTGGCCTGCACGCGGGGATAGGTGTGGCGATAGACCTCATCGGCATCAGGCTGAAGGCTGGGAATGCCGCCGGCGATATAGCAGGCGGATAGGCCCTCGGGCGCCTGGCTGAGATAGGTGAGGGTAAGAAAACCACCATAGCTCTGGCCAAGCGTTTGCCAGCGCCGGGCGCCGAGCACCGTCTTGCGGAAGTGCTCCAGATCTTTGACGATGGAATCGGCACGGAAGCAGGCAAGATAATCCGCACCTGCTTCGCCATCGAGTTGGCCGATCGTCGCCGTGTCGACCGGAGTGGAGCGTCCTGTGCCGCGCTGGTCCGGCAGGATCACGCGATGCGTTTTCAGGGCCTCGGCCAGCCATGACGGTCCGCCGCGCGTGGGGCGGGGCGACTTGCCGCCGGGGCCGCCTTGCAGGAAGCAGAGAACCGGCAGCGTTTCGGTCTTGCGGACCGGATCGACCACCTCGCGCGCGAAGAACTCGATGGTCCTGCCCGATGAATCGGACCAGTCGAGCGGCACGGTGAGGACGTGATCGCGGATATGCATTCCGGGGATGGTGTATTCGGAAACGATCATGATGATGTTCTTTCAGCGTACGCGGGGGTCGAGCAACACATAGAAGAGGTCGACGACGATATTGGATATGACGATGAACACTCCGCCGAGCAATACGACACCGATGATGATCGGGCGATCCTGATTGGCGACGGCCTGAACTGCGAGTGCGCCAACGCCCTGCAGCCCGTAGACCTGCTCGATGATGATGACGCCTCCGAGCAGCATGGCGATATCGGCTCCGAGCTGGGTGACAAGCGGCGTCAGCACCGCCCGAAGACCGTGTTTCCAAACCACGCGCCGCTCGCTGAGGCCCTTGGCGCGGGCGGTGCGGATATAGTCCTCGCCCATCACGTCAAGCATCTGTCCGCGCGTCAGCCGGGCATAGACCGCGGCCATGGTCAAGGCGAGCGTGGTCCACGGCAGGACGAGATGCCATGCCCAGAGTAGCGGCTGGGTGGTCAGCGCCTTGTATCCACCGGGAGGGAAGAGGGTAAATCCTGCCTGCTTGGGGATGAAGTAGAGAAGATAGAGCGACATCATGCCAAGGACGAAGGTCGGAAAGCTCAGGCCAACGAGGATGAAGGCCTGTCCGATGCGGTCGCGCAGGCCGCCGGCGAACCGTGCCGACATGATCCCCATCGGAATGCCGATCGCGAGCCAGAGCAGCGCGCCGCCCAGAACCAGAGACAGGGTGATTGGAATGCGCCGAACGATGATGGGCGCGACGGGCTGTTGGTTGCGGTAGGAAAAGCCGAGATCGCCGCTGATCGCCCTGGTGAGAAAACTGCCGTACTGAACCACAATGGGGCGGTCTACGCCGAGATTCTTGCGGATCTGCATCAGCTGTGCCTCGGTCGCCTTATCGCCTGCGATCATGCGGGCGGGATCGCCGGGGGCGACGAAGAAGAGGAAGAAGACGAAGGCGGAGAGCATCAGAAGGACGCCTGCGCCGAAGATCAGACGCTGGGTAAGAAAGCGGATCATCGTTTCGACGCTCCTTTGGATTGCAGCCTGAAACGACGGACGGTGCGCGCACTCTTCGGGTCGAGCGCGTCGCGCAGGCCGTCGCCGAGGATATTGAAAGCAAGCGTTGTCAGCAGAAGCGCCGTGCCGGGTACGAAGACCAGCCACCAGGCGACGAGGTAGAGGGAGTTGGACGAGGCGTCCGCCAGCATTCCGCCCCAGCTCGGTGTTGGCGGCACGATCCCCATGCCGAGAAACGACAGCGTCGCCTCGAAGACGATCGAGCTTGGAATCTGCATGGTGGTATAGACGATTATGGGAGCCGCGAGATTGGGCAGGATATCGACGACCATGATCGAAAGAGGACCTGCGCCAAGCGAGCGGCTTGCCTGAACGAAATCCTGCTTGCGCAGCGAAATCACCTGACCGCGGATGACGCGCGCCATCGGAGCCCAGCTGAAGAAGACGATCACGCAGACGCTGAGCATCAGGCTGGGGCCGAAGGCCGAAACGAGCGCAAGGGCGCAGAGCAGGAAGGGGACGCTCATGACGAGATCCGTCAGCCGACTGAGCACGATATCGGTAAAGCCTCCATGATAGCCCGCCGTCGTGCCGACGATCACGGCGATCGTCGATGCCAGCACCGAGGCAAATACTCCCACTAGCAGGGAAATGCGGGCGCCATAGGCGAGCCGCACCAAGACGTCGCGGCCCAGCTGGTCCGTACCGAGCCAGAATTGTTCACCTGGGCCGACGGGAATGCCTGCCGGCGAAAGGCCGATGTCGCGGAACTGCTCGATTGGCGAATGCCCCGTCAGCGTGGCGATCCAGGGAGCCGTGATGGCCAGCACGACGACGGCCAGAATGACGCCGAGAGCGATCACGCTCGCCTTGTCGCGTCGCAGGCGGCGCAGCGTCAGCTCGAGCGAGCCGCGTTGTACCACCTCCGTCTGCGTCGAAGCATCTGATGTCGCAACGTCGTTCATGCTGTCACCTGTCTTGTCTCGATCAATGACCGCGCGGGGCCTCCATCGTCGGCGATGGAGAGCGTTTTCGATGCGGATAGCAATGTGCGGGTATAGGGGTGCTGTGGAGCGACGAAGAGCTGCTCGGCCGCGGCCAGCTCGACAATCTTGCCGCCTTGCATGACAGCGATCCTGTCGCAGATGTGGCGAACGACGGACAGATCGTGCGAAATGAAGAGGTAGGTCAAGCCCAGCTCCTGTTGCAATTCCTTGAGCAGGTTGAGGACTTGCGCCTGGATCGATACATCCAGCGCCGAGACAGGCTCGTCGCAGATGATGAGCGCCGGATTGAGCGCCAAGGCACGGGCGATGCCGATCCTCTGGCGCTGGCCGCCGGAGAATTCGGCTGGAAAGCGATTATAGTGCTCCGGGTTGAGGCCGACCATCTCCATCAGATGGCGCACCTTTTCGCGGCGTTCCTCTCCTGCCGCCACACCGTGCAGACGGAAGGGATCGCCGATGATCGCACCCACCCGACGGCGTGGATTGAGCGATCCGAAGGGATCCTGGAAGACGAGCTGGATCTGTCGGCGCATCTCGCGCCATTCGCGGCCCTTAAGATTGCTCATATCGTGGCCGAGCACATTGATCCTACCCGATGTCGCCGGCGTCAGTCCGGCGACGATGCGAGCCAGCGTGGATTTTCCGCAACCGCTTTCGCCCACGAGACCGATCGTTTCTCCGCGCGCTATCGTAAGGTCGACACCCTTCAGGACTTCGAGGGTGCGTTTTTGCCCGAAGAAGCTGCCGACATGATAGGTCAAGTGAACATTTTCAACCGCTGCGATCTGTTCGGAGCGGATCGTCTTAGGCTCGGCTTTCTCAGCCGTTGCCGCGAGGGGCAAGGGCGATGCATTCGGTTCCAGCAGACAGAGGGATTCTACCCCGTCGCTATAGACGTGCAGCGGCGGAACGCGCTTCGTGCAGTCGGCATGCACTTGGCTGCAGCGTGGTGCGAAGATGCATCCGGCAGGTGTCGCCAGTAAGCTCGGCGGGCGTCCCTTGATCGGAACCAATTGCGCACCGGGCTCGTAGTTTGCCGGCGTCGATCGCAGCAATCCAGCCGTATAGGGATGGGCCGGCGAGCGGAATACGCTGCGGGCGGGGCCATATTCTAGCCGGTTGCCGGCGTACATGACCATGACATCGTCGGCGACGCTCGACAGCAGGCCGAGGTCATGGGTGATCAGGATGATCGTGGTGCCGAAATCGCGGCGCATGGTATCGAGCAGGTCGATGATCTGTGCCTGTACGGTGACGTCAAGCGCCGTCGTCGGCTCGTCGGCGATGATGAGGGCGGGGTTGAGGATCAGCGCCATGGCGATCATCACGCGCTGGCGCATCCCGCCCGAAAATTGATGCGGATAGCTGTCGAAACGCTCGGCGGGCGAGGGGATGCCGACCTTGCCGAGCATATCGATCACGCGAGCACGAGCGGCTTCGCGATCAATGGTCTCGTGCGTATGCAGCACCTCGGCGATCTGCGAGCCGATCGTATAAAAGGGATGCAGGCTCGACAACGGGTCCTGAAACACCATGCCGATACGTCCGCCCCGCAGGCGGCGCATGTTCGACTGCGACAGGCCGATCACGTTCTGGCCTTCGAACCAGACCTCACCACGAATGTCGGCATTGGGCAGGAGCCCCATGACGGCCTGCGTCAGCACGCTCTTTCCCGAGCCGGATTCGCCTGCAATACCGAAAATCGAACCGGGTCTGATCGAAAAGGATACGTTGCGCACCGCGTGCACGACGCCATCCTCGGTCGGGATATCGACCGTCAGCCCCTTTGCCTCCAGAATGGTCAAGGGTAAACTCGCATTTTTAATCGAGGTTGCGTTAAGGCGCCGCAGCCAGGCTGCGGCGCCATGCGCGAAAGTGCTGGATCAGCGTTCGATCCAGAGGTTCGTCCAATCGCCCTCCACACCCAAGGCATAGGGCTGGAAGTTCTTTACCGCTTCGCTGCGATAGCGTGGGTTCTTGTTGGCGATCAGCGGAACCACCGGCGCATCGGCCATGACCATCTCGTCGACCTTGGCCCACAATTTTCCGGTTTCCTCCGGTGTGGTGGCGTTGATTGCCTTCGCGGCAGTCTCGTTGGCCTTCGGGTTGTTGTAGTCTGTGTAGTTGTAGGTCTGATGCGTGCCGTCGAAGGTGAATTGCGGCTGGAAGACCGATCGCGCGGCACCACCGACCCAATCCGGAGTCCAGCCCACAGGCGCAATGTCCCAGGTGCCGTTTTTCGTGTTCACTGGATTGGTCATGAATTTGGAGTAGTAGTCGGCGGCGGTCACGGGCGCCAGTTCGAGCTTGATGCCGGCGCGCGCCATGCTGGCCTGAATGGTGGCGGCGGTCGCCACTTCGAGATCCTTGTTACGATAAGGCATCTTCAGCGTGATGCCGTTCGGGAAGCCGGCCTCGGCCAGCAGGGCCTTGGCCTTTTCCGGATCGCCCTTCGATTCCGGCGAGGGATAAAGGTCGAACTTGTGATGACCGAGCACGCCAAGTCCGAAAATGCCCGTGGCGGGCTCCGCCACCTTCGAGCCGCCCCATTGCTGTACGATCGCGGCCTTGTCGATGGCATATGATAGCGCCTGCCGTACGCGGATGTCCTTCAAGGCGCCCTTGTTGTTGCCGGAGACGGTGTTGATGAACAGGAAGTTGGTGTTGCCTGCCGATAGTGCGGTCAGCTTTTCGTCGCCGTTGGCGGCGAGGGTCGCCAGGATGGCCGTCGGGACATTGATGTCATAGGCAAGATCGGCGTCGCCTGACTGCAATTGCTGCATGATGGCATCGGCCTGTAGCCCCATGGTGATCTCGATATCGTCCACATAGGCTTTGCGCAACGGGTCGCTATCCGGCTTCCAGGCGGGATTGCGCACCAGCTTCAGGCTGGTGTCGGGCGTGTATTCGCCGATCGTGTAAGGGCCGCTGCCGACGAAATGCGTGCGGTACTCCGGGCTGTCGGGAATATAGTCGAGCACCTCGACCGGCGCCGGCGCCGGCATGGGCAGCGAGAGCATGTAGATGAAGTCGCCGGCGCGTTCCTTGAGCCGGAAAACGACGGTCTGGTCATTGGGCGTTTCGATGCCCTTTATGTCGTTTTCTTCTGCGTACTTCTTCATGGCAGCCGTGGTCGGCTGAACCTTGGCAAAGCCGTCGCAGAATTCGCTCAGGCCGGAAATGAGCGCCGTGAAGTAGGTGAGCGTCGAAGCCTGCATGTGTGGATTGCAAAGCCGCTTGAAGCCGCGTTTAACATCCGCCGACGTAATCTGCCGCGCGCCGGAAGGTGCGTTCCACATGGCGCCCTGGCGCAGCTTGAACGTATAGGTCAGCCCGTCATCCGTCGGCTGCGGCACTTCCGTCGCCAGATCACCGACCGGCTTGATGGCAACATCCGGGTCGGTGGAGGCCTGATAGCTGATCAGCTGCCGCGATATGGCGCGCAGCAGGTTGTTGGTATTCACCATGCCGGCAAGCGCCGGGTCGACGTGATCAGGCTCGCCGGTGGCAAGAATTCGCAGCGTGCCGCCTTTGACGGGCTCGTCCGCCATGGCAAAGCCCGGCAGCGAAAGAGCAATAAGCAAAGATGCGACCGAAACGGTCGATTTCAATAAAGTACGCACGTTTATCCTCCCAATTTATTTGCGTATATTTCAAATCGCTGGGAAGGCATTCCTCCAAATGCCTTCCCAGCGATGAGGCAGTTTTTCCTTCAGAGATCCATCGGCCAGGTGTCCGACAGTCGATATCCAGCCGGGAACGGATCTGCAGGATCCACCATCAGCTGGTGCGTACCCACGATCCATGCGCGCCCGGAAATGATCGGGCTGATGGCAGATTTGCCATTGAGATCGACCGCGCCGTCGATGCTGCAGTGGAATTCCGTGTCGATGAGCGACGTGCCGACGAATTTGTCTCCGACCTTCATCTGACCTTTCGCATGCAGAACGGCCATGCGGGCCGAACAGCCGGTGCCGGTCGGCGAGCGGTCGATCTTGCCCGGGCGAATGGCGACGGCGTTCTTCCCCCAGAGGACGCCGTCCTTCATTCGAACAGGATCGGTGATCTGGCAGAAGGAAATATGGTTCCAGTCGTTGACGGGGTGGCTGAATCCCAGCTGTTCGTTGGCGGCCTGCGTGATCTTCACGCCGAGGCGCGCTATATCGCGGGCTTGATCCGGCTGCAGGGTGAGGCCGAGTGACGCTGCGTCGACGAGCACAAAGCTGTCGCCGCCATAGGCCGTGTCCACCGTGATCGTGCCGATGCCTTCCACTTCAAGCTTGGCGTCGAGCTTGTCGGCAAAGGACGGTACGTTGCGCACATGGATGCGTTCAGCCTTGCCGTTGCGGCATTCCGCTTCGACGTCGATCAGGCCGCCCGGCGCCTCCAGAACCATCCGCGTGACCGGCTCCTGCATGGGAATGATGCCGGTGTCGAGCAGAACGGTCGACACGCAGATCGAGTTCGATCCCGACATGGGCGGCGTATCCGCCGGCTCCATGATGATCCAGGCCATCTGCGCCTTGGGATTTTTCGGCGGAACCAGCAGGTTCACATGCCGGAAGACGCCGCCACGCGGCTCGTTGAGAACGAAATTCCGCAAGGTTTCGTCTTGCGCAATCCAGCGTGACTGTTCCCAGACGGTGGCGCCGGGAGGGGGAGCGACCCCGCCGACGATCACATCGCCGACTTCTCCCTCGGCGTGACAGCTCACGACATGGACGACTTTCGATGTACGCATTTCTGCTTCAGTCCCTTTCGAATACGGAGAGGGAGGCGCGAATGGTTGCTGCCTGAAGAGCCGGCAACTAGTGTTCCTCCCTTGAACGTCAAGATCGTATACGTTATCTTGAAATTTCGGATAACGTATACGATTTGCTGTGAGCGTCAAGCGCTATTGAGTGGGGGAAAATGTCAATAGTTCCGTTGGTTGCGCAGGCGGCATGCGCTCTTGCGTCGCAGAACGAGATCACTGTATTTAGGGGGGATTGCGATCTCCAATCCTCTGCCAATCTTACGTCTTATCCCGGGAACGACGACTGAATGCCGCTTAACATTGATCAGATTCCCAACCTGGGTAAGGCGCCGAGCACGTCCGATGTGATCCTGAAATTCATCCGAGATTCCATCGCGGACGGTTCCCTCGACGAAGGCGAGCCTATCCGTCAGGACGACGTTGCGCGCCTGTTCAATGTCAGCAAGATTCCCGTTCGCGAGGCGCTGAAGAGGCTTGAGGCCGAGGGATTGGTCGAGTTCCATCGCAACAAGGGTGCGATCGTCACCACCGTTTCGGAGCCGGAGATCGTGCAGATCTTCGAGGTTCGAGCCATTCTGGAATCGAACGCGCTCAAGCTCTCCATTCCTTTCATGACGGAAAAGACCTTTGAAAAGGCGGAGGCTTACTGCGATGCATTTGCGCAGGAGGCCGATGTTGCGCGCTGGTCGGAGTTGAACTGGCAATTCCATAGCTGTCTTTATGAGGATGCCCAAAGGCCCTATCTCGTCAGCACGATCCGGTCCATCAACGATCGGCTGGAGCGCTATTTGCGGATTCAACTCACCCTGTCGCGCGGACTGGAAACAGCGGACCGCGAGCATCGCGAGTTGTTGGCGCTTTGCAGGACGGGCGATGCGGAGAAGGCGGCTGACTTTCTGACCGCGCACATGATGCGTGCCTGCCAGTCCTTGATGCATCATCTTCCTGGGCGGCGAACCTAACGGTTTTTACATGCCATATCGGACCCTTCGTTTGCCCGTCTGTAATAAGCCGAGCAGCGGCTGAGCCGTGTTGCTCTACTTATACGTCATGACACCGTCAAAGAGGATAATTTAGCGCTCTTTGTGACAAGATTTTTCTACCTCTATATGTTTGTTATTACATGGTAAAAAATATTTCATAACGTTTATATGACAATCCGCGTCGCAGGCGCTATGACATGGAGGAACCATAGTCGGCTAAAGAGATTTAGTTGATTGTAATATGATGCCCGGTTTCAGCTCGGGCGGCGCAGACTTGGGAGGCGTACATGGCGGTCATTCGCGAACCCATTATTTTGGCAGGTCGTTCCGACTTGTTTTTTTTGAGCATGGATCAGGCCCGGTTCGGCTGGATGTGCGGCCGTGATGGCAGGTAGATGACAAGGAAAACCTATCTCAGACATCTGGCGGGCGAGGCCGATAAGCTCTTCTCCGGCCAGACAATCGAGCAATATGCGGCGATCTGCTACCGATGGCGGGACGACGGCCACGAGGAAGTGGAGGTCCTGCTGATCACATCGCGCGAAAGCGGCCGGTGGGTCATCCCCAAGGGATGGGCCATGGAGAAGAAATTGCCGCATCAGGTCGCCGAGCGCGAAGCCTGGGAGGAGGCGGGGGTCAAGGGAAAGGCCAGGAAGAAGAGTTTCGGCTATTACACCTATCTCAAATCCCTTGATACCGGTGAGACCGTGCCGTCGGTGGTGCAGGTTCATCTTCTTGAAGTTGCCGCGATGAGCGCAGAGTTTCCGGAAAGCGGCCAGCGTCGGCTTCGATGGCTCTCCCCGAATGACGCGGCCAGTCTGGTGCGGGAACCGGAATTGAAAGGTCTTTTCCGCACGGTTGAGATCGCGCTCGCAAAGGATAAGAAGGCAAAAGGTTCGGCAACGAAATAGAGGCCGATCGGCACAGAAACGTATCGAAGTCGGTCGGACATTTATGTAAGTGAAATACTACATATGGGTAATGTGCCGCGGGTCGAGCGACCCGACCAGCAAATGCCTGAGCGCAATCAGATTGCCGCGAAGGCGGCCGCGGCGATCGACGTAGGGCGGCGGGTTGATCGAGCCGATGATATTCGAGGCGACATTGCCGCCCATCAGCCTCAGCGCCCATTTCAGCGACACCGAGCCCTTCTTGACCAAATAGAGCGGATTGGCGATTTGCGAATATCCAAAGCGCAAGCCGGACGTGCGCCCGGCCTTGACCCCGAGATGAACGCCGCGCAGCCGGTTGAAGTTGACGATCTTGCCATAGGGAGAGAGCCTCCGGCAAAGATCGACATCCTCCTGCCAGGCGTAAAGCGGCAGCTCTTCGTCGAAATAGATGCGGTGAGCAAGGATCGGCTGCAGGCGGAACGTCATGTTACAGCCATAGGCATTATGAGCGGGGACAATGGCCGGGGCAGGGTCCGGGGTCGGGTCTTCCTTGATGATGCGGTCCGCTTCCTCCGCCTGCAGGCCAGGCCCGTGGATGCCGTCGAAAATAACGTGTCCGGTCGCCACGACAATTGTCTCGTCGGCCTTAAGCAGCGCTTCCGTTTCGGCAAGATAATTGGCAGCCGGAAAGAAGTCGTCGTCAAAAAAGATAAGAGCATCCATACCGGCGGCGGCGTTGATAATCGCATTTCGCTGCGGGCAGCTGCCCTTTGGGGACGATACGATAGTCACCGGAAACGGTGCCGAGCGCAGGTGCTCCATATCGATGTCTTCACCGGTGGCGGGGCTGAGAAACAGATGATCCGGCTTGCGTGTCTGTGCCGCCAGCCGGTCGATCAAACAAGCCAAAATCGTTCTGCGACCGCTAGTGGCCACACCCACGGCAATTTTCATGGCGCTTTCCCCGTGCGCAAACTCGGCTGTACAGAACCATCAACGCGTTAATTCTTGGTTGTGCCGATGGTTGCAAGCGCTGTAATACCCTCGGCATCGGGCACCTCGTATCTGCCGGTGCAGAAGGGCAGGTTCAGCCCTTCCGCGCCGAGCGCGCCGCCAACGCGGATTTCACGTCTTCCTCGGCTCGATCAAGCAATGTGATCAGAGCATTGCTCGTGGCATCCGGATCGCGCGCCGCAATACTCTCCACCACATTGCGGTGCAATGGCAAGGAGTGACGCTGGCCCTGTGGATTGTCGTCGGTGAGACGGAAGCTGATGACCAGCGCCGTCTCGGTCAACGCGGCAAGGGAGCCGATGAGTTCGTTGCCGGACATGCGAAGGATGGCCTGGTGGAAGGCGAGGTCCGGTATGGCAAAACGTTCGCCATCGTCGCCGGCCTTTTCCATCTCGATGAGCAAGAGCCGTAACTCGGCGATTTGCGTCTCGGTGGCACGCTGGGCCGCCAGCGCTCCCGCCGTCGGCTCGATCGCGCGGCGCAGCTCAAACAAGGAGCGTGCCTCCTCGATCGTGGTCCTCGATCCATAGCGCCACACCAGCACATCGGGATCAAGGAAGTTCCAATCCCTGCGCTGCCGCACGCGGGTTCCGGTTCTGGGGCGCGATTCCACCATGCCCTTGCCCGCGAGAACCTTTATCGCCTCGCGAAGAACGGTGCGGCTGACGCCATAGGCTGCGCTCCAATCGTCCGCGTTCGGCAATTGATCGCCCGGCAAAAACTCGCCGCGCACGATGCTCTGGCCAATTTCGTTGAGTACCCGCCCATGGAGACTGACGCCCGCAGATCCCTCCATGCGGGAAACGCCCATCAGCTTCTTCAACAACGCGCCTCCATTCTTCATACTATTCATATTATTGTCACTTCACTCTTCTAATTATCCTATTATTGAACATGCGTTTCGTGGACACGTCAACAAGTGAGAAATCAGCGTGTTCATTATCTTACTCGAATGAAATCTAATATTACTACGAGATTTCAATGTATAAATGTTGGAATTATAAATATATTTGTGGATTGTTCACATATAATTTGGTGGTGTTAGCTTGTAGGAAGCGTGGATTTTTCGGCCATCGATCTAAAGATGTCCCGATATTCACACTAAACGGCAATTATCCCCAAATTGACGGAGCGCCACGGTCGTTCTCGGCAGGCGCGATCTATCGCCGGCTGCTTGCGCGTCACTGGATCTTCTTTCAGCGAAAGGTGATCCGTGCCTCCAATTCTGCTCGAGGTTACAGACAAAGAAAAGCAGTTCAGATGGAAGCGAATGGTATGCGTCTCTGGATCGGAGGCGATTGCCGCACGCATCATGGCCGCGTCGATATCGCGGACCCCGCCGCGAGGTGCCCAATTCGCCGCTCCGCTGCGAATATCAAGATCCTGCGCATAGCGGGCCATCAACACTCGTTCGGCGGCGACTAGCGCCCGCCGGCTTGTTCCCGGCCCGGCGTTTCGGCGGGCTGACCCTCATTGCTGCCACATGTCGCACCGCCGATCTTTTCTGCATCGGAGGCATTCGTGTGGCCATTCAACACCCACGAAAAGGAAGTCCTGAAATGCGTTTGAAAATCAGAGACAGCGGTCGCAAGTCAGCCGCACGGGCGGCTCCCCGGCAAATAGCCGATGTCGCTTCGGCCAAGTCCGTGCCGGATCGCACGCTTGCGCTCACGATGCCGCTTATCTTGTGTTCGAGCCTTGCCTGCCTGATGTCGGCACCTGCCTATGCTGTCGAGCCCTGGATCATGGTCGAAAAGAAGACCTTTACCGACAATCCGATTACCTATCGTGGCCAGGGGGTAACGACCGACGGAACGAACTGGTATTTTTCCAGCACGAACGCTTTGGATAAGACCAACGCAAACTTCCAGACCAGCCAGCGGACATCCTCCGCCATCGCCGCTGCGCTGGCAAATCCCTCTGCCGCTGCGCCCAAGGGCCTCAACCATATCGGCGATATCGATTACGCCAACGGGCTGCTTTACATCTCTCTGGACTCCAGCCGACGCGACCCGGTCACCGGCGGCAAATACAACACGCCGGTCTTTGCGATCTACAATGCAAGCGACCTCACCTATACGGGTAAGGCTTTTGCGCTCAATCCACCGCATGGCAAGCAGGATATCGCCAGCTGGGTCGCAGTGGATGCCAAGAACGGCGTTGGCTATGGCATGGCCTATGACAATGCCACCGAAATTGCGGTCTATAATCTCTCCGACTGGACGTTCAAGAAATACATCCCTTTGTCGCAGACCATCGATCAGGCCCAGGGCGGCAAGGTCTTGGATGGATGGATGTATTTCTCCACCGACAATGACTCGAAGATCATCTATCGCGCCAATCTCGCTACCGGCCAGGTGGAGGTATTGGGGAACCTCAAGATCAAGGGTGACCAGGAGGTTGAGGGACTGTCCTTCGGCCAGACCAAGGATGGGTGGTCGCTCTATATCCTGAATAGAGAGCAGCTGGACCCGAGCGGCGACGATGCCATCGGCTTCTATCGTTATCTGCGCCCCTACGGCAACGCCCTGTCCGGAGAAATCCATGCCAGCGTCAAGGGGACGTTCTTAACGGATAGCGCCTATCTGCGCGATGCAGTGAGCGAGCGCATCCGCTCCGCTTTCGACAATGTCGCCGCACCGTCGTCGATGGTGACGACCTATGATGAGAAGGGCATGCGGCAGGCAGCCGGCAGTACGGAGGGCATTGCGATCTGGAGCCAGGCGCTCGGCGGGAAAAGCAAAGCGGACGGCGAGGGATATGCCGCAGAGATCGACCATACGACTGGAGGGTTCCTCGTCGGCGCCGATGCATCCGCCGGAACATGGCGATTGGGTATGGTTGGCGGATATACCAACACCAGTTTTGATGTCGATGCCCGCTCCTCGTCAGGCTCCAGCGACAACTACCATTTCGGTCTCTACGGCGGATCGCAGTGGGATGCGATCGGTTTCAGAACCGGTGTTTTCTATTCGGCTCACTCCTTGAAAACCACGCGCCACGTCGTTTTCCCGGCTTTCAACGAGACGCTTTCCGCCGATTATGATGCGCGCACGACCCAGGCTTTTGCGGAGTTGGGCTACAAGGTCAATCTGAGTGATATTGCCCTCGAACCCTTCGCCAATGCCGCCTACGTTCATCTAAAAAGTGACGGCTTTTCGGAAACTGGCGGAACGATCGCCGGACTGTCGAGCGACAGCAGCACGACCAACGCCACCTTCACCACGCTCGGCCTGCGCGCCTCCACCGATATTCCTCTCTCCGATACCAAAGTGAAGGCGCGCGGAATGCTTGGCTGGAAGCATGCCTATGGCGGCGTTACGCCGAACTCCGAGTTCGCTTTCAATTCGGGAGCCAGCTTCGGCATAGACGGTGCGCCGATCGCCAGAGACGCATTGGCCATGGAGGCCGGTCTGGACTTTGCTCTTTCGCCCAATGCAGCGATCAGCGCTTCCTATTCCGGGCAGGTCGCGAGCAATGCCACCGATCATACCTTCAAGCTCAACGTCGGTGTGAAGTTCTAAGCCGACCGCACTTGGCGGCTTCAGCGAAGTTGAAACTTCGCAGGGCGACGGTCGGGTAAACAAGACCGTCGCCCTTTTTGTGGATATTATTGCCCTGCTTGCGTGGCGGAATAAGCCCTCGCCCCTCGCCGAAAGTTCCTGCGAATGCCGGTGAGAAGCCGCCCATTGCAATCGATGCTGTTTTGATCTGAAATGGCGTTGGGAGGAGGGCCCAATGACCAGTATCCATCAGACGCTGTATCGTGAACGCCTGCGGCCTGCACGAGAGGCCGTCGCTTTAATCCCATCGGGCGCGAAGATCGCAATGCCGATAGCCGCAGGCCAGCCGCCCGGCATCCTTGCGGCGCTCGCGGAACGCGCCCGGGCGCACGCAGTCGAAAACATCCGGCTTTACTATCTCCTTTGCACAGGCGTCGCAGGCGCCAGCGTCTTCGATTTCGATCTGCGCCATCGGATTATTCCCATAAGCTACTTTCACGGCGGGGTGGAGCGCGCGCTCGACAAGAGGCGATTGGCGGAGGCGCTGCCCGCCGTCGATCTGGTGCCCTGCCACTTCAGCCAGGTGCCGCGCTCGCTCGTCGAGCATGTCGGGGTGGACACGTTGATCGCGACCGTCGCGCCGATGGATGCGGATGGCAATTTTAGCCTTGGCGCCAGCACCGACTATGCGCTCACAGTGTCGCGAAAGCCCGGAATACGACTGATCCTCGAAGTCAACGCCAATATGCCCTATGTGCGGGGCGATTGCATGATCCCCGTATCGAGCGTGACGGCGCTGGTCGAACATGACGTCAGCCTGCCGATCCTGCCAGCCGCTCCGCGCAACGAGGTCGACGATGCTATCGGTGCAACAGTCGCTGGCCTCGTGGAAGACGGCGATTGCCTGCAAATGGGCATCGGCGCCTTGCCGGATGCGGTGTGCTCGCGGCTTTCGCATCATCGCCATATTGGCATCCATACGGAAATGATGACGACGGGCCTTGCCAATCTGATCAAGGCAGGCGTGGTCGACAACAGCCGCAAGCAGACCCATGTCGGTCGCTCGATCTTCACTTTCGCGCTCGGAGACCAGTCGCTCTACGATTTCCTGAACAACAACCCGGATATCGAAGCCCATCCCGTCGATTATGTGAACAATCCCTTTGTGATTTCCCGGAATGACCGGGCGGTGTCGGTCAACGCGACGATGCAGATCGACCTGAATGGCGCGTGCAACTCGGAATTCGTCAACGGCAGGCAATTCAGCGCAACCGGCGGACAGGTGGATTTCGTGCGCGGCGCCTATGCCTCGCGCGGCGGGCGATCGATCATCGCCTGTCATTCGACGGCGGCGAAAGGCACGCTGTCGCGTATCGTCCCAACGCTGGCAGGGCCGGTGACGACACCGCGCAATGACACGCATATCGTCGTCACCGAATATGGATGGGCAAACCTCAAGGGCAAATCCTTGGCCGAGCGGGCAAAGGCGTTGATCGGGTTGGCTCACCCCGATTTTCGCGAGGAACTGGACCGGGCCGCCCACGCTGCGGGACTTTACGCGCCGGACTGATATTTCGGGCAACGAGTTTTTCGTCCGCACATGGTACTTTCAGAAAAGCAGAAATTCTGCTCCCGATTAAGTTCGCTATCGCTTCGAAGTAGCCGTGTCGATCTCCTTTCCTCCGGAGACGACAAAAGGCAGTTGTCGGGCCGGATAGTTCCGCATGGGCCTCAGAATTCGGCGTTCATTCTGCTGCCTCGAAGGTGCCTTTCGAACGTTCAATTTATCGGCGACATCGTCTAGGGGAAAATCATTCCTTTAATGCACTAATTTTATAGATAATATTGGATTCATAAACGCCTATCTCTGTTCTATAGGGCGCCGTTGCCGTGATTGGAAAGTAGCGGGGCCCTCGCCGGGAGCTTTCATGGATACTGTTCTTTATCTCGCCTCTCTCGCCACCCGACCCGCAGTGGCGACAAGCCGGCACATCTGGCCTTTCCTTCACCATCTGGCAGCGGGCGTAATGGTTCTCGTTTCCTTCTTTCTGCTCGTGCACGCCATTTGCGGAGCGTGAGGTCGGGGGCAATCTCAGCCTTCGCCTCTGCGCGCCTTTATCCGTCGATCATTCGATAACGGGAGAGCTGAATGACGAGAATATACAATGGTTTCTCGGAGCTGATCGGCAACACGCCGCTCCTTGAATTGCATAATTACCGCCGGAAGCGCGGTCTTGATGCCCCATGAGCGAGGAAAACGACCGACCGAACTCGATTGGCCCCAATACCCAGCTCGTCCGGGCGGGCTACGATCCTTTCGATTATCACGGCTTCATCAACCCGCCGACCGTTCACGCTTCGACCGTCCTGTTTCCGGACGCGCGGACAATGGCGCAGCACGGGCAGAAATATACCTATGCGACCCGCGGAACGCCGACCACCGATGCGCTCTGTAACGCGATCAACGAATTGGAGGGAGCGGCCGGTACAATCCTCGTGCCGTCCGGACTTGCCGCCGTCACTATCGCGCTGTTCGCTTATCTTTCGCCGGGCGATCACGCGCTGATTGTCGATTCCGTCTATGGCAATGTCCGGCATTTCTGCGATACGATGCTCGCGCGCTTCGGGATCGAGGTCGACTACTACGATCCGGGCGTCGGCGCGGGTATCGAGGCCTTGTTTCGCAGCAATACGAGGCTCGTGCACACCGAGGCTCCGGGTTCGAATACCTTCGAGATACAGGATATTCCGGCCATTGCCGAGGTCGCGCATCGCCATCATGCGATCGTGACCATGGATAACGCCTGGGCAACGCCGCTCTATTTCAAGCCTTTGGATTTCGGAGTCGATGTCTCCATTCAGGCATCGACGAAGTATCCCGCCGGTCACGCCGATGTCCTCATGGGGACCATCTCCGCCAATGCCAGGCACTGGCGGCAATTGAAGCACGCCAATGGTGCGCTCGGTCTCTGCGGAACGCCCGATGACGCCTATCAGGTGCTTCGCGGGCTTCGCACGATGGGCATCCGGCTGGAGCGGCATCAGGCAAATGCTCTGGCCGTAGCGAAGTGGTTGGAGGGACGCGGCGATGTCGCCCGGGTTCTTTTTCCTGCCCTGGAAAGTTTTCCCGGTCACGAAATCTGGAAGCGCGATTTCAAGGGAGCCGGCGGCATTCTTTCCTTTGTGCTGGCGACCGATCGCAAAGAGGAATTCAGGCTCAGGGCGCAAAAATTTCTCGATGGGCTCTCTCTGTTCGGCCTCGGCTATTCCTGGGGCGGATATCAGAGCTTGGCGCTGGTGGTGGACCTCAGCGATCGGCGCATCCTGCAGCCACCGCAGGAAGGCCCGGTGATCCGGCTGCAGATTGGTCTCGAGGATGTCGGCGATCTTCTTGCTGATCTTGAACGGGCGTTTGCCGCTGCCGCTTGAGGAGTAAACCTGATAATGAGCGGCTTGCATCGCTCTTATGCCTGATCCTCAATGGATCGTTTGCATGGAGACCCCTTCGGTGAGCAGGGCTCGCGATGTCCTGATGAGACGAACCGTCGCCAAGATAATCTCGTCCGAATAGCTGGTATCGGCCTCGGAGATTTCATCCATCAAGCTCCCGAGGGCGTCGTTTATGACCAGCATCGGGGGAATAAGGTCCGAAAGTCCGTCTACCGCCAGATCGTAGGCGAGATCTGCGATCGTCGCCCTGAGACGGTCGACAAGGGCTCGCCGGGTGGAAACCGTGAGCTCTGAAAACCGTCCTTCAAGTTCCTCGGTACTCAACTCCATGACGTTCCTCCTACGTCTTTTTAAACATGGGCTAGCTGCCGAAGTTATCAATGCCTGCAGCTGAATGTGATCATCCGGCAGTAGAAAGGTACGCGTAAATCTGCTTGGCCACCGGAGAAAGGCAGAACCGTTATGAGAGCGTTGCCGCAACCATGGCCACCGCTTCAGATTCTTGGATATGGTCTGGGTAGAACAAATCGGTTATCCTAAGCCTGATCGCGGTAGCTCGTGTGCGATCGGAGCGGAGGCTCGCCCATGACGTTTGACTGGTCCGTTTTGCGTGAGAATGGTCGGCATGGGCATTGCCAGCTTCCAGCGGGCGAGAGTGAAAATTGCCTGAAGCGGGCAGAAGGTGTCGGCCCGTGTTGCTCTTCGATGCAAGAGCGCTCGTCTGCGCGTCGCCTGCAATCCGCGTGGCTATCGATCGTCCGGCAGGCCGTGAAAGCAAGTCGCGACATGCCCGCTCCCGGGCTGGCTGAAAGCCGCTCTAGGTGAGATGCGCTAAAGCCCATGCCATCAAACCTCATAGAACCCATCCCTGAAGAGCAGAGTCTGTCGTCATGATAAAACGCATGGTGATCATGCTGATCGTCATAGGCCTGATCCTGGGCGGGATCTTCGGCTTTCAGGCATTCAAGAACCGCATGATCGCGGCGTATCTGGCCAATCTGAAGGCGCCGCCGCAGACGGTCTCGACAATTCCGGCGGCGATGAGCCCATGGCAGACGACGCTGCAGTCGGTCGGCAGTTTCAATGCCGTCGAGGGCGCCAGCCTTTCGGCCCAGGTTCAGGGCATTGTCCAGAAGATCGGCTTTCAGGATGGCCAGGACGTCAAGAGCGGCGACCTGATCGTGCAGTTGCTCGCCGACCAGCAGATGGCAACGCTGCAGCAATACCAGGCCTCGGCCGCCAATGCGCAGATCGCCTTTGAACGCGATTCCAAGCTGATCAAGGCCAACACCATCGCGCAAAGCCAGGTCGATACCAATCTGGCGAACTTGAAGGCCGCTCAGGCGCAGGTCGCGGCCCAGCAAGCGTTGGTAGATCAATATTCCATACGCGCGCCCTTCGACGGGCATCTCGGCATCAAGCTCGTCAGCCTTGGCCAATATCTGGCACCCGGCACCGCTGTGGTGACCTTGCAGTCGCTCGATCCGATTCAGTTCGATTTTTCCATGCCGCAGCAGGCTCTGTCACAATTGAAGGTCGGCCAGTCGGTGTCTGCTACGGTCGACGCCTACGGCAGTGAGGCCTTCGACGGCAAGATCACCGCGATCAGCCCGCTGGTCGACACCCTAAGCCGCAATCTCACCATCCGGGCGACGTTTGCCAATGCCGACCGCAAGCTTCTTCCCGGCATGTTCGGCAATGTATCTGTGGTGATCGGCGAGCCGCAAGACTATATTGCTTTGCCGCAGACCGCAGTCACCATCAACCCTTACGGCAATGTCGTCTATGTGGTGACCGAAAAGGGCAAGGGGCAGGATGGAAAGCCGCAGCTCGTTGCCAATCAGAAGTTCGTCAGCACCGGACAGGCGCGCGGCGACCAGATTGCGGTGACCAAAGGATTGAATGTCGGCGAGGTGGTGGTGACATCAGGCCAGCTGAAACTGAGCAACGGTTCGCCCGTCATCATCAACAATGAGGTGCAGCCGTCGAACGATCCTAATGCGAAACCGGCAAACCCCAACTGAGGTGTGGCGATGAACATCACCGACATCTTCATCCGGCGCCCCGTGCTTGCCCTGGTGGTGAGCGCGTTGATTGTCGTGATCGGCTACCAGTCGTTCCGTTCGCTGACCGTGCGCCAGTATCCGCAGACCCAGAATGCCGTGGTCACGGTGACGACCGTGTATCCGGGTGCTGCGCCCGACGTGATCGCCGGCTTCATCACGACGCCGCTCGAAACCGCCATCGCTCAGGCCAACGGCATCGACTATATGACCTCGTCGAGCACCAGCGGCAGCTCTACCATCACCGTCAACCTGCGCCTCAACTATGACGCGGACTCGGCGATGACGGAGATCAACGCCAAGATATCCTCGGTTCTTAATCAATTGCCGACAGGTACGCAGCAGCCCATCATGTCGGTTTCTGTCGGTCAGTCGATCGACGCAATGTATATCGGCTTCCGCAGCGACGTTCTCGCCAGCAACCAGATCACCGATTATCTGTCGCGCGTGGTCCAACCTAAATTGCAGACGGTCAAAGGCGTCCAGACGGCCGAAATTCTTGGCGGTAGAACGTTCGCACTGAGGGCCTGGTTGAAGCCCGAAAAACTGGCCGCTTATGGCCTGACTGCTGGCGACGTGTGGACCTCGCTTGGAGCCAACAACTACATCTCCGGTATCGGCACCACGCGCGGCCAGATGACGCAGACGGTCCTCACCGCCCGGACCGATCTGCATTCAGCCGACGAATTCAACGAGATGGTGGTCAAGCAGATCGGCAGCACGAGCGTGCGCCTGAAAGACGTTGCGACCGTTGCGCTCGGGTCGCAGAATACCGAGGTGCAGATCGGTTTTGATGCGCAGACCGGTGTCTTCATCGGTATCCAAATCGCGCCCACGGCAAACCTGCTCGATGTGATTGCGGGCGTGCGTGCGGTGTTCCCGGAAATTCAGGCGCAGCTGCCACAGGGGCTTGAGGGCTACATCGTCTACGATTCCAGCACCTTCGTTACCAAGTCGATCGACGAAGTGGTAAAGAGCCTGGCCGAAGCTCTGGCGATCGTCATTTTCGTGGTGTTCGCATTCCTCGGTTCGCCGCGTTCGGTCGCCATTCCCATCGTCGCCATACCGCTATCGCTGGTCGGCACCTTCGCGATGATGCTGATCTTCGGATTCTCGATAAACCTTCTGACATTGCTCGCCTTGGTGCTGGCCATCGGCCTTGTGGTCGACGACGCCATCATCGTCGTGGAGAACGTCAACCGTCATATTGAAGAAGGGGCCGCACCCATGCAGGCAGCATTGGCGGCCGCGCATGAATTGGTCGGGCCGATCCTGGCGATGACCGTCGTGCTGGTCGCTGTCTATGTACCGATCGGCTTCCAAGGCGGTCTCACGGGTGCGCTTTTCACCGAGTTCGCCTTTACGCTGGTGGGCGCTGTCACCGTCTCCATGATCATCGCGCTGACCCTGACGCCGATGATGTGCTCGCGCATCCTCAAGCCGCATCTGACGGACCGTCGCGGCTGGGAGGAACGGATATCCGATTTCATCGACCGCCGCTTCTCGGAGATCCATCGGCCCTATGTTTGGATGCTGCATGGCAGCCTGAACACGGTGGCGGTGACGGTGGTCTTCGCCGCGATCGTCCTCGGCAGCATCTATTTCCTCTATACGAGCGCAAAAAATGAGCTAGCTCCGAACGAGGATCAGGGCTTCCTCGGCGCGCAGGTGACCAACCCGCCCAACGCGACGCTTCAGCAGAAGCTTCTCAATTCCGACCAGGTTACCAAGATCTTCCGCAGCTTCCCGGAAACCGACAAGAACCTGCAGGTCGAGGCGCCAGGCACGTCCTTCGAGGGCATGGTGCTGAAGCCGTGGGATCAGCGCAAGAGAACGGCGAATGATCTTCAGCCCTTGGTGCAGGCCGACTTGGCGAAAATTGCCGGCGGCCAGGCGGTGGTCTTCCAGATACCGCCGCTGCCGGGCGCCAGCGGCCTGCCGGTGCAATTCGCCATCGGCAGCACCGGCAGCTTCCAACAGCTCAACGAAGTGTCCAACACTTTCCTGCAGGAAGCGCAAAAGTCCGGCATGTTCATCTTCGTGATAAAAGATCTCAATATCGACAATCCGCAATATTCGATCCAGATCGACCGCAGCAAAGCTTCGGCGCTTGGCCTGTCCATGAACAATGTTGGTGCGGCGCTCGCCTCCATGTTGGGTGGCGGTTACGTCAACTATTTCAGTATCGACAACCGCTCCTACCAGGTTATCCCGCAGGTGGAGCAGCGCGCGCGCCAGACCATCGATCAGATCATGAATTATCCGATCGCGAGCGTGAACGGCTCGAAGATCCCGCTTTCGGCGATCGCGACGGCAAAGCTTGAGGCAACGCCGCGCTCGGTTGCGCATTTCCAGCAATTGAACTCCGCCACCATCGCGGGCGTTCCGGCGCCGGGTGTTGCCGTCGGCGATGCTCTTGATACCCTCAAGTCGATTGCTGCGCGCACGCTGCCACAGGGATATTCGGTCGACTATGGCGGCCAGTCCCGCCAGTTCGAACAGGAATCCAGCGGCATGGCCACCACGTTTGGTCTGGCGCTGATCATTGTTTTTCTGGCGCTCTCGGCACAGTTCAACAGTTTCCGCGACCCGCTGATCATTCTCGTGTCGGTGCCCATGTCGATTGCAGGCGCGCTCGCCTTCATCAGCCTTGGCATCGGCGGGGCAACGATGAATATCTACACCCAGGTCGGCTTGGTAACGCTGATGGGGCTGATCAGCAAGCATGGCATCCTGATCGTCGAAGTGGCAAACACGCTGCAGGCAGGGGGGAAGTCCAAGCGCGAAGCGATCGAGGGCGCCTGCAGTATCCGGCTGCGCCCGATCCTGATGACGACAGGGGCTATGGTTCTCGGTGTGATACCGTTGATCCTGGCGACCGGTGCCGGTGCGGCATCCCGCTTCAATATGGGCCTGGTAATTGCGACAGGGCTTGCCATCGGTACTTTGTTCACGCTCTTTGTCGTGCCTGCGGTCTACATGTTGCTCGCCGCCGATCACCACAAGCGGAAGGTGTCGGAAGCCGAGCCGGCTCCCGCGCATTGATTTCGAAACTTCGCTGGGCGCAATTCGTCGCTGGCGGGAGAGAACCGGTTTTATGACACAGACATATCTCGGCAAGTCGATCGCGCAGCTGTCGGCCCAGATCCAGTCCGGTAGCCTCGATCCGGTCACGCTGATCGAGGAAAGCCTGGATGCGATCCGTTCGCACAAGGATCAGGCGATTTTCACGAAATTGCTTGCGGAACGCGCGAAAGAGGAAGCGGTCGCATCGTCAAAGCGACTGCGGGAAGGGCGTTCTCGCGGACTGGTCGACGGCATACCCATCGCCTGGAAGGACCTCTTCGACATCGCCGGCCTGCCGACGACGGCTGGATCGGTCGTGCTCGCGGATGCGGCGCCCGCGCAAGAGGATGCGGATGTGGTCAAGGCGCTGAAGGCTGCGGGCATGATTGCCATCGGCCGGGTCAATATGAGCGAATTTGCCTTTTCCGGCCTCGGCCTCAATCCACATTACGGCACACCGCTCAATCCGATGGCCTTGGATGTGCCGCGGATACCCGGAGGGTCCTCCTCCGGTTCCGCCGTCGCGGTCGCTACAGTATGGCGGGGGTCTTTCCCTTGGCAACCAGCCTCGATTCACTTGGGCCGCTTAGCCGTACCGTTCAGGACGCCATTTGGATCGACGCGGCGATGCGTGGGCGCACAGCGCCGGATATCATCCGCACGGTCCCCACCGGGCTTTCGCTTGTGGTGCCGACCACTGTTGTCATGGACGATGCTGAAGAGGGCGTGATCCGGGCTTTCGAGGCGGCGCTCGCATGGCTGAGCGCTGCCGGCGTCAAGGTGCGACGTGCGGCTTTTCCAGCTTTCGACGCGCTCTTCCAAGTGATGGCAGAACATGGGCCTCTGGTGACCGCCGAGGCTTTTGCCCTTCACCATTGCCGATTGGCCGGCCCGGAAGCCGAATCCATGGATCGGCGTGTCGTCGCCCGCACGCGTCTCGGCGAAAAGATCACGCTGGTCGGCTATCTCGAAATACTGAAGGTCCGCGAGCAACTGATCAAGGACGCGGCAAGCACGCTCGGGCCGAATGAGCTTATCGCCTATCCCTCTGTTGCCCATGTCGCGCCGGCGCTTGGCCCCTTGGAGGCGGATGACGAGCTGTTCGTGAAGGTCAACTTCAAGACGTTGCGAAATACCCTGATCGGCAACTTCCTCGACTGGTGCGGCGTGTCGCTGCCTTGCGGCAAGGGCAGCGCCGGCATGCCGGTCGGGTTCCTGCTGTCGGCTCCGAAGGACCAGGATGAGCGGTTGCTGACGGCGGCCCTGGCCTTGGAGGACACCGTCGCTGGGTAGTTGGTGGCGACGAGGTCGAGGCGAAGCTTGGGTCAGAAGCTGGCCGCTACCTGACGCGGTAGGTCACCCCCGTTCGATGATATCAGCCTTCGGTGCAGCGGTGCGACGTTGCCGCGATGACATGCCCTATTCAGCGGGCTGTCTTACGTCCACCTGACGGGCGGCGGACAGCAAGCGCCGTTGCGCGCGGATTGCGCTCCACTGTTGATCGATCAGCACGCCGATCAGGATGACCCCACCCATGACGGCGAAGTTGAGTGAGGAGGGGATGCCGAGGAGATTCACGAGATTCTGCAATTCCTGCAGCAGGATCGTGCCCAGTACCACGCCGATCAGGGATCCTTCGCCGCCGCGTAGCGAAAAGCCGCCGAGCACAGCAGCGGCGATGGCATAGAGTTCATAGAACTGCCCATGGCTCGCCGGCGAGATCGAACGTGTGTACATCGCGAAATAGATCGCAGAAAGTGCCGTCAATACACCGCATATGACATAGGAAATCATCACCATCTTCGAGGTGCGGATGCCGGAATATTTGGCGGCTTCCTCATTTTTGCCGATGGCGTAGAGATAGCGTCCGTAGACAGAGCGATGAAGGACGATCCACATGATGGCTGCGATGATTACAAGCGCTATGAAGGTGTTCGGCACACCGTAGAAGCGGCCTGCGGTCAGAAATTCCAAGGAAGGGAAGTTCTGGCCGAAGGCGAAGCCGGCAGTGCCGTCCGCCGTGTAGAAGCGTGCGGCGCCGCGATAGATCAGCAGGCCGCAAAGCGTGACGACGAAGGGCTGAAGATTGAGCCGCGTAATCAGCCAGCCGTGGATGGCACCGAGGACGCCGCCGAGGATCAGGATCAAGGGCAATGCCACGGCCCAGGGCATGTTCTGGACAGCGATGAAGTCGATGAACAGGACGCCGAGCAAAGCGACCAGCGAACCGACTGACAGTTCGATACCGCCGGTGATGATGACGAAGGCCTGCCCGATCGACAATATCCCGAAAAGGCCGATGAGATTGGACGTATTGGCCAGATTGATCGGCAAAAGGAAGCGCGGGTTGATGATCGTCACGACAATGCCGACGACGACGATCAACAGGAGCAGGCCCAGGTCTTTCTTACTCATCGATTTCAATTCCTATTGGCTGCAGCCGTTAGAGCAATTCCAGGAAAAGTGCGCAGCGGTATTCCGTCCGGAATTGTGTAAAAACAATAAGACAGAGCGGTTCAGAGATTCCATGAAGAGCTGAACCGCTCTTCTGTAACGGGCATTGAGTCAATCCCTTTTGAGCTTAATCCCTCGCCGAGTGCTTGCTTCTGTCCGCAGTCGACGCTGGGGCCGCTGCTGTATGGGGTCTGCTGAGGACCGGCTGGCCAATCTAAAGATGCGCAGTCATTTGAGTGCTGCGTGAGCGGTTGCGGCCTAACCCATCCATCGTCCCGGCGAAGGGACCTTGCTCAGAGGGCTGATGGCAGTGCCCCCGAAGTCTGTCTATGCTTTCTTCCTACTCAAGCGGCCATGGCTGGCGCTGCCTTGCGAGGAATGAAGTCGGTCCCATCTCGAAGCATGTGGTGCAACACCAC